>JBHENP010000009.1:0-17576 GCA_046261995.1 Pyrinomonadaceae bacterium
CGGTTGGGCGTGGCAAAGCACCAATACGACATCAGAATCGGGCGTGGAGTCTTAGCGGAATTAGGCGACGAGATTCGTAGCTGTTTGCCTCATCGAGCGCGCCGCGTTGCCATTATCTCAAACCAGAAGGTTTTCAGTTTATACGGCGCGCAGACTCTTAAGAGCATACGTGCCGCAGGGTATGAGGTTTGGCCCTTTTTGATTGGGGACGGAGAGCGTTACAAGACCCTGGTTACCCTCCGGAAGGTAATTCTTTTTCTCAGCGAAGCCGGACTTGAGCGAACCGATCCGGTTGTTGCTTTGGGCGGGGGAGTGATTGGCGATGTGGCAGGCTTTGCGGCAGCTACTTACCTGCGGGGAGTCCCGTTCTTTCAAGTACCAACCACCCTCATCGCCCAGATTGATTCTTCAGTTGGCGGCAAGACCGGCGTAAATCTGCCACACGGCAAAAACCTGGTGGGCGCATTTCATCAACCTTGCGGAGTGTTGATTGATACGGAAACGTTAACAACTCTGGCCCCCCGCGAGCTCGTTTCCGGATGGTGCGAGAGTATCAAGCAGGGTGCTGTCGGCAGCCGGGCTCTCTTCAAACAAACCCGGGACTATTTGAAGAACATCAAGTCAGATCCTGCCGAGATTGTTTCACCGGAACTGGAAAACCTCATCAGATCTCAGTGTGGTTTCAAGGCAGCGATCGTGACCGGCGATGAACGAGAGGCACCGGAGCGTACGGACCATCTTTCGCGGCGAGTCCTGAACTTCGGACATACAGTCGGACACGCGCTGGAGAGCATTACAAAATACCGTCGCTTTCGTCACGGAGAAGCCGTGGGTTACGGGATGCTCGTTGCCGGGCAGATGTCGAAAGATCTGGGCTTGCTTGCCGCATCCGAGTTAGAATTACTACGAGAAACGGTCCGGTCAGCCGGATCGTTGCCCGCCGCAAGTGATCTCGATCAAAGTGCGATCATGGGTGCAATTCTACGCGATAAAAAAAGCGTGGACGGCCGGATAAAGTGGGTTCTGCTCGAACGAATAGGACGCGCTCGTATAGTTGATGGGAGGGAGATCACTCTGCCCCTATTGCGCCGTTCGATGAGAGATGGTCTTAAATAAGGAGTGTGTATGACGGATTTTGCTAAATCTGGTGAGCGCGGAGGCGCGCGGCTGAAGTTTCTGGTAGTGATGGCAATTCTCGGCGGGGTGGCGTGCGCGGCATATTTTTATGTACCCGTCGCTTACAATGCCTATCTTTACAAAGACTTGATGCAAACCAAGGTGGATGCTGCCGCCGCGCTGGCTTACTCTCCTGACTGGGTGACCGATCAATTAACAAAGAGTGCCCCTGACTATGACGTGCCACCGGAGGTGGAAATCACCCCCTTTCAGGAGAACGACCGCATGCAGGTGCGAGTGCAGTTCAGCAAACCGATTGATTTTCCCGGCTACACTTACATGTACGAGTTTGATCACACCGCTCAGAGCATCCAGTTCCTGGGTAAGACCAGGTAAGAATAAAAAGGCGCAAGAGAGTGACTTCCTGCGCCTGTTTCCTGGATGTTGACTTACCTACCGTTGAGCGCCGTCAAGAAACGCTTTGAGTTTGCGGGAACGCGAGGGGTGCCGCAGCTTGCGGAGTGCCTTCGCTTCGATCTGGCGAATGCGCTCGCGAGTGACCGCGAAGTGTTGACCCACTTCCTCCAAGGTATGTTCAGACCCGGTGGTACCCAGACCAAACCGCATTTTGATCACTTTTTCTTCACGCGGCGTTAGGGTCGCCAGAACTTCATCCGTGATCTCGCGAAGGTTGGAAGCAACTACCGCATCGGCTGGATTCAATATTGATTTGTCTTCGATGAAATCGCCCAGATGCGAATCTTCCTCCTCGCCGATGGGTGTTTCGAGTGAGATTGGTTCCTGCGCAATCTTCAACACCTTCCGCACCTTCGAGACCGGGATGTCCATCTTCTTGGCGATCTCTTCGCTGGTGGGCTCGCGTCCTAGTTCCTGCACCAAGGCGCGCGAAGTGCGGATCAATTTATTGATCGTCTCGATCATGTGCACGGGAATACGAATGGTCCTGGCCTGATCGGCGATGGCGCGGGTGATAGCCTGGCGAATCCACCAGGTGGCATAGGTAGAAAACTTGTAACCTCGCCGCCACTCAAACTTGTCTACTGCCTTCATAAGACCGATGTTGCCTTCCTGAATCAAATCCAGAAACTGCAGGCCTCGATTGGTGTATTTCTTGGCGATCGAAACGACCAGACGAAGGTTGGCCTCGACCAGTTCACGTTTAGCCTGGCCGGTCTGTTGCTCACCGATGACGATTGACTGCAACGAGCGCTTGATTTCAACCGGACCGACGTGGTGATCCACCTCTATTTGCGCCAGGCGCTTTTTGGCCGCCGAAATCCGACGCTTGAACTCTTTCTGATCGTCCGGCTTAATCCGTTTCTTGGTAAGCTTTTCGGTATAGTTAGCTGTTTCGCGCTCTGAGTCGCGAACTTCCTTCTGTACGGCCCTGATGGCACTGATCAAACGCTGTCGCGCGCGCTCGGTCATACTCAATCGGCCGATTTCCTGGGCGATCTCCAAACGAAACCGCGCCACCTTGCGGCGGAGTCGCGTCAACTTCTTACTCTTTTTCCCGCGAGTAATCTTTTGCTCAGCCCGCAGTTTCTCAAATTCTTTTAAGGCCAGCTTGGAAAGCTTGCGGATATTCTGGATACCTTCGATGGTCCAGTTGCGATACTCTTCCGCTTTGTCTTCATCTCCGGTCAGCTCCGCCTGCTCTGAAAAAAGCACAATCTCGCGAATGTTTGCAGTGCCGGCTTCCAGGGCTTCTCCGATTCTGATTAGCTCCTTGACGGCCAGCGGCGAGCGCGCGATGGATTTCTGTGTCTTCAGCTGCCCTCGCTCGATGCGTTTTGCGATGGCCACTTCGCCCTCGCGCGTCAGCAGTGGTACTACACCCATCTCGCGCAGATACAAACGAACGGGGTCGTTTGTTTTCTCCAGCGCGCCGGCGGAAAGATCGAGCTCGATATCTTCGTCGGTTGATTCCTCGTCATCGTCAGCAACCGCCACAGCGGCCTGTTCGAGAAGTCTTTCGTCGGAATCCGCGACGGGAATATTCGAACCTTCGAGCTTCTGCAGCACGTCCTCAATGTCATCCGGGGAGACAACATTGTCCGGCAACTCGCGATTCAAGTCGTCGAAGGTCAAATACTTCTTGTCGCCACCCAGCTCCAGCAATCTCTCCATCACATCGTCCCGATCTTTGTCTTCAATACTCACTTTTAACATGCTCCAGATAATCTCTAAACTGCCCCAACTCAGATCTACTTTTGTTCGATCGTTTTCACTCAGCGAATAGTTGGTTGCGTCTCTACATCCTTCGGGGCCAGGACCGAGTTTCTTCGTCTATCGCATTCAAAGCGCTCCCAGGCAAGAGTGTTTGCCGTTTCCATGTCCCCAGCGCGCTGGGCTTCCAGTATCTGCGTGTTCAGCTCGCGAATACGCTGGTCGATCTGAATTAGCTTCAGTGCACTGACGCACTTTTCAGCTCTGATGAAGATATCCTCGGTTTCTTCAGTTGGTACATGGACAGACTCCTCAAAAAGAAGCTTATTGACAAGATCCAAAGCTATTGGGTCGTCTGCAATGTCGCTACGCAACTCCTCATCATTAAGCGCCAGTCCAGATCGTTCTAGCCTGGCTAAGGAACTAAAGATCGCGGCGGTTGGCAAGCCCTCGTAATCTTCAGTGTTCAGGTTGCTCATGATCGCGTGTCGAAGTGTTTCGTCAGTTATGAGCAGACTAACAAGCCGTTCTTCTGCCGCACTCGGTGATCCGACATATTTTGACAATTTGGGTGTAGCTCTAGCGACCGCGCTATCTCGTAGCGAACCCCATAACTGTCTTCGCCATGCAGAAGTGTCAGGACTCTCCTTATCGATTCGCAATGCATCCATTGCAATGTCAAAATACTCGCGCTTCTGAATGCGGCTGCGGACAGCGCGAATAAACGGGAGCACCTCATCAATCGCTGCCTCCTTCTCGGCAGGATTGGTAAGCTTGCGATCCCGCACAGCCTGATCGATTACAAATTGTATGTGGGGTTGTGCCTCGCCACGTCGCCGCTGATACTCATTCGCGCCCAATCTTCTGATGAATTCATCCGGATCGGCGTTGTCCGGAAGAACCAGCACCTTGACCTCAAGGTCTTCTGCCAAAAGGGTTTCGATTGCTTTCTTTGCTGCCTGCACGCCTGCTTGATCACCATCATAATTGACTACCACCTTACGCGCAAACCGAGCCAACAGTTTCACCTGGTCTGGCGTAAGCGCTGTGCCCAGACTGGCAACGACGTTACGAATCCCAAATTGGTAGGGAATAATCAGATCGAGAAACCCTTCAACCAAAATCGCATAGCCCTGCCGGCGAATTTCATCCCGTGTCAGGTTTAAACCAAAAAGGTTCCTACCCTTAACATAGGCAGCGGTCTCCGGCGAATTTATATACTTCGCGTCCTCATTCTTTAGCGTGCGCCCACCAAAGGCTATCGGACGACCCTGGATGTCCATGACCGGAACAATCAGCCGCCCACGAAAGCGGTCATACGAGCTGCCTTCTTCTTTCTTAACTACTAAACCACTGCGCTCGATCTGGAGCTGACTCGCACCCTTTTGTCTAAGGTGAGATGAGAGCGCTTCCCAGCTATCTGGTGCATAGCCCAGACGAAAGGCCTTTCGCGTCTCATCGGTAATTTCTCTTTGCGCAAGATAGTCGCGCCCTATGCGTGACTCGGGACCTCCATGTTCGAGTTGCTGCTCCCACCACTCGAGCGCCCACTTGTTCAGTTCAATAACTTCATCCACTTCCTGTCGCCTGGCTTCGAAGCGACTGTCGTCGACTAACCTGGGCAAAGGCACGCCGCTTTTTTCCGCCACGATTTTGATTGCGTCAGGAAACGCGACCCGTTCGATTTCCATTACGAAATTGAAAACCGATCCGCCCTTGTGACAACCGAAGCAGTAGAAGATCTCTTTAGCGGGACTCACGGAAAAGGAAGGTGTTTTTTCCTTGTGAAACGGGCAACACGCCATCCAGTTTGCCCCCTTCTTCTTCAGGGACACATAGTCCTGGACCACTCGCACAATGTCGGTCTGGCGTTTCAGATCATCAATGAATGTTTCTGGGTAGCGCATACTTTGCTATTGCCTGAGTTCTACAACAGTTGCACCCGAGCCGCCCTGGTCTTGGGGCGCGGCCGCAAAACGGGCGACATGAGGATGATCCTTTAAGAGCTCAGCAATCGCGCGACGGAGCGCTCCAGTACCGTGGCCGTGAACGATGCGCAACTGACTGAGCCCACCGACAGATGCGGCATCGAGAAACTTATCGACAGCGTCCACTGCTTCATCCGCCCTCTGGCCGATAACGTTCAGCTCGGAGCGCGCAGTATCGTCCGACGAACTGAGTTGAAGCCCCGTGTTGCTTGTTGGGCGCAGCTTGGAGAAACGACCCCCTTCTCGTTTTGCTGGTGTAGTTTCCTTCACCAACTCGAGATTTTCCAACTTCTCTCGGAAGCGCAGAGATTTCACTCGCACCTCGGCTTCGTCGCCTTTGACGTTATCAACAATCCCCACGGAGCCAAACGATCGCAGGCGCACATGGTCGCCCACTGCGATGTCTGGGCCAGGTGTGGCAACGTATTGGACATCCTCGGACGCAGATAAGTCCTGACCCGAGACTTTGAGTGAGCCAGTTGATTGCTTCCCAGTGACGACCTGACCTTCGCGCACAACCCTTACGGGACGGGAACTCGTGCTGCTCGGCGCAGCAATTGGTTCCCGGCCTCGGGAACTGCTAGCAGCACGCTGGACTTCGCGTTTCAGCTCCGCCACGCGACGTTGAGTTTCTCGTTCAATCTTCAGGCGTTCGGAACGATCCTGGATAGTGGCGAGAAGTTCCCGAGATCGCCGTTCAAAGTCGTGCACGATTGTCTCGAGCGCGGTCTGAAAAGAAGTCTGGCGCTGGCGTTCTCTTTTTTCGGCTTCTTTCTCGAGCGACGCAAACTTCTCCGCGACCGCGGTCCGCTCCTCCTCCAGGGCTTGCCTTAAGGTAGTGGCTTGCTCGGATTCGCGTTTAATACGTCGCAAATATTCTGTAGCCTGACGCGAAGAGTCATTCACGCTGGCTGAGGCGGCGCCGATTATTTCGTCTGAGATTCCGAAGCGTCGAGCGATCTCCAGACCGGAAGATGAGCCGGCAACCCCGACGAGCAAGCGGTAGGTGGGCCGCAGACTCTTCTCATCAAACTCAACGCTCGCGTTTAGCACGCCCTCTTCGTTGGCGGCGTATACCTTCAGACCACTGTAGTGAGTGGTGGCCATCACATACGCATTGCAGACTTCGCGGAAATGATCTACCACTGCAACGCCGAGCGCGGAGCCTTCCTCCGGGTCGGTGCCCGTTCCCACTTCATCAAGCAGGACCAGGGCCGGAGTCCGACAGAGTTCGATCATTCTCGAGATGTTGGCCACATGCGATGTAAATGTCGAAAGATTTGCGGCTAGCGACTGGTGGTCACCAATATCAGCAAGTACTGAAGCAAAGAACGGGATTTGCGCGTGGCGTGCCGGTACAGGCAAACCCGAAAGAGCCATGAGCGAAAGCAATCCGGCGGTTTTAAGCACGACCGTTTTGCCGCCGGCGTTGGCGCCCGAAATGATCATGGAGTCGTTTTTGTCATCCAGCGAAAATGAAACCGGCACCACTGCTCCTCCGGAAGCGCGGAGATTTTCTTCAAGCAGCGGGTGTCGGGCTTCGACGAACTCGAAGGTGAAACAGACTTTAGTCTTTTGCGTTGCGTTGCTATTGAAAGGCTCCTGTGGCAAAAGGGGTTCACAGACTGAAGTCTGTGCCACTTCGGGAATTACACAATTGAAATTCTGGTGAAAGACTGCTTTGGCGTTTATGAAGTCGAGCTCAGCAATGACCTCGGCCGCGAGTTCGATTCCTGCCAGTTGCAGCCGCAGTTCCTCCGTTAGCGCGAAAAGGATACGGTAGATCTCCCGCTCTTCAGTCTCGCGCAAATTCTGCAATTCGTTATTGGCATCAATGGTCTCGAGCGGTTCGACGAAAGCTGTTGCCCCGGAAGACGAGAAGCCATGCGCCACCCCTTTAATGTGTCCTCGATGATCAGCCTTGATTGGGATTACAAAGCGGTCGTTTCGGATTGTGACCAGCTCATCCTGCACAGCCTCTTCCGATCTCCGCATCAAGTTTTCCAGCGAGCGCGTAATGCTTGAACGGAGCTCGGTTATTTCGTGGCGAATACGAGCCAGCTCGGGACTGGCGCGGTCGTCGAGATCTCCACTGGGTAAGATCTTGTTAGCGACCCGCGCAGTGATACTGTTCAACTCGCGAGGAAGACTCGCAACGATTTCTGCCAAGACCGGCGACTCTTCGCGCTCGGCCATAATGGCTGCGCGCGCCGACATAGCCTGCTCGCAAAGTCGCGCCACTTCAAGAATCGTGACCGGTTCTAATGAAGTTCCCTCGACTCGCAGTCGTGCAATTGCCTCTGCCGGCTCTCTTAGCTCGCTGAACGACCAGGTAGCGCCGCGCTTTCGCAGTTGCACGCATTCAGCTGAAGCAGCCAGGGCTTTTTGCAGGCCCTCCAACACATCAAGCGGCACCAGAGCGTCCACACGCGTTCGTCCCATGGACGTTTGCGCTCCACGGCGCACGACGGCCCGCAGTTGGTCGAACTCCAAAGTGGGAAAAGCCTGGTCGTTCATGTAACCAAGGTGATGTAGGTGACTAATGGCAAACACCGGAGGTAATGCCAATTCAGACCCCAAACACTTCTCCTAAATGATTTCTTTGATTCTAACACCAGGGAGAGGATTTCACACTGAGGCCCATTTATGAGACTGGTGCAGCTTGAGCGAGTCGGTAATATCAGCCAATTACAAAGGCGAGGAGCGGTGCGACCGGGTTAATTTGCATTTCTCATTTTTCATTTTTCATTCGTCATTTTTTCAGAATTCCCTTCGTGGTGCTTCGTGTTACTTCGTGGATCGATTCGCTTGGCCGAGAGAACGGAACGATCCACGAAATAACGCGAACGGACACCGACACGAAGTAAACAATGCCGGACGACAAATGCACAAGGATCCAACACCACCGCTCCGCGGTTCTGCAGTGATCAAAATCGACGTCGGCGACGCTCGCGGCCTCGCAGCGCTGCCGGGAATAGTCCGCTAACCTGAATTACCTTTATTAGCTGGTCGCCGTGATGAAAGATTCCGGCCACGGCCCTGTTACGCGGGTCTGGTGACGGTTGAATATCCTTCAGCGCCAGATTGAGCGTCTCCCCTTTTTTTTCAATTGCCAGAGCGAGCTGCTCATCTCCACGCAAGGCCAACAGAAGGCCCGTCAGGAACCCCAGACGCCTGCTGGTTTCACCGAACAAATTGAGCGGATCAAGAACCGTCAACATGCGAGCTTGAATGGAGACGACACCCAGCACAGATGGCGGCGCTTGAGGTAGGGGTGTTGGTCGGCGCCATTCCGCAATCGTTGCGATCTCCTCCTCGAAGATACCGAGCACAAGTGAGCCTGCGGACACGACTTGCAGTTTGCGCGTAGCTGGAAGCTGTCGCTCGCGCAGCGGACCCACCGGAAAAGATCCGGCTTCCATGTTGTAGTTGGTCGGGTGTCGCCCGCCCGAGGTTTCATCATTCATCGATTTGTCGTTATTCGCGACGCTACTCAACGCATTATAGCGACACTCGTGCGTTTTGGCCCTACGTGGACGATGTTATTCAACTATAGAACCGCGAGCGGCCTACGGTGTTACAGAACCCCGCGCGCGGTATCGACCTGATCATTTTTCATTGCCATTTGACATTTTTCATTTGTCATCTATGAACAGAGAGGTGTCCTGTTTCGAGTTTCATAACAGAAAAACGTCGATGAAGAGTCCACTTTTAGCAGATGACCAATGAAAAACGTCAAATCACAAATGGAAAATGATCAGGCCCATTCGGCAAGTACACCGATGGCGCGTTAGAATGAATGTTCTATCATCGATTGGGCCGAAAGGATTGCTTGCATGGATGAATTCGATCGTTACCGGGCGGAGATGAATGAGAAGTTGCTGGGCAGTAACCATCTGGGCATTAAACGCTTTTTTGCTCTCGACACGCAGGCGTATGAAGACGGCGCTCTGGACAAACGCACAAAAGAATTGCTGGGACTGGTGGCCTCAACGGTTCTGCGCTGTGATGACTGCATCACTTACCACATCAGACAGTGCGTTGATGCAGGTGTTACTCGACCGCAGTTTCTTGACGCCTTTAATGTGGCACTTGTGGTTGGCGGTTCGATAACGATTCCCCATCTGCGCCGCGCAATCGACCGGCTTGACCAGGTTCTCGACAAACAGGGTGATGAGTTAGCACCCGCGCATAAGCATGATTAATCGGCGCTTTTCCTCAAATGTCATAGCCCACGCCTCACATCCGGCGGCCAAGCCCAGGCGTCCGTAGCTTATGACTTTTGAGGGCAGCCTCTTAATCGGATTTGAAAACCAAATCATCTTTGCGGCCGTAATTGCTACGATCTCAAAGGAGGCAGATTGAGGATTTTTCATAAAAGTTCGAGGGCTGCGGTTTGCCTGGTGCTCTTGCTGTCGGCTATTGTCGCGCTTTCAGATCAATCTCTCAGCACTATTACGAAAGGCACTCTTATGTCTGCACAACAGGGCGTCCGCGTGCGCGCGCCCGAGATTACTGGTGGGCGTGGTTGGCTCAATACAGACAGACCATTATCGCTGGCTGCGTTGAAGGGAAAGGTAGTGCTGCTCGACTTTTGGACGTACGGCTGCATCAACTGCATTCACATTATCCCGGATCTGAAGAAGCTCGAGGAGAAGTATGCGAACCAGTTGGTTGTTATAGGTGTGCACTCGGCAAAGTTCGCAAACGAGAAGGAGACCGAAAATATTCGTCGGATTATCTTGCGTTATGAGATTGAGCATCCAGTCTATAACGATGCGGAGTTTAAGGTGTGGCAAAGCTACGGCGTTCGCGCCTGGCCCACTCAAATCCTCATCGACCCGGCTGGTTACGTGATTGGATCAGTCTCCGGGGAGGGCAACTACGATCCTATTGATATGGCCATCGGAAAGGCAGTCGAGGATTTTCGCAGGCGGGGCGAGCTGAATGAAGAGCCCCTTAAACTCACTTTGGAACGCGCCAAGGTGGGAAACCTGCCGCTGGCCTTCCCAGGTAAGGTGCTCGCAGATGCCAAAGGTAACCGGCTATTCATTGCTGATTCAAATCACAACCGCATCGTGATCACAAAACTCGACGGGACACTTGTGGAAACGATCGGTACCGGAGAACGTGGCCTGGCAGATGGTGCATTCGATAAAGCCGGCTTCTACCGACCTCAGGGTATGGCGTGTGATGGCGAAAACCTCTACGTCGCTGATACTGAAAACCATCTCATTCGTCACGTCGATCTAAAAAGACGACTAGTGAAGACGATCGCAGGCACAGGAAAGCAGTCGCAGCTTTACTTCAAGCAAGGCCCGGCGCGCGAGATAGCGCTGAATTCTCCCTGGGATCTTCAGCTCGTTGGTAACACTTTGTACATCGCGATGGCCGGCCCTCATCAAATCTGGAAGGTTGATCTCGACAAATCAGCGGTATCGACGTTTGCCGGCTCCGGTCGCGAAGCTCGGCTCGATGGCCCACTCCTGGAGGCCGGCTTTGCTCAGCCCTCCGGGTTAGCCACGGACGGCACGCGTCTTTTTGTCGCTGACAGCGAGTCGAACATCATCCGGGCCATCGACTTCAGCAGTGGGCAAGTCAAAACCATCGTCGGCGGTGACTTGTTTGAATTTGGTGATGTTGATGGACAAGGCGACGACGTCCGCTTACAACATCCACTGGGAATCTTTGCGCTTGAGGGCAAAGTGCTGATCGCCGACACTTACAATCACAAGATAAAACAACTTGATCCGGAAGCGCGCTCGGTCAAGACCTTGTTCGGGACTGGCAAGCCAGGCCAGACCGACGGCATCTCACCCTCCCTCTACGAACCTGGTGGTCTGAGTGTCGCCGACAATAAGTTGTATGTTGCGGACACAAACAACCACGCAGTTCGAGTCATCGATCTAAAGACGAAGGAAGTGTCGACTCTTCGAATCAATGGTCTTGAGCCGCCCGCCGCCCTGATGACAGTTGCCGCTACGGATTCCGAGACTGGACCAAATTCCGAAGAGATCGTTTTGGCCTCGCAGCGACTGCGTGCAAATCAGGATGGCACTCTCGTGGTTCAGGTAGATTTACCGGCGGGTTATCACCTGAATCCCATGGCGCCGCAGCGCTACAGAGTTTCGGTTGAGAACGGCTTGCAGCAAGTTGGACTTGTTTCTCCGCCGTTAACTGGAGCCAGGGGACGCGATAGAGAAGTAAAAGAGACATCGAAGAATCTGCGTCTGCCTCTGCGTATACCGTTTCGCGCCTATGAACCCGGGAAGGCAGAACTTCGCGTTCAGCTCACGCTTTTCTACTGCCGCGAAGACAACACCGGTACCTGCCGCATTAAAACCCTGGTCTGGCGTGCGCCTATCCTAGTGGTGACCGATACTGTGGCTTCTAACGAGATAAAAATTCAGGGAAAAGTCACTGCTGAATAGAGAAAGCTAAAAACTTAGATACGGGATAGAGTGGTAGTTTAGAGTTCAAACTCTAGTTTGCGGTTATAAAACAGCAACCTGAAGGTTGTACTCTGAACTTCTGGAATCAAACTAATCCGATACTGATGTGATGAGTGGCCGCCTTGATCCGGTACCGTCGTGCGCGTAATATCGTGCCTCCCTTAAATTTGTTTTGCAGGAGTGAAAGCCGTGGCTGATCAATTAGGAGTAAAAGCTGTGCCCGAGAAACCATTTCTCACAGACATCAAGACGTTACGCGAACGCGCGCGCCAACACATCGAGAATGGCGCCGTGACCGAGGGCTACAGCGCCGATCGATATACAGTGGTCAAACTTTTGAACGAGGCGCTCGCTACCGAGATCGTTTGCGTGTTGCGATACAAACGCCACTATTTCATGGCCTCGGGAATTCACGCCGAGGGCGTAGCTGCGGAGTTTCTCCAGCACGCCAACGAAGAACAGGCGCACGCCGATCTCATAGGGCAACGGATTGTGCAGTTGGGCGGTGAGCCTGACCTGAACCCGGAAGGTTTGTTGACCAGGAGTCATGCCGAATACGTCGAAGGCGAGAATCTTCTGGACATGATCAAGGAAGACTTGGTTGCTGAACGTATCGCTATCGACAGCTATCGGGAAATGATCAATTACATCGGCAAGGACGATCCCACCACCAGAAGGATGTTGGAAGGAATTCTCGCAATGGAAGAGGAACATGCCGACGATCTGGTAAGTCTCCTGTCGGAAATAGGTGGCTAGCCAAATCTTGCAGCCAGAGACTAGAGCGTGATGCTTTCGATTAAAGCATCACGCTTGTTAGTGTTTGACGACTTGACCGAAACAAAATCAGACAAGACTAACCTGCCGAGGCCCACCATGTGCCGCGGCTGTGGCGCGATTGTGGGCGCCGGCCAAACTACCTGTGCAGTCTGCGGCGCCTCTACCACCCTTTCAAGTGCTCCCTCACGTCCGGTTGCCGACCGCGAGACTTTACGTTTTGCCCGAGCAGTTTTAGATCGGCCTTACAAGTTCACCATCATTCTGCTAGTCGCAAACTTTTTTGTTTTCTTGCTTATGTGGCAGTCAAGTGGGATGACTTCCGCCCACTTGTGGGAGTTTTCCGAGCCGGTGCTGATTGCATATGGCGCAAAGCTCAACCAGCTCATTAACGAACAGCATCAATGGTGGCGCTTTGTCACGCCAATGTTCGTGCACGTCAATCTGCCTCACCTGCTGGTGAACATGTACAGTCTTTGGGTTGTTGGTCCATATGTTGAGAGATTGTACGGGTCGGCAAAGTTTGTGGTGTTCTGGGTAGTTACCGGCGTGGCCGGGGTGGTGGCGAGTTATTTGACCGTCATCAGTTCCGGAACCCAGTTGGGCAGTCTGGGTCGCTTTCTTTTCAAGACCAACGACGTTCCCTCCGCGGGAGCCTCCGGCGCACTATTTGGATTGGTCGGCGTCCTTTTTGTTTTTGGGATCAAATTTCGCCATGAACTGCCGGAAGGGTTCAAACGCGCTTTTGGCACCGGCATGCTGCCGATCATCGTTATCAATCTTTTCATCGGATACCTGGGCCGTGGCTTTATTGATAACGCCGCACATCTGGGTGGCCTGGTTGCCGGGGCGGCGTTGGCCCTGGTGGTCGAATTCCGGAGGCCTGGTGAGAGGACCGGTGTCGCCATAACCTGGCATATCCTGCGACTGGCGGCTCTAACACTCGTGGCGGTCAGTTTCCTGAAAGTGGCCCAGCACTTCCAGGATCCCTTACCGCTTTCGGTAAGAGATCAAATTATTCGAAATTCAAGCGGCGCAGATGTGGCGTTCGTGGTCTTTGCAAAGACGATGAATGATGCGCAAGAAACCTTTTATGAAGTCATGGGGGGAGACTCGAGTGGCGTTGACAATGCAATTAAGGGTCTGGAATCAGTTCCGCATTTTGGCGATGAGTCCGCTCAGCTTACGGAAAGACTAAAAATTCTTCTAAACAAAGCAAGAGGACTCAAGAGCCAACCTGCCCCATCACCATCCCCGCTACCAGCGCCTGACCTCCGCAAGCTGCAACAGGAAGAGCAGGCGTTGCTGCAGGACTTCGGTTTGTGGTCGAAGGATTACAATCGTTGGTTGAAAACGACTGGAAAAACCTACGGTGGTTTGACCGATGAGACGTCCCCGACAACTCCCAACAACCCCACGCCATAATTCGGCGAATACATAGAGGAGACAATAGAATGGAAATCAAGAAAGTAGGTGTGCTGGGCTGTGGATTGATGGGTTCAGGCATCGCTCAAGTCTCAGCCAGCGCAGGGTTCGAAACCATCGTTCGCGAGGTGTCGGAGGATCTGATAACCAAGGGCTTCCTTGGTATTGAAAAATCGCTGGCGAAGTTCGCCGAAAAGGGAGCGATTACCGCTACGCAGCAAAAGGAAACTCGCGACCGCCTCTTTGGAACTACTTCTTTCGAAGACCTCTCAGACTGCGACATCATTATCGAGGCAATCATTGAAAACCTTGATGAGAAGCGCAAAACCTACCATCAGCTTGACGGTCTCTGTAAACCTGAGACTATCTTCGCTTCCAACACTTCATCAATTTCTATTACCGAGATGATGACGACGAGTTCCCCGGCGCGACAACAGCGCTTTATCGGAATGCATTTCTTCAATCCCGTTCCACTAATGAAGCTGGTTGAAGTCGTGCGCACAATCCTGACTGACAAAGCAATCTACGAACAGGCCGTTGAGTTTGCCAAACGCTTGGGCAAAGTGCCGGTGCGCGCCGGAGACAAGTCCGGATTCATCGTTAATCGGCTGTTGGTGCCTTACATGCTCGATGCCATCCGCGCTTTGGAAGAAGGTGTGGGCTCGATTGAAGACATTGATACGTCGATGAAGCTGGGGCTGGGTTATCCGATGGGACCGTTTACCCTGGGCGACTTTGTGGGATTGGATACGACCTACTACATAGCCGAGATCATGTTCAATGAATTTCGCGAGAAGCGATTCGCGCCGCCGCCCCTATTGAAGCGGATGGTGCTGGCGGGCTTATACGGGCGGAAGTCAGGACGGGGGTTCTACGACTACACCAAAGATCCCAAGAATCCCACTCCCATGAATCTAATCTAGTTGGTCCGAGTTCCGAGTTCCGTGTGTCGAGTTTCCGAGTTATCAATCTTGAACGAACGCGCAGAGTTGAACTCGAAACACGAAACTCTGAAGAGATGTCTTTAATTCTTCTCGAAAGACGCGATGCGCTTGCGATCGTCCGGCTGAACCGTCCCGAGAAGCTCAACGCTCTCTCGCGAGCGATGCTGGAGGGTGTGAGCGACGCATTCAGACAATTGGAGAGACAGTCCGACTTGCGGGCGGTGATTCTCACCGGATCGGGCGAAGTTGCCTTCTGCGCGGGTACCGACATAAACGAACTCCCGGAGCTTAATCAAAACGAAGCCCACGCGGTTTCTGAACGTGGCCAGGCGGTTTGCTATCAGATCGAGAACTGTCCCGTACCTGTGATTGCGGCGATCAACGGACTAGCAGCCGGGGGCGGCTGCGAATTGGCGCTCGCTTGCCACCTTCGTATCGCCTCGACGAACGCTCAATTCACTTTGCCCGAAACAAAACTGGGAATGATTCCCGCCTACGGTGGAACTCAACGCCTGCCGCGCGAAATTGGATACGGGCGTGCCCTGGAAATGATGCTTACCGGGAAGGTTCTTTCAGCAGAGCAGGCTTATCAGTTGGGCCTTATCAATCAAGTCGCGGATCCCGCCGATGTGTTAACGGCAGCAGAATCGTTGGCAGGGACCATCTCAACGCTGGCCCCACTGTCGGTTCGTGCCTGCCTGAAAGCCGTAACGCATGGACTGGAACTCCCGTTGAAAGAGGGTATGGCTCTCGAGACGGAACTCTTTGCGAGCCTGTTTGCCACTCAGGACATGCGCGAAGGCACACGTGCGTTTCTGGAAAAACGCCCACCCGTTTTCACAGGAACATGATCTTTCTGCCAGCGTACTCATTCTAGAAGCTACCTCCTAAATCCGTAGGCTCGTGTTAGAATTCGGGTCAGAAAGGAGATACCTCATGAGTGAAGACCTCACGAAAAACCTGCCATCGTCGGATGGCGAAAAACTCACGCTAGTTCTTTCGACGGTGCAGCGCCTCGATTCGAGGGTAGAACATCTCGATTCGCGGCTGGGCAGTCTGGAGCAAAAGGTGGAGGTGCGCCTCCACGACACTCGCCCCATCTGGGAAAAAGTGAATACGGATATTGCCGAACTGCAAGCAGGACAACAACGCTTTGAAGAAGGACAACAACGCCTTGAAGAAGGACAACAACGCCTGGAAGAAGGACAACAACGCCTGGAAGAAGGACTAGAGTTTTTTCGAGGCGAGTCTCGCGATGTTCGCACGCTGTTGCGCGACATCTTTCGGCGGCTAAGCATCTTCAATGACACGCTGGTCACGATGCAGGCTGACTATCGCGACATCTACGATCGCGTGCGCGATATCGAACGCCAACGCTAAGCAATCACAGCCCGACACGGTTAAATAAGCATCACCTTGATGCTCGCTTTGGCATCCCCTATACTGCGAAAGCCTTTCCATTTGCACCGATGGAGCGTTAGAAAACGTATTGCAGCCAGTTATTCACGAAGGACAACTCAATGGCAAAGGGTTTCGCTTTGCGATTGTGGCGAGCCGTTGGAACGATTTTATCAGTTCGCGGCTCGTCGAAGGGGCGCTAGATGCCCTCAGTCGGCTAGGCGTTGCGGATAAAGCCGTAGCGGTTTACAAGGTGCCGGGATCGTTCGAGATTCCGTTGGTGGCATTGAAGGTTGCGGAGTCAAACAAGTTTGATGCGGTAATCTGCCTGGGAACGATTATCCGCGGACAGACCCCCCACTTCGAATACATTGCCAACGAAGTGACTCGTGGAATATCCCAAGCCGGGATGGAGACTGGAGTGCCGGTTGTCTTCGGGATAATAACTGCCGATAATCTCGACCAGGCCATCGATCGTGCGGGAGTTAAGCTGGGCAACAAGGGATTTGAAGCAGCTACAACGGCGGTGGGATTGGCAAATCTTTACAAAAAAGCTTTTAGAAGCAATAAGTGATGAGTGATAAGTGTGGACGGAGTGGTTTACTTGACCTCATCGCCTTTAAATGAGTACTGGTAATACATATGGGTTCGCGACGTAAGGCGCGCGAATGCGCCTTGCAAATGCTCTTTGCGGCAGATGTTGCTGAAACGCCCCCGGACGAGGTGGTGCGGACGTATTGGTCGGAGTTGGGCGATGCGGAACTGGAAGAACCGGCGCGCGATTTTGCGACGCGACTGGCAGCCGGGACGCTAGCCCAACTCGAGGCCCTGGACGAACGCATACGTTCGCGGGCGGAACACTGGCGCATCGCTCGTATGGCCGTTGTCGATCGCAACATCCTGCGCCTGGCTGTTTATGAGTTTCTTTACGAACCAACTCCTCGCACCGTAGCCATTAATGAAGCCCTTGAAATAGCCCGCCGCTTCTCAACCTACGAAGCCACGCAATTCATTAACGGCATCCTTGATGCCATCAAGCGCGATCTCGACGAGCAGCAGCCGCAGGAGAACGTCGGTTTAACAGAAGAATCTGAGGATGACCTGAACGATGACGAGGGTCAGCATCCAGTTACTGTGGAGTAGCATCGCGATCTCTTAGTCGACTTGCGTTTATCACTTTCCATTTGTGACTCCTCATTTTTCTGATCTCCTTTCGTGGTTCTTGCGGCGGTCTTGATGCTGCGCTAGCATCAACCTGTTCCTGGTAATTCGATTACAGCGGAGATAAC
>JBHENP010000009.1:17586-40538 GCA_046261995.1 Pyrinomonadaceae bacterium
CCACGAAGTCACACGAACGTACACGAACAAGAAGTCAATCAATTCCCGAATAGCTAATGAAAAATGAGAAATTATGAGAAATCATGAGAAATGACAAATGAAAAATGAATACGTTGCGCCGCTTTTTCCCCATCAAGCTTAAGAACCCTCGTTAGTCGCTATTCACCATTTGCGTTTTAGCATTTACTATTCAATCGTGGACCAAAGCCAGCGCCAGTTTCTTGCCGAGACCGAAGACCTAATCGAGCAAATCTTTGTCGACCTCGACGAACTGCGCGACAGAGCTAATGACCGCAGAGCGCGACGTGAATTAGTAGACCGCATCTTCCGACGAATACACCGGATCAAAGGTTCCGCCGCCTCCTTGGGCCTCGAGGGGTTGAGTGAGATTGCTCACGAGTTTGAGAGTCTGCTGAGTGCCGTTCGCACTGGGCGGGTAGGTGTAGATAACGATGTTCTCGACACGTGTGAGAGCGCAGCTATTGCCTTGTTCGAGAGCTTGCATCTGGCTTCTTCGGGTGTCATCGAACCGTCCCGCCGGGCATTGTTCGAGCGGATTCAGGTTCTCGCACAGGGAAACAGCGGGAAAGCCGGTCCGGACATCGGTTCGGTGCTCGATAGTCTGCCGTGGCAGTCGTTGACGGGCGATGAGAAGCACCGTCTGGAGAGAGCGGTAGAGGAACGGGACGACCTCTTTGTAGTTACAACCAGTTTCGATATCGCAAGTTTCGACGAAGAGTTTTCCACGTTGAAGGAAAAACTTGCAGCGCGCGGTCAAGTTATCGCCACCTCGCCAATGGTCGACGCGGAGCGTGCCGATAAAATTAACTTTCAAATCCTCTTTGCCGGCAGGTCCGATCTTGATGTTGCAGACCCGGATTTAGTCAGCTTTGCCGGTCTGGCCATCAAGAAAATCGCCGCAGGATCGAAAACGTCTGACTCGAGCGACAAGACCGAACCCGGGTCCCCAAGCGGGCAGCTGGCTTGGGGTGGTGCAAACTTGTTTGTGGCCGGCCTAAGACTTACACCCGCAGCCTCCCTTTCCAATTTTATTCGCACTGACCTGGAGGATCTTGATCGGCTGATCTCATCTACTCATGACCTTTTTCGCGCGACTGCCAAGGCCCTTGATCTGGCACTTTCACAGCCGCACGCCAGTAATTCAGTCCAGGAGGAGCTTGAAAGGTTAGACGTGCAAATCAGACGATCTTTTCTGAACGTCGAGGAGAAGCTGATCGGACTCCGAATGGTCTCGCTGGCACCAGTACTGCAGCGAGCGGTGCGAGCGGGTCGAGCCGCCGCTCGTTTAAGCAACAAGGAAATAGATTTTGAAGTTGTCGGGTCACATCTGAAACTCGACAAGCTACTGAGTGACGCGATTGCGGATCCACTCATCCATTTGGTCCGTAACGCGGTCGATCATGGGATAGAGACTACTGATCAACCAGCGCGGTTGCCCGAGAGAAAGCGCGGCCTGGTGCGCATAGAAGTGACTAGCGAAGGCAGACAAACCTGCCTGCGCGTCACAGACAATGGTCGGGGGGTTGATCCTGACCTTGTCTCTCAAGCGGCGATCCAGTTAGGAGTGATCGGTAAAGACACTCTTCTGGACATGGATCACACCGTGCGAATGATTTTTCGTCCCGGGTTCACAACTTTGTCTTCAGCCTCTACTATTTCGGGACGTGGTGTTGGGTTGGACGTAGTAGAGACTGCAGTAGAACACGTGGGGGGCGAGCTTCGGGTCTCCAGCCAGTCAGGGCGGGGCTCGACCTTTGAGATTCGACTACCGGCAACGTTTGGTCTGCTCCGTTCAACCATGGTCGCCTCGGGTGGCAGCAGCTTCTGCCTGGACAACGGCCACGTAGTCAAGATTGAGGTGATCGTAGCCAGTCAGATAGAGAAGTCGGAAGATACGGAGATCCTGCGCTCTGACAACGGAGTTCTACCTGTTGTTCGCTTGCGTGAACTGTTGGGACAGCCCGCTGATGAAACAGTGTCCACCGATCTCGTGCACATCATCACCTGCGAGTTTCCCGAACGGGGTTATCCGAACGACATGCACCGAAAAGAACGCGTGGCCGTCGTCGTCGACAAGGTGGTGGGAAGCGAGGAAGTTTTGGTACGCAATTTAGGTCGTCACTCATCACGCTGGCCAGGGATTGCCGGAGCTACCGAGTTGCGCGACGGCACTGTCGCTATGGTTCTGGATCTTCCCCGGCTGATTCAAGGCGTGGTAACGGACACCAGTTAGAACGAGGAGCGGTAGCGCCCTGATCATTTGTCGTCTCATTTGACATTTTTCCTTGGTCATTGCTGAGAGTGGGACTTTCATTGAGCGATTTCTGTTGTAGGTTACTTGCTGTGAAATGTGAGGCACGACGCTTCTCGGCCCTTAAATGACCAATGAAAAATGTCAAATTATGTCAAATGATAAACGACAATGATCGGGGCGCTACCGCTCCCGGATCTGATAGAGCTTCAAGCCCACTCCATCTGAGGGTGCATCGTGTGCCAGTTAGTGGCGCGCTCGAAAGCCAATGCCACACGCAGCGGCGCGCCTTCGTCGTAGAGTCCGCCAGTAAACATAATCGACTGCGGCATTCCCTTGAGAAAGCCGCAGGGAACGCACACCGCCGGATGACCGGTGAGATTTGTAATTAGCAGACTCGCGCTTCCTGGCGCCGGGGAAACAAAAACGTCCCACTTCGACATCAGCGAATCCATCGCTTGCATCAACAGCGTGCGTGCCCGCTGCGCCCGGATGTACTCAACTGCGGGAATGAAGCGGGAGCTGCGAAACGTGTTGGGCCAATCCCCCGGTTGCTGACCGGACAGTTGGTTAATGCCACCGTCACGAGTTAGATCATCGAAGGCTGCCGCTGCTTCGGCAACCAGTATGATGCGCAGTGCCGCCGTCGAGAATGTGGGCAACTCTATGGGTTCGAGTTTGGCGCCGGCGTTCCTCAAAGAGTCAAAGGCTGCCTGGTAAATTGCCTTTCGCTCAGCGTCTTGTTGTTGATCAAACTCCATCTTGAGATATCCAATCCTCAGGCGATTGAGAGGTGTCTCGGGCGACCAGTTAAACGGAGCATCCCCTACTGTGAGATCCTTCTCATCTGGTCCATAAGTCGCATGCAATGCTGCCGCGCAATCTTCAACGCCTCGGCAGATAGGACCGATCTTGTCCATCGTCCAACTTAGTCCCATGGCGCCGAAACGACTGATCCGCCCGTAAGTCGGCCGTAAGCCCACCACGCCGCAACGCGAAGAAGGTGAAACAATTGAACCAAGTGTTTCCGTTCCAATCGAGAACCCGACAAGTCCTGCGGCTGTTGCTGAGGCTGGTCCAGCGGACGAACCGCTGGATCCGGTCCGTTCTTCTTCTACTTCCCAGGGATTTCTCGTCATCCCCTGGAACCAGCGACCCCCTTGCGCCAGTGCACCCATCGACAGCTTAGCGACCAGAACTGCGCCCGCGTCCTGCAGCCGACTTACCAGGGTGGCGTCATAATCGATCACCTGGTTGCGATACGGCTCGGCGCCCCAGGTGGTGCGAATGCCCTTGGTAGCGAAGAGATCTTTTGCACCCCAGGGAATTCCATGCAGTGGTCCGCGATACTTTCCCTGTTTGATTTCGCGGTCGGCTGCTGCGGCTTGCGCAAGCGCAAGTTCCTCCGTGAGCGTTACCGTGCAGTTGAGTCTTGGTCCGTAACGCTTCAAACGAGCGAGATACATCTTCGTGAGATCGATCGAGGAAATCTTCCGGTTGCGGATTAAGTCAGCTAGCTGCGGCACCGTCGCAAAAGCCAAGTCTTCGACTGTATTGAACTTAAGCCTCTGGATCTTGCCAAGCTTAAAGGTGACGGGCTTGATGTTAAATCTCTTCCCAGGCAGGGCCGGACGAAACAAGGTTGCGGGCTCGGTGTCTAGCGGAACATTTATCTTCCGAAGGGTTTCATAGCGGTCAAGATTTGAGTTGGCGTTTTGCAAGGCCATCTGCTTCTGCGCGTCCGTCAGTTCAATGCCGAACAGTTGTTCCGCGCCTCGTAACATCTCCTTCGTCACACGCAGAGGAGCAGGTGACCGCGAAGGCGAAGGCGAAGGTGAAGCCAACGGGGTCGGCGAAGGCGTTTGCGCGAGTGCAGCGATAATCTGCAGAGGGGGATTGGCAACGGCAGCAGCGCCGAGGGCAGGAATGAGTTTCACAAAGGTGCGCCGGTTCAAGCCGTTGTCGAGAGCAGCTCCAGAAGGTTGTCTAGTCTTTCCTTTTTTCGCGACTGGATGTTTTCTCTTCATTCTCGTCTCCTACTTGAAGATTTGAGTTTGGTACCGCTTCAAGGCTTGCTGGTTTCTGCCGCAGACGATGGATTGCCATACTTAAGTTTGAGGACTCTGGTTTTGCGGAATCTTTGTAGAGTCACGATGAAGATGTTGTCGTATTCAGACTCCGGGATAATTGGAAACGTTCCTCCACCGAGTCCATCGATAATTGCGGGCACACTGTTATTGTGTCCTGCGGAAAACACAACGCCACCTACATTGCTTGTCTTAATCTGCCTGACCAGTTCTGCTACATTTCGA
The DNA here is from genome assembly GCA_046261995.1 of Pyrinomonadaceae bacterium. Lineage (GTDB taxonomy): Bacteria > Acidobacteriota > Blastocatellia > Pyrinomonadales > Pyrinomonadaceae > PSRF01. Next base: position 22,171 of record JBHENP010000009.1, read on the forward strand.
GATTCTATCTGGTTGACCTTAAGCCCAAGGCGCTCAGCCAGGGGGGCTACCGTCGATTGCGTGCGGATGTACTGCGTAGCATAAATGTCGGTTATCCCCGATCCGGCTAACATATGGACCAGAGTTTGAGCCCGCTCCTGCCCCGCAGGACTCAGAGCCGGGTTAGGATTGTCTGGCTCGATGTTCTTTTCAGCGTGTCGTACCAGTATCACCGTCGTAACTGGCTGACTTGCCGGGAAGTACCAGGCTCCCAGAAGTCCCGCGGCCACACCCGGGATAACGAGAAGCAAAACCAACAGCCGGCTTCTTAACATAAAGCGATCACTCCAACCGGACTTGATTGATGGAAAAACGTTAAGGACAGGTTTAAGAGTGCGACTAGCGATAATTCGCGCGGGATTATAGCGCAGGTTGAGTAGTTCCGAGCAGATGTGGTGTCACATGCATTGGAATGCGGAAGGTGGTAGTCTATCGCTTAAAATCACCCGCTAAAAAGAGTAGTTCGACAACCGCGTACAAATATCCGGGTGCGATTAATTGGGAGGATGAAAAGAAGTTGGAGCAGAGAAGCACAACCGATCTATCTGAGCTAATCGCCGAGAATTTCGGCGCTAACGCGACGTATGTTGAAGGGATGCTGGGACGATTTCGCAGCAACCCAGAGTCGGTTGACGAATCGTGGCGAGCGTATTTCACGGAATTACTAGGAGGGGATGGTGGCGCGCCTGAAAACGGACGCAATGCTTCCGCTCCCCAGATTGTGAATGAACCATCCGCCAAAGATTCGGCTAAAGCTGACGCACCTGCAAAGGCGGACGGGGCGGCAACTGCCACGGCGGCAAGAGCTCCAGCAGTTGAGCCCGTTACTTCTACTCCTCCCAACGCTGAGAGTCATGCTGAAGCGGTGGCGATTCGAGGAGCTGCTCTTAAGATCGTTGAGAACATGGAGGCGAGCCTCTCGGTTCCCACCGCCACTTCGCAACGGCGGATACCCGTAAAACTTCTTGATGAGAACCGGCGGATTATCAATAAGTACCTGGCGGAAAACGATCGAGGCAAGGCTTCCTATACCCACCTGATTGCCTGGGCCATTTTGCGGGCACTTGATGAGTATCAGCAGTTGAACGACGCCTACGAAGTCGTAGATGGCAAGCCGTCGCGTCTCCGCAGGGAGAGCGTCAATCTGGGTGTGGCAATCGATCTGGAGAAAAAGGACGGCACTCGCAGTCTACTGGTCCCCAACATCAAGAACGCGAGCAAGCTGCGTTTCTCTGAGTTTCTGCAAGCCTATGACAGCGTGGTGACACGTGCGCGCGCAGGCAAACTTCAGGTGGCAGATTTTCAGGGCACGACCGTCTCGCTGACTAATCCCGGAACAATCGGTACCGTCGCCTCCACACCGCGGCTGATGGCGGGGCAATCGGTAATCATTGCCACTGGTGCGATCGAGTATCCCGCTGAGTATCAGGCAATGGCGCCGGAGGCTCTGTCGCAGTTGGGCATTAGCAAGGCGATTACAATTAGCAGTACCTACGACCATCGCATCATCCAGGGTGCTGAGTCCGGTGCCTTCCTCGCCAGACTCCACGAGCTGCTCATCGGACAACACGAGTTTTATAACGGGATTTTCTCCGATGTGGGGATTCCTTATCCTCCCCTGCGCTGGAGCCTCGACCGCAATCCCTTTTTTACTGCGGGCGATCACGTTCGCGAGCAAACGATCAAAGAAGCCAGGGTGATAGAGCTCATTAATGCTTATCGCGTGCGCGGGCACTTGCTTGCCGATGTAGACCCGCTACACGCCATGCCCGTGCTCTACCATCCCGAGCTGGATATAGAAACCTACGGACTTACCATCTGGGACCTCGATCGAATGTTCATCACCGGTGGATTGGCCGGCACTGAAAGTGCGACGCTGCGTGAGATTCTGGACATCCTGCAACGCGCCTATTGTGGAAAAGTCGCGACTGAGTATCGCCACATTCAAAGCAAGGAGCAGAAGCTCTGGATTCGCGACCAAATCCGCAAGCACTTTGTTAGCCCCGAGCCGCTGGACACCGAAATCAAGAAACAGCTTTTGTGGAAACTGATCTCTGCCGAACAGTTTGAGCGTTTTTTGCACACCAAGTATCTCGGTCAGAAGCGGTTCTCACTTGAGGGCTGCGAGACCATTATTCCCTTGCTTGATCGGTTGATTGAAGATGCCGGTGACCGCGGGGTCGAAGACATTACCCTGGGCATGGCCCATCGCGGGCGTTTGAACGTGTTGGCGAATGTGATTGGCAAGTTTTGCGAGCGCATCTTTGCTTCATTTGAAGGTTCGATTCATCCGTCCTTTCCGGCCGATGAGGGTGATGTGAAGTATCACCAGGGCGCAGTCGGGGAACGCCTAACTGCCAGCGGACGTAAGGTCAGTCTCACGCTTTCTCCCAATCCCAGTCATCTGGAAGCCGTCGACCCGGTCGTGGAAGGAATGGTTCGAGCGAAGCAGGACGTCATGCGAGACAGGCTGGGCGTCGGCCGTGACGAAGTGATCGATAAAGCGCTGCCGGTTCTGCTGCACGGCGATGCTGCTTTTGCCGGGCAAGGCGTCGTGATGGAAACCCTGAATCTCGCCGATCTCAAAGGCTATCGCACCGGCGGCACCATTCACATCATTATCAACAACCAAATCGGTTTCACCACGTCGCCAGAGGCCGGGCGCTCCACCATCTATTCAACCGACGTGGCGCGCATGACCCAGTTGCCAATCTTTCATATTAACGGCGACGACCCGGAAGCCGCCTACCGCGCGCTTCAGATCGCGCTGGAATACCGGCAAGAGTTTAATAAAGACGTGGTGCTCGATGTCGTCGGCTTTCGTAAACTCGGACATAACGAAACGGATGAACCGAGTTACACCCAGCCACTGATGTACGCGCGAGTGAAAGCCCACCCCGGGGTTCGGGCAATCTACGCGACGAGACTCATCAAAGAAGGAGTAATTGACGAAGCCGAGCTAAAGGCTTTGATTGATGAACGCGTACGGCGGTATGAAGATGCGCTGGCTCGCGCGAAAGGCATCGTCTCTCAGCAACAGCCAAAGCAACCTGCGCCTCCTGTTGAAGAGCTGGACGGTTCGGTAGTAATCGATACGAGCGTCGACACTGAGGTCATCACGAATGTTGCCCGCAAGATTGCGGTAGTGCCAGATGGCTTCAACATCAATCCGAAAATGGTAGGACAACTGGCGCGACGCGCCAAAATGGGGGAAGGCACATTGCCCATCGACTGGGCCTTCGGCGAGGCGGCCGCCTTCGGCTCGCTGGTCATCGAAGGAACGCGCGTGCGCTTGAGCGGACAGGACTCGGGCCGGGGCACGTTTAGCCAGCGCCACGCTGTTTTGTATGACACACAGACCGGCAAGCAGTGGGCGCCGCTTTCCGAGTTACGCTCAGAGGCAAATCCGGAATCTCGATTCGAAGTCTTCGATAGCTCATTGTCCGAAGAAGGTGTGTTGGGTTTCGAGTACGGCTACTCAGTAATAGCGGCCGAGGCGCTGGTTATATGGGAAGCCCAGTTTGGAGACTTTGGGAACGGCGCCCAAACCATCATCGATCAATATATCGCTGCGTCAGAGGACAAGTGGAGGCAAACGTCTCGACTGACGATGCTCCTGCCGCACGGTTATGAAGGCCAGGGACCCGAGCACTCGAGTGCGCGCCTGGAGCGTTTCCTACAGATGTGCGCTGAGAATAACCTGCAGGTCTGTTACCCGACGACCCCGGCGCAGTACTTCCATCTTCTGCGAAGACAAATACGACCCGGCGGCGAACGTCCCTTAATTGTAATGACACCAAAGAGCTTGCTGCGACTGCCCGCCGCCACCTCGGCGCTGGACCAACTGACTGGTGGTGGGTTCAACCCTATCATTGATGATACTGAGATCAAGGATCCTTCCTCAGTTCAGCGCGTGGTCCTTTGTAGCGGCAAGGTTTTCTACGATCTTATGGAAGCGCGTAGGAAGTCGGAGGAGACGCGTGTATCGATCGTGAGGCTAGAGCAGTTCTACCCCTTTCCAATGCATCGTTTGCGTGAGGTTATTGCCGGATACCCTAACGCGAAACAGCTTGTGTGGGCGCAGGAGGAACCAAAGAATATGGGCGGTTGGACCTTCGTTGAACCGCGTCTGGAAAAACTTCTGCCGGGGTGCGACCGCTCGATCTACATTGGACGCTCTGCCTCAGCCAGCCCCGCCACCGGCTCCTATGTGGTCCACCAGTCTGAGCAGGCGAGCCTTGTCAACCAAGCCCTAGCGTTTGACCAGAGACAATGATTCAATGAGCGCCGAAGGCGCGGCATAAGGTAGCCAGGGGGAGCGCGAAGCGAAGCGGAGTGCGATGCCCCTGGGATCCCAACCGTGAAAAAGGTCCGAGCCCTGAAGGGGCGATAGAAGCGGAGGTCATCCGAACTGATAGTTTGACCCCCAACACTCTGTCGCCCTTTCAGGGCTCGATTCTTGTCCCCTGACTGATCCAGGGGCGGCGCGCAAAGCCGCTTGCCCCTGGCTACCTTATGCCGCGCCTTCGGCGCTTGTTGACCAATTAGAGTTCGCTGCTGACTTTGCATAGCAAAGTACTTGACAATACTCGTGGGGAGGCCTACTATAGTCAGCGATGAGCTTGATTCGCCTGGTACCCCCTGAAATTGAACAGCCGCCGGCGCTGCATGAACGCGCCATGGACAATTTGCGCTACATCCGGGAAACGATGGAGCGCGCCTCAGCTTTCACCGGAATTTCGGGCTGGGGCCAGGTTGCGATAGGCCTCACTGCAATTATTTCAGCTTTCATTGCCGCCGGGCAGTTGTCCTTCCAGGGTTGGCTGGCGGTCTGGGTTGCTGAAGCGGTGGTGTCTCTGTTGATTGCCGGTTGGTCGATGGATCGAAAAGCGCGGGCAGCGCAGATGCCCCTGCTGTCAGGACCGGGTCGCAAGGTGGCGTTTAGTCTCTCACCGCCCCTCTTCGTAGGCGGTTTGCTCACAGTGGTGCTTTATCAGGCAGGCCTGATCAGCGCGATCCCCGGCGTATGGTTGTTGCTCTATGGAACTGGAGTAGTTACGGGAGGGATGTTCTCCGTGCGGATCGTTCCGATCATGGGTCTCTGCTTCATGGCGTTGGGCGCTATCACACTTTTTTCTAATCCAGCATTTGCTAATTGGTTCCTGGCAACCGGCTTCGGAGGGCTCCACATAGTTTTTGGCGTCATCATCGCAAGGAGGTACGGTGGCTAAACAGTCTGCTTTAAAGCAAGCAACACACAAAAAGCATAATCAGGCGGCCAGTGGTCTCCGCGAACTCAAAGGCGCTAAAACGAGCAGTCTTCCGCCTGAGCTGGACCGCCTGATTCATGAACGACTCCGTCTTGGGATTGTCAGCGCCCTCGCCGCGAATGAATCCCTGACTTTCAATGATCTCAAGAGTTTGATGAACACAACCGACGGAAATCTCAGCGTGCACGCCCGCAAGCTGGAAGATGCCGGATACATTACTTGCACTAAGTCATTTGATGGCCGCGTACCCAAGACCGAATACAAGTTGTCCGCCGCGGGACGACGAGCTTTGGAGAGCTATCTCAATCATATGGAAACGCTAATTCAGCAAATGCGGAACCGTTAACCGGGGAGTGCCACCCTTTTTTTGGACAGCGGCTTTGAAATGCAAAGCTCTTTGCCGCAAAATGCTAAGTTACGTTTCAACGACTTGAGCGCCTGAGGAGAAACTCAAATGTTCACCAATGTGAATCTCGCAGCTCCCATTGGAGCGATGGCTTTTATGGGAACCGGACTGCTCTTTTTTGTAGCGGCTCTGGTCTTTCTCTATACAGTCATAAAAGGCGAAATAGCAGGAACCAAGGTCGTCGTCAGCGCGATCGCGGTAACGGCCGCGATCTACATCGGCTTCCTGCTGCTCTTTTCGTTCACGAGCCATGAGACCGTACTTGCCCGCGGTCAGGAAAAGCACTTCTGCGAAATTGACTGCCACCTCGCTTATTCCATTCTCGACGTGCGGCAAACCAAAACGCTCGGTAATGGTTCGAACCAGTCGACGGCCGATGGCCTTTACCACATCGTGACCATCAAGACTCGTTTTGATGAGGACACCATCAGTCCAACTCGCGGAAACGGAACACTCAAGCCAAACAGTCGGCTCGCAACCGTGGTTGATGCCCAGGGACGTAAGTACTCGCCTTCTGAGACTGGCGCCACAGCGCTGGCTCAGACTGAAGACCTCGGGACTCCATTGAGCGAGGCCCTGCGGCCAGGCGAGACGTACACAACCAAGGTCATCTTCGACCTGCCTGCAGATGTTGCCAGTCCGACACTGCTGTTGAATGAAGGGGGGTGGCTGACAACACTCCTAATCGGCCACGAGAACAGTCCGCTGCATAAGAAAACTCGCTTTCAACTGTGAACATTACGCCGGCATTCGCGTTCAACAGCGCGAAAGCAATTCCCATGAAAACACAGGATGTCATCATCGTTGGCGCCGGTCTGGCCGGTCTGCAATGCGCACGTCTACTTGGACGCCAGGGATTGCGAGTGTTGCTGGTTGATCGAAAAGCCTCACTCGAAACATCGATTCACACCACCGGCATTTTCGTACGCCGCACGCTCGAGGATTTTGATATCCCCGAGGACTGCCTAGGACCGCCCTTGCGGCATGTCACCTTATATTCGCCGTCACGTCGCTCATTGGAGCTCAGCAGTCCTCACGACGAGTTCCGTATCGGCCGCATAGGCCCTCTCTACAAACGCTACCTGCACCATTGCTTAACGGCAGGTGTCGACTGGATGCCTGAAACTCGTTATGCCGGCCATAGTTTGTTGAAAGATCAACTTGTGGTTCGGCTGGACAGCCGCTCTTCCTCCAGCTGGGTGAAAACGCGATACCTCATCGGCGCCGACGGCTGCAACTCTCGAGTGGCGCGAGATCTTCAATTGGAATCAAATCGTGAGTGGATCGTGGGTGTGGAAGACGTGCTTACAGGTATTCCTCTGGAAGGTCCTCCGCGACTCCATTGTTTTCTGGACCCGGAATTGGCGCCGGGCTATCTCGCCTGGATTGCCCACGACGGCGAAGAAGCCCACATCGGAGTCGGCGGTTACCCAAGAATGTTTGATCCGGTTCAAGCCCTGGAAACATTTCGCGCCGGTTTAGGCGGGGTTATTGATCTGAGGCACGCAAGACAGGCCGAACGTCGGGGAGGGCGCATTCCTGTCGGTGGGGTACTGCGAAACATCGCAAACAGGCACGGTCTACTAGTTGGTGATGCTGCCGGGGCCGTCTCGCCGCTGACGGCCGGAGGGCTGGATCCCTGCATGCGACTCTCGACGCTCGCTGCGAAAGTGGTCGCGGAGTTTCTCGAATCCAAAAACGCACAGGTGCTCAGCGCATACTCCGGGGATCTCTTCCGCGCTCGATTCACTTCGCGATTGTGGATGCGCCGTCTTGTGGCGACCGCGCGCCAGCCGGGATTGATGGAACTAGCCTGCGCAAGTTTGCGACTGCCAATACTCAATCAGTTTGCGCGGCACGTGTTCTTCGGCCGCGGTTCTTTTCCGGACGTCAACTTCGAGGCGCCTCAGCAGCTCGCGGTAGGCATAGATTAATTGCTATGCGGGCCGAGAACCCTTTCTTCAGATTTCGACACCGGGGAGCGCATATCCGTCGCCAGGGGTCATGTATTTATTCACACCCTCTTACTGTGGCTTGCCACATTGTCGCGCTGTCGCTTGCGTTTGAGAATTTGAAGACCGCTCGGGCTGACCATAGAAACGCACAACCAAGTGTCCGACATGCTTTCAGCTTGTCGTCGAGATTGGGAACTCTTAGCAATGACATTACCCGTAACGTCGGACATTGAGAGTTCCCAATCTCGACAATCTGTGAAGCATGTCGGACATCAAGTCAGCTGCCGGACTAAGGCACCAATCCAACCATTTACTTGGGAGCACTACCATGACAAAACGAATCATTGCCATCGCACTTATCTTCGTCTGTACATCAATTGCCTGGGCAATCCTCGGCGGCACAATCTTCACCCGCACCTATTCTCTGGATGCGGTAGCGGAGAATCGTGTCGCGTCAACTTGGGGCTCTCCACAAAACCAGGCGCCGCCCAGCGCCTCATTCACTCGGATCGTTCCGAAGTCGGAAGAGATCATGGAAAACGGCAAGAAGACCGTCAGGACGATCCAGGAAGCCGTTACCACGCCGTTACCGCTGGAAAGCAGCGCCATTGATGTGGCGCTCGAGCTCGAGCATCGGCAGAAGGGCTTGCTTTGGTACAGCACGTATAAGGTTGCATTTTCGGGCCTCTATGGATTTCGCAACACGAGTAACAAGGAGGAAGTGGTCGATTTCATGCTGAAGTTTCCCACCTCACAGGCGATGTACGACGATCTCACTTTCACGCTCGATGGTAACGCTCTGCCAGTAACCAGCCGCGACGGTGCATCCATGGGGAGAATCAATGTCGCAGCGGGAAAGACCGTTCAGCTCGCAGTCGGCTATAGGTCGCAGGGACTAAATGAGTGGCGCTACAGTTTTGGTGGCCAGGATGTCATGCAAGTTCGCGACTTCATCCTCAAGATGAAAACAAACTTCAAGGACATCGACTTTCCCGACAACACATTATCGCCTTCCTACAAGCGACAGACAGACAATGGCTGGGACCTGACCTGGTCGTACAAGAGCTTGTTGTCGGGATATCAGATCGCCATGGTAATGCCGGAGAAGCTGCAGCCGGGACCACTTGCCGGAAGGATCAGTTTTTTCGCACCCGTTTCGCTCTTTTTCTTTTTCTTCCTCATGCTCATCATCACCACGATGCGCGGCATCGAGCTTCACCCGATGAATTATTTCTTCCTGGCGGCAGCGTTCTTTTCATTCCATTTACTGCTGGCCTATCTTGTCGATCACCTTTCGATTCACCTGGCATTTGCGATCTCCGCGGCCGTTTCCGTCTTTCTGGTCGTCAGTTACCTTCGGCTCGTCGTCGGTTTGCACTTCGCGAGCAGGGAAGCTGCGCTGGCCCAATTCATCTACCTGGTGATGTTTTCATATGCGTTCTTCCTCAAAGGCTTTACCGGTTTAGCCATCACCACTGGCTCAATCGTCACCCTGTTTGTGGTGATGCAAGTGACCGGGAGAATCCGCTGGGCGGACAAGTTTGCGCTCAAAGCGACCACCGAGCCCGCTGGGGAACTGACATAACTTGTTAATAAGTCTCAGGCTTTCACGTTAATGGTGTGGGACATTCTCGGACGTTGTAAGGGTAAATAGCCTCCAAGCAGCGAAATTCTACCCGAAGCATTGTCAATAAACTTTCCCGGGATGTCCGACGTACAGCCAGATACGCTGGTGGCGGTCGCACCTAGCCCCAAAAGTATGAAAGCTTTTTTCTCCTTCTATTCCGATGCCCTGAAGATTGCTCTGCAGTCGATTTTCGCCCACAAACTGCGCGCTTTTTTGACTCTCATAGGCATCATCATCGGTGTAGCTTCGGTGGTGGTCGTCGGCGCCTCGATCAGCGGGCTCAACACCTATGTCGTCGAAAGAGTCAGCAAGGTCCTTGGCAGCAACCACTTCATGATGGCCCGTATGGCCTTTCACGGTCGCATGTCCGATGAGGAATTTGAGCGCCGAAACCGCCGCAACAAGAATCTCACCTGGGAGGACTATGAGTGGGTCCGCGACCACTGCGCTTCGTGCAGCGAAATAGGGGCGCAGTCTAATGGGGGAGCGGATCTGAAGCAGGACGGAATCGAGTTTCCTGGCGCCCGCATCATTGGCGTCAGCGCTAACATGGTAGATATAGAGGACAAGACGATTGAGGACGGTAGGTTCATTTGGCCCGATGAAGTTGAGCGCTCAGCGTTTGTGTGCGTCCTGGGCGCTGATATCAAAGAGAAGTTTTTCCCTCACACGAACGCGGTAGGAAAGACTCTTAAGGTTCGTGGTTTGCCGATGAGGATAGTTGGCGTGGAAGCAAAACGAGGCTCATTCTTCGGAGATTCTTTTGACCGACATATTTATGTGCCGGTCACCACACAAATGCAGATCTTCGGTCGCAACAACCTTCAGATACACGGAAAGACCAGCAACCGTGAAACGTTTCAAGAGGCACTCGAGGACGCGAGGATAGCGTTGAGAAACAAGCACGGATTGAAGGGGAATGAAGAGGACGATTTCGGCGTCGTTAATGTCGAAGAACTCAACAATCAAATTGATCAGTTTACCGGCAGCATTGCCGCAGTCGTCGTCCCCATTACTCTGATCACCCTCGTGGTGGGCGGGATCGTGGTGATGAATATCATGCTGGTCAGTGTCACCGAGAGAACTTTTGAAGTGGGGTTGCGCAAAGCGGTCGGCGCAACCAGGAAACAGATTCTGCTTCAGTTTCTGATTGAGTCGGCCATCCTTTGCGCTTTGGGGGGCATACTGGGGTTACTACTGGCGTGGGGTGTGACTCAATTAATTACGACCCTGGCGTCGATCACGATGACCATCACGATCGGCTACATTCTCCTGGCCATTGTCGTATCCACGGCCATCGGGATGATTGCCGGCATCTATCCGGCATTCAAAGCGGCTCGACTCGATCCGATCCTGGCGCTCACGCACGCGACGTAGGTCGGACAACCGCAGAAGCGCAGTCGCAAAAGAAGTATGTAATCGAAGTAACATGAGGCTTAAACTCAAAATTCCCCAGGGTGTATTACGCGCAACGCTCGCGATGGCGCTGGACAGCGTGCGCGCGCACAAGTTCCGGAGCTTTCTCACCGTGCTGGGAATCGTGATCGGGGTAATGACCGCCATAATCATTGCCTCTATTTTGACCGGCCTACGCCAGAACATCGTTTCGATCATCGAGGAATACGGGACCAACAACATCTATGCGTTTCATCTTTCAACCGGACCCCGGGTCGGCGAGGACCGCTCGGAACGAACTCGCAAGCCTCTAACCGTGGCCGACGCCGAGGCCATCGAGGCGGCGGCCGGCGCTGTCGACGAGGTAGCTGTGGTGGCGCCAAATGTCGGATACGGCGGTGGGCCTTTCGACGACAACATCACTTATCAGGGGCACAATTACCGTTGGGGAAACACGCAAGGCGTTTCATCAAACCACGCAGACATCACCAACATCGTTCTCAAAGAAGGCCGGTTCATAACTGATCTGGACGATCAGCAGCGCGCCAACGTGATGGTGATTGGAGTTAACGCCGCGGATGCACTTTTCCCGGGGCAGAATCAGATTGCCGGAACCAAAGTGCGCATGGGCGGCATCAACTTCGAGATTGTCGGGGTGTTGGAAAAACGAAAAGCTGGTTTCTTCGGCGAGAATGAAGAAGACAATGCCGTTTTCATTCCTCTGCGCACGGCGCAGAAAGTAGCACCGGCAAAAGGTTATCTCCTCTTCATCATCCGCGCCCGGACGGGCCAGGTGACTGAGGCCTTGACGCAAGCCGAGGAAATTCTGCGGCGACGACGCAACGTGAAGTTCGACGACCCGAATAACTTCGACATCAAGACGGCAGACAAGTTCATAGAACAGTTTGACAGCATCACGGCAATGGTAGGGCTAATTGCGATTGCCATCTCCAGCCTGGGACTGCTGGTGGGCGGAATCGGTGTGATGAACATCATGTTGGTAAGCGTCACGGAGCGCACCAAAGAGATCGGGGTTCGTAAAGCGTTGGGAGCGCGCCGGAAAGACATCGTGCGCCAGTTTCTTTTTGAGGCAATGACCCTCACATTTCTGGGTGGGATTTTGGGAGTCGTTTTAGCTGTAGGGATTAGCAGAATCGTCATGTTTTTTGTCCCCAGCTTGCCTGCATCAATTCCCAGTTGGGCCGTGATCACAGGTCTCAGCGTGTCGATCGGCGTGGGCCTGATCTTTGGTGTCTGGCCCGCCCGCAAAGCCTCGCGCCTCGATCCCATCGAGTGCCTGCGTTACGAATAATCGCTTCTCCACTAAAACCTCGTCTATAATCTAGGTCCAATACTGAGTTGCCTCCCGTGAGGGCTAGGATGATCGGGGGCCAAGACAGGCAGCCGTCCTTAACCCTTCCAAATCTACGTCGGAAGGGCTGACCACCGGAGACCTCACGTGAAGAAAATCAAATATGACGTAATTGGCAATTGGTCTGAAGTCAAACTCGACATCGTGCGTGAGTACGCAACTGAGTATTCGAAAATCATGAATGCCCAGGCTTCCATTAAGCGGTACTGCTACATTGATGCTTTTGCCGGGTCGGGTCAACACATATCAAAGAGCACCGGAGAGTTCGTGCGAGGAAGTCCTTGGAATGCCCTTCTCATCAAACCACCATTTAGTGAGTTCCACTTTATCGATCTCGACAGAACTAAGACTGCCAAGCTTCGCGAAATCGCACCAGCGCACCCAGATGTGAATATTTATGAAGAGGACGCCAACAGCGTTCTCTTAAAGAAGATTTTTCCTCGCTGCCGATATGAAGACTACAGTAGAGCCCTTTGCCTCCTAGATCCTTACAATGTAAATGTCGACTGGAAAGTGATCGAAACTGCTGGCAAGATGCGGTCGATCGAGATTTTTTATAACTTCATGATCATGGATGCAAACATGAACGTTCTTAGGCGAAACCCTGAAAAGGTTCCTGCCTCGCAGACTGCGCGGATGGACAAGGCCTGGGGTGATCACTCATGGCGAGATTTAGCTTACACGAAAGTTCGCGGGCTCTTCGGTGATATGGAGTCCAAGGCTGACAACGAGACTCTTGCCGACGCCTTTCGCGAGCGACTGCGCAAGATCGCAGGCTTCAAGTATGTTCCCGCGCCAATTCCAATGAGGAACGATCAAGGGAGTATCGTCTACTACCTATACTTTGCTTCTCCGAAGGAGACAGGAGAGCGAATTGTAGATTACATCTTCAAGAAGGATCGAGAAAAGAGGAACTGAGAATGGCAATTAAATCTTCTATTGAATGGACTGAGTCAACCTGGAATCCACTTACAGGCTGCACGAAGGTTAGCCCAGGATGCAAGCATTGTTATGCGGAACGGATGGCGTGGCGACTTCAAGCAATGGGTCAGGCCAACTATGTTAATGGTTTCAGCCTTACCTTACATGAGGAGGCTCTTTCACTGCCTCTACGCTGGAAGAAGCCTCAGACAATCTTCGTCAACTCAATGAGTGATATGTTTCACGCAAGTGTTCCCCGCGAATTCATTCTCAAGGCGTTCAACGTAATGCATAAGGCGTCTTGGCATAGGTTCCAAGTCTTAACGAAACGGTCGGAGCGATTGGCACGTCTGAGTGCCTTCTTACCATGGGCAGAAAACATTTGGATGGGCGTAAGCGTCGAAAATGACTCGTACGCATGTCGGATAGACCATCTTCGGGAAACTGACGCGGCAGTGAAGTTCCTTTCATTGGAACCGTTGCTTGGCCCTCTCGACAACCTTAGGCTAGAAAGCATCGACTGGGTAATAGTTGGCGGCGAATCTGGACCTGGTGCTCGGCCGATGAACTTGGATTGGGTCACGTCAATTCGGGATCAATGTACTGAGGCTGGTGTCCCCTTTTTCTTCAAACAATGGGGTGGGGTGCGCAAGAAAAAGTTTGGAAGAGTGTTACAAGGACGCACATGGGACGAAATGCCGAAGTCTCTGCAGCCAATCCAAGCCGTTGCTTAATGAGCAATGTTGACGACCTCAAGGCCAGCCAAGCGGGGTGTAAACAGTGCCAAAGTTTTCACAGCGCGATCTAATCAAAGAATTCTTGACTTACATTCAGGTCGAGAAAGGGCTGGCGCGTAACACCCTTGAGAGTTATGCGAGGGATCTGGCGCGTTTGGAGAAATGGGCCATCAGGGGCGGCAAACCAGTCCCGGAGTTAACCAGACAGGATCTGCGGCACTGGATCGCAGCATTGTCGCGAGAAGGCCTCTCGCCCTCTTCGGTTGCCAGGGCTGTCAGCGCGGCGCGCGGGTTTTTTCGCTTCCTCATGCTCGACGGCCACATCAAAGGTCAGCCGACCGAAGAGCTCAAGACGCCTCAGCGTTTCGCGTACCTGCCGCAATTTCTAACCGAAGACGAAATCGACCGGTTGTTTGCCGCGCCAGATACTTCGACAGAGCAGGGCATTCGGGACCGAGCGCTCCTGGAAGTAATGTATGGAGCCGGACTGCGTGTGTCTGAACTGGTCTCATTAAAGCAGGCCGACGTGGATGTTCATTCGGGTCTGCTAGTTTGCCATGGCAAGGGAAGCAAAGAGCGCCGCGTTCCGATCGGAAAGAGTGCGATTCACTGGCTGCAGCAGTACGGGGCCGTTAAAGCAACCTACGGGAAAGCTACGTCAGCATATATGTTTGTGAATCGCGGTAAACCACTGACGAGGCAGTTTGCCTGGTCCATGATCAAGCGTTACGCAGCCAAAGCCGGAGTCAAAGACATCTCGCCCCACACCTTGCGTCATAGCTTTGCCACGCACCTGCTGCAGAATGGCGCCGACTCTCGCTCGGTGCAGGCGCTGCTGGGTCACAGCGATATCTCCACCACGCAGATCTACACACACATCACCGATCGTCATCTGCGTTCGTCCTATGATAAACACCATCCACGTGCACGTGTTGCGTCAGGAGCTGACAAAAAGACGAGGGACTAGGAGACGCGTAACTTGCAGGTTAGGAAGGCCCCATCTTCCATTTTCCATTTTTCATGATTTGTCATTTCTCATATTTCTTATTGGTCATTTTGGATCTCATTTTCGTGGTACTTCGTGTTTGTTCGTGGATCGTTCGCTTGGCCGAGCGATAAGCACAATCCACGAAGTCACACGAACGGACACGAAAAAGAAGTCAAAAATGGCAAATGAGAAATGGAAAACGGAAAATGGAAAATGGAAAGTGAACCGTTCCGATCTGTAAATCCCTGAAGGTCGAGCCATCCGTTTTGAGTTGAACTCTTTCATTGCAAGAACACCAGCCAGCTAATGTTCTTCCTTCGACAACCCTCATCAGAATCAATTCAACGATTTATTTCTTCTCAGCGCGAGCTGCCGTTTTCATATCCTGAAGTTGGTGCCACCGCCGGCGAACTCCCGGCCGGTTACATTGTCGATCGCAATCGCACCAGGTTGGGCACCGGAAAGGAGACTTACGAGCGAGCGATTGCGGCGCTGCGAAACTGGAGGCAATTCGACCTCGGTTGGGTGAGAATGGTCCCAGCAGAGACGCCAATCGAGTTGGGTGCCGTAGTGGCAATACTCACGCACCATTTCGGGTTCTGGTCCCTGAATGCCTGTCGCGTTGTGTACCTGATCGATGAGGACGGACCTGTAAAGAAGTTTGGGTTCGCTTACGGAACCTTATCGAGCCATGTAGAACGCGGAGAGGAGCGGTTCACAATTGAGTGGGACCAAACGGACGACACAGTCTGGTATGAGATCCTCGCCTTTTCCCGACCTAATCAACTTCTGGTGAGGCTCGGATTTCCGCTTGCCCGAGAGTTACAAAAACGCTTCGCTATAGATTCTCTTTCTGTAATGATCGAGGCGGCGAATGTTGACTAACCGCAGGTATTAGTCGCCGCCCAGGCCGATGCGGTGGCGCAATTCCAAAAACTTCGGCTCGGATCGAAGATTGTCAAAAGCTGGATCAACGTCCAGGTAAACTATTAAAAGGGATCGCTCCTCGCACGCTTTTCCAATCCACTCCAGCGCCCGATCCGTTTCACCAAGGCCCGCATAGATGAGAGCCATCACGAACCCTGAGATATACATTCGATCGGATTCTGTTAAAGCCAATAAGGTTTCTAGTACCGTGCGACTTTCATCCGGTCTCGCTCCGGTGCACATGTACCCGAGGAAGGCTGATAAACTCGGAAGCCCGCCTGAAGCTTCCACGAGCTGTCGAGCTATTTCAATGGCCTCTTGGTGCCTCCCCGTTTGATGGTATGCCCGCGCCAGATAGAAGAGAGCCGGCATAAAGCCCGGATCCATTTCAAGAGTCTTCTCGGATTGCTTTATCGAATTGTCATATTGGCGCGCGTAGAAATATGCTTTACCTACAGCCATGTTTATAGGCAACGCGAGCGGGTCAACTTCCAGCGCTCTCTTTCCTGATTGGATTGCTTCATCGAAACGTCCCATTGCCAATAGAAACCAACAATACCAATGATGAGCAGACGCATAATTGGAATCTAATTGAATGGCCCGCCTGAATTCCTTTTCCGCTCCTTCCCAATCCCATTCGTACCAGAACCTCACTGCGGCCATTGAATTGTGAGCTTCTGGAAGACTGTCATCTATCTGTAGCGCCCTGACAGCCGCCGACAGCGCTTTTGGCATCGCTTCTTTTGGCCGAAGGACCCCGGCATAATTCAGGAGGGTGTAACAATCGGCGAGCCCTGAATATGCAACGCTGTAATCAGGGTCGATGCTGGTTGCCCGTTCAAAATACTCGATTGCCTTCAGGAAGCCCTGGGGAGTACGCTTACTCCAGTAATAGCGACCCTTAAGATATGCTTGGTACGCCTCGGGGTTTTCGGTGTGACGTTTTGCTAACTGTTTGCGCTCAGCGCCGCTGAGCCGAACTTCCAGCTTTTCTGAGATGCGCCTGGCGATCTCTTCCTGAACCTCGAAAATGTCCGCCAGCTTTCGCTTGTACTGGGCTCCCCACAACTGCGATCCATCCTTCACATCCACTAACTCAGTCGCTATGAGCAGGTCATCACCGAGATACTGTACTCGGCCGGTCATCACGGCCCGCACGTTCAGTTTGTTGCCAACGACTTGTGGGTCGATCTCCTGGCCCTTATATCTAAACACCGTTGCCCTCGCCATAACCCTGAGCCGTGGCAGTCGCGATAGATTGTTAATGATAGACTCAGTAATTCCGTCGCACAGATACTCGGCATCAGGGTCAGCGCTAACATTAACGAGAGGAAGCACCGCCAGGGAACTGATTGCGCTGCGAGATCGACGGGGCCCGGAGGCAGGGGCTCGACTGCCGCTCGCTGTTTTCTTCAATGGGCCTGGAAGCGAATATGCACCTTTTTTAAGGCTGCCCGCAGAATGCCCTTGACCTTTCGGGCGTGAGTCCTGCAAACCCCCAAGCTCATGAGTGATCTCTAGCCGCTGCTTCAATCTGCGTAGATCATTCCAGAAGTCTCTCGCGGTTTGATACCTTTCGTCCTTATCTTTGCGAAGTGCTTTACTAACAATCCATTCCACCTCGACGGGAGTGCCAGGAGAGTAGTAAGCCAGCGGTAGTTGGTTCTTCTCCACTATGGAGACAATGACGTCTGTGGCCGTCGGTCCCTCAAAAGGGGTCTGTCCAGCAATCATTTCATAGAGGACGACCCCCAGGCTCCAAATATCGGTTCTGGGATCAGCCGCAAGACCTCGAGCCTGCTCCGGGGACATATAGCGGGCAGTGCCCATCACCATGCCTGGATCGGTAGAGACAAGCGTTGGCGAATTCGAGTTTGCCGCCGGAAGGTCGATTAGCTTGGCCAAACCGAAGTCGAGCACCTTCACGAAGCCGTCGTGTCGGATCATTATATTTTCGGGCTTCACGTCCCTATGCACGATATTGGCTTGATGCGCCGCGGCCAATGCGGAAGCTATTTGCGTTCCGAGGTCCAGTGCTTCAAGTAACCCCAAGCGGCTTTGCGTCATACGCTGCCGTAGAGTTATCCCCTCAATGAACTCGGTCGCGAGAAACTGCCGCCCATTTGCCTCGCCGACCTCGTGAATCGTAAGGATGTTCGGGTGGTTCAAGGCTGAAGCGGCCCGGGCTTCTTGCTGAAAGCGACGCAGTCTCTCACCGTCGGCACCAGAGCAGGAGGGCAACAGCTTGACCGCCACCTGACGTCCTAGCCGCGTATCCTCTGCCAAATACACCTCGCCCATTCCACCAGTATCGATCAGTGAGAGAATTGCATAACTGCCAACTGTCTGACCGATAACAGAGGATATCTGCTTGTTGGCAATCAGGCGTGTAGCTTGATCCGCAACCGAGTCTTCCATGAATGCCGCCGCCGCCAGATGTGAGGAAATCAAAGAGTCAACTTCTCGGCGCAATACTTCGTTTCCATGGCAGCACAGACTGATATGGGCAGCACGCTGTTCCGGCGGCAATTCGAGCGCCTGATGATAAAGACTTTCTATTTGTTGCCAGGTTTTAGCATCCATTAAAATCCATTATCGTCATCTAAGTTTTTTCTTCCGCTTCTGTAACGCGGAAGAACGAGGGCAACCATACAAAGGAACCGCTGATGGATAGAGCAGCTTTTCTTGGCCAAGTGTCATCCCATTTCACGGTGGAGCCAGGCTTTAGCCA
>JBHENP010000009.1:40548-111052 GCA_046261995.1 Pyrinomonadaceae bacterium
TTACAGTAATAGCCGAGATTTTTAGTACCTCCGCCGTTTCTTCGACCGTTAGCCCGCCAAAGTAGCGCAACTCCACTATCTGACTCTTGCGAGCATCCAGTTCATGTAGTCTTATCAAAGCCTGATCAAGATCGAGCAGATTTACAGGGGGCTCAGGACTCAGAACTATCGCATCATCAAGCGGCACCCTGTCCAATCCCCCTCCGCGCTTTGAGGCATGGAGAGTTCTTGCGTGATCTATTAAGATGCGACGCATCAATTGTGCCGCAATGGCAAAGAAATGCGCACGGTTCTGCCATCGCGTTTCCTTCTGATCTGCGAGACGAATATAGGCTTCGTTTACCAAGGCAGTAGTTTGCAACGTGTGACCGGCACGCTCCCTAGTCATGTAGTGATGGGCAAGCCGGTGCAGTTCTTCTGAGACAAGGGGCAATAGCCTTTCTAAGGCAGACTGGTCGCCATTGCTCCAGTCGGACAGGAGCTGGCTGGCTTCGTCAGAGGGGGGGCGGCTCATGCGGGGGAATTCGATAAAGTAACGATCTGGGCAAATACGTAGGTAGATATAGGCAAATTGTAGCCGATGATAGTTGTTTTGGGAAATTTACGCTTTAAATATATGGAGCCGGAAGATTCATAAGTTCACGGGACAACACTTATCTGATAAAACGAATTCCGCCATTGCTCTAGATACAGAAGCCACTTGATCCCGCACGAAAATAAGAGGGCAAAGTTGAACCACCTCAGACAAGTAGCAAACTCGCGCTTAACGAAGCGGGTTCTAATCGTCAACTGTTTCTTCGATGAATCTCGCCGGGCCGCTCGCCGACCCGCCAAAATCCCTCAAGCTCTCGGTCCTATATATCTCGCCGGGGCGTTCAATCCAGAGCTTTGTGAGATTCGACTTTACAACGAGGTCACCAGCGGGCCGCTTCTTAACGAACTCGCCCTAGCCTGGCCGGACCTACTCGTACTAACCGGCCTCACAAACTCCTTCGACCGAATGCTGCACCTCACAGCATACGCACGCACCAAGAATCCCGGGACAATCGTGGCTGCCGGCGGCCCTGCGATTCGGGCACTTCCCCTGCTGGCTCAGCAGTATTTTGACTACTGTTGCCTCGGTGACATTGAGGAGATGCAAGACGTCGTCGCTGAAGCATTCGGTTTGGAGTACGTAGCGCAAGAAATGCTCCCGCGCTTTGATCTAGCCTACTGGTTGCGCCATATAAATTATGTTGAGTCCACGCGTAATTGTAACTTTCGCTGCTCTTTCTGTGCTCTCACCGGGGAGGGCAATGCCTATAAAAAGTACGACCTCGACTACACCCGCAAGCAAATTATGGCATTGGGAGCTAGGCGTCGTCTGATCTTCGCTGACAATAACTTTTATGGAAACGACCGTAGCCATTTTATGGCGCGGCTTGGGTTGGTTAACGAGATGCGCGGTGCCGGCTACATGAAGGACTGGGCAGCGCTAGTTACGGGAGACTTTTTTGGTAATGATGAGAATTTGAAAATAGTGCACGATGCAGGATGCCGGTTCCTTTTTAGCGGAGTAGAAGCATTCGACGCTAAGTGGCTAAAGTCCGTAAATAAAGCACAGAACAATCTTTGTCCGCAGGTAGAGATGATACGCAAGTGCTTGGAGTCAGGTCTTTTGTTTTCCTATGGCCTGATCTTCGACGTTGATCGTCGCCATATTCCAGACCTTCGTCGGGAACTGGACTTAATAACGAATACTCCGAACATCACGTTACCCTCTTTCATTACGCTTCCGATTCCGCTTTTGGGCTCGCCCTATTTTTACGATTGCCTGCGTAAGGATTCTATCCTGCCGAGTACAAAGTTGCGCGATATGGACGGATCCACACTTGTCTGCAAGCCGTTAGATCCAATAGACGAGGTAGTAGAATTCCTGGGTCAAATGATGAGTTTACGAGGCTACCGTTGGCGCATCCTTAAGCATTCGGTCAATTTCATCAGAAACTATCATTCAACTTTGAACACCACGCAATTGGGGGTGGAGTTAGTTAATGCTGCCTTGCTTTGTGCGTACTCTCTTGCCACCTCCCCTGCGACTCCATTTGGTACCTCGCGGCATCGACGGGCCCGCACTTATATCAGCACAACGGAAATACTGGACTCCGTTTACACACCCTCTTTTCGTGTCGCCTCTCGATACGAAAGCTATTTCAGGCCGACGATGGTAACAGATGCCGGCGGACAACTGTCGCGGGAACTTGCTGACGCCGGTCTTCCAAACAAGGTCACCGGGCAGGCGCAATCAAGGCTGGCTTCTCTATTGTTAAGGCATATCGAGTCTGCGAAGCGCGCCTAGCTGCCGCTTGTTTGAGGGGAACCAGGTTTACAGGAGGTCCGGACTTGAAGAATAGTAATGAGTCGGTCCGATTATATCCGCTGGGAAGATCACTCGAAGAGACTGAGCGACTTCAACAGCAATCGCAGTTCTATAATCCTTTTACCAGGAGACTCTTCGCAAACGCAGGCATCACTGCCGGAATGAAAGTGCTTGACGCGGGCTGCGGGGCTGGAGATGTCGCATTCATAGCAGCTGAGCTGGTTGGCCCGCAGGGCTCGGTCTTAGGAGTGGATAGGGATCCTCACGTCATTGAGGCGGCTCGAAAACGATGCTCTAGAGCACGATTGGAAAACGTATCATTTGTTGAGGGAGACATCTGCAAGGTCGCATTGAACAGCCAGTTTGATGCTGTAGTCGGGCGCCTGATCTTGATGTACCTGCCTGATCCAGTAGCTATTGTTCGCAAGCTCGCGGGCTATCTGCGGGCTGGAGGTGTTGTGGCTTTTCAGGAAGCCGATTGGACACATAAGCCAACAACTCTACCGCCCTCGCAGTGTGCCGAAAAGATATATCACTGGATGCTGCAATGCTTTCAAATTGCGGGAGTGGAGACGCAAATGGGAATGAAGCTTTATAAGTTGTTTCTTGATGCCGGTCTTTCAGAGCCCCAAATGTGTCTGGAGGCGCCAATCGGCGGTGGCGCAAACTGGGATGGTTATGCTTACACAGCCAACTCTGTTAGAAGCCTCTTGCCCGCTCTGCTAAAACTCAATGTTGCCACCGAAGAAGAAGTTGACATTGATAATCTTGCTGCGCGGTTTCGGGACGAGGTGGCTGGTCAGGGTGGAGTCGTTATGCTCTCTCCTTTCGTAAGCGCCTGGACCGTTAAGCGTTAATCCACCTCTCACAATTCCTGCTTATCCTTCGCCTGCTTGGCGATCTATCATACCAAGGCTTCCCTCTTCCCTTAGAGATTTTCCTCCTGCTCCTATTTCCTTCTCGAAAAGAGGTGATAGGTTTTCGGAAAAAGTTACGCGTTTAAAGGTAGGGCAATATTTAAACTCGAAGTCTAAAGACAGAGCACGCGGCCAAGTGTTCAAGCGCAGTACTGTCCAAATCAATTACGTGAAAAGAGGAGATTCAATGGTTCCCTACAAAAAAGTCTCAACTGTGTTTCTAGTAGCTCTGCTTCTCAGCTCGCTTCTCGGTGGAGGTACGCAACTCGCACAGGCTAACACAAGGCAATCGACGGCGAATGAAGCTGCGCAGGGGTCGTGCGAGAAAGTCACGGTCATGACTCGCAACATGTACGCAGGCACTGACTTCGCGGACATCCTGGCCGCCCAAGACCTGCCCACCTTATTCACGGAGGTGGCCGAGGCCTTCGCTGAGGTCCAGGCCAGTGACCCGCAATCACGGATTCAGGCCATCGCACACGAGATCCTGGCCAATAAGCCTGGCTTGATCAGCCTGCAGGAGGTCGCCCTTTGGCAGACGGGGCCTTTCGATCCGCAGACTCCGGCTACGACGGTGGCCTTCGACTACCTGCAACTGCTGCTCGCCGAATTAGCGAAGCACAACCTGGAGTACGAGCCGGTGGCGGTGCTAAACAACTTGCAGGCCGAAGTGCCTGCTCTCGGCCCGAACGGTCTCTTCGACGTACGCTTCACCGATCGGCTTGTAGTACTCATCAGAACGGACCTGAATAGGAATCACGAACTGGAACTAGGGGCGGTCGAGGCGCGCCACTTTTCCACGCTCTTGGCGGTACCGACGGCCACGCTCGGGCTAATCACGATCCCGCGCGGGTATATCGCGGCTGACGTCGGGCGGTGCGGCGAAACCTTCCGCTTCGTTGCTGCCCACCTGGAGTCGTTCGAGGAGATATTAGGCCTCCCGTTCCCGTTCTTCCGGTTCGCCCAGGCCTCCGAACTGCTGCAGGTTCCGGCCGCGACTGGTGTGCCGGTGGTGCTTGCCGGGGACTTTAATGCGGACGCGGAGAACCCCACAGACCCTACGTACCAACTGCTGCTCAGTGGGGGCTTCATCGACGCCTGGGAGGTGGCTAACCCGAACCGGCCGGGCTTCACGTGGCCTCTCTTCTTAGTGAACCCGTTCGAGTACGTCAGCGCTTTTCAGAGGCTCGACCTGGTGCTAACGCGCGGCGTCGTGGAGGCGGCACATGCGGAGGTGGTGGGCGAAAGCGATGTAACTCCTCAGCGGCCGATGCCGTCGGACCACGCCGGCGTGGTAGTAGACCTCCGGCTGCTGCTATAGCGTGCTGGCTGCACACTGCCACCAGCGACTCGCGTATGTGGCAGAGAGCGGGCACAACCTTACGAGGGAGCGGACAATCGCCATCCGGTGTACTTGCACGGCGTCGTTGCCATCGCTGTTGTTATCCGACGGTCCACGAGTCACCGGCCGCCATTGTCCGCTCTCACGATGTCCGTTAATTAAACTGTCAATAAGGCCTGGTAATTGAGGTTCGGGGGTTCCGGCGTCCCGGGACTACGGGAAAACAACAATTGCCTAACAGCAGGTTAAGGGGTAGAGTAGCGCGCGTTCTCCGGATTAGCTCCTTTCCAACCGACGCACCTCGCCAAATTTTGCTTTTTGCGCCCGTCGACCGGCTCGGATATCTCCGATATCAGGACGGTCAACTTAAAAGCAAGGCGGGTTGTTTTACAGGAGAAAGCTTCATGCAGGAGATGCCCCCACGGAGTCCCGTAGCCTTACCTCAGAAGCGCGTCCTCATTGTGAACTGCTACTTTGATGACTCGCGACAACCAATTCGCAGGACTAACAAAATACCTCAGGCGGTTGGGCCGATATATCTGGCGGGGGCCTTCGCTCGCGATTCCTGTGACGTTCGGTGCTACACAGAATTAGCTAGTGGTCCTTTGGAAGATGAACGGCTGCTAAGCTGGCCCGACATGCTGGTCCTCACCGGTCTAACCAACGGCTTTGATCGCATGCTGCATATCACAGCGTATGCTCGAAGTAAGAACCCGAAAGTAATTGTCGTCGCTGGTGGCCCACCGGTGCGCGCGTTGCCGCTGCTATCTAGAAAGTTTTTTGATTACGCCTGCCTCGGAGACATTGAAGAGTTGTGCGCGGTAATTGCCGAAGCCTTCGGTCCCGGGTATGTGGCGAAGCAGATGCTTCCTCGTTACGACTTGGCCTACTGGTTGGGAAGAATTGGCTACGTAGAAACAACCCGTTACTGCAATTTCCGTTGTTCGTTCTGTGCGCTTACGGCTGAGGGGCGGCCGTATCAAACCTATGACCTCAATTACATCAGGCAGCAGATCATGGCATCTGGCAAAAGAAGCCGGATGTTTTTTCTCGATAATAATTTTTATGGAAGCGATCGGAATCATTTCCGGTCCCGTGTCGGCCTGATCGATGAAATGCGCCGGGCCGGTCAGTTTCAACATTGGGGCGCGCTGGTCACCAACGATTTTTACCGGCGCGAAGAGAATTTGCTATTCGTGAGAGATGCAGGTTGCGAGCTGCTCTTTAGCGGTCTTGAATCGTTTGATAACGACTGGTTGCGTAGCTTCAATAAGTTGCAGAATACGTCGTCGCCACAAGTGGAGATGGTCACTAGATCGTTGAACGCGGGAGTCGTCTTTGCATATGGTTTAATGCTAGATGTCACCACCCGGAGCATTGCTGATCTGCGGCGCGAATTGGAGTTCATCACCGGTACCCCGGAGGTCACTATTCCATCCTTTATCACGCTCTCGATTCCGCTGCTGGGAACGCCTTATTTTTACGAGAGTGTGAAGAATGGCACGATACTCCCAGACACCAAGCTTCGCGATATGGACGGCACGACCGTTTTGCAGAGGCCTTTGGATGATCTCGCTGAAGTGGTGAAGTTTGTTAACGACCTGCAAAGTCTCAGAGGATTTCACGGCCGCGTCGTAAAACACGCTGTCGGCTTTGCCAAAATATATCGCTCGAAGCTGACTAAGGTGCAGATGGTGCTCGCCCTGGGAAACAATCTACTGACGTCCGCGCAACCTATATCGACCTCTCTGACGGGGTTGGGGTGGCTCCGGGCCCGCGCGAAGCCGCGTACCTTCATTAGCAGCACCGAACCACTCGATCACATGTACACTCCGGCGTTTCGAGTAGACTCCCGGTTTGAGAGTTACTTTAAGCCTACAATGGTCACCGACAAGAGCGGCCAACTGCATCAGGACATCATCCAGTCAGGATTATTGCAGCACCACGCTCCCCGAAAAGTCGCGCGAGCTTGAAACTCGGCAAGCTGGCTGCAGACAAAAACGATCCACGAAACAACACGAAACCGCACGAAACAGATTCGTGTGTTTCGTGTGATTTCGTGGATCGTTTTGCTCCTTCTATTGCTGCGCACCCTTTGCTAGCACCTTCGCAGTATGTGAACCATCACCCACCCGGTGTGATCCGGGCCCGCTCGCGCTGGACCAGTACGCGTCTCAGAATTTTTCCGGCCGGGCTTTTTGGGATCTCACTAACAAACTCCACCAGGCGAATGCGTTTGTGTGGGGCGACCCGCGCCGAAACAAACTCCATAATCTCATCCATACTGGCCGCGGATTTAAGCACCACGAATGCTTTGGGTACTTCGCCCGCCTCTTCATCCGGACTCGGAATCACACCTGCGTCAGCGATTGCCGGATGGGATAGCAGTACTGCCTCGAGTTCTGCCGGCGCCACCTGGCGTCCTTTGTACT
Source organism: Pyrinomonadaceae bacterium (assembly GCA_046261995.1). Taxonomy (GTDB): domain Bacteria; phylum Acidobacteriota; class Blastocatellia; order Pyrinomonadales; family Pyrinomonadaceae; genus PSRF01. The sequence goes on from JBHENP010000009.1 coordinate 47,599, forward strand.
TGATTAACTCCTTCAACCGATCGACGACGAACAACCGGCCGTCTTCCTCCGCGTATCCAATGTCGCCTGTTCGCAACCAACCGTCCTCGCGAATCATCTCCGCAGTTGCGCGATCGTTGCCCAGGTAGCCCTTCATAACCTGCGGTCCGTGGATCCAGATCTCGCCTGCCTGATTGGGACCGAGCTCGGCGCCAGTAACGTAGTCAACAATCTTACATTCCGTACCAGGCAGGCAGTATCCGACCGAGCCCGGCTTGTCAGGTATTGAAGGCAGGCTGGAATGGGAGAGTGGACTCACCTCAGTTAGACCGTATCCAAACCGAATTGGACAACCCAAACGCTCTGAACACGCCTGGGCCACCTCAACTGCGAGCGGAGCGGCGCCACAATGAATCAGTCGCAGCTTTGAAAGATCGTGTTCGTCCACCTCCGGAACGCGGGACAGTTCCAACACGAGCGGCGGAACTAGCGGCGCTACCGTGACTGCATAGCGTTCGAGGGTTCGCAGGAATTGGCGCAGGTCGTAACGCGGAAGGATGACTATGGTAGCTCCCTGGCGGAGACCCAGATTTACAACCACGTGCAAACCGTAAAGATGGTACATCGGTACGACGCACACCATTGTATCTTTTTCCGTGAGCGCCTCGGCGGCGTGAAGCTGGCATAACATGGCCACCAGGTTGTAATGCGTCAGCATCACTCCCTTGGGAAAGCCGGTAGTACCGCTGGAGTAGGGCAAGGCGACAATGTCGCTGCGAGGGTCGATGTCGACGTGCGGTACCGGGCCATCATGTTCCTGCAGCGATGTAAACGCGACCACGCCTTCCGCTTCGCCCATGACAAAGATCTGATGGATCTTGCTGCCTTGCATCGCCTGATTCGCTTTTTCCAGTAGTTGCGGAATCGTCAGCAGATAGTTAGCGCCCGAGTCTCGCAGTTGAGCTTTCACTTCCGCATCGGTAAACAACGGTGGAACCATGGTAGTCGCGCCGCCGAGCGTAGCGACGGCGAGAAAAGCCAACGCATATTCTGGTGAGTTGAGACTGTAGATGGCCAGCACATCGCCTTTGCCAAACCCATGGCTCCCGAAACCCGCTGCCAGCTTTCGGATCGTCGGGACCAGTTGCCGGTAAGTGATCGTTCGTCCGTTTGACCCATCGATGAGCGCGGGTTTGTTACCAAACTCAGGAGCGCGCTGCAGAACGTACTCGGCGAGTGAGGCTTCGGGAATGCTGACAGCTTCGTGAGGACTGCTGAAGATCATATGGTATATCTCCGCGAGATTGTTAATGAAAACACTTTTGCTAATAGTTTAGAGTTCAAGCTTTAGCTTGTCCGCACCTCACGGACAACCTAAAGGTTGAACTCTAAGCTTCCGGAATCTCACCCAGTTTTCACTCTGCTGCGGCGCCATCGGCGAATGGTTCATCTCGTTCTTTGACGGCTTGCTTGAAACCAACCTCAGCCGCTCGTTGTTGAAATGCGTAACCCTCCTGGGTGTGGCGGGCGACGCCGTCGAACATCGTGGCCAGGATCTGCGCCGTGTTCAGACCCTGCGCCAGCATAGTCTGGTTGATTAAGAGCTTCATCATTACCAACTGATTGATGGGAAGACGCGCTACGCGCTGGAGTATGCGTTCGAATCGTTCGTCAAGCTTCTCGGCCGTCGGTGCTTCGGTTGCCAGACCCCATTCGAGCGCCTGTTTTCCGGAGAGACAATCTCCAGTAAAGAGAAGCCGCTTCGCTTTCTCTACCCCTACGCGATAGGCCCAGAGCGCAGTAGTAGGCACGCCCCACACCCGCGCGGGTGGATACCCAATCGAGGCTCGGTCCTCAATGATCAGGAGATCGCAACAGAGGGCCATATCAGTACCACCCGCCACACAAAAACCATGGACTTTACAGATGACGGGTTTGTCGCTGTGGAAGAGACTCATGAATCCGCGGACATTGCGACTCATCATGGCGTAATCGAGCATGGGATCCCAGGTGGCTTCGGGATCATGGTTGGCGAGCTGGACCTTCGGATCCATTGGGGAACCCGTTGGCCAACTGGATAAGCCCTGCTCGAGACCGAGCCTCTGCTCGGCTGTTACCACTAGATCGTAACCGCCGCAGAAGCCTTTGCCGTTTCCCGCCAGTGCAATCACATGGACGTCTGGATCCAGGTTGGCGCGCTCCACACACGCCGCCAGTTCGGCCGGCATCTCAAAGGTGATCCCATTGCCACGTTCAGGCCGGTTGAGCGTAATGCGAGCGATAGGGCCGGTGACTTCGTAAGTGAGTGTCTTCAGTGTATCCATAATCTTAGATATTTTTGATTTTAGATTTTTGATTTTAGATTTGATTTCCTTGGCCGACGGCAGACACGGCCAAAGACGACTGCTCGTGAAATCTAAAATCAAAAATCTAAAATCAGTCGAATCCCGGTGCCAGCATGCGTGTCATAGCAGCGGGGTTCTTAATTTCCTGTTTGCTCATCCAGGCGTCGGCATCGGCTATAAGTTGCCCGCCACGTTCGTACCCGACTATTTCTCCTAAGCGGCGACGCGAGGCTGCCGCGTACAGATCGATGTCCGCCAAATCAAAGTGCTCGACAGCCTCTGACAGAAGGTTGACTGCGTTAGATGATTCTCCTTGCTGGTGTGCTATTCCAGCCCGCACCAGACTCGCATAAGGCAGCGCCCAGGCGATCTTCTCTCCAGCAATGCGCCGGGCCATATTCTCAGCCACCTTTAGCCGATGTTTCTTTTCCTTGCCGCTGGCCGCGGTGGCGAGAGCGGCTCGTGCTTGCAGGTGCATGGCCTCAATTCTTAAGACTTGGATCCGAAGCAGCATCGACCGCTCCAGGGCTTTCCATTGACCTTGAATATGCTTCCAGGCAACTTCGACGTCGCCCGTGTAGATTTCTATCTGGGCCAGCGCGTGCATGGATGTGTAGTGTTGAAGATGGAAGCCTTCGTGGGGCCAGGTTTTCAGGGCTTCGATAACTTCGGCGCGCCCGCCATTAGGGTCATCGGCAGCCAGCCAGATGAGATTCAAACGCGTGCGCAGATCCACTGCGGCGAAGATGTTCCCCTGCTCCAGAGCGGCCGCCAGCAGGCCAGGTACTCGACGCGACACTTCGGCTATACGCCCAAGGTTAACCAGCGAGTTGAGCATGAAACGATTTGCGATCGTTAGCTCCCAGGTAACTCCTGTGCATTGATCCCGCAGAACTTCGGCAGCCTGCTCGCAGAGTTCCGCAGCCTTCCTCCAGTGGCCCACGAGATAAGCGCTCACGCCGCTGGCCCAAATGGAGAGACCAATGGCATGCGGATGCCCGACCCGGTGGGCCAACTCCTCCGCGCGCTGCGCAATCTGCAGGGCCCGTTTCCTGGAAGGTCCCCCGCGTGCTGCAGTCTGGGCCGCCTCAAGCGCCAGGGCTCGCGTTACTCGGAATGGTTCGCCAGCGCGCAATGCAAGCAGCAGGTGGCGGCTCTGGAAGTCTGCGCCGCGAATAAGATCAACCGCCCCCAACCCAGCCGAAACCGCCCAGCAGAGATCGATACGGAACAGATCTGCCTGGGAGACCTCGCTGGCATCGCGTTCGGTAAAGTTGAGTCCGCGCAGCCGGATCTGAATGCGCTTCAGTATTAACGAAAGCAGAGCACTCTTTGGGCCAGCGGGTAGAGTGAACCCCACGGCCGCCAACACCGAGCGCATGACCTCGAGGCCCTCTTTGATGTGACCTCCCATTAGCAACTGTTCGGCGGCGCGGCGCTGGTAACCAAGACTGCGCGCTGCCGAGGTGTCATGAGCCACATCGAGGTAAGCCTGTGCGGCTTCGGCGGGTCGGCCCGCATTGGCCAGAGCTTCAGCGAGACCACGTTTGAGATCAATCAGTTCCGCACCTCTCGACGGTGCGAGTTCCAGAGCCCGGCGAAAGAAGGCTGCAGCGCGATCAAACGCCAGTGCATCAGCCGCTTTCTTGGCTGCCACTCCCGCGTGAGTGGCGGCGCGCACTCGTTCGCCCGCGCCCATGTAATGCTCAAACAGCGCCTCCGGGTCGTCAATGCCGCGCGCTTCCAGGGCGTGTGCAAGGCGGCGGTGAATCTGGATTACGGTTGCCTGGTCTAGTTGCGATGCCAGGGTTTCTCGAATGCGATCGTGATAAAGCTCGACCGTGTGATTGGAACTACCGGTCCGGAGGAATTGCGCGGCGCGCAATGAACTCAATAATGGGAGTTCATCGCCGGATAATCCGGCCGCCTGGTATGCGACTTCCGGATTAATCGGCCGCCCAGCAACCGCGAGCGCGTCAACGAACTGACGAGTCCCCTTGGGTAGATTGCTCAGGCGGGCACTAAGCATGACCCCGAGACTGATGCCCGTGGTCGCTGCTTGATCGCTCGTCGACGCGTAGCGCGCCAGTTGCTCGAGTAAGAAAGCATTCCCCCTCGCTTCCCGAACAATCGAATTCACCACCGGGTCCAGTGCTGGCAAACTTGAACCCAGCAAACGGTGCGCTAAATCCCGCGCTTCCTCTTTGTTTAAAATTCCGACGCGCAGCTCCCGCCGGCTATCTGTGCCTGTGCTATTAAGAAGTGTTCTGAGAAAAGGCTTGGCTTCGATATCCTCGCTGCGAAAGCTGGCCGCGAGCATCAGTGGCGGCGGATCTGGAGTCCTAAGGATCTCACCCAGCAGCGTCGTGCTGTCGGCATCAGACCATTGCAAATCATCGATGTAGATCACTAGCGGTTGGCGGTCGGAAATGCGTCCCAGCAGTTCGCGAAGCGCTGCGAATGCGCGACGTCTCAGGGTAAAGGGATCGGGGGTCTCTTGTTCTCGCTGTGGAGCGTTGAAGACCGAATCAACCTGCAGCATTACCGGAAACAGACGCGCGAGCGCGAGCACATCCCGGGGCATGGAGGCTTCCGCCTTCGCCACGGGAAGCGCCATGAGATATTTCGTCAAGCTGTCGATAACGCCATCGAGTGCCTTGTACGGGACCGATTCTCGTTCATAGCAGCGACCCTCGAGTATGACGGCGTCACTCTCGCGAGCCCGCAAATCGTCGAGGAAATGCCTTACCAGGGAACTCTTTCCTACCCCCGAATCGCCATGAACGTAGACCGTGACCGTCTGGCCTTGTCGCGTGGCGTCGTAAGCGTCGAGCAGTTCTCGCTTATGCCGTTCGCGGCCGATGAATGGCACATTGTGCAGCGGGGAAGATACTGGTGTGGGCATTAAAGGCTGTTTCAAAGGCCCCGTTTTACCCCCGCCCAGAATTTTCAAAACGTCTCGACCTGTGGGCCGCTCTGCTGGCTTGCGACGAAGTAGTCTCACGCACAGATCATTCAGTTCTTCCGGAACGCCCTGGACAAGCTCTGCGGGCGCTGGGGGATCTAAGCTCTGCTTGTTCACCATCACTTCAAAGAACCTTCCCGAAAAAGGAAGCCGCCCGGTAAGCGCCTGATAAAGAATTACCCCTACGCTATACCAATCGCTGGCAGTTGAAATTGGCAATTGGCCTCCCTGTTCGGGAGACATGTAGTCTGGGGTCCCGGCCAGACTAATGCTGTCGTGGAGTCCCTGACCCGCCACGTCGGCGACCAGGCCGAAATCAAGAATTACCACCCGGCCTTCTTTCGATACCAGGACGTTGGAAGGTTTAATGTCACGGTGCAGCTTCCCGGTTTCGTGCAGGCCATGAAGTCCCTCGGCGAGCTGGCGCAGAGCCAGGTGTAAACGTTCAAGATCGAGCTGGGATCGGGACAACCTGGTGTCTATTGAAATATCGGAAAGTGTATCGTCTACAAATGTGGTTCTGATAGAGTCCAGCTGTTGGGTTTCGGCTTCGCTATCCGGAGGGTCCGCGTTTTCGCCAGAGAGAGATCTGAGCAACGTCGGAGTGAGAGAAGATTGACTACGCTTGGCTTTATACCCGGGTCGAACATACTCGAGGAAATTGCCTCCGTTGACTAGTTCCATGGTGAAGAACCAATACTCACCATCGGACATCAGCTCATAAAGCGCGGCCAGATTTGGATGTGAGACGTCCGCCAGGGATCGAAACTCATGTTTGAAACGAGTGATGTGTGAGGCTTCTGTGCGCGTGAGAGCTTTTAGCGCAACCACTTTATCCGTTTGCCGGTCATGCGCCTCATAGACCACACCCATTCCTCCGGAGCCCAGCCGTCTGCGGATCCTGAATCTCTCCGTGCCGACAAAATCGTTGGTGGTGTTGCCCATCTGCAGCTAAGGAACAGGAGTTACGGAATGACTCTGGAATTGTAAGATGGGAGTGGGCAAAGCACCAGTCAGTGATATAAGAGGCCACGGGGGGCTGGTTGGCTCGATCGCCGAGCGGCGTAAGTTACGGAACGCGCGAGCGAAGATAGCGTGTGAAGAGCTTAAAGCGGGCTAAGCTAATTGTAGTCAGGAGTGTTCATTTTCCATTTCTCATTTGACATTTCTTATTCGGACATTTTTCGATCTTATTTCGTGGTAATTCGTGTAATTTCGTGGATCGTTTCTTTGGCTGTGAGATGAAGAACGATCCACTAAAACACACGAACTGACACGAATCAATGCGCCACAGAACGACCATGACAAATTATGACAAATGAGAAACTGAATTTTCCCTGAGCTGCAGTTTAGCGAGCCTTGAGCTGTCCTCATGCACCGAGGAGATACGATGAAACCGACACATCTCGTCTTAGCGGTAATCGCTCTATTGCTTAGTATTGGGCCGACGAGCGCCCAATCCACTGAAAGCAAAATTGAGCTGGGCCCCCAGTTTACTTCTCTCACTCTCTTCCAGGAGTTTGGCGGCGACGTCACTGAACCCGGGTTTGGCGCACGTCTTACCTACAATATCAATCGGAAGATCGCTCTCGAGGCCGAAGGGAATTTTTTTCCAAACAAGAATGTTTTTGGCGGGCTGGGCGAAGGCCGCGCAGTACAGGCCCAGTTTGGCGTCAAGGTTGGAAAGCGGTTTTCAAAGTTCGGCGTCTTCGGAAAAGCCAGACCTGGTTTTCTGAGCGTCGGCGAGGTATTTATCAATGAACCCGGCGCGACGCTTAATTTTTTTGGCAGTCTCCTTCCGAACGCACGCATTGGCAGGAGAACGCATTTCACGACCGACCTGGGAGGCGTGCTCGAACTCTACCCAACCGACCGCACGGTCGTTCGCTTCGATGCCGGCGACACGATCGTTCGTTATGGACCACACTTTGAATATGATCCGATCAATTTTCCCGAACTCGTTCGCCGCCCGGGCAGGATTGCGCACAATCTTCAGATAACAGCTGGGGTCGCGTTTCGCTTCGGGAACCTTCCAGAAGACAAAGACCCAAGCAGTCCGAGCAAACCTGCGGTGGAAACTCCACGATTTGAGGTGGGGATACACTTCACTTCACTTTCTCTAAATCCTCCGCGAGCGATATGTGCATTTCCATGTATCTTGCCCGACGACCTGGGTCCCATCACAGAACCGGGCCTGGGTGGTAGATTTACTTTTAATCTGACGGACAATATTGGTCTGGAGGCCGAAGGCAATTTCTACACGCGACAACACGGGTCGTCGCGTTTTTCCTCCCTTCCGATTCCCAGCGGACACATGTTCCAGGGTCAGTTTGGTGTGAAAGTGGGAAAGCGTTTTGGCAGCTTTGGCATCTTTGGTAAAGCCAGACCCGGTTTCGTGGGCTTTACTCAGGCGCTCCAACTAGTGAGCACGCGGCGGGAAACGTTTCCGGCTTTTGACAATCGACAAATTGAAGTCGGTGAGTTTCGTATCGGAACCACTAAATATTTTTCGACTGACGTAGGCGGCGTGGTTGAATTTTATATATCCCGACGGGTGATGACGCGCATGGACCTGGGAGACACAATCATACGCTATGGCGAGTTTGCAGTGCCCGGGTTCTCGCTAAGCAATTTAATTGTGCGTCGACCCCCCGAGACCAAACACAATTTCCAATTCACGGGCGGCGTTGGCTTCCGGTTTTAGCAGGAAAGTTTTGGCCGCGGATTTACGCGGCAGAACGCGGATTTAGAGGTGTTAACGGCAAGCCAATTGAGTGACGGTTTTTTCAGATTCGCGTTTTCCGCGTTCATCCGCGGCTAAATTTCTCCGGTGAAAGGCAGGGACTATATGGACTGGCGGGTCTTTCTGACAACGTTTGGTGTGATTTTTCTGGCGGAGATGGGAGACAAAACACAGCTCGCCGCGATGACGATGGCTGCGCAGACGAAGCGACCCTGGGCAGTTTTCATCGGATCGGCCCTGGCGTTGACCGCTGTCTCAGCGATTGGAGTAGTAGTTGGGAGTGTGGTTGGAAACTACATTCCGTTGATCTGGATCAAGCGAGCAGCCGCCGTCGCTTTCATAGTTATCGGGGTCCTCATTCTCATGGACAAGTTCTAGCGCGAGCCTGACGGATCTGAGATCTCAGATCTGAAATTTGAGATCTGAGATTGGAGATCCGAGTCTTGAGATTAATTCATCGCCCAAATTACGGTCGCTCTCGGCACATCAAATCGAGCAGTTCAGAGTTCAACCTTTAGTTTGTGCCTTAGCGGCGCACAAGCTAGAGCTTGAACTCTAAACTACAGCACCGTCTCGATGGCTGTCCCACTACTAATTTCTGAATCGGCGTTCATCCGCCGTAAATCCGCGGCTAAATCTCTTCGCCCTTCGTCAAATATGCAAGATCATCTTTGCGATTGTGAAATAAATGATCAGGCCCGTCGCATCAACCAGGGTCGTAATCATGGGGGCGGAGAGCACAGCGGGATCCACCCCGAAGCGTTGGGCAAGGATGGGGATGAGCGAACCAACAGTTGTGGACCAGATGCAGATCGCAAACATCGTCACCGACACCGTGAGTGCCAGCTCAATCGGCGCTTTCCACAGGAGTGCCTGGCCAAAAGCGATCGGAGCCACCAACAAACCAACCACCATTCCGGTAGTCGCTTCGCGCAACACCACGCGCCAGGCGTGCTTAACCCCCAGCTCGCCAAGCGCGAGACTGCGAATAACGGTCATCACCGTCTGCGCCCCGGCGTTGCCGCCGGTTCCAATCAGCAGCGGGATAAAAAAAGACAGTGCCACTACCGCAGCCAGTTCGGCCTCAAAGCGATGCAGCACAGCGCTGGTTAACGTTCCCGCCACAAAAAGTAATAACAGCCAGCCGATGCGCTTGCGTACCACGCGCAGGATGGGGTTGTCGAAATAAGGCTTGTCCAGCGCGCCCGGCTCGACACCCGCCATGCGCAGGATGTCTTCGGTCTGTTCCTCAATCAGCACGTCTATCACATCGTCCACAGTGACGAAACCGACCACGCTGCCATCCTGCTCCAATACAGGCACCGCGAGCAGGTTGTACTTGCTGATCTTATGAGCCACTAATTCCTGATCATCAAGCGCGTTTACCGTTACCGGCTTGCGTCGCATCACTTCGGATATGGGCGCATCGAGTTCGGCCATCACCAGATCCCGCAAGGAAACGGAACCCAGCAGACGCTCGGTTTCCGACTCGATTACATAACAGGCATAGATAGACTCCTTCTCGCGCGCCACCAATCGGATATGTTTTAGCGCCTCCCTCACGGTCATCTTTAGATCGAGATGTACAAACTCTGTAGTCATGATGCCGCCGGCCGTGTTGACCGGATACTTCAACAGGTCTTCCAGCTCTGCGCGCAGGTCGGGGGCAAGTTTCGGTACGATACGGTGGCGCTCGTGCTGACCCATCCTTTGGATGACGTCAGTGCGCTCGTCAGCCGAGAGGCCGGCCAGTATTTCCGCACCGCGAGCTGGGTCCAACCCTCTTAGGATTGCTGCGCGGCGACGCATTGTGGGCTGGTCGAACACTTCAATAGTCCGTGGCACCGGCAACATCGCGACAACTGCCGCAGCCTCGGGCACCGTCAGTTGGTTGAACAGTTCGGCCAGGTCGGCAGGGGCCAGGTCGGAGACCATGCTGCTGATGCCCACGAAGCTTTCATCCAGGCGCAAGTGGATGCGTTCCAGTAGTTTCTTCAGGTCTTGTGCCGGCAAGGGATTCACCTCCCGATGAAATGTTTCGCAATCGCGACCCTGATTCGATAGTTCATTGTAACAAGCGTGAGAACTGCTCACTAAAACGACGAGGAGGGAGGAAGCAGGATCAGTCAGCAGGAGGAAAGCATTCTTCATTGGTCATTTGCTGAATCTCATTTCGTGGTGATTCGTGTTTTTTCGTGGATCGCTTCGTTTGCCCTGGGATTGCTTGCGCTGGCGATTAAGAACGATCCACGAAATACCACGAATGGAAACGAAAAGAGAAGCGCCGCAAATGACCAATGAAAAATGTCAAATGAGAAATGGAAAATGCTTCCTCCTTCCGATGCTATTATCAGTCCACATTGCAGTGGACTCTAATCTTCGGAGGGTGGTTTATGCCGCAGACGCTACACATGGAACGCCACTTCACAGCAAGTGAAGTCGTACGTGACGTTGTGATTGGGATGTCCGACGGTTTGACGGTTCCCTTTGCGCTCGCTGCCGGTCTTTCCGCCGTTGCTACAACCAGTATTATCGTTACTGCGGGCCTGGCTGAGATTGCCGCAGGATCGATTGCCATGGGCCTCGGGGGTTATATGGCCGGAAAGAGCGACGCAGAACACTACGCCAAAGAACGTGAACGCGAAAAGCGCGAAGTTGCGGAAATTCCTCACGAGGAAATGAGGGAAGTCGCGGAAGTATTTCATGCATACGGGCTGAGTGAGGCAGAAACGTGGCCCATCGTGCAGGCACTGCGCAAGCAGCCACAGAAGTGGATCGACTTTATGATGCGCTTCGAGTTAGGACTTGAGAAGCCGGATCCAAAGCGGGCCATGATTAGTGCGTTGACCATCGGCGGCGCGTACGCAGCGGGCGGTCTCGTCCCGCTGGCTCCCTACATGGCAACCAACAACCTGTCGTTGGCACTACTTGTTTCAATCGCCTTAACTGTGGTGGCGCTCTTCGTCTTCGGTTTCATTAAGGGCCGCTTCACGGGGATGAGACCTCTGCGCAGCGCCCTGCAAATGGCGTTGATCGGGAGCGTCGCAGCGGGTGCTGCATTCTTGATAGCGAGATTGATATCGGAGTGAAGTCCGTAGTCCGTTGTCAGTTGTCAGTGGTTGGTTTGTACTTGGGTGTTTATGAATTGCCTCCGGGCTCGAAAATACGACTTGCTGACAAGAAGTTCAAAGCACAAAGCACAAAGTACAAAGTACGAACGACTGACCACTGACAACTGACCACTGACTACCGACCGAGAAGTACCCCGACAGTATTGCTTTCCGTGTTGGTCGTGATGACGTCGAGTTTTCCGTCACCATTCACATCGCTGATGGAGAAACGCCATGTTCCTCTTCCCGTTAAATACGGTGAATGAGGCGCGGGCGAGAACCTACCTCGACCGTCGCCAAGCATTACGCTCACGCCTTCGCCGGCCGCTGCAAGCACATCCGGCTTGCCATCACGATTCACATCCGCGAGGACCATATGAAATGCATTATGGCCGAAGTTGAACGGTGAAGAGCTCGCTTCCTTGAAGTTTCCGCTGCCGTCACCGATCACCACCGTCAGCTCGCGCTGATCGTGATGAGTGGCCACGAGATCGGGCTTGCGATCGCCATTGATGTCACCGATCACCACAAACCATGGTTGACCTGTACGCAATGGAAACAGGCTGCTACGGAAGCCACCACGCCCATCAGCGAGCAGCAGCGTCAACGCGCGACTGAACGGCAGTTGTTGGGCCCTTCTCGGACCGGTAGCGGTAGTAGTTGCGACGATGTCGGGATAACCGTCGTTGTTGACGTCGCCGAGCGCGAGCGGATAGGGACTTGGACCTACCGCAAACGGAGAGCCTGCTGCATGAGTGAAGTTGCCACGCCCATCGCCGAAGGCGACCGATACATCATTGTCCTCATTATTGACCGTGACGAGGTCGAGTTTGCCGTCGCGATTCAGATCACCCATTGCCAGACCATGGGTGTGCGGGTGCTCGCCGTTCTTCATTACTATGGGCGAATTTGGGGCTTGAGCCAGGCCCCCCTTGCCATCACCGAGAAGTATCGTCACGCCGTAGCTGTCGTGGGTAACAAAGGCGAGGTCCAGGTTGGTATCGCCATTTGCGTCGCCAAGAACCACTTCCCCAGGACTGACCGAAACATTCACCGCACCGCTGCCGGTACCGCGAAATCTCGCGTCGGATCCCTCAACGCCAAGCAGCACTGTAATCGTACGAGATTGTTCGCTTGTCACCACCAGGTCAGGTTTGCCATCCTTGTTCATATCGCCGACAACCACGTTGCTTGGCCCACCCACAACTGTGATGGGCGGACCAGGCGCCTGCGTGAACAAAGGCGATTGCGTTGTGACTAAACCTGTATCTCCCGTGTTACACGACAGCATGAGAATGGAAAGAACGGTGGGTAACAGTGTAAACACGGACGGAAGAACGATTGTGTGGCTCAAGATTTCTCCTTTTGAGAGCTGCCAGTTGACTGGACAGGTTCAAATATTAGACGGCCGGAAGCTCAGTTTTCTTCCACCCGGCAGTTTGCTGTATCCTCTTCGTTGACAGAACATTCCCCAGACTACTGCGTATACACTTTCCCGCATCGTACCTTATTAGATTAGGAGACCCACTTAATGCACTCGCTTTCTCGTAATAACGTCCAAAGCCGCGGATTCTTGTTCGCCGTACTTGTGGTTGCACTGCTCTCATCGTCTGCTCTGGCGTGGCAATCAAACGCAACTGCAACCGCGCCAGCGACCAAGGCCGCCGCGACGCTTACGGCCGCTGAACGAAAGGCTGCCGATCGCGTCAAACTCGAAACCATACGCGACGTCACCACGACTCTCAGCTCGAACGAGTTTGAAGGTCGGGGAACGGGACAACCCGGCGCAGACAAGGCCGCGCGTTATCTGGCCGACCGTTTCGCGAAATTAGGGCTCAAGCCGGGCGGCGATAATGGAACTTACCTGCAACCGATCAAGTTCAGGTCTGCGCAAGTCCTGCCGGAATCGTCTCTCAAGATTGGGGAAGTCGCGCTCAAACACGGTGACGACTACATTGTCCTCCCGCCTTACACTTCGGAGACTGTGGACACTACAGGCGGAATAGTGTTCGTTGGTTATGGCGTTGTTTCGCCGGAGTTGAAACGTGATGACCTTGCCGGTCTTGAGCTGAAAGATAAGGTAGTAATCTTTCTGAATGGCCAGCCTGCAGGTGTAGATGCGGCCGCATGGCGTCGCGCCACAAACCCGCAGACCCGGGCGATGAACATTTTCGGCCGCGGCGCGGTGGCTATGATGGTTGCAAATGTGGGCACTCAGTCACAGCCGTTTTCAACTCTCGCCAACTATCTTTCACGGCGTCGCGTTACGCTCGCATCATCCCCAAATCCGATGTTCAAGATTCCGCCAGTATTGCTCGCGAGCGACCCAGCGATGGAAAGGATCTTTGCCGGGTCTGAAATGACTTTCGCGCAAACTCAAGAGAAGGCAAAGACCGGCGAGATGGTTTCTCGCGATCTAGGGAAGACTGTGACTCTGGCTTTGCGCCTTAAGTTGGCTGAGGCAACCAGCGACAATGTGATAGCGATCATGGAGGGCTCAGACGCCAAATTGAAAGAAGAAGCCGTGATCTATTCCGCACATTATGACGCCTACGGAATCGATGGCGGTCGAATCTACCCGGGTGCGGCTGACAACGCGCTGGGCACCGCGACAATAGCCAGTATCGCCGAGGCCTTTACCAAAGCCTTCCCCAAGCCGTCGTCGCGTCCCCGTCGCTCGATAATCTTTCTTGCAGTAACAGGCGAAGAGTATGGCTTGCTCGGCGCCGAACATTGGGTAGGTCACCCCACCTGGCCGCTCGAGAAGGTGGCTGCAAATATAAATTTCGATGGCATCGGTACAGAGGTATATGGTCCGGTGAAACGGATTGTCGGGTTTGGAGCAGAGCACTCAGACCTGGGTACCGTATTTGAGGAGGTCTCAGTCGCTACCGGAAACATCGTAACACCCGACCCGCTGCCTGAAGAGAGAGCCTTTGTTCGCTCGGACCATTATGCGTTTGTGAAACGTGGCGTGCCTGCGCTGATGCTGATGGGCGGCCCGGAGGGCGATCCGTCTATGTGGATTCCGCGCATGAAGGAATGGATGGAGACTGACTATCACTCGACCAGCGATACAGTCAAACCCGATTGGAACTGGACCGGGCCCCAAACACTCGCGAAGGTTGGCATGATTATTGGACTACGGGTTGCGAATGCCGACGCGATGCCCGCCTGGCGAACGACGTCACCCTTTAACAAACCGCGCAATCAGAGCAAGACACCAACGGGGAATTAGACTCATGAGGGGTAGTGAGAGTCGGGAGTCCATAACTCACTGGAGGCTGGATGATGTCGCGGGCATCGAGTTCCGAAGTGGCGTGGTCACGGAGCCCTATCCACGCCACTGGCATGAAGAGTATCAATTCTGCTTCATCCAGACCGGCGGGGGAGAACTGTTCTATCGCGGCATTCATCACGATACGCCGGCAACAAGTCTGTTTATCGTTCACCCTGGTGAGGTCCACTCCAACGAGACGAGGGTCGGTTGTTCATTTCGATCGATCTACGTCGATCCCGAATTGATTCGACGCACAGTTTCGAGTATCTGCGATGGAGAACAGAGTCTGCCTTTCTTTTCGGACCCCATGATCTTCGACGAAGAAGTGATAGGTTCATACCTGAGACTGCACGTCTCTCCAGAAAATTCCGGCACAGCCGAACGTGAAGAGGCAACACTGGACCTGGTCAGCAGACTAGTCGCGCGCTACGCTCAAACGCGCCTTGAGATGTCAGCGCCGGGAAACGAACCCACCGCTGTTCAAACCGCGCGTGAATACATCGCCGCGCATCATGATCGCAATATCACCTCGGGCGAACTTGCACGACTGGTTAACCTTAGCCCGTTTCATCTGAATCGCGTCTTCACCAGAGAGATTGGCATGCCTCCGCATGCCTTTCAGATGCAAGTGCGGGTGGCGGCCGCGAAAAGGCTCATCCAGAATGGACAGCCTCTCGCTAGTGTGGCGGCGACTACTGGTTTCGCCGATCAAAGTCATTTCATAAGACACTTCAAACGCCTCATGAAGATCACGCCTGGCGAATATCTAAAAACAGCATGTCCCAATCTTACGACGACACGCTATTTTCGAGGTGAGGAACCCAAGAGGGCCGGGCAATTACAGTAGTCGATTAATCCAACCCGAGGATCAGCGCCCGCCGACAGAACCGGAGCGATAGCGACCGCTCTCAACCATGCCAGCGATCCGTTGAATAAGGTAGAACTCAACTAACTTTAGTCTGTCGATCGTTCGATTCCAATTACTTTTGTCTCATGACGTCAGTACCACCGCGCGGTAGCCGGTAAGTGAAAACGAAACAGAGTGGGGGCGAAATCATACCTCTGACGTTATGCACTCAACTACAGAACAGGAAGCGGTAGCGACCTGGCCGTATGAGTTAACACAATTTGAGTCTGTCGCAACGGCCAGGTCGCTACCGCTTCCTGTTCTGTAGTTGAGTGACTCTCATTGGTAGTCAGTCGCTGCGTGATCACTGACTTGATCAGAGATTCTTTTAGTTTACCCCCGATCACGGTCGCTACCCACAGACCAACGCGTGAGGTGAAATAATGCCTCAAATGAATGCGGTCGCTATCGCTCCCGGTTCTGTATCAGAGTCCGTCGCTGCGCTCCGCTGTTCTTAACCCTCCAGAATTTCCAATGCGTCTTACTAGCAGAATGCAAAATAGACGGACGTATTGTCGGCTAGTCAACTTTGGTGCGCTAAGTTTGGAAGTAATCTAAAAACAGCAAAAACGTTCAATACAAGAGTTCGGTCAGTAAGTTAGTTTCACCTCAGACTCCCCGCTCTGCCTATCGTCCGGGACTTCTTCGGAAAGTGAGTACCCTTATGTGTCTGGATTGTGTAAAGCCCTCGAATCTCATTCACGCTTATCTGCGGGCGGGAGTTGTATTGAGTCTGGTTCTCACCCTGGGCAGCTTCGCTTCATTTTCCTCAAACGCACAAGAGGTGAGTAGCCGTGCTTCTGTGAACGGATCTAATGGCGAGTGGTTGGTAGAGGGCGCTAACCGTGCCGGGGACGCTCGCGTTGCAGAATTTCTGGGGCGGCAGGCTCTCTGGGTTAGAAACAGCACACATATTATTCGCTCCGGGATTGATTTCACCGATGGCACGATTGAGTTTGATGTGGCTCCTATGGACAAAGGGCACTTCATCGGTCTGCTTTTTCGGCGCGCTACGCCGACAAATCAGGAAAACATTTATTTACGTGCACATCGTTCCGGCTTGTACAACGCATTGCAGTATGCAGCCAGGATCAATGGCAGTTCGACCTGGCAGCTGTATCCAGAGTTCAACGCATCAATCGACTTGCCGAGAAATCAATGGACGCATGTTCGAGTTGAAATAAAAGGCACGCGGCTGGAGGTTTACGTTAACAATAGTAGTACTCCGGCATTGGTGGTTCCCCGACTTCGGGGCATTCCCATCAAGGGCTCGGTGGCTTTCTGGGGTCGCGTTAACGACGCACCCTCTATATGGGCCGCGGCGATATCGAACATCTCAATTCGCCCCGCCAATCCGGTAGGAACACCCAATGTCAACCCTCCATCGCCGCCTGCCGGCACACTCGCTTCCTGGGAGGTAGCCGGACCGGTGCAAAGTGAGAAACGCGCCATCACCACTCTTCCCCAGATCAAAGATTGGCGTGAGGTCGCAGTCGAAGAGTCTGGGTTAGTGAATCTCAACCGCGCTTTGGGTCCTGTCCGTGGTCGTTGGACGGGACTCGCCAGGACCATTGTAAAAGCGAGCGAATCACGAACTGTTTTGTTGGAGTTAGGTTACTCAGACGATGTGACAGTCTTTTTCAATGGTGAGCTGGTATATGCCGGGGTTAATGGTTTTGAAAGTCGCCACCCCGAATACATGGGATTCGTAAAGGCAGAGTATGAAAGTGTCGCTTTGAAACTGCGACGGGGAGATAACGAGATCGTATTGGCAGTAACTGACGACCAAAGATTTGGTTGGGGCTTTATTGCTCGACTGAAGGAACTGCTCCGATAGGACTTTCCAATGTTTCGGTTTGATTAGAGCCACGCAACCCGCGGAGGCGCGGCAGAAGGGAGCCTGGGGCAAGCGCTTTTGCGCGCAGCCCCTGGATCACTCAATACCAGAAACCCGCCCTGAAGGGGAACCTTCTAGAGGGCGCCATTATGACGGCGCAATATTTATTGATCCTGCCAAGCCCTTTCAGGGCGTCCGAGTTTTTTGGGACTTGGTCCAGGGGCTGCGCGCAAAGCGCTTGCCCCTGGCTACCTTCTGCCGCGCCCTGGCGCTAGTTGAGGACCCTGCTACCTGCGCTCAACCAGCACCCTCCAAACACTACCTTCTGAAAAATCCGCCGCACTTTCCATTTATCTGTAACTTTTGCTGCACTTGCGTGTTTTAGGTAGTGTAGCGCCGTTTATGGGGAGTGAAGACGAAGAGTTCACCACGCTGTTTCAGGATTTCTACCCCAGTCTCTGCAGGTTTCTCGAATGCCTGTTGGGCGGGCGTGCCGCGCTCGCGCAGGACCTGGCGCAGGAGAGCTTTTTACAACTCCACCGCACCGCCTGGAGCGAGCTGCCTCCAGGAGAAGCGCGCTTCTGGCTCTACCGGGTAGCACGCAACTTCGCCATCAACGAGTTTCGCAAGGGCCAAACGCGTTACCGGTTGTTTGAGCAGGTGGTCCAGGTGATGCGCCCGCGGAAGCCCAATCCCGAAGAGGAATACGAGGCGCAGGAGCGGCACCAGTTGGTGCTCGAGATGCTGCAGAGTCTGCCGGAGGATCAGCGCACGGCATTGCTCTTGCGCGAACAGGAGCAGTTGAGCTATCGCGAGATCGGAAAGGTGCTAAACATTTCTGAGAGCAAAGTGAAGATTGACATTTTTCGGGCTCGCACGACTTTACGTGAACGTTGGGCCAGGCGAACCCAAGCTTCCGGCGCAGGTGGACATTGAAGGCTAAGTTTATGAGTTGCGATCAAACTGAAAAGATTTCCCTTCTCATTGACGGCGAGTTGGCAATTGAAGACGCTCGATCTCTTGAGCAGCACTTGTCGACATGCAGCCAATGTAATCAAGTTCGCGCTGACTTCCTGGGCCTGCGAAGCCAGATCAACTCCTATGCCCTGTCGGGAGAGCCATTAAAGCTGCGCCCTGCTTTAGCGAAAGTCTTATCGAAGTCAGACACAAAACCCGGGCAGAAGGGGTGGTGGCACCGATTTTTGGGATTTGGCGACGCAATTTCTTTCAACAGTCGGGTAGCCACCGTAGCCGCCATGGTTCTGTTCACCCTGGCTATCGGGACCATTGCTTTCCTGTACTATCGGCCGCAACGCGAAGTCGCAATCACTAATCCCACGGTGCCCGGCACGGGTGTCAGCGACGCTCCTGGGACACCCGGAGATCAGGATCAACTCGCCAAGAATCTCGGACGTAAGCCCGCGAAAGTTCAGCCGGGCGAAACAGGTCCAAAAGGAAGGAAACCCAGTTCACGAATAAAGCCGGGACGCGAACGCAGCGCCCCGAAACCACTGCCTCAGCTGCAGAATGCTGCACCCCCTAATTACGCATTCGTATATGGGTCCAGTGATGACGCCGCCACGATCATGGAGGCCGGGAGCCACTTTGAACAGTCAGAGTTGTTGCTTCGTGCGTTCAGAAATCTGCGGCCCGCTCGGGGCGGCAGAACCCCTGAGATTGCCTACGAGCGCAGGCGTGCGCAGCAACTGCTTTACCGAAACATCATGCTCCGGCGGGAAGCGGACAGCGACGGCGACGTGCAAGTGGCGACGTTGCTGGGCAGTCTCGAGCCCATTCTGCTCGACATTGCCAATCTGCGTGATAAGCCTCGCAACAGCGAAGTGCAAATGATCAAGGAAAGGGTTGAGCGCACGAGCCTGGTGCCTTTGCTGCAAGTCAATTCAATGGCCGTTGCGCGCGCCAATGAGTGAAGAAGTTTGAGTTCAAGCTTTAGCTTGTCCGCGTCGCTAATACACAACCTAAAGTTTGAACTCTAAACTTCTATGAGTAGCCAAGATGAACAGACTCACCACAGAGGCACAGAGAACAGAACGGCACAGCGAATCTTGTCACCGCTCGATCCTGCGCTTGCTCTTACGTTCTCTGTGCCTGTGCGGTGAGCTCAGATCACCTCCGAGTAATTAAGAAGATTAGAACCAAGTTTCAAAAACGAAGGAAACACTTATGACCGCTATGATCCCTCTTAACAAACGCCCGCGTGTTCGCAACGCCTTGCTGCTCGTCCTGCTGCTGGCATTAGGCGTGACCGCGGTGGTTCGAGCGCAGCTTGCTTACGGTTACGATCAAGACGTGCAGAAGCTCAACCGCTTCGTTCAGACTTCCGGAGGCAATACGCCCGCTGCAAAGGCTTTTCGCGAGGGACGCGACTTCATCGAGCGTGAGAACTGGCCGCAAGCAGCCGAGAAATTCAACAGCTTCGTGTCCGACTTTCCCAAAGATAGAGATGTGGACGCCGCGCTCTACTGGTATGCGTATGCGCTGCATAAACAGGGGAAGAAGGACCAGGCGGCTGCCCCCTTGCAGCGACTCATCGATAAGTTTCCCAGCTCAAGTTGGCGTCGTGAAGCCGAGACGATGCTGGTAGTGTTAGGTCGCGGCGACGCGGTCCAGGACGCGCTCGTTCGCAGCGATTGCGAAATTAAGATCCTTGCGCTGCAGAGTCTTTTTCAGGCTAACCAGGATCGCGCTATTAGCTTTGTAGGCGATGTGTTGAAGAGTACCTCGGCGGACTGCCCCGGTTTAAAGGCCGCGGCAGTTTCACTGCTCGGCTCGCAAGGCGGCGCACGCGCCGTTCCTCTGTTGCTCGAGATTGCACGTGGCCAGGGCGATCTCAAGCTCCGGCTAACCGCGATCAAACGATTGGGTGAGCAGAATGGTGACACGGTCGCGGATGATTTAGCGCGGCTCTATGACACCGATCGCACAAAGGACGTAAGGGCGCAGATCCTGCGCGCTCTTGCCCAGATGGATAACGCGCGGGCGGAGATTAAGCTCATAGAGCTCGCGCGCGCTGGTGATGACCTTAGCCTGCGCCAGGTGGCCATCCGCTACCTCGGCGAGAAAAATGGCAGTGCGTCGCTTGATGAGTTGATTCGCATCTGGGACGCGGATCGCACACCCGAAATTCGTGCTTACATTTTGCGCGCGCTTTCGGAGCGGGACGATCCGAGGGCCTATGCCAAGTTGCTCGACGTCGCGCGCAAGGGTGAGACGCCTGACCTTCGCATAGCAGCGATTCGACGCCTGGGTGAACGAAAGTCGTCGCTGGATGATCTGCTGCAGCTTTACGCAACCGAAACTGACCCCGCGATCAAGCAGGGTCTGATCCGTGCCTACGCCGAGATCAACGATCCGCGTGCCCTGGAAAGGCTTTATCAGATTGCCAAGGGCGCCGAGGCGTTAGAACTACGGGTTACGGCTATTCGCCGGCTCGGTGAAAGAAACGATGCGGCGACGGTCGAACAACTAGTGAGCATGTACGACGCCGAGCCCAACATAGAAGTGAAGGCCATGCTGATCCGCTCGTTTGGTGATTCGAATAACAAAATCGCCGTGCGCAAGCTGATGACTATCGCTCGCAGTGACCAATCAGTGGACTTGCGGAAGTTGGCGGTGAGGCAGCTCGGCGAAAGCAAAGACCCGGAAGCTCTCAAGTTTCTGGAAGATCTACTGAGGTGAGCGTGAGGCGTCGCGAGTCATTTGACAGGATTTACAGGATTTACAGATTTACCCATCATGTAAATCATGTCTAAGTTTTGAGCTCAGAGTCGTGAGCTTTAACAGTCTTTCAGAGACCAGACGTTTGAAAGAAGAGGAATAATAATTATGCATAGATCCAGAATCTCTTATTACTTAATGATGGTACTCGCGCTCGGGACACTTGCTTGCGCGGGAGGGGACCGGGCCACGACCGTATCTGCGGCCGTAGAGGAGCCGGGGGAAAGCGTGGAACAAAACCAATCCGCCACCACCACCGTGCAGAGTTTCACAGCTGTAGCGGGAGCTGACCTGGCGTCCCGGCTTGAGGAAGCCAGCCGTCGCGCGCAAGGCGTTAAAACTCCGTACTGGTCGGCTTATTCGTTCGACGTCCGGCCCGGCGTGGCCATCGATCCCGGCATCCATGAGTTTCACGGCTCGATGAATACAATCGGCGACACTGCGGTGTTCGTCGGCACAACCGCCAGCGGTATGACAGTTGAAACGCGTAACCTGGCCATTTTCTTATTGCGCGAACCCGGCAACAATCAGGTCACCCGTATGGAGGTCTACAACCTGGAACGGAAGCGCGAGTACAGCAGTTATCCGGTTTACTGGTTGGGCCGTTCAACCAACGAAGAGAGTCTCAATTATCTGCGCGCCCTATCCGACTCGGCTGCGCCGACCATGCTGAGTGAGCAGGCCGTGCTGGGCATCTCGCTCCATGACGATCCGCGCGTGGCAGTGATGCTCAAGACCCTCATACAGAAATCGCAGAATCAGCGCATTCGCTCGTCGTCGGTCTACTGGCTCGGTCAGGTTGGCGGTGAACAGAACTTTCTTGCCGACCTGGTGCGCAACGACGCTGAAGAAGCAAAGATACGACGGCAGGCCGCACATGCGATTGGCGAGAGTCGTGATCGCGGCGCGCTGACGAGCCTGCAAAGCCTCTATGACGTCGTGAAAGACGTTGAGGTAAAACGCGGGATCATTCATGCGGCCGGTAACAGTCGAGAAGAAGCTGCGCTGGCTTTCCTGTTGAAAGTGGCCAAAAACGATCCAGAGCGACAGGCCCGTCGTACGGCCGTACAACAACTCGGCGAGTTTGACCGCGCCAACGTTATCGATGAGTTGATGAAAATTTACGCTGGCGAAACTGAGTTGGAAGTTAAGAAAGCAGTTTTGCATGCACTCTCCGAAACGAAGGTCCCGGGCGCCCAGGCGAAACTGCTGAATCTGGCGCGCACAGAAGCGAACCCGGAGTTGCGCAAGCGCGCCATCCACGTTCTCGCCGGGCGGGGAGAAGCGGGGATTGGCGATTTGATCAGTCTTTACGACTCGGAGCGCGCGCCTGAAGTGCGTCGCACAGTGCTGCAGTCGCTATCCGAAATTAAATCGACCCGTGTTGAAGATAAGCTATTCGCAGTGGCCAGCGGCGATGAGAGCGTCGACTTGCGGCGGCAGGCGATCCGCTTATTGGGCGAACGAGCTGGTAAACGCAGTCTCGACTTCCTCAGCAACACAGCTCAAAGCGCCGACGGTAACACTGAGGTGCAGATACAGGCGGTGCGCGCGATTAGCGAACGCAAGGCGGAGGAATCCGTGCCCTTGCTTATAAAGATAGCCAAGACGCACTCCAATCAGCTTGTGCGCAAGCAAGCCATTCGCTTACTGGGCGAGTCAGGCGATCCGCGCGCCGTGGATTTCTTCCGCGAAGTGCTGGCGAGGTAAAGGCGTTGAGAGTTGATTCAAATGGTAATCGGGTTTTTGCTCCATTAGTGAGTTGCTCCGGCGTGGGTTGGCTCCCGTGTCATGAGGTCAGTAGCACCACGCGGTAGAGACTGTGTGAAAACCAAATTGAGACCGTTAAGCAAAAGACGCCGCGTAACACAGCGACAGTCCCCCACAACCAATGAGTATGACTCAACTACAGAACAGGGAGCGGTAGCGACCTGGCCGTCTGGTACCACTAAAACAATTTGAGTCTGTCGAAACGGCCAGGTCGCTACCGCTCCCTGTTCTGTAGTGAGTCATAACGTCAAGGGATCCATTGGCTATACGGTTGAAGAAATTGCTTGTCCTTCGCGTTCTAGTATCCAGCGTTTTAGCCGTGAGTGTTTGTGCACCCTGTCTGGTCCAGACTGTGACTCCGGCAGCAGTAAAAGTGAGCATTGTTTCCGACGAGGCGGAGGCTGGCTCGCGATCCTCGCAAAGAAGCGTGCCGGCCATGAATCACCGCCGAGGATTGGCGAAGTGTCTTTTCGAGCGAAGGCTACACGCGGCTCAAGAAACGTGAGCTCGCGATGCGCCGTTCGTTCGAGGACAAAGACTTCAAAACGTTCGTTCTCTCCGATCAACTGTCGGCTCAGGCGCAAGCTCTAGCTGAGACACTCGAACGCTGGCGGCGCGCCGATGTTCGCCGCGCGGCCACGCTCGCCCTCGCCTACCTCCACGAGGTGCGAACATCCACGCCAAGGTTTACCCGGTCATCAAGCCACGGCAGAACAGCTTCGTCTTCGATTTAGATACTGATCCGGCCATCTTCCTATACCTGGACCCAACGGTGAACCAGGCGAGGTTCGAGAACACGCTGGCCCACGAGCTTCATCACATCGGATATGGAACCGTCTGCCCGGCCAAAAAGACCAGGGACCACCTTGCGCGGCTGCCCAAAAACGTGCAGACGGTCCTTACCTATACACGGGCGTTCGGCGAAGGTTTCGCGATGCTCGCGGCGGCAGGCGGTCCCAATGTTCACCCGCATGCAGTAAGCGATCAGAAGGATCGAGCGCGTTGGGATAAGGACGTGACTGACTTCGACAACGACCTGAGAAAGGTTGAGAAGTTTTTTCTCGATGTGCTGGAGAACCGGCTGAGCGAGGACCAAATCGGCGAGACGGTCGCCCCTTTCTATGGCGAGCAGGGCACGTGGTACACGGTCGGCTGGAGAATGGGTGTAATAATCGAAAAAGTTTTAGGTCGCCGCGGGCTCGTCGCCGCGATGTGCGATCCACCCGTGCTGCTAGCTACATATAACCGCGCTGCGGCGCGATACGCCAGGCGGTCCCGCAAGCCGCCGGCACTATGGTCGCGGACTTTAATTGAAGCCATGCGCGCACCTGGCGTCAAATCACATCAATAACTTCATAGCCGTGCCGGGTAGCTAGGTAACTGATGAACGATCGGCTGCCTTGAACACGTCGACCAATGCCAACGTAATCGCCAGGACAACTGGGCCGAGCACAATTCCCAGGACACCAAAAACCTGTAGCCCTCCCAGCACGGCGAAGAATATTAGTAGTTCGTGCAGCTTGGTTCGTTCCCCCACCAGTTTCGGTCTCAGGAAATTATCGGCCATCCCGATGACGAGCGTTCCCCACAGCACCATGATCAGAGCTTTAACCGGATGCCCGGTAAGTCCGAGGTAAATGGCTGCAGGCACCCAAACCAGAAATGCTCCGAGCATCGGGATCATCGACAGAAAAACCATCACCACTCCCCAGACGATTGCCGAAGGTACACCGAGGGCCCAGAACGCAAGACCTCCCAGGACTCCCTGCACGATGGCGATGGCGAGTACTCCATATACACTGGCGCCAATTACATCCCGCGTTCTTGCCATGATCGCCGTCGCCTGTTCATTATCCAGCGGCAGAGCATCTCTCAAAGCAGCGAAAATCTTGTCGCCATCCCGAAAGAGGTAATACATGGTGAACACTACGAAAAACATCTGCACGATCGCGCCGATTACCCCACCAATAACTCCCAACGTCTGACCTGCAACCTGGCCACTCACACCCTTCAGTCGGTCAAGGAGGTATTGCCCTGAACGAAGTTGCTCAATGTCGATGTACCGACTGGCCCAACCGAGCACTCGACCGGTATATGGAGAATTAGGATCTAGCAGATACGCGATCGTCGCTTGGAGGTTGTTCATTGCTCCTGACAATTCGTTGAGCACGGCAATGGTTACGAGCACCACCGGCACCAGAATGGTGAGTATGACAAGAATGCAGGACAGCAGGGCAGTGAGCCCCGGCTTCTTCACGCGCTTCAGCAATCGCTGGTGTACCGGATAGAACACGATCACCAGCACCGTGGCCCAGGCCAGCACTGCGACAAACGGCTGCAGCATCAACCAACAGAGATACAAGGCAATGGCGGTGACAGCCAGCAGCACCCACCAGCGGATTTGTCGATTAGTTTGGGGCATGAAGTGGGATGTTAATTCAGGGTGAGGTAACTTAGGAAGCGAGATTCAAACAAATAATGTAGCCGGCTGCAATTCCGACCGGAATCATTTGCTTGGTGCCAGAAGTCGAAACCCCATTCCAGGTTAATGAATGGATGAAGAAGAGCGCAGCAAACGTGAGCCAGACCCGACGAAGATTCTGTGCGTTCACGGGCGTGTTCGCAGTTAGGAGTGAGATGTTTACGGGCTGGGACACAATGAATGCACTCAACTACAGAACAGGAAGCGGTAGCGACCTGGCCGTCTCGCTACCCCTGACGCAGGCATTGAGTCTATCGCAACGGCCAGGTCGCTACCGCTTCCGGTTCTGTAGTGAGTGATATTCTCATTGTTTCTGTAGTGAGTCGCTGCCTTCCGAGCGGGCTCGTTATCCTATGGTCAGTACGCGCACGATTTGGCTCAGGTCGGTCAAGTCGGAAAAAACGATCCACGAAATACCACGAAAAGTCACTAACAAAATTTTCGTGTTCGTTCGTGTGGTTTCGTGGATCGTTTGTTCAGCCAAACCAAACTCTCAAATTAGGACAACACCCATCAGCCTCGGATAGAGGCAGCTCAATCGCTAGCCGTGAGCCGACTAAGACGCCGCTACCTTTCGGATTGACATGTTATAAGGTTGCGGGCCAAACTTTGAATCTGATCAAGCAGAGTCTGAACCAGGCCCTTTGTCCCGACACACCGGCTAAGAAGCGTTTCCAGGCAGGTCTGTTGACTATCCCGAGGTATTAACCGTGGTTGAAGCTAATCTTTTAAAAGAAGAGAATCCAGTGGCTGAGGAAACTACCCAAAAGTGGGTCTACCTTTTCGACGAGGGTAGCGGCGAGGACAAGGCGCTGCTCGGAGGAAAAGGCGCCGGGCTAAGCGAGATGACTCGCGCAGGTCTCCCAGTGCCGCCCGGGTTTGTCGTCACGACGGAAGCCTGCAACGCTTTTTTTGATAATGGCAAAAACTTTCCGGAAGGCCTTTGGGACCAGGTCAAAGAGGGCTTAAGCAAGATCGAGGAAAAGGTCGGCAAGCGCTTCGGTGATCCGAAGAACCCGTTGCTGGTCTCGGTGCGATCCGGCGCAGCATTCTCGATGCCAGGGATGATGGACACGGTCCTCAACCTCGGCCTCAACGAGGAAACGGTAAAGGGTCTGGCGGGGCAAACCGGAGACCTCAGATTTGCGCTCGATGCTTATCGTCGCTTTGCGTCACTCTTCGGCGAGATTGTTATGGGAGTGGCTCATGAGAAGTTCGAGCGAGTGATGGATCGATTCAAGGCGCAGACCAAAGGCGGAAGCGACACTGATCTAAAAGCCGACGACCTGCGTGACATCATTGCCGCCGAAAAACAAATCATTGTCGCCGAGCAACACGCGATACCCGAAGATCCTTACGAGCAACTGCGCGTGGCGATCGCCGCCGTTTTTAATTCCTGGATGGGTCGGCGCGCGGTTGACTACCGGCGCGTGAATCGAATTCCCGATTCCCTGGGTACGGCTGTGAATGTGCAGGCCATGGTTTTCGGCAACATGGGGACCGAGAGCGGGACCGGCGTGGCCTTCACGCGCAACCCCTCGACTGGTGAGAAAAAGCTCTACGGCGAGTATTTACTGAATGCCCAGGGCGAGGATGTCGTTGCGGGCATCCGCACACCGCATCCGATCAGCCAACTGAAAAAAGAACTGCCCTCGGTTTACGCCGAGTTTGCTTCAATCGCCCAGCTGCTCGAACGACACTATCGCGACATGCAAGACGTCGAGTTCACCATCGAGCGCGGGAAGCTCTGGATGCTGCAAACTCGCACGGCCAAGCGCACTGGCGCCGCGGCGGTGCGAATAGCGGTCGAAATGGCCCAGGAAAAGTTGATCGATCGTGCCCTTGCAGTGCAGCGGGTTACGCCTGAACAGCTCGATCAACTGATGCATCCGACCGTCGATCCAAAGACTGAGGCGACGGTGCTGGCGACGGGCTTGCCGGCAAGTCCGGGTGCCGCGCAGGGTCAGGTCGTATTTAGTCCTGACGAAGCCGAGGAGCTGGCCCGTGAAGGCGCCAAGGTAGTGCTCGTTAGACAAGAAACCAGCCCGGACGATTTTCATGGCATGGTAGCAGCGCAGGCTATCGTGACCGCGCGCGGCGGCATGACCAGTCACGCGGCGGTGGTGGCCCGCGGCATGGGCAAGACTTGCGTGAGTGGCGCCAGCTCACTTGAAATTGATTACAGCCAACAGCAATTTAGCGTTAATGGAACGGTGGTCACCAAGGGCGAATGGATCACTGTAGATGGTTCGACCGGCCGCGTGTTCCGGGGGCAGGTGCCCACAATTCAGCCAACTCTGAGTGCAGACTTCTACGAAATAATGAGCTGGGCGGACAAATTCCGGCGTCTGCGCGTAAGGGCCAATGCCGACACTCCGCGTGATGCAAAGGTTGCGCGTCAGTTTGGGGCCGAAGGAATTGGACTCTGCCGCACGGAACACATGTTCTTCGGCGACCAACGTCTGGCGGCCATGCGGGAGATGATTCTTTCAGACGGCGTGGGCGCTCGCGAGAAGGCGCTGGAAAAGCTGCTGCCGCTACAGCGCGGCGACTTTGTGGGAATCTTCCGCGAGATGGCCGGCTTGCCGGTTACGATTCGGTTGCTGGATCCGCCGCTGCACGAGTTTCTTCCGAGTGTCGACGATCTGTTGAGTGAACTAGCGGAACTGAAGATGGCCGTGCGTTTGGCGGCGACCCTCGCCGACATGGACAAACTGCTCGATGAGATCGATGAAAAGCGACGCCTCCTGAGGCAGGTGGTGCGCACGCGGGAATCCAATCCCATGCTGGGGTTCAGGGGTTGTCGATTGGGTCTGCTGTTTCCCGAAGTCACGCGCATGCAGTGTCGGGCGATCTTTGAGGCCGCTTGCCAGGTGCAGGGCGAAAAGAAAAAGGTGACCCTGGAGATAATGGTACCGCTGGTTTCGCTCAGCGAGGAACTACGGCAGCAAAGAGAAGTAATCGACGAAGTAGCGCGACAGGTGATGGGCGAACACGGGATGACCGTCGAGTATCACGTCGGTACGATGATCGAGCTGCCCAGAGCTGCGTTGATGGCTGATAGCATCGCGACGCATGCAGACTTCTTCTCCTTCGGCACCAACGACCTGACGCAGACGACCTTCGGTTTGAGCCGGGACGATTCGGGACGCTTTCTCCCGTCCTACATTGAGCGCCGGATTCTGCCGGAAGATCCTTTTCAGATGCTCGATCGTGAGGGCGTGGGCCAGTTGATTCAGCTCGGCTCGGAGCGCGGCCGCTCTGCCAAACCCGATCTAAAGATCGGGATCTGTGGCGAGCATGGAGGCGATCCTAGTTCAATCGCCTTTTGCCATGAGATAAATCTCGACTACGTAAGTTGTTCTCCCTTCCGGCTACCGGTGGCGCGTCTGGCCGCAGCACAAGCTGCTCTGGGGGAGGCGGCGGCTCAGCGGTCAGGTGAAAAGGTTTTGGCAGACGCGAGTTGTGAGCAGCAAGTGACGTGACATTCTGAGACCTCGGACCTCAGGCCCCTACGGAGTAAAGGTGATTCACGACACCACGTGTAGCCGTAATCGCCCCTTTGTCAATAGGCCTCACTTCGCTATCAGAAGGATAAATAGAATGAGAAACATCACCCGAGTCCTCCCAATTCTCAGTTTGCTTCTGTTGTGTTCCGTGTTATGTGCGGCTCAGACGCTGGCGAGAGATACGTCTGCGTCGATCTCCGGTCGCGTTACAATAGCAGGAAAAGGCGCGTTCGGGATCACGGTCGTGGCGGCAGCAAGCAACTCGCCTTTTGACAATAAGACAGTCGCGAAAACCACGACTGATAACGATGGGAACTATCGACTCACGGGACTCTCTGCTGGTCGCTTTAAGATCATTCCAATTGCAAAGGCGTTTGTGGCAGGTAGCGAAAGTGCATACAAACAACCAGAACAGACTGTTCATGTGGTGGAAGGCGAGTCGGTTACGAAAATTGATTTTGCTCTCGTGCGTGGCGGGGTCATCACCGGGCGGATCGCCGACGCAGAGGGCAATCCGATAATTGGGGAACGAGTCAGCGTAATGCCGCAGGGTGCTCCAGAAAATGCCCGCGCGATGACAATGTTGGAGGGACCAAGGAACAAGACGGACGACCGGGGCATTTATCGCATCTACGGCTTGGGACCAGGAAATTACAAAGTTAGTGTTGGTGAGGTTTCAGCTGCCGTTGGCGGCGTGAACATCATGGGAATGGGTGGTGGCCAGTACGCTAAGACGTTCTATCCCGGCGTTGAGGAGGAATCGAAAGCGACGGTTATTGAAGTCAAAGAAGCGACCGGGGTCACAGGCATAGATATCTTCCCGGGCAAATCGGCCGAAGGGTTCTCGGTATCTGGTCGCGTGATCGACGGGGAGTCCGGTCAACCGGTAGCGAATGCCTTCATCGGCTATTCTTCATTTGCTGATGCGAATCAGCGAATGGGTGGGATGAACTTCGTCGGCAACAGGGCAGATGCGGGTGGCAAGTTTCGTTTGGAAGGCGTTCGGCCAGGCCGCTACGCGGCGTTTACCGTCGGAATTGGGCCAGACAATACCTTTTACAGCGATCCAACACCGTTTGATATTTCCGCGGGTGATATCACTGGAATCGAGATCAAGGTGCGACGCGGCGGCATCATTGACGGTGCGGCTGTCATTGAGAACAACGCGGACTCAGCAGTCCCTGCCCTCCGGCACAGGGTTCAGCTGTATGCGCTGGTGCAAACGGCTACCGCCACTCCCTCTTTCAGCCGTGGGCAAATCAATTCCGATGGCAGCTTTCGTTTGCTTGGCCTTCCGCCGGGGAAAGTGAGAATCGGAATTCAGGGTTTTCCAACCCCACCGAAAGGCTTGATCCTCATGCGAACTGAGCTTGACGGGCTCGACCAGCAAGAGGGCATTGATCTCGCCGCTGGAGCGCAAGTTTCCGGCGTGCGACTCGTGTTCGCTTACGGCACAGGGTCAATCCGCGGCGAAGTGAAAATTGAAGGCGGCGTGCTACCCGAAGGAACATCTTTCCAGCTGTCCAAGCGCTCGGGTGCGGGAGATACTCGCCGCCTCAATCCCTTCATCGAGGTCGATGCGCGCGGCCACTTTGTCTCAGAAAACATCCCGCCCGGCACTTATGAACTGACGCTTCACGGGGTAAACAAAGACCCCAAGCAGGCTCAGCCCTTCGAACCTGTTAAGCGAACTATTACCGTCGCAAACGGCGCGGAGGTCCGGGTGATCTTTGTAGTTGACCTGGCTGCAAAGAAGGCAGGTACACAGTGAGCAACCTCCTCGCATCAAGCGGCACTGCGATAGCAACCAGACATAATTTTCACCGCTGCGTGCGAGCATTGCTCCAGGCTTTTTTCGGGCTTCTCTTCGCCACATGCAGCAATGTCGTTTCCGTAATGGCGCAGTCGCCGCCCCAACCCGCATCGACTCCTGCAACGACGAGCAAGAAACCCGAGGTGAAACAGGGTAGTGCTGTGTCTGTCACGGGAACTATCAGAGGCCGCGTTGTTTCTGACGACGGCCGGCCTTTGGCCAATGCGAGCGTCATGGCCGCCCAAGTCACCACTGATATGGGAGCGCCAAAAGCAACACAGACGGATTCCGAAGGGCGGTTCGTTCTCGATGAGATACCGGCCGCCGTCTATGTGTTAATCGCGTCCGCTCCCGGCTACATTGATCCGGTTATCACCACGAGCGAGGCGACCAACTGGCCACGCCACCTGATCGGCGCTCAAGTAAAGATCACCATGGTAAAAGGTGGCGTAATCACAGGCTTCGTCACTAATTCGAAAGGGGAAGCGGTTGTCGGCGTTCCTGTGCGCGCGACCTTCGCGAATGGCCCGTCGACGTCTCTCATAAATTTCATGAGCGGAGGAGGAATTTCCGAAAGTGATGACCGGGGCGTTTACCGAATCTTCGGTCTACTGCCGGGTCAGTACCTGGTTTCAACCGGGGGCAGCGGGCAGTTTGGAATGTTCAACGCGAACGGTTTCGATCTCGACGTTCCCACTTACTACCCGTCTTCTAATCGGGATACCGCCGTTCCTGTATCCGTGAGCGGCGGTGACGCAACGACCGGCATCGACATTAAGTACAGCGGCAAGGAAGGCCATTCTATTAGCGGCGTGGTGCTGGGTACGACCTCGGCCAGCGCAGTAACCGGCGGAGTTTCGGTCCTGCTATCGCACGCGGGAACCACCTCGGTCCTTTCGCTTGCACTCGCAGGTGCTGCGGGCGAACGCAGTGCGTTTAGCTTCAATGGCATCGCCGATGGTGAATACGATATGTTGGCTAGTTTTATGGCTGGCCCCAACCAGAGCGCGTTGGTTGGAACTAAGCGCGTCACGGTGCGCGGGGCTGATGTGACTGGAATCCAGCTTAGATTAACATCGCTTTCGTCCATAGCCGGAGCAATTATTCTCGACGCCATCAAACCCGAAGACACGTGCGACAAACGTGGATCGCAACTGGTCGAAACCAGCGTCTCGGCCCCCCGTGACAACCCGAAAAAGAGCGGGAGTCCGGCACTATCTGGGATGTACGCAGGCTTTGGTGGATCGATGAACAACAAAGGCGAGTTCGCAGTTAGTAATCTAGAAGCGGGGAGATACCGGTTGGATATCAAACTGCCAACCGATAGCTGGTATGTGCGCGCCATCCAACTACCTGCCGCCCCGCCGCAAGCGACACGGCAGCCCTCCTCTGGGCCTCCATCCGAATCAAGTTCAAATCAAAAGAACACCTGGCAAGGCGTCGTAACGATCAAGGACGGCGAACGAATCAGCGGCGTTTCCATTCAAGTGGGCCAGGATGCAGCCAGTTTGCGCGGACGTGTCGCTTCCTCAAAAGAAGGGAAAGTGAATCCGGCCGGCTTGCGTGTGCATCTTATTCCAACGGACCAGGAGCAGGCAGGCAATGTTCTTCGTTATAGCGAAACAACCGTGAACAGCGATAGCAGCTTTCAGTTTACGAATATCGCTCCCGGCCACTACCGCATCCTTTCCCGGGTGGAACCGCCTGCGGAGGCGGATGCCGCACCGCGACCTTCCGCCTGGGACTCAACTGCCCGAGCCAAACTACGACGCGAGGCCGAGGCGGTAAAGGCGGACATCGAGTTGAAACCTTGTCAAGCGATGGTTGACTACCAGTTGAAGTTGCGGTCGGCGCTATGACCCTTGAGAGCGCCACTGTCTCCGATGCGGCCGTGTAAGGCTGGGTGATGTAAGTAATTTGGGTAAAAAAGTCAGGCGCCTGGCTTACGGCATCTGGGTCACACTACTAACAACACTTGTATAAAGCTCTCTTCCTTGGCATCCTGTCTGGGTAATCCCCCCGATTTAAATGACGTCCTCAACCGAATTTCGTTCCGGTCGGTCCACATTTAAGCAATCACATGCCTGATGACATTAGGGATCGCCGGCGAACGGATCAGCGGCTCGCGATCCTTTACGGCATCACCCGTCTCGTTGCCGAAAAGGCACCCACCGATAATTTAGCACCTGACATTCTGCGCCTCTTATGCGAAAGCTTCGGATGGCAGTTAGGTGCTCTGTGGAGAGTAGAAAAAGACGCTGGTTTTATCCGATGTCTCGACGTCTGGCATCAGCCATTCGAAAACGCAACCGAATTTGAGGAGGTAACCCGTCGCATAACCTTCTTACCCGGTGAGGGTCTGCCCGGGACTGTGTGGCAAAACGGCGATTCTCTCTGGATAGACGATTTTAGCCAGACCTTTAATTTTCCGCGGGCGCACTCGGCCTCCCGCAGCGGCCTTAAAGCAGCCGTCTGTTTCCCGCTTTTGTTGCGGAGTGAGGTCACCGGCGTAATTGAATTCTTTAGTCACGACATCCGATCTCCAGATCACGAGTTGATTGAGTTGATGGCCGCTGTCGGCAATCAGATTGCGCAGCTTCTCGAGCGCGGCCAGATCGAACGGGCGCGCCGAGAATCCGAAGACAGATTTCGCACTCTCGCCGATACTGCCTCAGACGGAATCATCAACGTGGACGAATCCAGCACGATTCTCTTCGTCAACCCAGCAGCCGGCAGAATCTTTGGCTACACGGTGGAGGAAATGGCGGGCCAGAGCCTCACGATGCTAATGCCGGACTATCTGCGCCACCTGCACCAGAGCGGGATCAAACGTTTTGTTGAGACTGGGGAGCGACACATTTCATGGCATGGCATCGAACTTCCTGGGCTCCACAAGAGCGGGGAGGAAATCCCTTTAGAGATATCATTCGGAGAGTCACAGGCCGAAGGCAAGCATTTTTTTACCGGCATTGTGCGCGACATTTCTGGACGGAAACGTTCCGAGGCTCTGCTGCGAGAATCGGAAAAACGCTATCGGACGATGGCTGATACAGCTCCCGTGCTGATCTGGGAGGCCGGTACAGATAAACTTCGCTCCTACTTCAACAAACCATGGCTTGATTTCACCGGCCGGACGATGGAGGAGGAGATCGGTGAAGGCTGGGTAGAAGGAGTTCACCCGGATGATGTTGAGCGCTGCCTGAACACTTATTCCTCAGTTATGAATGTGCGAGGTAACTTGTTAATCGAGTACCGCTTAAGGCGAGCGGATGGAGAGTATCGGTGGATCGTGGATCAGGGTGTACCACGATTTGTTCCCGATGGCTCCTTTGTTGGCTACATCGGGTCTTGTCTGGATATCAGTGAGCGCAAGCAGGCGGAAGAGGAGAGAATACGTCTGCTGGAAAGCGAGCAGGATGCGCGCCGGAAAGCAGAAGAGGCCAGCCGTCTCAAAGACGAGTTTTTGGCCACAGTCTCGCATGAATTGCGCACACCGCTTACCGCAGTCCTGGGCTGGGCCCATATGCTGGCTGGAGGTCAACTCGATCAGAAGCGTACGTCCGAAGCCCTTGAGGCTATCGCTCGAAATGCCCGCTCGCAGACTCAACTCATCGACGATCTGCTCGATGTCTCACGCATCATAACCGGACGATTGAGTCTGGACGTCACGGCGGTCGATGTCGCGACTGTGATTGACGAGGCAATCGAGGCAGTGCGACCTGCCGCTGAAGCGAAGGGTGTGCGCATCCAAAGAATAGTTGATACCGGAGTGGGCTCAGTCGCCGGCGATGAGCATCGGCTGCGGCAGATTGTATGGAATCTTCTTTCTAATGCGATCAAGTTCACTTCAAAGAAGGGGCGAGTGCAGATCAGACTCCAACGGGTTAACTCTAGTATAGAGATAGCGGTTAGTGATTCAGGCATCGGCATAAGCCCTGAATTCCTGCCTTACGTGTTTGACCGCTTTCGCCAGGCTGATATGTCAACAACGCGACAACATAGTGGTCTTGGGCTTGGCCTGGCAATCGTTCGCCACTTGACTGAGCTCCATGGTGGAACGGCTTATGCTGAGAGCGCAGGTGAAGGACAGGGTTCGACCTTCACGATAAGACTTCCCCTGGTAGGAGTTTATCAGAACGACAACAGCCAAGATCGAGTGCATCCCGCTGCCAAGCGATTAAATCCCCCACCTGATTGCCCCGAAAGGCTCGACAATTTAAAGGTGCTTGTCGTTGACGATGAAGCGGACACGCGCCAGGTTTTGCTGGCGATGCTCGGGCAATGTGGAGCCGAAGTTATTACCGCTGATTCCACGGCCACAGCATTGCTGCTTCTGGAGCAAATGAAACCTGATGTGCTTGTGAGTGACATAGGAATGCCGGTTGAAGATGGTTATGAATTGATACGAAAGGTCCGCGCGCTTCCGGAGGAGCGAGGTGGGGGGATTCCGGCCGTGGCTTTAACCGCGTACGCCCGCCCCGAGGATCGACTGCGCACGCTGAGAGCGGGTTACCAGATGCATATTCCGAAGCCGGTAGAAATTGCTGAACTGGTGGCTATCTTAGCCAATGTAGCTGGAAGATACCGGAAACCGTGAAAGACTAATGCCTCAGTCCTATTCGTACCTGAGAGCTTCAATCGGATTCAATCGCGCGGCCTTCCATGCCGGCCACAAACCAAAAATCACACCCAGTCCGACTGATACAACAAATCCCACAATAGGCGCCCATACAGGAATGTACGTAGGCATGATGGTCTGGATTAACAGCGCAATGCCGGAGCCCACCAGAATTCCCAGAATTCCGCCAAGGCCCGTCAACGTGGCCGCTTCAATCAGAAACTGAAACACGATGTCGCGCCGGCGCGCGCCAATTGCTTTCCTGATGCCGATTTCCCGGGTGCGCTCAGTTACCGACACCAGCATAATGTTCATCACGCCGATCCCACCGATCAGCAGTCCGACACTCGAGATAGCCACCATCAATGCGAAGACGCCGCCGGTGATCGCGCCGAACTGCGAGAGAATCTGTTCAGAGGTTGAGATTCCAAAGTTGTCGGCCGCCCCGTAGGCAACTTTTCGCCTCCGGCGCAACAGCTCCCGTACCTCTTCGACAGCCGCACTCATTTGTCCCGGCCGTGCCTGGGCCATGACAAAGTTGTCGTCAACATCAGGATACAGTTTCCGCAACGTGAGATAGGGCATGTAGACGGCTTTGTTCTCATTGTTCGGATCTTCAGCGCCGACCAGGAAGACGTCGCGGGCGGCAAGGACACCAACCACCCGGTAACTTCGTCCATCAATTGACACCTGCTGATCGAAGGCATTGCTGAAAGGGAAGAGGGTGTTAGCCACGTCGCTGC
The DNA here is from genome assembly GCA_046261995.1 of Pyrinomonadaceae bacterium. Classification (GTDB taxonomy): domain Bacteria; phylum Acidobacteriota; class Blastocatellia; order Pyrinomonadales; family Pyrinomonadaceae; genus PSRF01. The sequence continues at coordinate 83,438 of JBHENP010000009.1, forward strand.
CGATGACCACCACGTTGGCGTGGCGCGCATTTTCCTCATCAGTGAAATAACGACCCTCACCGATGGTCGTCACGCCCATCTTGAAGTAAGTCGCCAAGGTTCCCTGCACGGCAGCATTAGTCATTTCAATGTCGCGATAACGCACATTGATGCGCTGCGTGAATGGCCCGCCGAAGAAATCCACGGGCGACATAAAGGCAGTAGCATAAATGATTGAGGGGCATTCGGTCTGAATAGCTAAAGTGTCTTCGTAGCTGAGCGGTTTGCGCATCCGCTCTTCCTGCGATGGATTGAAATTGAAACCGGGATCGAAACGGTAGATGTAGATCGAGTTGGTCCCGAACGATTCGATTTCTTTTGACACGCGAGCATCGATTCCGGAAACGAAGGCAGCAATCACGATTACCGTCATGGTGCCAATGACGACTCCGAGCACAGTGAGCGCGGATCGGAGCTTGTGCTGCCACAAGGTATCCAACCCCATTCTAACGTTCTCGAATATGCTACTTTGAAAGAGGTTCATAGTATTTTTGATTTACGATTTTTGACTTTTGATTGGACGCGGCGTCCTTCGTTAGAGCGTTATAACCCCTCAAGTTCCGCTTCCCGCAATCAAAAATCAAAAGTCTAAAATCAAAAATCACTTTCATTCGGCTCTAAGCGCCTCGATTGGATCGAGACCCGCCGCTTTCCATGCAGGATACACGCCGGAAATCAGACCAACAGTTCCCGACACGGCGAAGGCGACTGTGACGGCCAGAAGCGGCAGTGCCGTCGGCACGGGCGTTAAGACCGCGACCAGCTTAGCCAGCAGGAAGGCGATGGTAATGCCTATCCCGCCACCAACCAGCGACAGCAATGTTGACTCGGCCAGAAACTGTTTAAGTATATCTGTGCGGCGAGCGCCGATGCTCTTGCGGATACCAATTTCTTTAGTCCGTTCTGAGACGCTAACCAGCATGATATTCATGATCACGATGCCGCCGACGACCAGCGAGATTGAGGTAATACCGACCGCGGCAATCTGAATAGTGCCGAAGATCTTATCCCGCAGCTCGTTGATAGCGCTCGGGGTGATGATCCCGAAGTTGTCTTTTTCAGCGGGTGACAATTTACGGCGCGTCCGCATGACGACGCGCGCTTCATCAACGGCATCCTGATAGGTCTCGGGACTGGTAGAGGTAACACTAAGGCTGATCGACCGCCGTGAGCCGTAGAGCGCCAGAAAAGTTGAGAGGGGTATCGAAACGTACATGTCCTGCGGCTGTCCAAAGACCGAGCCTTTTGCTTTACCGACGCCAATAACGTCAAACGCTCGCCCGTCGATGCGGATCGTTTGCCCGAGGGGGTTAGATGTGGGAAAAAGTTTTTCGGCGACGTCGGCTCCGATAAAGGTCACGTTGCGCCGGCCGTCCTCTTCTACTTTGTTGAAGTAGCGACCCTCACCGGCTTCGATGCGTTCGATCTCGGCAATGTTCGGCGTGGTAGCGCTGATGCGTATGCGAAAAAGGTGGGTGGCCCCGAACTTAACGTCCCCCGCAGCATCTTCTTTGGCGCCGACGTCCTGAATGGATCCGCCGCGCGCCCGGAGTGCTGCGGCATCGTCGAGAGTTACATCCTTGTTACGCCGGCGCGCCGCGTTCAGCGCCTCCACACTGGAAAAGTCGTCAATCGCATACTTGCTCACCGCGAAAGCATTGGTCCCGATGTTGGCAATCTTTTCATCGACGTAGGAATTGAAGCCTTCGATTAGAGACACTACGACAATCACAGTGGCCACTCCGAATATGACGCCCAGAAGCGTCAAAAATGAACGTAGTTTGTGTGACAGGATGGATGCTAGAGCAAGTTTTAGCGCCTCGAGATATGGCATTCGCGCAACCTGAATATGAATGTAGCAACCCGCTGGATCTCATTTATCACTTACGCAGCTAGCGGTGGGAAGTTTCGGTAGTGTCGCAATTTCGTAGGGGCGGCTCTCCGTGGCCGCCCGCTCTCATGCAACCCAATCAACCTCTTGGCAACACGGGCGGCCACGGAGGGCCGCCCCTACGAAATTGCGACACTACGGAAGTTTCGTTGCGTCGAAGAGAACTGCTTTACAAAGCGACGTTTAATAACTTACTGCCGACAATATTTTGCGGCAATTCTGTAACCGAGCGTCCGGTAGGATGTCCTGTTGTTATATTTTGGGTTATTCTTGCCGGCACAAATAATTTTTCGCGGTGCCTGGGACAAGGAGGTGCAGTGATCATTTCGCTTATTTTCCTCATCTGCTTTAACGCTGCAATCTACCCGCAGCCGATCTATCAACAGCCAGTTTCGAGAGCGCGCTCGGCTAAATCCATAGCGCTGACCGGCGTATATCGCATCGACATTCCTGCGAGCGACAAACTCTATTCAGTGGTATCCGGGGCCTCGAGTAATGTTCCGTTCGGCGAACAGCAACGGTTTTTCATCGATTTGGCGGTAAGACTTACCCCTCCTGACCTGCTGGCGCTGGAGCAGCAGGGCGCACGCATCAGCGTCGGCTCATCGCGGGCCCCGCGAATGACTTTCGTAGCGGACGGAGTGACTCGCAACGCCAGCGCTTCCGATGGTCATCTCATCCGGGTTCGGTTTTCTCTTGAGAATACAAAACTGGTTTTCACCTCTGCGGGCAGAACTGAGGACAACTTCACAGTCACTTTCGAATCCATCGATAACGGCAAACGGTTGCTGGTGGTGCGACGCATAGCAGCCGAGGCGCTGGATCAGCCATTAGTTATTCGAACTATCTACAATAAAATTTCGGACGTTGCGCGCTGGGAACTTTATGGTGAAGCACAAGTGGCCACCGCCGCTGGGCCATCGCCGGGCCCGTCACCAGATGGCGCTCCAGGAGGAGGCTACACCTCTGCAGCCGATGTGTTACGAAAGGCGCTCGTCGAATGGATAGCGGCCACTAACAACCGCGACATCGATCGTCAGATGACATTTTATGTACCGCGACTGACAGCTTATTACCTGACTCGTAACACTTCGCGAGCGTTTGTGCGGGAAGAAAAAGCCCGAGTCTTCGCCAACGCCGACGTTATCGATATTCGCGCGGAGGAGCCGGAAATAATATTCCAGGACGGCGGACGAACAGCCATTATGCGTTATCGTAAGAAATATCGGGTAGACAATGGACGACGTAGTCGGCGCGGCAACGTGATTCAGGAACTAAGGTGGCAGCGCGAAGGGCCGGAGTGGCGCATCTTCTCGGAGCGCGACATCAAAGTGTTATGACGCCGCCCGTGCGAGATTTCGCACAAAGGCGGCCGGCTTTCGGTCTGGCGCTTTATTTCGCTTTGGAATCTACCCACCATTAGTGTTTTAGCCAGTCTGAGCGAGGACGGCGGATTGACAATCGTACTGTCGCTTTGCTTAGAGAGCGGATGCGCCTGGAGAGAGGCGTTGCCGCTCTTTTTTTTGTCTTGATAATGGTATCTTGACTGACATCGGCACTCTATAAGCACACAAGATCCCTTGCTGAATTCATCGCCTAACTGTAGGTGAGTAATAACATTGGTGCACCCGGCATGATTCGAACATGCGACCCCCTGATTCGTAGTCTTAACAGTACCGTATTGTTCTCTCTACCTCTGTCCAGTTCTCTCGGTTTTATATAGACCATCAGGGCTTACCATACCGCTTTGTATCGTTCTCTCTAGTCGTGTTCGCACACAATTCGCACACACGGCTTGCCTCTACGTCTGAAACTACAGCTCAAGCGCCAAGGCTCAGCCGCTACGGGCGTTCCTTGGGCCAGTTAGCAGCGCGATCTTCCGTGCGCACGCGTAAGGAGTCGCATCGCGTAACGGCGGGGAAGCGTTCGGAGGCTTGGCAACTATGATTTGCCCCCAATGTCGCGGAGAGTATCGTGAAGGCTTCACTGTTTGTGCGACTTGTGAGATTCCTCTGATCCCGCATAGAGAGCGCAATCCGTATCGAGCTGAGGGCGGGTCAGTCTGCCGTACTTACCGCACTTCTAATTGTGGGAACACTGTTAGTGGCTTTCATTCTGAGGACGGCGGAGGCCCGTGTTTGGTGGTATGTCATCCCCTTAGCTCTCTTAGGAATTACATTCTGGCTACGCAGTCGCTACCGTTTTTAAGAGGGGCGTTGCCGCGTGTATTAGTTCACACTCCGACATCTCTCGCTGGTAGGTTACCTATATAGGGACCGAGAAAACCGAACATAGCGGGCTGAGGGGCTTAGGTGGTATAAGACGACCAATGCTCATTACGGCAATGTGTGATGCGTGTGGATTGATGTTTGGCGCAACCAATATTATTGGCGGCTCCGGGAGCGTTAAATTTGAGAACAGTTTTGTCAATTGCCCTCGGTGCCAGTCTGACGCAAGGATTATTGACGGGGTACACCAAACGCTAGGGAACAGCGTTAGAATTCTTGCAACGACAAAGCGCTCCGCTGAATCGCTTCTTGCCTTATCGAACGCCCTCACCGAAGCCAGGGAACGGAATGCTTCGCATGAAGAGATAAAATCTACAATTGAAGCGCACGTGCCCGAGCTGAAAACGCTTTCTGATTGGCTTCCGCGAAAGAGATCTGAGCTTTATCCATTTATCATGGTTTTCGTGGCGCTTCTTGCGCTAATAATCAATTCAATGAAAGACAAACAGAGTATGACGCCCAAGCAAGTTGAGGATATGGTCGATGCTGCGGTAACGAAAGCGGTTGCGGCTCAAACTGCCAGTTCACCCAAACCCACGCCGACCGCTATGAATCGCGCCCAGCGCCGCGCAAGTCGTTCGCCCAGAGCGCGCCACAAGTAGCTGCCAACCAGCCGAAGATTGCGAGGCTAGTTCCAGGTCACAATTGCACAGAGCAACCCTAGACTGCACAATAATGTTGCCAGCCGAGGATCGTATAGAAACGGGCGTTTACCTTTCCGGAATCCTGTTCGCATCTTGAGTACTCTTTTTAACCTTTAACCTTCCACAAAGTACGAAATAGTAAAGTCTCGGCGGCAACAGGCTACCTTTGCACACAGAGAACTCGGAGGTTCTTACGCAAGGGACCATATAAACCGCCAACCTTGATCTCTCTGGCTGCTTCAACGTTAAAAACATCGGTGATGCTTGATGCTGTCTCACTCACTCGTGCGTCACGCATGAAATGTTGCCGTGTAATTAGGTTGCCGACTCATCGCGTTAAGCCGCTCGCTGCGGGTTTCTGTCAGCCGTGATTGTGACCCATCCCGACTCGTTTATTTTGTTTGCCTCAAGTTGACGGGCCGCTCTCTCTTCATCCAGACGACGCAGGCGCTCTTTTTCTTTCATGCTGCGTTCAGTTATCTTCGCTTTTTTCTCAGCCCGGCTTGGACGGCCTGCTATGTTCCCCTGAAACCTCAGCGCCTCGTCCACTAGCGACCCGAACGGCTGAAGCTCGTCCACGCCGTCAAGCCAGTTCAATAGCTTCGCTCCGGAGTTAGTAATTCTTAGCAGCTCCTGATATTCCTTACGCTGTTGCGATAATTGATGAAACGCCTCTACTGTCGGCGGGGCTATCTCTTCCATGGCTTTGTGCATTTGAATCCGACCCTCGCGGTACTGCTTAAATGCCGCATCCATCGAGACATCGAGTTCAGCGATGCGTTGCCGGAGTCCCTCTTGCTTCTCGTAGGTTTCCGCGTCTTCCAACTCGCGGTTCTTTTCTGTGAGTGTCTCATCAAGGGTTGTCACAGCATGTTGCAAGGCTCTGGCGCTGGCGTGCGCATTCTTGGCTGTCTCAATAGCCTTAGTGCTCCCGGTTGCAAGCAATTCCGTCTGCGCTGTCTCGTTAGTCTGGTTTGCTTTTTCAAGCTCAACTGCCAGCCCTTCGCGTCTTTCCGTTAAGGCCGCAATCTCTTGCATTATCGAATTTGAAGTTTTCATTTGATTCTTCCCTTTCCCGGAAAACTAGAGAGAGTCTGCTGAGCAAATTTTCCGTTCGCCGTGTTACTGCGCCGCATGGCCCGTAAATGCCGCAATGCCTCTGCGCTGCCGTTGAAGGTGTCGGGCATTGCGTTAAGGAAGATCAGCTCCGCAAATGAGGGACCGCCCCCAGGTGTTGCGCTGATCTTATTAGATCGGTTTCCGTTAGGTGCGCCGCTTGGCGTTGCGCTGAATTTCATAGTCCCTGCCTCCCTCGTTTTAGTTGTTCATCTTGTAACTTCCGACGCTTCTCTTCGCGCTCTTCCTCTTCGCGAGCCTCACGCCTGATTTTGTCGTAGATTGTTTCGTCTTCTTTTTTGTCGCCCATAGTCACCTCCGTTTTTTGATATATGTGCGGGCCGCGATGCCAAGGAAAGCACCCGCCCGCTTTAGTCGTGGCATGCCATGGCCGACGACCAACTAAAAGCCGGGCTATGCCTAGAAGAAGCCCGACCTAAACTCACCATGAGCCGCCCCATGATCTGTAGCCATAGCTGTGGGCTCCATCATCGTGCGGTACACGCTTGGGCTTTTCGTAAAAAGCCATAACCACCGGATCGCCCGTATCGGTTGAACGTCCTAACCGCCTGCGAATATCGTCTTTCGATTCAATCTGAATCTTGCCCGCGCTCGTGACCTTCCAATGGGGAGCCGTTAAGTCGCCAGTCAATTCATCGTCAGGCGGCAAAGCAATGTCTTCACCGTTCGCCGGATCAAGTAACTCGCGGAGGTGCCACCATGCGGCAGCTCGGAGGTTAAGAAATTCCAGCTCACCGCTTGTATCCGTGGCGTTCGATTTCTCCGACGCGTTGAACGCGACCACGTTCAGCTTTAACTCTCGCAGACGGTCCACGACTCCCGCGCCTATACCGATCACGTCAACAACCGCCTGGCCGCCTCGCTTGCGTAGGATGCCTGCGACCTGGCCCGTAACAGACATAACTTCAACTTCTGTAGATCGTCTTATCTCAGTAATGACATTCTCGTGACGCAACGCGAGACAGGTTTTGTCACCGCTCTGACTACGAGACACGTCCACGCCAACCGAAGTGAATGCGGCCCACTCTTTTGTTTCTTCCCACTCCGCCCAACGTTCGTTTGCCAGCTCAATCCACGCGAGCGGAATAACGCTGTCTTCATCCGTAGCGCAAAATTCACCCAGTACGCGATTTTGATAGACCGCAGATTTTTCGCCCCATTGTTTCTTGCGCTGTTCAGCCCATTCGCGGGATACCCTGCCGGCGGTAATGCACTCTTCCAGCGTGACGTGACGGACCCACCAGTCCTCATAGCCGGGCTTGCGGCGATGTATGTCGTAGAACCGCCCTATCGGCTCGCCAGGGGTTGAGATCGCGAGTGCAGAGGCTTCGGTATTGTCGCCGCCTGATAGTGCGCCCTCAGCCGCGTCAAACGTTTTTGCCTTGATACTTTTTGCTTCATCGAAGACGTAGTGCAGGCTGTCCGCGTGAGCCCCTTCGATCAAGGTTTCGTCGTCTGATGCCAGCGCAAACGCTTCTCCCGTTGAAAGTTTCAAGCTGAGACCAAGTAATTCCAGACGCTTGTCAAACATGGGCCGACCGATAAGATCCCACTTCAGCCGTCGCGCCCACTTATGCACCTCGGGCCAGAGGAATTTTGTAAGCTGACGCCAACCTGATGCGGTTGTCGGGATCTTCCAGTCTTCACCGTCACGAGTCAGAGCAAAGTGCAGAATCTCCTGGGCCGCTATCGCGGTTTTTCCCAAACCATGCGGCCCACGTACAGATCTGCGCTTGTGAGTCGTAGCAGCCGCTAGAATTTCATCCTGATAAATCGTTGGCCCTTCACCCTCTCGCCAGTTAATACAGTCGTGCACAAACGCAACGCGGTCATTTCGATATTGATTCTTGAATCGCAAACTGACACGCGAGCCATGCCTCCGTTGCAATTCTTCAAGCAGTTGCATCTTGCCTTCAGGCGGAAGCGACCACCAGTCTAATTGTTGTCGGACAGACATAACTGTTTAGCTCTTGAGCGCGTGTGTCGTGTTAGAAAATAAAAACGGGTTTACGTCATACGCTTGGCTTGCTTTGCGACCCGGACGCTTGTCCGAGTTCTCCGCGTGCGATCTTATATAGCTGTGCGACTCCAGCAGATCGAGAGCTGGATCAATCGCGTCAACGGTCTTAAACCAGGACCTGTGCGCTTGGTGCGCTTCGCGCCTCGTGAATTTACGGGTATCAGATTTTTCGATCCATCGCAGCAATCGCTTGGCGTTTTCAACCTCTGCATCAGCACCCATTTCAGCGAACGCTATACGGGCGTGCTCAGTGAGATAGCGGCCCAGTTCTATTGCTCGGATCATGGCGTCAGCGTCGATCTTCTCAGGCCACGGGATCAGATTTTCGGATTTATTTATCAGCCACAGAATTGCAGCAAGGCGAACTACTGCGCCCGCTAACTTGCCGGCCCAATCAGTAAGCGCACCTAACTCGCCGTCATCAACGAGTTTCGGTTCCAGTTCGCGCTCAAACTCTTTAAGAAGCCCGTTAGCTTCAGCCGTCAAGTACAACATTCGCGGGGCAGGATCGCCCTTGCGATCTGTTGACGCTTCGATTTCAGCTAATGATCGGATCGTCCGCCTGAATTGTTCACGATGCACTTCGGATAAAGGTTGGGGATCAATTTGTCTATTGCCGACCGTGCTTTGCGGCAGGCAGTAGAGAAAACGCCCCAGCAGCCCGCGTCCGCGAAAGCCTGGAGTTTTTGCGAGGCCGCTAATCACGTCCGGTTGAACAGTCAAGCCAATGGTTAGCGCGGGATGCTGCACAGACTCTGAACGCCCGCGCCGATCAACTCGCAACGGATCGCCACTGTTGCCTTTGAGATAAACGTCAATGTTTGAAACGCCCGCGCTGTAGCGCCCGGCAATGGTTTCAAAGATGCCCCCCTCAGTTGAGAGCATCGTGATCCGCCCGCCCTGTTCAGCAAGCAAGGTGCTCACCACTTCTGACGTTACATCGGATACAAGTAAGCGTGGCGCTACGGGAACTTTCGCCGCGGCGAGTTGCTGGGCCACCATCACAGCTTCGGCGGATTTCGTGCGACGATCCTCGGGGTTGTCAGCGCGGCTTCCCGCTTTTTCCAGTTGTACTTTTCGCTCTTCAAGCATCCTGTACTCGCTCGCGGCTTTCGCTATTTCGTCGCGAGTCGCTGCCACAAGATTGCGCTCAATTTCCTCTAACGGTTCTGACACGCTCTGAAAAACCGCGCTCTTGCGGTTCCCAGGGGGAAGCACGCAGACACAGTAAATATTTGTCGGCTCGGACCATCCTAGCCGCGCTTGTACTCTGACTTTTCCAGCTAATGCGCCCGCCGCGATGGTTAAGCCCAGCATGGCTGGAAGATCAACGGGCGTTTGCGTTTCGCACGCGAGCCCCTCAACGAATGGGCGTATTGACCTCGGTAGTACACCAACAGGAAAGGGCGGGCGGCTGTGCTCGTAGAACGTAGCGGGCGGTTCCCACTGATCTTCCTGCTTCTGCTCTTTTTTCGATGCAGACGTTGCAGGGGTGTAGCCATTTCCGTTTCGTGAGAAATCGTAGAAATCACCACAACTTGAGAGAGCCTTAGAGATCGTTCCATTTCGATAGTCGGCCCGCTTCCACTTCTCGCGCATTAATCGGGAACTTTGAAACATCTGATCAACCACTGATGGATCATTGCTGCTCCAGAAGGCCACCAATGAGCAGTAGGCTTGCTCCGCTTCACTCTGTGACTTGTAACCGTTGACACTTCCATCATGCAGAGCGCGAATCTTGTGGCCGTTCTGTGACTGAAACGCTTTCTCTAGCCGATCTTGAACTGAGGGACCGCATGCTGAGAGAGCTGAAAATGAATGCGTGCTACCGTTTTGGACTTTCTCGGGTCGCAGGAAAGTTTTGAAATCATCAATAATATTCTGGCGGTCTGCGATTACTTTCCGTTTGCCTACGTTCCCGCTGAATGTGAAGTAGCGAGCCCGATCGTAGACCTCGAAGTCGCCAACCTTCATCCCCTTGCCGACGACACCTTTGCAGATGACGTGTAAGCCGGTTCCAGAAACACTCTTCTCGGTGTAGGAATCAAAACGCTTGGCCCACTCGCGGGCGGTATCTAAAAGTTGATCACCATCAAGGCAATTATCGAAGTCTATGCCGGTGTACGGGTCGTTCTCTGAGAACACAAAGCCGATGCCGTCATAAACGCCTTCCCCTTGTTCGGATTGCTCTCGCGCTGCGTCAAACGAGCCCCAGGTGGATCTATCAGTGCTTGAAGCGTTCCGGCCCGTCTGAGGGTCAACGGGTACCTTGGTCCACTCTTTACTGTTCCACTCGAAATGCCAGTTCACCCACTGATCCAGCCGGCGAAGCTCTGCCGGGATATTATCGAATCTCGGAGGATCTACCTTCGGGCGCGAGTTTGGATCAGTAAACTTCATTTGTGCTGCTCGATCAGTTGGCTTGCTTCAAACCGATTGGCGGGCACAGTCTTGCAGCCCCGCGACTTCAAATAGCTCAACTGTTTTTCTGTTGGAGTCAGAGCACGCATGTGCTCGCGGCGAAAATGCTCTTGCCGTTCAGCTTTGAGCCTCCGCTTTTCTTCCGGCGGTAGCGCTTCACGCGCTAAAACTTCTTGCGCATATTCGCGGGCGGCATTTGTTTCGAGAGCTGATAGAAGATTGCGCTCTTCACTCCATTCTTCGCGCTTCGCGATTACCATTCGCAGGATCGCTGCTGCCTTAACCTGGCGAAGCACATCATCAACCGTTGCGGCGCCCTCACACTCGCGGGTGGCTGTAAAAAATCTATTGGCAATCACACTTCGGCGCTCTTGGGGAAACCGGTCCAACAGTGAAGAGGTTTGACAGACTGAAGAGTCTTCGATTAGAGTGCTCACGCGTTTAGTCCTTTCCGATCCATCCCAAAGACAAACAAGAGCGAGCCCGGATTCAGCCGGGCAAAGCTCTGCCTACGCGGCAACCTTGCCGCCGTTCTCCAACCAAGCCAGCAGGTTTTGCCGGTGGAAACGTAGCGAACGATCACCCAGACGGACCACGACGCCAGGCGGAAAAACCTGCCGCTTGATCTTGTCGTAAGTCGCGGACGGTCGTTCCAGCAGAATGGACTTTGACGCCTCGGAAACCTTAATCAGCGGCGACTGAAACTCACTCATAACTCACCTCTCAAGATAAAAATCGCGGTCTCAATGGACGCATTACAACAAAGACGTAGACTTCCGTCGAGAAGTTATTTATACTCTATTTATGCCTACGCCTGATTCTGATTATGATGAGCCGAAGCGACCGTTAGCCGTTGGCGAGTATTGGGCTCCCACGGGGATACGCCTGAGGGACGGGCGGCTTTACTGGCAACCTCTGAAGCGTTCGCATTTAGTTCAACCCGCTGTTGAAACCTTCACGGATTTTGTTGATCTCGCTGAGGGAGCCGATGAGTCCGTGCTCGCGTACGCAAGAAAATGGGGCGTTTTTCATCTGTGCGAGCACTTATTGCCAGCCAGCCACCAAAATTGTCGGCCACTAGAAAATAGGACTCTCAACAAGGGCGAACCAACGGACCAGTGGAAGAAATTCGCGCAGGAAGCGAGGGCTGTCTGGAACATCGGTGAAGAGCTTAAAAAAGGAAAAGACAATGTTGGGCGGCCTGCCGATTGGGATGTTTTAAGGCAGACCGAAGCCTTCAGGCGGTTCGTTTCAAATCGGGATGCGGCAGTCGCGTATCGAGGTGTTAAGCGTGCGGCAGAGGAAAAAACGATCATTAGCGAAATTCTCAACAGGTGGCTTGAAATTGGGAATGTGCGTCCCAGGATCAGCTGGGATAGATCGCATCCGGCGATCGACTTAACCGGAGGCCCGGGCGGGCGACTGTTTGGGGCGCTGGGAATTCGTCTTCTGGAACATGCCGGAGGTTACGAAATCGCCGCCTGTACCGGATGTCGGAAGTTCTTCGACGCGTCAGCTCGCGAACGGAGACCCAAGGCTGGTCAAGATCGGTTTTGCCAGGTCTGCTTTGATGCAAACGTACCGGTGCGATTAGCAAAACTCAGGAAAAACTTGGGCATTAGTAAGCCCCGAAAGGCAAAGACAAAATGAGCGAAAATACCTTAAAAACCGCTGAAAAACAGAAGAGCCCGAAGAGTCGAAACGCCGGACAGATAATCCGAAGGGGCGAACGCGTCTTTTTAGTTCGTCTTTACCTGGGGCGAGGGGCTGACGGTAGACACAGGTATCAGAATCAGACCATCAAAGGCACCCGAAAAGACGCCCAGGCTTGGCTCAATGGTGCGCTCCGCAACAAAGACCTCGGGATTCCTACGCTGCAAAGCAAGATCAGCGTTAGTGACTATCTTGACGAATGGCTCAAGACCATTGCCAAGCCCCGAGTAAGTGAAAACACTTTTACCGGGTACGAGTCGCAGCTAAAGCACGTCAAAAACAAACTCGGCAACGGGAGGCTGACCCTGCTTCGAGCCCAGGACATTCAGAAGCTCTACAGTTCGCTCACTCCCTCAGTTGCTAACCACGTACACGCCCCGCTTACTTCTGCCTTGTCGCAAGCTGTTCGCTGGCACTTGATACACACTAACCCCTGCGATGCGGTTGATCTTCCGCGGCACAAAGCCGACGAAATACAAGCACTCACACGCGAAGAGGCGGGCCGGCTAATGGCGAAACCGAGCCGTCACCGCGTTCTATTCGCCTTCCTGCTGACTACCGGGGCGCGACCCTCGGAGGCTTTCGGGTTGAAATGGTCTGATGTAGACCTCGAAACCGGGCGGGTAACGATTCAGCGTACCCTGCAATGGCACAATAAACAGCAAGGCGGGGGATGGTACTTCGAGGAAACCAAGACTAAGACCAGCCGCCGGACAGTGCCATTGCCTGCCGGAATGATCCAGCAGCTAAGAGAGCACAGAGCGGCCCAAGCAGAGGCGCTTCTAAAGGTGGGCGTCCGCACGGATCTTGTATTCGCCTCCAGTGAGGGCGGACCAATCTACCGCCGCAACCTACTCAAACGACACTTTAAGCCGCTCCTAAAGGCCGCTAATCTGCCGGCGACACTCACGCTGTACTGCCTGCGGCACACATGCGCAACGCTGTTGCTGCAAGCGGGTGTGCACCCGAAGATCGTTAGCGAGCGGCTGGGTCACGCTAGCATCGTGCTAACCCTCGATACCTACTCACACGTCCTGCCAACGATGCAGGATGAGGCCACGGCACAGATTGAGCGGATGCTGTACGGCTGAACAGAGAACCACGCACTGTCCCTAAGATCGCCCCTGCCTTCGGTAGGGGCTTTTCTTTTGCCCCAGGGTAATTCTGAGTTATTTGAGTATTCTGAGACGTACACAGAGATAGTGAGATAGTAAAAAAGTAAGTAAGTTAGTAGTTGAATTTGACTTCAAGGAAAGTAACTCAGAATACTCACAATACCCCTCTGTGACTTAGGGTAGTCTGAGGGATCTTACCTGGGCCCGGCCCCCTCCAAACATCTCCGATTTTTCCTTTCGCACACTATACGCACACAAATTGAAAAGACGGTCACAATGGACCGTCTCTAAGTAGTTGATGCTATTGGTGCACCCGGCATGATTCGAACATGCGACCCCCTGATTCGTAGTCAGGTACTCTATCCAGCTGAGCTACGGGTGCCCTTGATGAAGTGAAGCCCTGAATATACGGTCCGGTTTTGAGGGTGTCAAGCGAGCCAAAAATCTAGGTAGAGTCCGAATTTCTTTGAGAAAAACCATCTTATTCACACCGCGGCTTTAGCCCGGCGTTTTACGGAAGTTCGACACGCGCAACCGTTTCAACGGTTTCCTTTACGACCCCACTCCAAACCGTTAAAACGGTTAGAAAAATCCGAGGGCAAAGCGCGACCACCGGGCTCAAGCCGCGGTGTGAATAAGAAGCAACTACCACCGGGCTAAGTCGCGGCGTGGATGAGAAACAAACTATCAACCATTCAACGTGCGTAGTAACCCGGGCGGGTACGTGCGATGAGCTCGGGATGGGTAACTTCAACTCGTATCTCATGCCATTTTCCATCGCGGGGGCGATCGGGAGGCGCCTGGTAAGCGACCGTGTAAAGCGTGCGCAGGTCCGCTGCCACCTCGGCATAGAGTTTGGCCATCTGATCCAAACGATTGATCTCGGTAAGGCGACCGCCGGTGCGATTGGCCAGACTCTGCAACCTGGTCCGTGCTGCTGCATAAATTCCGGTGATGTCAGGACCAGGAATCGGCAATCGCTTCGGATCGCCGGACGGCAGCGCCAGGGGATAGATCGTAACTCCAAGGCGATCAGCAGCGTTGAGAACGGTGGTGAGCGGACCACTGGCGTCGGGCCTGATTGCCGAAAGCGCTTCTTCATCAGTTTGTGCGTTCGCCACCACCCGGCGATCCAAATTGCGCATTGCCGTGTCGAGGCCGTCAGTCAGCACCACGATCGCTTTGCGTCGCTTACTCTCTCTCTCCAGTTCCTTGAGAGCGTATTTTAGAGCGTCATAGAAATGAGTCTCTCCGGCGCCTTCGGCGAGCTGGATCGCATAAGCGATCCGGTTGTGATTATTGGAAAAGTCTATGAGCTTTTTAGTCTTAGCATTGAACTGGATGACTGCCACGCGGTCTTCTGGAGCAAGCGCATCCAAAAAGCGTTGGGTAGCCAGTTTTAACTGTGGCCGAAAGTTTATCGTTGACCCGGAGACATCAAGCAGCAACACCAGACTGAAAGGAGCGTTGGTGGGTTCGAATTGTGAGATCGACTGTTTGACTCCGTCTTCATAGACCGCGAAGTCGTTGCGAGTTAACGAGGTGATCGGCCGCCCATTCTTATCCACGACACCGACATTCAGTTGCACGAGGGAGACATTCGTTCGTACGACGTCGTCTTCCTGAGCGCGAGTAACGTGTGCTGTGAGAAATAGCAGCGCCAACACAAGGACGAATGCACTTGGTTTGAGGGAATCAATTAAGGGTTTTCGAAACAGAGTCATCGGGATTCGCCTGTCCTGGTTTTATCGAGTATGCCTGTCAGCTTCAGTTTTTTCCAATCCGCCTCGCACATTGGCATAAGGTTGCTACTTCGGACGCCAAAAACCACAGTCCAGTTGCTTGTCTCTTACTTTTCCCGCTTTGCAAGGTATTCAAATTGCGAAAATGGTAGGTGCGGTCTGAAACCAGAGTGCCCTTAAACTTCACAACCAGCGCTGAATCTTGTAAATTCTGTAAATCCTGTCAAATTACTTCCTCTTTCTCACAGAGGATGCGATGAAAGACGACGACATGGCCGCGGGTGCGGAGATCATAGCTCAAAAACTAGCCAAGATGAACAAGATTTACACGATGGCTGTGTCAGCGGTCTTCGAAAGAAAGGTCCGGTTTTTCGGCCGGCTGGCCTTATAATGCCTGACGTATAACACAGCGGCGATTCCTCAATCAATCGTCGTTATTCGCAAACTAAGATCCGATATTGAGAATCCGTCTCTTGCTTTGGGCAGAGACCTCACCTTTCCTTTGCCGGAGGCTCAACAATGTATCGACCAAATTTTTGCTCTGAATGTGGCGCCAAGATTCTGCGCCTCCGCTGGCATGCCTGGACCAGTCGGAGATTCTGCGACGTTTGCTCACGGCGCTTGCGCAAACAGCGCCTGACAAATTCGCTGGTAGCGGCAACAGCGCTATTGGGTATCGGCATTATCACCGGGCGCGCGGGACGTCCTGCGCCGCCTCCCCTGATCATCGAGCGCAGTGCGAATTCGCCTCTCTTCAATCCACAAAACGACGGTGCGACTAATAAGACTGAAGACAGTCCAGCCAAGGCTGAAACCACGAACTCGCCTTCGCTACAAAACTCTGAGCCCAGGACAGACGAGGAGTTGGTCTACATCTGTGGCGCCCGCACAAAAAAGGGGACTCCTTGCGCCCGTCGCGTTCACAGCGCCGTCCGTTGCTGGCAGCACAGAGGATCGCCGGCGATACTGCCGTCAGAAAAGTTGAAAGTAAAAGGGTGAGGTTGGACGAAAGCATTAGCTCGTTGCAGATCCGCAGTTAAGTCGGCGGTAACCTCCAGGGAGTCGAAGCCAGTGCCCGCGAGTAATTCTTGGCGGCCCGGCTAGCCTGCGGACAATGATAGAATTTTGTCGACGTCACTGCAGGCTTTGAGTGGGAGTCAGAGTTCGGGAACCCGCAAGCTGATTCGGATCTTCCGGTCCAATCGCCGGGGCGCAGCATAGCAACCGAGTCATGAGCCTCCGAGTGGACACGGGTTTCTCCTCACGTCCGTTATCCATTTGATCAGCACGCTCTCTTAAGTTATCGCGCGTGTGATCTGTCGCTCAGCATATCAAGGACGGGAGAGCTTAACGAATGGCGATTCGAGTGATCGTTGTCGGGATGGGCGCAAGAGGGCAGGACTGGACACGTCAGCTTCGCAGCAACGCTGCCTACGAATTTGTAGGTTGCGTTGAGGTTGAATCCGACCGCAGGGAACACGCGTCGTTGAGTTTAAGCATTCCTTCTGAGAGATGTTTTGCTGATCTGGAAACGGCCCTTGACACGAGTAAAGCGCAAGCCGTCGTGGTTGCTACCCCCGCCGAGAACCATATGCGCGCTTGCGAATTGGCGCTCTTGCGGGGAGTGGGCGCCTTGGTAGAAAAGCCTTTTACGCTCACGCTGCAGGATGCCGTTTCCCTGGTCCATCTGGCGGAACAAAAGGGCTTGCCGCTCATCGTTGCGCAAAATTATCGCTATATGCGCGCTTTTCGCACGGCCCGTCGGCTGATCGCAGATGGCATCCTTGGCCGAGTTGGAATAGTTGTCTGTCAGTACTATCGCGTTCCTCATGAAATGGCTTTGTCACTCGCAAGCGTTCAGCACAGCGTACTCTGGGGTGCTGGTGTTCATCACCTGGACGCGCTGCGTTACATACTTAAGCAAAAAGTCATCCGCGTCCTGGCTGAGAGTTTCACAGTTCCCTGGGGACAACTCCCGTTAGGCGCCTCACTCCGCGTTATGCTTTCTATGGAACAAGAGGCGCGGGTCTTTTACTCAGCCACTTACGAATCCAGCGGACACGAATTTTTCGAACGTGGGCAGGAATTCTACCTTCGTTTTGTCGGAGAGCGGGCTACTCTGCACGTGTTCCAACGCTGGCTCATACTTTGCGAGCGTAACAAACTACCCCGGTTGATACGGCGTGGGGCGCGGGCCGTTACCGAGGAGCAGGTTCTGCTGGGTCAATTCGAGCGTTTATTGCTGACAGGTGAGAAGGCCGACTCAAGCGGTCGCGACAATCTGCAAACAATGGCGGTGGTGGACGCGTGCGTCCGTTCCGCGGAAGAACAGAGGTGGATCAACCCGCAGGAGTTATTTAATGAACGCGAATGACGGACCACGCATATTGGCCTTCGCGGTGGATGCAGCCGAACCAACACTCGTACGGCAGATGATTGAGCAGAATGAAATGCCCACGCTGAAGTCACTGCTAGCTGAAGGCAGGTGGATGAGCGTCAAGTCGCCGTCCGATATAGGAAGCGGTTCAGTCTGGGTTAGCTTTCTCACGGGCGAAGAGCCGGCGGTACACGGAGTCTACGGTGAATGGTGCTGGGAGCCGGAACGAATGGGAATTCGGCGCGTCACGGGCCGGCAATTGATGCCGTTTTGGAAAAATCTTGCTCAGAACGGCACAACCATCGGAATCCTGGATGTTCCATTTATGCCGCTTGTAGGTTTGTCGAAAGGCTTTGAGGTTTCAGAGTGGGGTTCTCATGAGCTACTGGAGGGGCGCGTTGACGCGGCTCCGCCGCGAGTGGCGAATTTAATCTCACAAGTGACAGCTCATCCTTTGTCTTGTGATCGTCTGGACGCCGGAGGGCCGGACGATTATGAGAATCTGAATCGTTTAATCTCCGCAAGTTTGGAAGGAATAAAACTTAGAGGATCTCTCGTTAAGAGTTTGCTTTCGGAAACGCGGCCTCACCTCGCGCTAATTACTTTCCCGGAAATTCATCATGCGGCGCATTTCCTCTGGAACACGGTCGAACCCGAGCACGAAGTTTATTGCAACCAGGATTTCGGGAATCTCCGCCCGATCAAACCGGGTCTAAAGGACATCTATCGTGAAGTTGATCGTCAAATTGGAGCGTTGATTGAGACTCATGGGGAAGGAGTAGCGATCATGGTCTTCTCTCTGCATGGCATGCAACCTTGTCATGGAATACCCGGCTTTCTTTCACCGCTACTTTGTGAAAGGGGATTCGCTCGACTGGCAAGCTGGAACTCGCAAACGTGGACCGAGCGTGCCGTTGCACTGATGGCCGCGGGTAAGCGTCGCAGCCCGGGTGCGCTGAGGAAGCTCTACTACAAGACCATGCCTCCTACGGCGACGCAGCGACTCGCACGACCAACAATGATGCCGGCATACGACTGGACGCAAACACGTGCCTTCTCTTTGCCCAGCGATCAGCACGGTTGGATTCGGATCAATCTCAAAGGGCGAGAAGCTGCCGGGATGGTTTCGCTAGCGGAGTACGAAAATCTCTGTCGGGAACTTGCACACCTGATTCGATCACTAACTACGGACGACGGAAAGCCGTTGGCGCAAGAAGTCATTCGAACTGCGGAGCGTGGGGAGGATGCGCTCACCTTGAGACTTCCGGATCTGGTGGTGCATTGGCAAGACGAAGTCTTCCGGTCGCCTTTACGCATTAGAGGTTCTTCGGTGGTGTCTAAACCCGTCGGCCGAAAATTTAATGGGCAGCATGCGCCAGACGGCTTTTGCATATTGAGAGGAGCGGGCGACTTGCACCCGGGCCAATCGATTCGTGCCGAAGACATACATCGGGTCATCTCCGAAAGCTTAGGAACTATCGCTTGAGAGAACGGTTTGAGCCTTAAGGCTGCGGTGTTACGATTGTCGCAAATATTGGAGGTTTGGATTTATGCAGGCTCTCGACACGGCCCCAGAGGTCAGCTTCTCACCACTCTTGCACAGTTACACGCTCGAAGAGTTTTGGGCCCTGCCGGACCCCGACGATCGCTCTCACTACGAATTGATCGGAGGTTTTCTTTTCATGGTTCCACCACCTGACCCCCCTCACGGTTCAATCGACTCGCGTTTGAACAGATCACTGGTGCAGTACCTGCTTTCCCATCAAAATCTTGGCGAGGTTCATCACCCGCGCGAGCCAATCTATACAGACCTTTTCGCCGGAATCTACCTCGAGCCGGACATGATGTACGTGTCGCCGGAGCTGGGTGAACGTTTGGGGCGAAAACGTACGTCCGCCGACATCGTCTTTGAATACCTTTCCGCCAGCAACGCCGTTTATGATCGCACTACGAAAGCGGATACGTATCTTGCGCTTGGTGTGCGCGAGTTATGGTTGGTGGATCATTCTACGATGACAGTGGAGGTACGATACGCAACGGAACGCAAAGGCAAGCCTGCCTGGGAGACATGGCGTTATTCCCAGGGCGACTCGGCAGCATCGCGAGTGTTGGCTGTCTGGCAAGTTTCGGTCGACGAATTGTTTGCTGGCCTGGTCTAGCAGGCAAGGAGCAATCCAAGCAACACAAAGCGATCCACGAAATTGGATGCCGTCGCAAATAACCAATTACAGAACCGAGAGCGGTAGCGACCGGATCCCACACTCAACTTAACTTTGGGAAGTGCATGTTGAGCTTAGGACCCGGTCGCTACCGCTCTCGGTTCTGTCGAGTGGCCGCTACCGCCGCGCTTAACTACTGGATCGTTTTCACGGGACCAGCTGGTTTAGCCGGGAGACGAGTTGGCTGTTTGAGTCGCGCCATGATTTCCGTAATGCCACGCTCAAGCTGCGGATCCTTTCCGTCCAGCACCGATTTGGGATCGTTGTCCACCTCAATATCGGGATCAACGCCGTAGCCTTCGATCACCCATTCGCCTTTCGTGTTGGCAAAGCCGGATTCAGGAACCGAAATGCCGCCGCCGTCGATCAGCTGTCCTCGGTTGCTGATGCCGACAACACCACCCCATGATCGTTTTCCGATCAATGGGCCGAGCCCTGCTTCACGGAACATGGCTGGGAAGATATCTCCGTCAGAGGCCGAGTTAGCGTCCAGCAGCGCCACCATTGGGCCGGTAAACACACCATCGGGATAGGTACTGGCTTCGTCCACAGTGCGAGAAAAGTTCAGAGCCAGCAGCTTGCGTCGTAATCTTTCGATGAGCATGCGCGAAACATTCCCGCCGCCGTTCGCTCGTACGTCAACGATCATAGCTTCTTTGCGTATCTGCGGATAGTACCACTTGATGAATTCGCGTATTCCGTTCGCGCCCATGTCGGGAATGTGAATGTAGCCTACGCGTCCGCCTGTGCCTTCCGATACCTTGCGCCGGTTCGCGTTGATCCAATCCAGATAGATTAAGTTCCCTTCATCGGTAATGGGGCGGTACGAGATCGTGCGTGCACCTTCCATTGAAGGTCTCTTATTCACGGTCAGTTGGACAGGATTGTCTGCTTTATTCCGCAAGAGACGATACGGATCGTCTGTGCCTTTAAGCTCTTCGCCATCGATTGCCAGAACGTAATCGCCGGCGCTGGCGTTGACGCCAATCTCGGTAAGAGGTGAGCGGTAGATATCTTCTTCGTTTTGCCCGGCGAAGATTTTGGCGAGGCGATAGCGACCGGCTGCTTTGTCGAGTTCGAATCGCGCGCCCGGCAAACCTACGCGAGGCCGCGGCGGTATCTGGAAATCGCCGCCTTCCACGTACGCATGCTGGACCGCTAACTCAGAGATCATCTCACTGATCACGTAGTTGAGATCTGACCGGTGGGCCACGTACTGCAACAATGGTTTGTATTGTTCACGCAGGGCCACCCAGTCGTAGCCGTGCATGTTTGAAACGTAAAACCAGTCGCGATAACGTCGCCACACTTCATTAAAGATCTGGTTCCATTCCTCGGCCGGTACGCGATCCACCATCAGTCCGGCAGTCGGCACCACCTTTCTCGTCTTATCGCCCAGAGGAGTGGCATCGTACAAGTTGTAAGCTGGACCCTGGGCCACCAGCAGCTTGGCGCCGTCGTCAGACATCGAGTAGCCACGCACGTCTTCCGCCAGCGTTGTCTCTTTCCGATCCTTGACGGAATAGATACGCAACGATGCCGGCCGGTCGCCTGGTCTACCGTAGTAGAACGCCGGTCCCACGCCGTACAACAGGTGTCCAGTTTTCGCCGATAGACCACCGTAGTTCTCCGCGCCGAGCGGCACCCGCGCCGCCCGCGCTGAGATGCCGTCGAAATCGATTACTAAAGTGGCTGGTGGCTTCGCGGCCGTACCGGGTTTGGCTTCCGGTGTAGGCGAAGGAATTGGTTTCTCCTTGTCCGTTTCGGTTGCCGGTTCCTTGCTCAGTTCCTTGTTGAGATCTTTTGCCGGCTCTTTTGGTTCCAGGGCCGGCGGTGTTCCCTTTGGTTTCGGTGGGTCATCCGGTTTGGAAACTACGACCTCATCACTCTCCGGCGGGAAGGGATGCTTCACATCCTTACGCAGACTCATCGCGTAGATGTAGGCATCTCGATTCGTCGCATAGTTAAATTCAATTTGCGAGATCTGCGGCGCAAATTCTCGATCGCTTAGGAAGTAGAGATAGTCTCCCTGAGGATCCCAGGCGGGGTTGAAGGCATTGAACATGTCATCGGTAACCCGATTCACCTTCCCCTCCCCGGCATTCCAAATGTAGACGGAGGCAAATCCGCTGCTCGTAGCTGCCATGCTAAACGCCAGGTAGTTTCCGCGTGGTGACCAGGTGTAGTCGCGTATCTGACCGCGCGGTGTATCTGCGATTTCGGTGAGCTTGCGATCGGACAGGGTGACGACGTGGATCTTGCCGTCCTTGTCGCTGAAAGCGATTCGTTGGCCGTCAGCGGACCATTCTGGTTGATAGCGCATGGCGGTGCCGCCGCGGGTGATTTGTTCCGGCGCTTTTAATCCGTCCTGTGGAATGAGGTACAGCTCTTCTTCTCCACTCAAGTCAGAAATGAAAGCGACGCGCGAGCCGTCGGGCGACCAGCTGGGCCACTTGTCGTGCGCGCCTGATGAGTGCGTGAGATTGCGCGTCGGTCCCTTCTCGATGGGAGCGCTAAAAATGTCGCCGCGGGCAGCGAAAACCGCGCGTTCGCCTTTTGGACTCAGGCCGACTGATTCGATCTGGTTAGCCGCGGACACGCGGCTGGGTCTGCGGGCCAGCCCGTCGTCGGGCACGGTGATGGAAATGGCGTTGCTCTTTCGACTGCCGGTGTCGAGCACCTGCAAGTCGCCATTCATCTCATAAACAATCCTTCCCT
The DNA here is from genome assembly GCA_046261995.1 of Pyrinomonadaceae bacterium. Classification (GTDB taxonomy): domain Bacteria; phylum Acidobacteriota; class Blastocatellia; order Pyrinomonadales; family Pyrinomonadaceae; genus PSRF01. Next base: position 105,762 of record JBHENP010000009.1, read on the forward strand.
GATTGTCCGAGCTGGGCCAACGCACATCCCAGAGCTTGCTGTTAGTTACCTGGATTGTCTTGCCGCTGGGTACGTGGTAAGCAAAGAGGTTGAAATGCCCGTCGCGGTCGGAGTTGAAATAGATCGTGTCACCAATCCACATCGGGTCCCGGCTCGCTCGCGGCCCTTCGCTGATTTGCTTGGTGGCGTAGCTCTTTAGATCGAAGATGTGAAGACTGTTTGCCTGGCCGCCGCCGTAGCGTTTCTCCGATCTGAAATCGCGCGACTGAGGTGAATAGACGATCTGTCCTGTCTCGGGAGAGTAGTCGCCCGATCCGGCTGTCGGCATCGGCAGCGCCTCCGCGGCGCCACCTTCGACTGAAACGGAGTAGAGACGAGCGATGGGTAGGGACCACGAGTCGCGCAGCGAACGAAAGAGAATCCTTTGTCCGTCTCTGGTCCAGCCGTAAATCTGGTTGTCGTATCCCCAACGCGGAGCCAGTGGTCCCCTGGCAGGATAGAACGTTAGTTGACGCGGTATACCGCCCCCTGAAGGAATCACATAGACCTGCTCGTCGCCATCATACTGGCCGGTGAAAGCAATCCATTTACCATCGGGGGAAAACTTTGCAAAGACTTCAACTCCCGGGTGAGCCGTCAGTCGGATGGCCGAACCACCAGTGGTGGGCGCAGTCCAGAGATCACCGGCGTAAGTGAAAACCACGCGGTCGCCGTGGATGTCGGGAAAGCGAAGCAGCTTGGTCTGAGAGTTGGCAGTGTCAATGCTGATCAGCAGCAGCCCGAACATAAATGCGGGGAGGAATAGTAGTTTGATGATGTTTCTGGAAAGCAAGGACACCTCCTGATGTTTTTGAACTCCGTAGGAGCGCAATGTTGATAGTTTATTGACGCTGTGCAATTTCAGCGATCCCCAAGGATGGTTCAAGACTCGCTAATTTGCGTAACAATATACCTGACTCACCAATGTCCGACATGCTTCATAGTCTGCCGATCGTACGTTACGCACTCAACTACCGAACAGGAAGCGGTAGCGACCTGGCCGTCTGGGTAAACACAATTTGAATCTGTCGCAACGGGCAAGGTCGCTACCGCTTCCTGTTCGGTAGTTGAGTGATACTCTCATTGGTTGTGGTCAGTCGCTGCGTGATCACCGAGATTCGCAAACACTCAGCAAGGATACTACTCGCAACGTCGCACATTGAGAGTTCCCAATCTAGACGACAAGCTGAAGCCATGTCCGACATTGGTGAGCCAAGTATGTTGTTGCCCTAATTTGCTGGTCACGAAGGTTGGTTTACCCCCGCCGACTCCCGTTGCCAGGCAAGCGGGGGTAAACCCTTCCTGACCTGCAAATTACCGTAGGCCCTCTTTGAAGCGTAACTTCCCGACCTACTTACGATTCTTGAATGCGTCGTTCAGATCTGTGTGGCGGCTGTTCAAAGGAATCTGACGCCCGTCGATGAACAGGTGTCGGACGTGTGTTCTTGTTTCCAGCAGGTCGCCGTCCGTGACCACGAGGTTCGCCATCTTGCCGGCTTCAATTGATCCGAGGCGGTCGGCCACATTCATGATTTGCGCGGGATAGAGCGTGACAGCTTTCAGAGCCTCAGCCTTCGGTAGTCCATAAGCGGCAGCCATCCCGGCGTAGTAGGGAAGGTTGCGAACATTTGCGCCACTGTCTCCGCTGGAGATGCAAAACCGCACGCCTGCCTGTTGAAGCTTCGCCGCATTCTCGTAGAGCGCATCATAAAAATCGTCCTCGCGCGAAGGCAGGTCGAGAATGCCGGTTAAGATCACAGGAACATTCTTCTCCTTGAGGAAAGTGGCGATCATCCCGGCATCGTCGCCGCCGAGGATGATTGGTTTCAGCTTCATTTCTTCCGCAAACCTGATGGCGCCGCGGATATCGGTCTCTCGGTCGGCGCGAAAGATCACCGGGCGTTCGCCGCGCACATAAGGAAGAAGCGGCTCAAGAAGGACATTCTGATCGGCTCGGGGGAGGGTCTTGTCCTTGGCGTAGGCTTCATGGGCCCGACCGTATGCATCGGCGTCAAGTAGCATTTTGCGAATTTGCTCGAGTTGACGATTCGACTGTGCCAGCGCTTCAGTGAGATTAACAGGCTGTTGGGGACCAAAGAAACCGGCACCTCCACCGCCGCCACCTGCACGAGGATAATTAATTACCAGTGCAGCATAAGGAACAACGGCCATTTCGTTCGGGCTAGTACCAACCAGATTGATGATTGCCGCCTGACCGGAGATTAAGCCGCCGAGGGGCATCGAGACGGCGCTCGTAACGCCATCAACGCGCGTCACCGCGATATGGGCGCTGTGGGGGTTGATGCTAACAATAGCTTTTGCATTCGGGTTCAAATCGCCCACTTCAGCCGTATCAACCGTGCCGGAGGCACCCTGACCCACTTCGACCAGGCCCATAGAAGTTGACGCATCAATCATTCCTGGATAAACCCACAGCCCGCCTGCATCGATTGTCTGCGCTCCCGAGGGGACACTCACTCCGGCTCCGACGGCTTCGATCTTGCCGTCACGGATAACGATGGTTCCATTGTCGATATCAGGACCGCTGACAGTAACGATGTGTGCATTGCGAATCGCATAAATGCCGCGGGGTAAACTGACGCCGTGCTGCCTCGTAGGTTCACCAATTTGCTGGGCAAGGGTTGGAGGCAACCAAAGAAACACTGTGAGCGATAGGAATTGTGCGACTGTTAAGAGTTGTGCGAGTGTTACGAGGCGTGGGAATTCGGCGAGCCTTGGAAACAGCGTCTGAAAGAGCGGCTTTGCCGCCTTCCCTTGCGGAAAGCCTATGGCTTTCCGGCTGAGTCCAATTAAATTCGAGGCTATGCCTCGTGTGGCGAGGCGTAGCCTCGCCAGGATCTTAAGGGAGTGTGCACGGAAAGGCAGAGCCTTTCCGCAAGGGGGGGCGGCAAAGCCGCAAGAACAAGTCACTTGACCCCGTATCACAATGTCTCCGCGTCTCCGCGTCTCCGTGTCTGCGTGTCTCCGCGTCCTCATGGCTGCTTTTCCTCCCATACGTCATCGTCATGATTGGTAGGACGGCGGCGGCGCGGCGTTGGAGGTGATGCGCCACCCAACGGTGGACGATTAGGTTCTGCCTGCTCCAGTTGCGCTCGCTCCTTAAGAACATCCACGCGTCGTGCGAGGTCTTGTTGGCGATCGAAGAAGACTTCACCGTCTACAAACGTCGTTTCGACCCGCGAGTAGACGCTGAGCGGATGGCCATTCCAGATCGCCAGGTCGGCATCCTTGCCGACTTCGATCGACCCGACGCGATCATGAATTCCAAGTTGCCAGGCAGGGTTCCAGGTGATTAGTTTGAGTGCTTCTTCCTCGCTCAGATCGCCATAGCGCATGGCTTTAGCGGCTTCAATGTTCAAACGACGGGCGCGTTCGTCGGAATCAGAGTTCATAGAAACATTGACTCCGGCCCGGGTCATGATGGCGGCGTTGTAAGGAATTGCGTCGTAGGCTTCGATTTTATATGCCCAGTTGTCAGCAAAAATAGAAGCGCCGGCGCCGTGTTCAGCAATCTCCTTTGCCACTTTGTAGCCTTCCAGCGTGTGCTGGAATGTTTTAATTTTAAAACCAAACTCATTTGCCAGACCGATAAGCATGAGAATCTCGTCCGCGCGATAGCAGTGCGCGTGAACGTAACGCTTACCTTCCATCACCTCGACCAAAGCCTCGAGCTGAAGATCACGCCGCGGCGGAACCAGGTTCTGGTCCCGTCGTGCTACTCCCGCGCGATACTCGTCCCAGGTCCTCTTATAATCACGAGCGCGCGTGAAAGCTTCGCGGATCACTTCTTCGACGCCCATACGCGTGGCCGGATAACGCCGCTGTTGTCCTGCCTGAGGAGTAGAGTTCGAGCGTTTGGGGTTCTCACCGAGGGCAAACTTGATCCCCGGCATCGCGCCTGGAAATAAGAACTGCTCCACCGGCCGGCCGTACTTTATCTTCACCACCGTGTTCTGGCCCCCAATTGCGTTGGCCGAGCCATGCAGGAGGTTCAGGGCAGTCACCCCACCCGCCAATGCCCGGTAAAGATCGACGTCGTTTGGATTGAGCACGTCACTCATACGGGTCATCGAGGTAACTGACATGCTGCCTTCATTGATGGCGTCGAGCATTGAGTGGGAATGGCAATCGACGATCCCGGGCATGACGTACTTTCCGGTTGCGTCGATTACGCGGGCGTTCCCCGGGATCAGGTTTTTCCCTACGCCGGCAATTTTTCCATTGCGTATCAAGACATCAGCATTCTGCAGTGTTCCGCGCGTTACGGTGAGCACGGTCGCGTTGCGAATGAGTATGTCCGGTGTGGCGCGAACCTGTGCAAACGTTTCCGGCAATAAAAACCCGGCCAACAGCGAACAGGTCAGGAGCTGAATGAATAATCGTCTCATCATTACATCCCTTTCATGTTTGACGAGTCCCAGTGAAACGCGCAAAACCAATTTCGGATCTAACAGTGCCATGGATCCCGTTAGCGTCGGCGTTGCCGTCGACCGCCATTTCAACTACTCGACCGGCGAGGGGTTCTCGCGCGATGAAATGAAAGCCATCGGCATCAACCTTTCCGCCGGTCAGCGTTGTAGTTCCGAATGGACTTTGCAGCACTCCGGTAATTGCGGTACCACTTTGGTCGAGCTTTAGGGTGCCCGGATAAGTTTGCAGACCAACCAGTAGAGTGAGCACCCAGGTGCCGGAGAGATTTGTGTTCGTACTAGCCGCAGCGCGAAACTCGCCTGGTGGTGTGGGCGAGGCGACTGGCGTGGCGGGTGCTCCGGCTTTCGTTCCGGTAAACGAACCAGGCGCGCGACCAACTATGTTAACGGTGCCTTGCATTTCGTTGCCGGTGATCCTGCCGGCGAACGTGGCCTCAGTCGTTCGGCCCTCAATCGTGGCGGGAACAGTAAACCGAACATCACCGCCGGCGGATGTTGAAGCGTTCGCTATCTCGACACTTCCGAGACCGCCTTGTATCGAGCCGCGCGCACGCTCACCTTCCTGTTGCACCACGAGGGTCACGGCAATTTCACCTGAGCCCAGGTTGACGCTCAGGGCCCATGTGCCGGTGGCGGCGCCTGCCTGTCCAGCAGCCGTCTCTGGTCGCAAATCAATTGAGCGACCGTCGATAAACACGTGAGAGATCCGGGCGTTCCGATCAAAAAGGTCTCCGCGCGTAACCGTAAGATTGGCAATCTTGCCGGCTTCGATTGTTCCGAGTCGATCGGCAACACCCAGAA
>JBHENP010000010.1:0-109103 GCA_046261995.1 Pyrinomonadaceae bacterium
TCCCGGTTCTGATTTGCTCAGTGCGCTGCGTCTGTTGCACTTCCAAGTTGATCTGCAAATGAGAAATGAGAAGGGAAAGTGGAAAATGAATGGAAAGGCGTATTTTGAGATTAGACTCGAACTTCAACTTCTTCCAACAACAATCACAGACTGAAGTCTATGCTACTCATACGCCAGGGCGCTGACGGCGTCGAGATTCGAAGCGCGAACTGCTGGATAGAGCGCTCCCAGCGCGCCTCCCAGGATCCCAATCGCCGCCGCAGTTAAAGCCCAGGACCAGCTAAACTCGAAGAGCAGCCCATAGAACTGGTAAATGAGGTAACCGGCCACAAACGAAAGCACGAAGCCCGCTACCAAACCGATCACGCTAATCAGTATCGCTTCCTTCTCAATAAGTCCAATGATGTAACCGCGCGACGCACCCAGGGCTTTAAGGATTCCAATCTCGCGTGTCCTTTCAGTAATTGTCGTATACATCGCCAGCATCACGACCAGCGCGCTGACTACGGCAGCAAGTCCAACGAGCACGCGCAAGAAGACCGGGAGATAGGGGATGTTCTGCTCGATGCTCGTGAAAACGTCTTCGGTAAACTGGATCTTGTTACCAGGCAATTGTTCCGCGATGCGTTTGGCAACGTCGCCTTTGTCGCTCCCACTGCGGACTTTCACCATAATGTATGTAGCCTTGTCGCGCGCCTCAAATGCTTCCTGCATAGCTGCCAGCGACATCTTTACGCGAGCCGTCGACTCAGGCGAGTAGATGCCTACCACTCGATAGGGCTTATCACCAATCAGCTTCAATTCACTGCCCACTCCGAGTTTGTTGTTCCGCGCTTTCGTCTCGTCAATCACGACCTCATCATTCGCCTGCGGTGCCCGCCCGGAGACGAGTTGAATGCCGTTCATCCTGGAGAACGGTTCCCAATCAACGCCCTCTATTCGCTCCAGACCAAAGCCGCGATTGCTCTGAAGAACATTTACAATCACCGGCAGCGCGTCCTCGACGCCCTCAATCGCCTTCAGTAGTTCGGCATACTTCGTGCTGAGGTTTGCTGTCGATGAAGTCAACTGCATCGATCCGGGTCGGGTGAAGATAATCTCCGCGCGCAGGTTTGACCCACGACGCTGCAGATCGTTAGACATGCCGCGCGCTAATCCGGTAAAGAGCATGATCAGGCAAACACCGAGAGCAATGCCGGCCACACTGACCAAGGTGCGCACAGGGCGCTGACGAATGTTTGAACGAATCAGATTGTCCATAAGTCTTAATGTCAGAACAGACAACTGTCAGACACTTCTGACATTTATTTCTCTCAGGGTATACATTAAAGCATTAGGATGAAACCAAACAACCGGCTTCGATGGTTTAGTACTGGTGCGGTTTAACTTATTGTCGAAAATTCTGTTCGACGACAGAAGCGCGAGCCGTAGCGACCGGATCCAACACTCAATCTTGTATCCGCATTTTGGTAACTTGAACTCAGTATCCGGTGCTACGGCTCGCGGTTCTGTGGTCGAGTGATACTGCAAGGCTCAGGACGATGTTCAACTGCACCTGCACTTATGTTTTAGTTGGAGTTCAAACCTATCGTGTGTGCAAGGCCCGGTCGCAACCTAAAGGTCGAATCTGAACTTCTTGAGTATAGGCGCAGCAACCCATTATAAGCGCAAGCAATCCATTATGCTTTCAGTTATAATTGGCCCATTCAATCACAAAGGGATTTAGATATTGGCAAGCGATATTAAGTTTAGTTCCTCGGCGCCGGCGGTCGAGATTGATCCCCGGAAGGGTACCTGGCCTGCGGTTGAGCTTGATCGTCGTGGCGGTCTGATTGCCAGTCTGGATTGGACCATAGTCGGCACTCTGGCGATCTGTATCGTGCTGGGCCTCGGATTGCGTGTAAGCAACCTGGGCGGGATCGGGTTCGCAGAAGACGAAATGAACAAGCTCGATGCCATACGCGCTTACGAGCGGGGCGACATCAGCGCAAACGCTGAACACCCGATGATGATGAAGGCACTCATGTTCACTTCCGTAAAAGCAGCAGGCAAATGGAACAACATGACCGGCCGCGCAGTTAGCGATGAATTTGCCTTACGTTTTCCGAATGCCATTGTGGGCGCGCTTACCGCGATTCCGCTTTTCTTACTAGCGGCCGCCTACTTCGATCGGTGGACAGGACTGTTAGCTGCCGGGTTTTGGACCTTTGGAATCAACGCGATTACTCTCAATCGCGTGGGCAAGGAAGACACGCTGCTGGTGTTCTTCATGCTATTCGCTTTCTATTTCTATGTGCGCGCGAAACAGATTTCACCCGGCGACCAGGCGGCTAGACGCCGCAATTATATTCTCAGCGCGATCTCGTTTGGCTTCATGCTCGCCTCGAAATATTTTCCTCATTACTTCGGGCTCAACGCCTTGTTTCATCACAAGTTCCACGTCCGCAAACCCGAGCCAGGTGAACCGAGTGGAAAAACGCCATCCATCTTCTATGTTCTAATACCGGTCGCCTTCCTGCTCGCGAATCCCGCGGTGTTGCTGCCCCAGGTCTGGGACTATCTGAATGCTTACACGAGCGAGCGCTTGCTGGTCCATACTGGCTATCTTTTCGGCGACCAACTTTACAAGAACAACATGTCGAGTACGCCCTTTTGGGGCACGCCCGTTTACTTTTATCTTCTTTTCATGGCCATCAAGATCCCTCTGTTAGTGCTCGCAAGCTTCCTGGTGGGGTTCTTCGTTTCGTTGAAACGCTGGCGACACCCGGGACATACATTTGTCCTTTTCATGTTTCTCTTCTGGATAGTTCCGTACTCGCTTATAGGCGGTAAGTGGTTGCGTTATTCGCTCTCCCTTATGCCGTTTGTGTACATGCTTGCAGCAGTTGGCGTCATTGCTTTGATCGGTTTCTTGTCGAAGATATTGAAGGCTATAAAAGAGACGGCCGCCCTTGTTTCCGTGGCTGCTATTATAGTGTTTATCGTGATTCCTGGCTGGACGGCCTATGCGAATGGGCCGCACTACGCGCTTTACACTAATGCTTTGGCTGCCGGAAGAGATGGTTATTATTTCCCGCATGATGAGTTTTACGATGATGGTTTGCGCGAGGCGATAAAGTTTGTGGGCGACGTTGCTCCTCAATATTCGACCATCGCGCATGAGACTCCGGCCGTGACGCGTTACTACCTGCAAAGATTCTCGCGGCCCGATCTGAATTCGCAGGTGATTTCCAGCACTGATTTCGATCCGCAAAAGCTAGCCGCTCCGACCTACATAATCGTCCAGCGCGGTCGGATATATTTCGAGAACCGGGAGAAGATCGACTTCATCCGGGCAAAATTTAGAAAGGTTTTTGAAGTTAAGATCCAAGAGGCCATTGCCGCAGAAGTATTTGTAAGCGGATAGTCTGTTTTGAAAATACAAAAAACGTACGGCAAATTCGCAGGTCAGGAAGGGTGGTTTACCCCCGCTTGCCTGGCCATGAGAGTCGGCGGGGGTAAACCACCCTTCCTGACCTGCGAATTTGACCACAGCTCTTCTCTTATAGCCTGCTGGCTTCCGACCTTAGACCTCAGCTAATCTTCCTATTATGAAACTAAACCGAAGGCTGCTGCTTCTGACGTGTGTGTCCGCGCTTTTGCTGGCTCTTGCGTTATTGTCGCCGTCCCCACAAAGCGACGCTGCAAACCGAATACAAATCACAGTGTTAGGAACCACAGATCTTCATGGCAACATTTACCCGGTTGACTACTACACAAACAAACCAGACAACCGCGGTCTTGCCAAAATCGCAACTCTTATAAAACGAGTGCGCAAAGAGAATCCCAACACCCTGCTGGTGGATTCCGGAGATACGATTCAGGGCACGCCCCTCGAGTACTATCACAATAAGAAAAACAACACGCCGCCTGACCCAATGATGCTCTCAATGAACGCCCTCGGATACGCCGCGATGGCCGTGGGGAATCATGAATACAACTTTGGGTTAAAGGTGCTGGAGAAGGCCCGCAGCGAAGCTAAGTTTCCCTGGCTCTCGAGTAATACGTATGAAAAGGGAACCGACAATACTCAATACCAGCCATACATCGTCAAAGAAGTTTCAGGTGTTCGTGTCGGGATCCTCGGTTTAACCACACCCGGCGTCCCGGTTTGGGAAAACACACAAAACTACGCCGGTCTAGATTTTCGTGAACCAGTAGGTGAAGCCCGGAAATGGGTATCAGTCTTGCGCGAGAAAGAGCGCGTGGATGTCGTCGTGATCGCAATGCACATGGGACTCGAGGAGGACTTACGCACCGGAGAAATCAACCCCGGGCAGGTGCCTGATGAAAACCGCGCTGTTGCCATCGCGAAACAAGTTCCCGGAGTGGACGTTATTTTTATGGGCCATACGCACCGGGACGTGCCTGCGCTTTCTTTAAACAATGTGCTGTTGACCCAGGCCAACCACTGGGGCCGGCATCTGGCACGCGCCGATTTGTATCTGCAAAAAGAAGGCGACCGCTGGCAGCTTTACGCGAAATCTGCGCGCACGATTTCAGTTGATGACAAGGTCGAGGCGGATCCTGAGATTCTTAAACTGATTGCACCTTACGACCGGGAGACCCAAGCGTGGCTGGCGCGTGTTATCGGCGAGTCCGCAGAGGAGCTAACTGCACGTGACTCCCGCTTTCGTGATACGGGCATTCTCGATCTAATCCAGCGAGTGCAGTTGGAATTAGGAAAAGCGGACGTTTCGATGGTGGCGAGTTTCAATCCTGACGCGCGTATCAATAAAGGCTCGGTTACGGTGCGGGACATCGCCGGACTGTACGTGTACGAGAATACGCTTGTCGTGCTGGAGGTTACCGGGCGGCTACTGAAAGATGCGCTGGAACACTCAGCGAAGTACTTCCGAGCGTACGAGCCAGGAAAGACGGCTGCTGAATTAGTCGACGAAAAAATCCCGGCTTACAACTTCGATATCGCCGAGGGCGTCACTTACGTTCTCGACATCTCCAAGCCTTTGGGTCAACGAATTCAAGATCTTAGATTCCGCGGCAAGCCTTTGGATCCAAATCAAAAACTGAAGCTGGCGACGAATAACTACCGGGTCAACGGGGGCGGCGGGTACACGATGTACAAGAACACCCCTGTGGTTTATCGATCGAGTGAAGAAATACGGGAATTGATCATTGATTGGGTTGAACGTCACAAAACGATTCCCGCCGAACCGACCAACAACTGGAAGATTGTGCCTTAAGAAGTCCAACGTCCAATGTCCAACGTCCAATGTCAAAACCAGAGACTTTGGACTTTGGACGTTGGACTTTGGACTGGTTCTTAAACCAAAACGGCAACCGGAGGGGTGTTCGGTTGCCGTTCTGGCTACTACAGTCAGGGGAAGGCGAGCTTGTGAGAGGGGGTTCTCGCCGCCTGACACGGGGGAGAGTTCAAACGTGGACTTCAGCGAACCATGGCTACGATCTCGACCCTTTCATAGCTGCTTCGGGCAAACTCGGTCTTCGAAGGAATCGCGGCCAATTGCCTTTCGATAGTCCGCTCTGCATCACACTTCTGCAGCTTACGACCAATGCGCTCGCCAGGGGTCCAGACCTCCGAAAGAAAGTAACGTTGACCGTAGCGATGAAATACCAGCTTCCCTTGCTTAGGGAGGATGCGTGCCTCGATCGTGTTGGTCATTCGAATCGCGCTCTCATTAGATTCCTGGTTGCTGATAAGCAGTGCGTCACCATTTGCTGCGAACGCCCTTACCGAATACTCACCGGCCGTCAGTGCCTTGCCACCAACGGTGAATTCGAACGGGACATCAGCAACCACCGTCCTGGATTGAGCGTGGGCAGAAACTAGTGCCGCCATCAACACAACTCCAGCTATGAGCATCAACATCGTGAGACCTTTTAGGATTTGATTTTGCATATTGTTCCTCTTGCCTTTCCAGGCGATGGTCGAAAGCGGCTCGACCTCAAAGTACGTAGTAAGTAAGCGATCGTTATCAACTTCTTACCGGTGGTGGCTCAATCTGTTCAATGTCGGGAGCCGCGGTCTCTATTGCCACTCACGTGCCACACCTGGGCGATTTACGATTCAAGCAAGTTGCTGCACTAAAACTCTCGTCACAGTAATAGTTAAGCGAGGTCAATCAAAAATTCTGTTTCCCGGCGAACCTAACTCGTGACACACGGAAGATATCTCATCGGATAGCCCGCGTATCTGTTTAGATAGAGTTGACCTGGCAATGGCGGGATAGAACATTCCTGCAAAATTCGGGTTGGGAAGTCAAATTCGCAGGTTAGGAAGGGTGGTTTACCCCCGCCGACTCTCATCGCCACGCAAGCGGGGATAAGCCACCCTTCCTAACCTGCGAGATATTCCAACTCGAGTGATCGACTGGGACCATTTCGAAATCCATTCCTGGCGCTAGACGTTGAGTGATAGTGTTGCCCGCGACATATTTAGGCGCGTACACTTGCCCATACTCAGTCCGCGGAACCTCTGAACATGAACCCACGACTCGCAGCGATCGCCGGAAAACTGAAAGGCGCCGTTTTCCATCTCACCGATCCTCCGGTCCTGATTGGTCGGGAGACGGCCGCCAACCTTTGCATAGCAGATCCGTCCGTGTCGCGCCGTCATTCTCAGATTCAGAGAGAAGGCGAACAGTTTGTGATATCCGACCTCGAGAGCCTCAACGGCACGTTTATCAATGATGTTCCCGTGAAGCGACGACCGCTTGCGCACGGAGATCGCGTTCGCATCGGCGATGCTCAGTTTCTCTTTCTGCTGCATGACGGTGAAGCATCCCCGGCATCAAGATCGAGCGAGATCAAATTTGAAGACCGTCACCTCAGCGGCTCAACCATCCAGGTCAAATTCAACGATGCGGTTTACTTGATGGCCCGGGACTTGAGCGCGTTGATGAAGGTCAGTACCACTGTCAACGCCATCCGTGGCCTTGAAGAGTTGCAAAAGACCTTACTGGAACTCCTGTTCGAAGTCGTGCCGGCCCAGCGCGGCGCCATTCTTCTCAGTCAGGGAAACGGCTTGGAGGAGGCTGCCGTCTTTGGTCTGGACCGGGCGCGGGGGCCTGATGAGGCAATCAAGGTCAGCCGCACGATCGCTCAGCAAGTGCTGAGTGAGAAGACCTCGCTGCTAATGAGTGATACTCCCGCGACGCAGGGATTTGGCTCTGAAAGTCTCAACCAATCTCGGCCCAGCTCGCTCATGTGCGTGCCCCTTATCATGCTCGAGCAAGCCATGGGTGTCATCTATCTCGAAACAAATGCGCCGGATGATCATTTCGACCAGGATCACCTGCAGCTGGTCTCCGCTATTGCGGCCATTACCGCAGTCGCCATTGAAAACGCGCGCCACATCGAATGGCTTCAGAGTGAAAACGAACGACTGCTCGCTGACGTCAATATTGAGCACAACATGGTGGGCGAAAGCCCGTCCATGAAACAGGTTTACCAGCTCATATCGAAAGTTGCGCCTACCGATTCTACCGTAATGATCTCGGGTGAAAGTGGAACCGGAAAGGAATTGGCGGCGCGAGCTATTCATCTCAACAGCAAGCGCGCGAAGCTCCCGTTTATGGGTGTTAATTGTGCGGCGCTGGCGGAGACTCTGCTTGAGAGCGAACTCTTTGGACACGAGAAAGGGGCCTTCACCGGCGCCCTGGCGATGAAGAAGGGCCGTTTGGAGGTTGCGGACGGCGGCACAGTGTTTCTCGACGAGATTGGCGAACTATCACCTGCGCTTCAGGTGAAGCTTCTGCGCATGCTCCAGGAACGTGAGTTCGAACGCGTCGGCGGCACGAAGACAATCAAGGTGGACATCCGACTCGTAGCGGCGACAAACAAAGATCTGGAGCAAGCCATAGTTGCTGGAACTTTTCGTCAGGACCTCTTCTACCGTCTCAATGTGGTGGAATTGGCAATGCCGCCGCTACGTGAAAGGCCCGAGGATATTCCGCTCCTGGCGAACTATTTCGCCTCAAAGCATGGGGAAAAATGTAACCGCAAGATTTTAGGTGTGTCTCCTGAAGCCCAGGGCCGGCTACTCAGTTATGAATGGCCTGGCAATGTTCGCGAGCTGGAAAACGCAATTGAGCGCGCGGTGGTGCTGGGAGTAACCGACCATATCCTGCCGGAAGACCTGCCCGAAGCCACTTTGGAAAGCGAGGCTGCGACAATCAGCATGCCTGCGCCCAGGTATCATGAGGCCGTGACCCACACAAAAAAACAGATCATTCTGAGCGCGATGGATCAGGCGAAAGGTAGCTACACCGAAGCCGCCAAAATCCTGGGTGTTCATCCGAACTATCTTCACCGATTGATCCGGAACTTGAACTTGCGCGATCAGATCAAGCAGTAAATCCACAGATTACGCAGATACACAGAATTACTAAGTCAGAACTTGTACTTTGAACTTTGCACTTTGCGTATTGTCTTTGAACTTGGATCGACGGAATCACAAACAAAGTACAAAGAATTAAGCTCAAAGTTCTGCCTTAGTGGTTCTGTGTAATCGGCGTAATCTGCGGATAGGTGCTTCCCGCCTTTTGCCTTTAACTTTTCCGTTGATTATGATGCTGGACGTTCAAGTTACAAAATAATCATCCCGGAAACGATTCCCAAGCGATCTGCGGCCGAACGTCGGGCTCGGGTGCTAGAGGTTAAGATGAGTCAAATTCAACCAGCAGTTGAGCAGAAGGCCGGGGTTCCTCTGACCACGCTCTCGGAAGACGAACAGATGTTCCGCTCGAGTGTGCGCGAGTTTGCCGAAGGCGAGCTGCGTCCGCTTGTCGAAGAGATGGACGAGCAGGCGAAGTTTGATCCGAACCTGAGCCGACAATGTTTCGATCTAGGGTTGATGGGCATTGAAACCCCGGAAGAGTTTGGTGGTGCGGGCGCTTCTTTCTTCACCGCTATCCTGGCTGTCGAAGAGCTCTCAAGAGTTGATGCCTCAGTGGGAGTTTTCGTTGACGTCCAGAACACCCTGGTCAATAACGCCTTAATTCACTGGGGCAATGCAGATCAAAAGAAGAAGTATTTACCGCAACTTGCGACTGAACGCGTGGGGGCCTATGCGCTGAGCGAGGCTGGCTCAGGCTCAGATGCTTTTGCAATGCAAACGCGTTCCGTGGATAAAGGTGACCACTACCTGATCAATGGACAGAAGCTCTGGATCACTAACGGCAACGAGGCCGAGATTTTTATTCTCTTCGCCAACGCCAATCCGGAAGCTGGTTATCGAGGCATCACGGCATTCATAGTAGAAAAAGGCTTTGAAGGTTTTTCGGTGGGCAAGAAAGAGAACAAGTTGGGGATTCGTGCCTCTTCAACTACCGAATTGATTCTGGAAGATTGCCGCGTGCCCAAAGAGAACGTCCTTGGAGAAGCGGGCAAAGGCTACAAGGTTTCCATTGAAACGTTGAACGAGGGACGCATTGGAATTGGCGCCCAAATGATAGGTATTGCGCGCGGCGCGCTGGAGGCGGCTCTTGCTTACACGGGTGAGAGGCAACAATTTGGAAAGCCGATTAATCAGTTTCAAGGCGTTCAGTTTCAACTGGCAGAAATGGCCACTGAACTGGAGGCTGCGCGGTTGATGGTTTATAACGCGGCCAGAATGAAGGATGCGGGAATGAACTTCGTCAAGGAAGCGGCGATGGCCAAGCTCTATTCCTCGCGTGCGGCGGAGAAAATTAGTTCACTCGCCATCGAGCTGTATGGTGGATACGGCTTTGTGAAGGATTATCCAGTGGAGAAGTTCTGGCGGGATTCCAAGATTGGCGCGATTTACGAAGGCACTTCGAACATGCAGTTGCAGACGATTGCCAAGTTGTTGATTGGAAAGTGAGCATGACATTGTGGCGGTGTGGTACGAGTAGAATTTCGAATTTCGGATTGCGGATTTCGAATTTTGTCCTTACTGGCGTGAAGCGTTTCGATTCGCCAATCAAATTCGACCTTTGAGACGGAAAAATTCGAAATTCGCAATCCGAAATTCGAAATCAGTAGTTGGACAATGGTTGTTCCTCTGCCAAATGTCTGTTGTCTACTTGACTTACTATGTCATCATCGAGGATCGAAATCTTCAAACAGATACTGGAAACGGACCCCGAAAACGGCAATGTGCTTTTCGGCCTGGCCAAGGAGTATGAGAAAGCAGGTCTCAACAAAGAATTGATCGAGACGCTGACCCGCTATCTGTCGAGTTCGGATGATGAGGGTAACGCTTACGGAATGCTCGCATCCGCATACGAAAAATCGGGGGATCGAATCAAAGCACAGGAAGTTTACCAACGCGGAATCGAGGCAGCTGTCGCACACGGGCATCCTTCGATGGCCGAGGAGTATCGAGAAACATTAGCGCGCGAGTATGAGACGAAGTGAATAAACACCCGAAGTGAATATGAAAACTGATACGAAAGTTTTGAAGCTCGTGAAAAAACCGGAATCAGCATCTGAGACTGAAGCCGCGTCGGCTGAGGCCAAGGCTGCGACCGCGGATTTTAAGGGGGCGGCGCCAGTCACAGAGCCGTCGCCCGCGGCGAAAACCGCACCTAACGAGGGAATGAGATCCACTGTAGTGACGAAGATGGTCCCCCAATCCCAATCTACAGTTCTGCAAGCCAGACCCGCCAGTCAGCCTGCGACCCTAGCTCCCGCGGATAAAGGTGAAAGCGAATACCACGGACTTAACGGGGGCCAGCTGCTGTCGATCTATCGCACGATGTACCTGTCACGCAAGATTGACGATAAGGAGATTCAACTCAAGGGTCAAAACAAGATCTTTTTCCAGATCAGCGGTGCGGGACATGAAGCCATCCTGGTCGCTGCGGGAATGGTCCTAAAACCCGGCTACGACTGGTTCTATCCCTATTACCGGGATCGTGCGCTTTGTCTGCAGCTCGGAATGACGCCGCTGGAACAATTACTTTCCGCCGTCGGCTCTGAGAAGGATCCAAACTCACACGGTCGCCAGATGCCATCACACTGGGGACACAAGAAGCTCAACATCGTTTCGCAGTCATCACCCACGGGCACACAACTGCTGCAAGCCGTTGGCTGCGCGGAAGCCGGCTATCGCGTCAAGCTGATCAAGGAACTGAAGAACCGAGTCCAACATTTTCGTGCGGACGAAGTGGCCTATGTATCTCTTGGCGACGGCACTACCAGCGAAGGTGAATGCTGGGAAGCATTGAACAGCGCCTGTAACCTGAAACTGCCTGTGCTGATTTTGCTGGAAGACAACGGTTACGCGATCAGTGTCCCGGTTGAAGTGCAAACTCCGGGTGGCGATGTTTCCAAACTCCTGGAAAACTTTCCCAATCTCCATATCGAGAGATGCGATGGTACTGACGTGCTGGAGTCGTACGCTGCTATGCAACGTGCGGTGCAGCATTGTCGCGAAGGCAAGGGACCGGCGTTGGTCCATGCGAAAGTGATCCGTCCCTATTCCCACTCGCTTTCCGATGACGAACGGTTGTATCGGCCCGACGAAGAACGCCTTGCCGATTCCGAGCTCGATCCGATTAAACGCTTTGGTTCGTTCCTGATCGAAGAGGGCATTACCGCCCAGGATGATTTGCAGCGAATCAAGGACGGGATTGACCGGGAAGTGAACGAGGCGGCGGACGAGGCGTTGGCGAGCCCGCAACCCGCGCCCGCGACGGCGAAGCTTTATGTTTATTCACCGGACGTCGATCCCTGCTCCAGGGAGTTTGATACAGAAGCCGGCGCCGAGCTTTCCGGAAACCCAGGCACCATGGTTGACCTGATCAACCGCTGCCTCCATACCGAGATGGCGCGGGATCCGCGGATCCTCGTCTTTGGCGAAGATGTGGCTGATTGCTCTCGTGACGCCAATCTGGAAAAGGTCAAAGGCAAAGGCGGGGTTTTCAAAGTAACGGCTAACCTGCAGAGAAAGTTTGGCGGCGCGCGAGTGTTCAACTCTCCTCTCGCCGAAGCCAACATCGTCGGACGTGCAATTGGCATGGCCACCCGTGGACTGAAACCGGTGGTAGAGATCCAGTTCTTTGATTACATCTGGCCCGCCATGCACCAGATTCGCAACGAACTGGCGCTGATGCGCTGGCGCTCCGGCAACGAATGGAAAGCGCCTGTGGTGATACGTGTGCCTATCGGCGGGTATCTCAAAGGCGGGGCTGTTTATCACTCGCAGTCCGGGGTCTCTACTTTTACACAGATTCCAGGTTTGCGCGTGGTCTATCCTGCTAATGCGCTGGACGCCAATGGTCTGTTGCGCACCGCGATTCGCTCGGACGATCCGGTCCTCTTCCTCGAGCACAAGCATCTCTACCGGCAGGCGTACAACAAATCGCAGTACCCGCCGGACGATTTCATGATCCCTTTCGGCAAAGCGAAGACGGTGCGTGAGGGAACAGATATGTCGATCATCACCTATGGCGCGCTCGTGCAACGCTCGGTGGTGGCGGCCAAGCAGGCGGAGCAACAGGGAATCAGTGTCGAGGTCATTGATCTCCGTTCACTTTCTCCCTACGACTGGAGCGCGATTGCGGCTTCCGTGAAGAAGACCAACAAAGTAATTGTTGCTCACGAAGACTCCCTATCGTTTGGCTATGGCGCGGAAATCGCCGCGCGGATCGCCGGCGAGCTCTTCGAATATCTCGATGCCCCCGTACGGCGGGTCGCCGCGCTCGACACCTTCGTCGCTTACGCACCTCAACTAGAAGACGTAATCCTCCCGCAAGCGACTGACGTGGCGAAGGCAATTCAAGAACTCGTTAGCTACTAATTTCTCTTCTTAGCTGTAGCCTTCCGCAAATAACACGAACGCAATGAGTTGATCGGATAACAGCAATAATACCGTCAAATCCTCGTGTCATTTATCCCGTACTGTTCGCCCCGATACCCCTGCAAAATAGGACCTCTAATATTAACCCCCTAAAAGGGCCCCTAGTATTGGTCATAATCGTGAATAGTTAAGGAGAGCAAGCGCATGACAACAAAAACAGTAACAAGTTTAGCGGGAGTTATTCTGACGCTTTCTATGGGATCTCTCGCTGTGGGTCAACAACCCACTACCACCACCACAGTCACCCAAACACCAACAACAGTTACCAAAACTGTTCAGCACCCCGACGGAACTTATTCAGTGATCGAGTATCCGGTGGGCAAAGAAGTAAAGATCACCTTGGACCCTGTCACTCATAAACAGTCGAAGGGAATTGCGACGATCTTGCGAGATGACAACGGCACGAGAGTCGTTTTGAACCTGTCGGACGTGCCGGCGGACGTGACTGCGGTCAATCTCTACGCCGTAGATGAAAACGGTGCGACTACCTTACTGGGACCTATTGAGGTCGCAAACGGAGCGGGAACACTTACCACGACAACGCCACTCAGCAAGTTCATGTTGATAGCGTCGCCGGAAGCCACCCTGAAGTCCTACGATCCTAGTACGAAAATCTTCTTCCGCAGCGCGGTACCTGAGGGCTTTGCGGTGATTCCACTTCGGAGCCATGGCGAGAAAGATGGTGCTGCCGTAGGCGAGCGCGTGGCGGCTACGACCACCGGGGGAGCCACTCCGGCCGCCTCCTACAAGGTTCCGATGCTGAACATTCCGGGATTCCGTAGAGGAACTGACACAGAGATGAAGATAAAGTTCGCAGGTGCGATGACGGGCTCGCGCGCCAACGTCATCATCACCCCACGAAAGGATGGTCCGTCTGAGGTCAAGATGCGGTTTCATGAGCTGAAGGACGCGCCAGCCGGACAAATCTACGTGTTGTGGGCGGTTACGCCTGATAACAAATTCGTCAAACTGGGACAGATAGTTAACGCGGCCGGGCGTAACGAGGCGGAAATCCGATCTGAGACGGCGCTGGCGGATTTCGGTCTGCTCGTGACCACCGAGGAAGCGACTGGAACTTCAGCGGATCCAATGGGCGCGGCTATCGGAATAGTCGAAATCGTGAAATAGCTTAATTCCAACTGAACTAAAAGCAGCCCAGGTATGGCTGTTTTAACCAAGGCCGCCGTTTAGGCGGCCTTGTCCCTTTTAGGCTACAAATAAAACTCTGGCGCTTATCATTTTCGTTGCGGTAAGATGACTGTGCGGGGGACCTGAGGGGGTAGCCAATCCCGCTTTCCCGCAAAACCCCGACCGGCGCGAACCGATCATCCAGCGCCGCATATCTTCAAACACCGGCACCCTCCCGTGCTTGCTCTAACAATTGAAACAATCTAAGCCGTTCCCCCGGTTTACCATGGTGATTAACGATCATGCGCAAACGAATTCCCCCCCTTCCCTATGTCGTCGCTTTCGTTTTGATTGGGTACCTATCCCAGCCGACGCCTGCACAAGAATCTCTGCCGGAACTGGTCAGACGGGTTAAGCCCGCCATTGTCGCTATCGTTACCTACGATGCGAAGGGCGACGCACTGACGACCGGAAGCGGCTTTTTTATCCGACCGGGACAAGTGGTAACAAACCTTCACGTCATTCGTGGCGCGCGTCGCACCGACGTCAAGACACTGGATGGCAAAGGTCGTGTGTACCAGGTTGCGGGACTACTTGCCGTGGATGAGGAAGGCGACCTCGCACTCATGCGAGTGGACATGTCGCCTGAGCGACCGCGATCCAGCGAACTTGCTGTGACTTTGCCTGAGGAAGGCGAAACGGTCTTCGTAATTGGTAACCCGTTAAAACTGGAAGGTTCGGTCACTGACGGTATCGTGTCGGCGGTTCGTGAAGTGCCGGGAGTAGGCAAGATAATTCAAACTACGGCGCCCATATCGCATGGAAACAGTGGCAGTCCCATCTTCAACCTGAAGGGTCAGGTTGTCGGAGTCATAACCGTCAAGGTTACTAACGGACAAAACATTAGTTTGGCGATCAGCTCAAATCGCGTGCGTGAGCTGAAGCCGGGAGCGCTGCGCGGCCTGGCTGAGATTCCGGCGAAGGACAAGGTACTTGACGTTGGTGAAGCGCTGTATCGAACAGGCATCGATTCTCTGTGGCTGGGAAACTACGACCATGCGGTGAGTTATTTCGAACATGCCGTCAACAGAAATCCGAACCGTGTTGATGCGTGGATTCAAGTAGGCTATTGCAAAGTGAAGCAGGGTAAGAACGAGGAGGCGATCAAAGCTTACCAGCAGGCTTTGCAACTCAAGCCCAGCTCAGAAGACGTGCTAAACAAGTTGGGTGATGCTTATTACTATGCGGGCCGGCTGCCTGAAGCTATCCAATCATACAAAGAAGCTGCTCGCCTGCATCCGGAGAGGGCCGAGGCTTTTTACAACCTCGCGCTTGTTTACTTTGAGAATGGCAATCAGCAACTGGGCTTGTCTCATGCTCGCGCGCTTCAACTGCTTGATGAAAAGCTCTATGCGAAGCTTATGAGCGAGACGAAGGGCGCCGGTCGGCAGTAGGTGATAGGCCGCTGGCTGACCGAGAACTAGGACGTTTCATTTATCATTTGACACGTTTCATAACGTTCATTTGTCATTGCACTGAGCCGTTGTACCTGAGAACCCGCCCACTAAGACACGAACATCGCTCCGGCAAGGGCATATGAAAAATGTTAAATGAGAAATGATAAATGAACACCAGCTGACCTCGCCTTAAGCGCCCGATCTCGAAAACTGGTTCTTAACCCCCGATAAAAAGCTTCGTATCAACGCTCTTGGGATCTCCCAGTACTACAAAGCGAATATTGCGGATGTATTTTTGCGCCACGCGCTGCACATCTTCGGGCGTGACGGCGCGTAAGCGAGGCAAGAAGACGAAAGCGTTACGCCAGCCGCCACCGATGATCTCATACTGCGCCAGCTCCCCCGCCTGAGCGGCATTCGTTTCCTGTCCCAGATAATGACGCGTTAGGAAGTGCTGCACCGTCGACTCCAGTTCCTCTCGCGGGAGAGGTTCGCGCTGGAGTCGCGCGATCTCGTCCAGCATCACTCGCACCGACTGGTTAGCATCGACCGAGGTCACATAAATCCCGCCTACATTCGCCCCCTGAGTCCAAAGGAAGGCATCGGGTGCGTAGGAGAGGTTCCGTTTGTGCCGGACCTCGATGAAGATGCGGTTCTGCAAGATGGTCGAAGCGACACGCATTGCGTAGATCTCAGGCGCGGCCAGGTTGGGCGCGGTGAATACACCTTGCACGTAATTGGTCGGCAGCGCTCGTTCAGTCACTTGCACCGAAGGAGCAGCGAACGACAGTTCCGGCAGCGGACCTGGACGGTAGTCACCGCGCGGAAGTTTGCCGAAACTGGCGACAATGCGGCTGCGCAGCATCTGCGGGTCGAGGTCGCCAACTACGATAAGCAATAGTCGCGATGTTTCCATTACCTGCTTGTGATATCGACGTAAATCTTCGGAGGTCAGGCGGGACACGGAGTCAGCAGTCCCGCGTGGGTCATTGAGATAGGGATGACCGGCATAGGCCACCCGCGCCTGTAAAACTTGCAGATATGAGTCAGGCGTATCGTTGTCGTCCCGCAAGGAAGCGACGATTCGGTTGCGCACGCGCTCGACGTCGTCGACAGTGAAAGCGGGCTTGAGAGCCACGTCCGTAAAGATCTCCCACGAGCGGTCGAAATTCGCGCGGGTCGAAGCCATGGTCAGACCAGAATAGTCGAAGTTAACACCGGAGCCGATCGTCGTACCCATGCGAGAAAGCTCCACGCGCATACGCTGGCGCGGGAAGCTCGCAGTCGCCTCTGACGCGGTGTCCATCATCAGATTCTCCACGCCAGCTTTATCTGGAGTGACATTGCGGACGCCGCCCTTGATGAATAGACCCGCGACCACCGTCTGCGTTGCGGCGCGACGCTTGACCAGGACCTTCAACCCGTTTACGTCGAATTCGGTAACGAGCGAGACCGGATCTACAGGCGTGACCGCTCTCTGCACAACCGCGGCCGCCTTGGCTGCGTCTTGCGGCGGCGATGTCTGCTGTTGGGCGGCCGTCGGAGCTAATGAAACCAGCAAGGCGAGGCCGAGCGCCCAAATCCGCATGAAGGGACTCAGCGATTTTCCTGTTTCAGCTTCGTCTCTCCCCGTGCAGGGCTGGAGAAATTTATTATCTGGTTGCCGTAGTTGCATTCTGTTTCCTAACGCCGATCAAATCTTCCTGGGTAAGCTGTGATTTCTTGAGCGACTCTTCCGATATAAGCGCGAGGCCGACGTGCGGCTTGCCCTGAACGTAGGTCGTAACGTAGCGGCTGATATCGGCCCGCGAGGTCCGGCGCAGATTTCCCAAATAGCCGCGGAAATAATCGATGCCGGTCGAGGCCCACCAAAAGCTGATGGTGTGGGTGTATTCGCTTACTTTCTCGCGATCGAATAAGTCATCAGCTTCCAGCAGCGCCTTGGCGGTTTCCAACTGCTCATCGGTGTAATAGTCGCGGTCGTTGAAGTGCTCGACCTCGTTATAAATAGCTCGCACCGCAGCGCGAGCCTTGTCGGGTGTAGTCTGCGCGATGATATTGATCGGACCAACGTTGCGCTGGGTGTAGTAGCCGAGGTTGACGCCGGTGACCAGACCCGTATCTACAAGGGCTCTCTGAAAGCGCGAGTTGGGCTGGCGCAGAATGAATGAGAAAACGTCGGCGGCGTAGGTGCCGGGATTGTCTTTACCAATCGAAGGTCCATGCCAACCGATCATGATGATCACATTTTGAACGGGCTGGCGAATGATCAGTCCCTCGCTTTTTTCGAGTGGTGGATGCTCGACCGGGGGAAACTCCGCGAACGGATCCTTCTCGCGACGCGGCCAATCGCCGAAAAGATCGCTTACCAGCTGGAACACCTCGTCGGCCTTCACATCCCCAGTGACTACTACGGCGGAGTTGTTTGGCACGTAGTAGCGGCCCTGAATGAGGCGCATCATCTCCGTCGTCGCCGCCCGCACGGTTTGACGGTTGCCACCAGGGTTCTTTCGGCTCGGGTATTTATAGAAGAGGCGGTTGTTCATCTCGAGCGACAAATAGCCAAACGGGTTTGATTCGTGGCGATCGAGTTCGCCGATGACGACCTCGCGCTCTTGTTCGAACTGTCGTTCATCGAAGAGCGGATAGCGCACTGCGTCGCGCATAAAACGCATCGCCACTCCAAAATTGGGAGTGGTGGTAGTGAAATAGTAGTTGACTAGTTCTTCGTGCGTCTGGCCGTTATAGACGATGCCGAGCTGATCAATAGACTGCACATAAACTTCCCGGTCTTTGATGGCCTGGTTGGCCTTGAAGAACATGTGTTCGTAAAGATGTGAAAGGCCATTGAGTTCCGACGGTTCAGTGTAGGAGCCGTTTTTGACGGCGAGCTCGACAGTCACGAGCGGCACTGAATGATCTTCCAACACGAGAACTTCTAACCCATTCGCCAGTAAGCGACTCTGTATTTTTGAGTCCGGCATGCGCGCGGTTGCGGTCGCAGCCGGTGTTTGCGGTGCCACAGATCGTGGTGCAGTGCGATTCTGGCTGGCAGAAAGCGCGGATGGCGCCAGCAAAGAACTGACTAGAAGAAAAACTACAAGATTACGTTTCACAAAAAGGCTCCGTTGAAAGTTGTCCCATTTTCAGAGAGACGTTCGATGTGACAAAGCAACATTTAGATGCAGCCCGACTTGGGTTCATCTGGGTCAGATCGCTGATAAACCCAACTCAAGCCCTTCCGAGGTTAGCTTCCCAGCGCAAAATTCACAAATGACGGTGGGGTAGGGGTCCTGTTATGAGCCTTATTGTGGAGGTGCGGCTATCGATCTACGAAAACACACGAAATGCACTAAATTATTCGTGTTGGTTCTTCGTGGAATCGTCTCTTATAAGGTTTGAATATGGGTAAGGAAGTTAAAACACGACAAGCTTCCGTGTGTGGGAAGTGTAGATTGGGCCGCAACCATGAATTGAGTTGTGGTGGTGATTTTGGAAAAACTCAACGATCCCGCAAAGACCAGTTAAGCCTCTAATTTGCGTTAGGAAACATGCCTTACCCGGCGGTTTCGCCCTCAGGCCACAACAATTCCCGTGAGGCTAACGATTTCTCCTCTTAGCAACCAGTCTATTGGCTTTTTCTCTGAGCACCCTGCCATACGTCGCGCCATTCGCTGAAAAGACACTCTTAGACCAGGATGTCTTTAACAGCCGGCCCGTTACATTATTCTTGTCGAATTGTAAGACATACATCTCGCGATTCGTGGGCACGTAGAGCACGAGTCGGTGGCGAGAAAGGCGGCCCTTTGTTTCGGTCCCGGTAAAGAGAATTTCATCATACTCGTCGGAGTCAGTATCCATCGTCGAGGCAGTCCAATCACCATTGCGAAAGTTCCTGGTATCCAGCGGACCTCGTGTCGAAACGCGAAATACGCCTCCCCTTTTCTCCATCAACAGGAAGCGCGCGGCGCCGACAATGCGTTCGTCTTGAATTGCGGCCACTGCAGCTCCTGAAGCCGTCTGAAGTATTTGCACGTCACTGACGTACCCCTGAGATCCGCTGGCGGCGATCTTTCGCGCCCGGTCCAGCGTCAGAGATGGAGCTGCCATGGTTTCGGAGAAGACGGCCTCCGTAGCATTCGCGTCGCCGGCTGCGCTCAAGGGTTTCTTTTTTAAACTCAGAACTTCACGGCTTGGAAGTACCGCGCTAGTTGCCAGTTCGGCAGCGGCCGACGAGTCCGGTACAGACTTTACGGCGGTTTCGCCGCTGTGTCCCCAGACAAACAAGAGCGCACCAAAGAAGACAACCGTGGCCAGTGGCGCTGCCAGGCGAAATATTATGCTGCTTCGTTCAGCAAGCACAGCCAAAGTGGATGAGAGTGGATCCGCTTCCGGCATCAGCTCGGACCGCACCAGACTCTTCTCTAGAATGGCGCGGGCCATCGCCGCCGTCCGCGGTCGATCTTCTGGCCGCTTGGCAAGCAGAGAGTGCACCGCAATCGCAAGTTGTTTGGGAATGTCCGGACGGAGTTGCGGCAAAGGAGGCGCCGGAGCCGTTGCCTGTTTCACTAACACCGCCGATGGCAAAGGATCTATAAACGGCGGGCGGCCCGCCAACATCTCGTACAGTACAACTCCGAGGCTATAGAGATCGCTGCGCGCGCCAACGCGCTGGCCCAGACATTGCTCGGGGGACATGTATCGCGGGGTGCCCACTAACTGGCCTGAACCGGTCGTGGCATGAGTTGCTGTTGATTCCGCCGAGGTCACCAGCACCTTTGCCACTCCGAAGTCCAGCACACAAACTCCTCGTTCATTGAGCATAATATTCGAGGGTTTGAGGTCACGGTGGATGATGCCAAGTTGATGTGCCTCATCCAGCACATCGCAAATCTGTACCGCAATCTTGACGGCTCGTTCCGGCGAGAAACGACCATCGCGAACCAGTGCTTCCGACAGCGTCGTGCCTTCCACAAACTCCATGATGATGAAATGACGGCCATCCGGCAGATTGCCGGCGTCAAAAATCATCGCTGCGTGTTTATGGCGCAGTTTGGCCATCGTGCGAGCTTCCCGCAGAAAGCGGTCGGCCACGTCTCGGTCGGAGGCAAACTCCTGTTTGATAATTTTGACAGCGACGGGACGTTCGAGTCCCAGGTGTGTTGCGCGATAGACCGTGCCCATGCCGCCTCGTCCGATCTCACATTCGATTCGGAATCTGCCGGCGATGAATTGAGGGACATCCATACCTGACCTTCTTTCGGGATAAGGTCGCTCGGAGCGAGTTAGTTGCGAGGAGATCGGCGCATCCGTGCGGCGCTGAAATGGGGCACTTGTTGTTGTGTTGTACTGGGGGAGAGAAGCACCGGCTGCCACCGGTTTAATTGCCTGCGTTATTCTAACACCTTTGCCAACCGATAGGAATTGCAGTTTGAGCGCAGTCCTTTCAAGCCTCGCGGTTCTGTAGTCGGGTGGATTTTCGACGATAAGTCAACTGCACCAGTACCCTCATTCACCGATTCATTCACCTCACGGCTCCCGTTCAAAGGCAACCTCGGAAATCGGGCTGTCCGGATCCTTTCCGAAGTAGAAGTCTTCAAGCTCGATGCGGACCCAACGAGTTCTTATCGAACCCACATCGAGCGTGTGACGTTCCATGCGATCAGGGAAATTGAAAAGCCGCGAAGTTCCATCCGAGAAAGACACGGTGGCGCCGGAAATCCGATTGTTTCTGGCCCAGATTGCCGGGCTTTTGAAATAACCCGGAAGAATCAGAACTCGGTGCAGATTGATCTCGCGATCGAAATCGAACCGAATCCATTCGCCCCAGCCGGGTCCATCGCCTCCTTCGATCCAGGCAGTTCCTTTCTTTCCATCGATCGCATTTGAAGGATCGTAGGTATTACTTTGCACTGAATAGCGGACGGAGGAAGCTGTGGCTTTGATCTTCAGCGGGAGCGAATTAGGGTTCTGATCGCTTCCAATGGCGGCGCTATTCGATAACGGTTTCGTGGTTGAGGCACCTTCCCTGCTGGAGGTCGGGGATGGCGATTCAGCTGGGTTCACATTTGCGACATTCATTCCTGACGCGGGATGTTGGTCCTGCCCGCTCTCCCGAAACAAAAGTACCGCGCCGACTCCGATGCCAACTAACAACAGCACAGCAATCGCGAGCACACCACCCACCAGCAAGCGACTGGCCGGTTGAGAGCCGCTAATTCGCGCAGTCTCAACGGCCGGCCTTTCGTATCGCACAGTAGGTTGGGCTCTAAACGCGGTAACGAGGCTTGGAACAGCCGGTTCATTCACTGGTGGATGGCCAGCTGAATCGAGAGAGCCGTAGACTACGGTCGCATCCGAATCTCGCGACGGTGAAGTGTCACTAACGGGAGCAAGCAGTGCGCCATCCTGCAGACAGAAGTTGAGCGAGTCGTCTGCGTACATACGGTTGCATTGAGGACATTGCTTCAATGGTCTGAGCATGTGGGCTATGGTGAGCTGGGTCGGTCGACGACGTTGGGAACCCAGAAGGTCTGACCGTCGGCTTCTACGCTCTTCAATCCGTGTTTCGGAAGATCCTTCTCTTTGAGACCAAGGAAAGTGAAGTGCGGCAGGTCGCTGAGTACGGTCTGAAACCACCCATGCTTCGCCAGAATCTCACGCACACGTGGGTCATCAAACTCAGTAACGTCCAACGCGAGCATGGCAATGTGTTGCGAAGTGCCTGGGGCCGCGATCGAGTACAGAATCGACTTGGAGAGATCTTTGCTGAAGAAGATGCCACTCTTTTCCAGTTCCAGAACTTCGGCAACCTGATCGTGAAGCGGCAAATTGCGCAAACGGGATACCTGATCCAACGTAAGACTTCCCTGGCCGAGCCAGTAGTCCAGCGCCGGTAGAAAGCGTGTGTCCCAAAGACGCAGGGAATCTTCGTAATCCCGGCGGGCTGCTTCTGCACCGCCTCGCGGAGTGATATCCAAACTCTCCTTCTGGGCCTCGGCTCGCGCTTTCAGCAACGCTTTCATCGCCTCGGGCTGGAGCTCGATCTCAGCGTCGGCGATCGTCTCCGTGGTAAATCCCGCGGCTTCCTGAAACCGCGTCACCTGCTCCTCCGCGGTAAACACACAAACAGGCGGCGGCGTCACTTTTTTAACTGCCAAAAAAATCGCGCCGTATTCTTCGAGTATTCTTCGCGCCACTTCGTCGTTAGTGGGGCAGAGATTTTCAATCCGCAGCTTGCGTTTCTTCAACGCCTTGCGGAGCGCTTCGTAAAAGGGCGCTGGAGCGTGGTTCTTTTTTTCTATCTCTGCGGGAGAGGTGACCATCATGTCGACACGATTTCCTGTTTCTATGTTTGCAGCGTACCGGGATCTTGCCGAAGCCGGCGACAGAGAAACGCTAAGAGGCAACAATATCAACGAAGTCAACAAACTAGAACAGACGCTGAATCGGCTGAATGGTGCTTTTTCTGATGAAGCTCTCAACGCGCAATCATGGCCACCACGGTTTCGCCAGAACAACGGCACACCTCTGCTCTTCCACGTCTTTTCCAATTCGCATCATAGTTGCGGTCAATTGAGCTGGTCAACAACGAGCGGCAATGACGGATCTTAGACCGAGGTGTGGATTGAAGGCCTGGGTTAATACACGCTATTCGCCTTGCGCTATACTGCCCCAATCCTTCAATTGCGAAAGAGGATGATGAATCAGCGAGACCACATCAGGGAGATCCTAGCAACCTACCAGAAACACGGGTGGCAGCTGCGACGCTTGCTCCTGGTGCCGGAAACGCGTGCCGAGGTAGTCGATAACGACTCCGAGTTTGAAGGGGCTAGAGTGGATGATGCGAGTGTAAACGCGTTGTGGTTTTCCCGTCCTTCAATTGGCAAGCGCGAGGCTTGGGAATTGCGATTGATATCCGAAACCCCTTATGCATTGTTTGAGACCTTTGAAGCTGACGAACTGGAAGAAGCTCGCGAACAAGTGCGCCAGGAAATGGTGGCAACGATGTGCGAGTTTACAACCAGAGCGCCTGAGCCCGAGTAAGCGCCTCGCGTTTTGCTCTAATGAGGTCCTTTATTGTACCTTCTGATTCATGAAGATATTTCAAGACCAGGACTTCAATTGTCCAATGACTTGGCACAATAGATACGGGACCTGCGTCTGCAGACACAGTCCCGACTTCCCCCTTGTTTAACTTTCGCCTCTTCAACCCGCGCATCTTACTTTTGCGACGTTACTTCGTATCAGTTTCGTCTCCGCACATGCAATTAAAATCCCCTAGCCTGCACGGAGCTTTGCAGTCGTAAGTTGGTTCCTTCTCACCTATTCCGATCGGCAATGGTGGCGGTGCCGTGCGTGTTACTACCGAACCTGCGCTGATTGTGAAATGCCATTAAGATAGGCAACAAGTAAGACATTTCCTTCCCTCCCATGTTCGTTGTGGTTAGGAGACACAGCCCTCGGAATTGAGTTGCTTAAGACTGATGCCCCGCATTTATAGCCGTTGCAAAACGTACTGCAGGCTTTGCTGAAGAGTCCTGCATTTCTTCTTACGATCAGCACAGTCCCGGTAATGTTCTTATAAATACATTCGAGCCGGTACAGCGGATAAATTCGCAATCCAAGCAAATGCGTTATCGAATTGAATATTGACCGCCGACTAGTTCGCGGACACTTCTGTTGTTGTGGAGTGGAGCTTGGGGGCGGGCAGCAGTGCTGAGGCGTACCGGGATAGAAGACTACTGCTTGCCCATCTTCACAGGTATCTCGAGTTTCTCTGAGCCGCGCATTAATACGACCTTTACGGTGCTATAAGGTATAGACCGTATCACACGGGAACTAAGTTCTTCAGGAGTGCGGATCGGCGTTCCATCAAATTCTATAATGATGTCGCCTTCTTTGACGCCGGCGAGATCGGCAGGGCGGCTCTGGGAAATGTCGTTCACCTTGACACCAAAAATTTTTGTGCCGGGGATCGGAACACGCTCAGTGTCGTCATCGTCGAACCCAAATAATCCGCGACCTTCCGGTCGATTCCGAAAATCTCTTACCATGCGATCATAATCTTCTTTGGAGACCGTGGTTACCGTAGTGGTTTTCGGCTCACCATCTCGGATGTAAATCACTTCGGAAGGTTTTCCAATAGGCGTGCGACGCATTAAGTCAGTCATCTCATCTGCATCATGCACGACCTGACCGTCAAAGCTTGTTATTACATCTCCGCCGATGAGTCCAGCCTTGTCCGCCGGGCCTCCCGGAGGTTCGACATTGTCAAAGGTGACACCGCCTTCGCCATCCTCAAAATCATCAACACCGACATAAGCTCGCGGAACGGGAGGCGCTGAATCTGTTTGAGTGATGGATCTACGTATCGGAGTTACGACCGCGGTGAAGGCAGCGGCCGCGATGAAAAAGATCAAGAGTCCTATAAACATCCAGCTCATGCCGCTCATCTTCTTGGCTCGTTTAGCCATTTGACGTCCAGCACCCGGCGTCATGGTCCCCCCTGAAACGCCGTAGGCGGTCGCGAAGGGTTGTTGCGACGATGCTGCACTACTGTCTGCCAGATTCACTGGACGTCCATTCTTGAAACGGACCGTCTCGGTATACTCTGCTGGCCCCTCACCCAACCTGAAACCGCAGTTGCGGCAAAAACGCAGGTCGCGCGGCATCGGTGTGCGGCAGTTTGAGCAGATAGTTATGCTTGAATCTGGCTCAGATTGTATTGGGATTCCTTGTTTCTGGGACATGAGAAAGTCTACCAATCCTGGAGTTTAGGTTAAAAGAAAGCCTCCAGAGCCTATACGCCAAATAAAGCTTTCCGGTTGCATCGAGGCCGGCGCCGATTGTAGACCCTATTGTAATCGAGGCTCAATCTTCATGGGATTTCTCCCCTTAATAAGCCTTTTATAGTAATGAAGGGTTGGTGACCTGCTAACAGGGCCTGCTGATAGACATCTGCGCCCCTCTGGTGCAGAATCCAGAAATCTGCGGGCGCGGCTCACTCGCCTAAACGCGATAAACTCTGGAGGGGAACAAACTATTGTGGAAATTACGAAGGCTCTAGCGGCACTCCAGCCGCTTTACGGAAAGGGTAATGTCGAGATTGTAACGCTCGACGGCCGGCGAGTGCGGGGCACAGTGCGGAGCATGAAAACGACCCAGGCCCTGACAACCCCGAGCGTCAAAATTGAATGTGCCAATGGCGAGATCGTCAAGATCCCATTTCCCACAATCGCTGAAATTAAAGACTACAACTAGTTTGTTGCCCGGTTCGTCCAGACGCAGCTCTTGCTGACCCGATTCATCGATATGAGTTTCCCGTTTGTTGTGGTCATCGCGTATAGTACGCCGTTTTAGACTTTCGAAGCATTCTAAACTTTGGGAGATATCAACGGACTTGTCATTAATAATTGAAGATTTCGGAGGACGCGTGGCCACCGTTTGGTCGGAACTCCGTCCCACAACGCGAGGCCTCGTTGAACGAGCGCTACAGGCCTCTAGTGCAACGTCGTCCCAGGTACGTAACGTTCCCTACGACCCTCGCGCGGATCTGGAATTGAGCCGATTGCTGGCGGCGCTTGATGATCGGGCTTCGGAGCCGGGCACGGCTTTGGACAACGAAAAAGGAGATCGATTAAGGCATATTGCTGATACGTGCGCTACCGTCTTACAGGAGAAAACGCAGTCCGCCGAAGTCTTTGCCCAGCTTGTGCGCCGGGCGGAACAACAGCGTGACTACAGGCGCATTGATATCCTGGCAGATGCGTTAACCTCGCGCTTCGCCCCCAGTGAGATCTGCGAGCTGGCCCGCTCAGAAGACGTGGTGGTGCGGGCTTTGGCCAATGAGGCATTGGCCCAGTTTCCCACTTCGGTGCTGGTCGGTTTATTGAGTGATCCCGTTGATTCGGAGATCGCTCGTGATGCGCTGCGTCGTCAGGCGATGGAGTACGGATCCGAAGAAGCCCGCCGGATAGTCAACGCTCTCGATCAAGTTGATGAGCTCTAACCGGACCGATTCCCTTAGTGAGGCCGGGAACCAGGAGATGAAATCTGAGTAGTGGGTGAATTATTTAGGCTGGGTGAGTTCTGCCAATTTCATTCAAACGCTGCACGACCTGCTTGATAAGCCAATCCGGAGTAGATGCGCCGGCGGTGACCCCAACGCGCCCCACACCCTCAAGATCGCCTGGATTTATTTCAGATGGCGTTTCGATTAAGAAGCTTTTCTCACATTGCTCCTGACAGACGGCCAGCAGCTTCACGCTGTTGGATGAATGCCGGCCGCCAATCACATAAAACGCATCAACTTCGCCCGCCAACCCTCGCGCCGCATCCTGCCGATCCCGGGTAGCCGAGCAGATGGTGTTAACCACTTGAGGCTCAGCGTCCGCCCTTTGGCGTACAGCTTCGGCAACTTCGAGAAAAGTCTTCAGTTTGATAGTGGTTTGCGAAACCACGAGAGGTGAGCGCAGGATTGGCAGCGAGGCCACCTCGCTAGCATCACGGACCACGTAAGTATTATTTGGCGCGTAGCCGACTACGCCGATCATTTCAGGATGATCCGGATTACCAGCAACGACCACATCGCGTCCCTGTTCAGCAGCCCGTTCGGCGAGATGTTGAACCCTGGTAACAAACGGGCAGGTGGCATCGATAACTTGAGCGGCGCGCTGTTCCAGATCTCTCTGAACCTGGGGCGTTACACCGTGGGCACGAATTACAGCAATAGTGTCGTCATCGGCTTCCCCGGGCGAGTCGATCGTAGACACGCCCTTTTCGCCCAGTCGTTCCATCTCCTGGGCATTGTGAATTAACGGTCCCAGGGAACGGATGGGTCGCACGCCTTCCGTCACCGCCTCTTCGACCATTTCCACGGCGCGCTCGACGCCAAAACAGAATCCGTACTCTTCAGCCAGTAAGACTTCCATAGTGTTCTTCGACCGACGAAACTAGTTTACCGGATCCCCGGCCGGTTCAGATCGGTCGCGATCGCAGGCGCGCTTCCATTCCTCCCGCAGGCGATCACCACCCGCGACACGCGCGTCAATCCACTCGATATCTTTCTCAATTAAAGAGCGCACGTTGCTTAGAAATTTCTTCTTAAAATCTCCAAGCTCATGAGCCACGTTTGGCGGCAAGATGGCATAAGAAGCGTCGCCCAGATAACGCAGCGCGTCGTACACCGCGTTGCAGGCGTTATCAACAGTTTCCCTTGGTTCCGGCATGATTGAAGCCTCCCTCACTAAGATCTTTGCCGCGACTTACGGCAAACTCATTCTAACACCACAGCCTTACGACCGCACGGCCGCCGCCGTTCCGAGCAATCCTGGTGAAACCGGACAGGAGATTGCCTCTTTCCACCGAGCCCGGTGTTAATCTGCGCCGATTGTGAGCGCAATAATCGGCCACATTCGTTCGGCCCAGAACTCGTACCCCGTGTCAGAAGGGTGAAAACCATCCTCGGACAAGAATTCGGGATGCGATGAAAGCTGTTCGTGGGTGGCGGTGTAGTTGTCAAAGATGCTGACCTCGTGGCGCGCGGCGATTTCCTCGAGTTTTTCGTTGAAGTTGACGATTTGCTGATGGTACTCGGCTCGCAAGGCCTGCGGGATTCGGGGCGCGCTTGAAATATCGGGAATGTTCGTAACCACAATTGCGGCCGTTGTTTCGCTCCTGAGCCGTCTCAGAATCTCATCGTAGTTTTTCGAGAATTGTTGAAGGGTCATGCCATGGCCAATGTCGTTGATGCCGATGCCCAGCGTTACCAGGTGCGGATCTGCTTGTACGCCGCGCTCCAACTGACCACGCAACACATCCGAGGTCGTCGCCCCGCTCACACAAAGATTGGTTAGTGCTGAACCAGGTCTATGGGCGACTATGCGCTTGAATAAACGAGCTACATATCCACTATCTCTTGCGCCCACACCAGCTCCGGTCGAGTCTCCCAAAGCCATGTATCTGATTGGTCCAGTCATAGAATCGCTCAATTTGTTGCGTGAAATGGGTGTGAGTCCTGGTGCGGAAGCGCTGTTCTGTATGGGTGATTCACCGGAGTTACATCCGGTCGACAAAACCAGCAGAGCCAGCGTGTTTACCGCAAGGATTGCAACTCGAGTCGTGTGCATAGTTCGCTTGATTCTGAATGCAACGCTACGTAGGTGTTATTTATTGCCCTAAGCATAGCGAACGATCAGTGGCTTTCAAAGGAGGGGGCGAAGGAGTGTGAGAATTCGCGAGCAGAGTCCACTACAGAACCGCGAGCGGTGCGACCGGATCCAAGCACTCAACTCCGCCTAACTGCGGTTTTAGTGAGCGTTGAGTGCTGGGATCCGGTTGCAACCGCTCGCGGTTCTGTGGTGAACACAACCTGCGCGCGAAACATACCGGTGTTGGTATTACTGGTCTCGGTTGGAAGAACTACTGGATCGAGCCACTCGAACTTAGCTGGCTCTCGTTTGCGACCGATGCAACAGCGAGCTTGGCGACCTGCGTCGGCATTACCGGATGAAAGGTTTTTCCATAATTAGCAACAATCTTACGCACGTAATTCTGCGTCTCATTGTATGGAGGCACGCCGTTGTATTTGTCAACCGCTCCTTCGCCCGCATTGTACCCTGCAAGTGCCAACTTGACGTCACCGTTGAACCGCTTCAACAGCCAACTCAAATATTTCGTTCCGGCTTCGACATTAGCGGCCATGTTGTGTGGGTCGTGGCAGCCGAATCTGCGTGCTGTGGCGGGCATAAGTTGCATGAGGCCCTGGGCGCCAGCGTGCGAAAGCGCTTTGGGTTTATATTTCGATTCCTGCCAAATTACCGCATGAATGAAACGCGGGTCGATACCATGACGTCCCCCTGCCCGAAAGATAATCCGGTCCAGGCTGGGATCACCCGAAGTAGGGATATCCTGCGGTATCATCTCTTCCTGAGTCGTTGTGGCACTTACCGAGGGCGCGAATACGGGACTGAAAAATAAGCCGGTAAAATTTGTAAGAAGAAATCCAGCCATAATTGCAAAAGGGGCAAACTTCGCTGAGCGCAAGTGGGGAATACTTCGGGTCATTTTCATTAATTGCGTTCTCCATGTGAGCGATAGCCAAGGGCCATCTAATTTTTGTTCTAACCTTGCTGCGCATGGTGGAACCGATTTACAAAGATCTTGTAATCGAAACCGAAGCTAAGATGGAGATATAGTGTCGGTGGTTGCTTTTTTGTGTTTGAAGGAAGGCGTTAACTCCTTCAAAGTCTAAGATTTAGCGTGTACCCAAACAGGCCGCAATAAAGCGGCAACTATTGGGATATTTTCGTGTGAATCGTTCATCTTGATAGATTTATCTTGATGGATTGAGTGATCGTCAGGAGGCTCATTGTCCGAAAGTTCTTGCATATTGAATGCTGGGTCTAATTGATGTCCTGTTAAGTAACACCATCTTGAAGTGACAGGTTCCTGTAGGGACCATTTGTCAGTTTCGGCGCTTCTGCTTGATATGCTGGTCTGCAATAGGCACCTAGTTTGTGCAACTGTAAGGAGTGGATTGAGTTTATTGTTAGTGACTATTGCGCTAGACGAAGGAGGTTTCATGTACCTGACGCCAGTCTTGCTCTTATTAGTCTTAGTGCTCTCCTCTGGTTCTGTCTTCGCGCAGAGATCCGGCCCTCAGTTTCGTCGTCCGCTCGCCTGCGAACCTCTGGAACCCAGAACCAAACTGGAATCAATTGACGGGCAGTATGAAAAGGTCCTGATTAAGGGCTTCACTCAGGTCGCCGCGTTCAACGCCCGAGGTGGCGAAGTTCGCGTGGACGCCCTCGAGTTGAAAGAGGCGGGTTCTCCGACGCGGGCCTTAGGGATTGTCGTTGCGATTAGAGAAGTCAGAGAAGCAGGTGAGAGGCCACTCGACAACAGGTGGTTTGTCGATTATGACGAGATCGAGGCTCTAATAAAGGCAATCGACTCCATTGCTAAAGTAAGCGAAACAGTTACCAAGCTCACCGGCTTTGAAGCTCGCTATCGCACGGCAGGAGATCTGGAACTAAACGTTTTCCGGCAGAGCCGAAGTGGTACAGCCGCGTCATTGACCAGCGGAATCTGCGAGAAAACTACTGTGCTTCTGACGCTGGACGAGTTGGAACGATTGAAGGGAATCATAGTTGAGGCCAAAACAAGACTCGACGAAATCAAATAATGGCGTTGAAGTAATCTGCAATTATCGATGTGTGACGAAGGATACAGATGACGCCAAAGCCTTTTCATTCGCATCGTTTCCTTTACGTACGAGAGCAGGTACAGTCCAAAGGCACGGCTGAAGATGCATGCTTAACGCGGCGCCCAACGCCATGCAGGCATGTCCAACTCGTTTGCTCCCACGATTCTGGTTTCACCAAATTCTTTTTCCAACATTACGGAGTTGCAATCCTGCTGTTCTTCGAGGGCTGCGATTAGTCGAGGCGCATGGGTTACGACCAGGGCTTGTGATCGTTCTGCCGCTGTAGCTATGAGCCTGCCTAAGGCGGGTAACAAATCAGGATGTAAACTCGTCTCGGGTTCGTTTAGCACTAACAAGCCGGGCGGTCTCGGAGTTAGCAGCGCGGCGATCCAGAGTAAGTAGCGAATTGTGCCATCAGAAAGCTCACTAGCCTTCAAAGGTCGAAGTAGACCATGCTGATTCATGGCAATTTCAAAACGGCCCTCGATATTCAGCACTGAGATGCTCGACCCTGGAAAAGCATCCGCAACCGCGCTGTCCAGGGCCGCGGCATTTCCTATTTCTCGAATCGTTTGCAAAGCTGCAGCCATATCGGCGCCATCATTACTCAGTATCGGAGTATGAGTTCCGATTTGCGGCAACCTCGCAGGAGCGTCAACGTCTGTGCGGAAGTGATCATAGAAGCGCCAGGACCGGATTTGCTCCCTGAGAATGAGCAGCTCCGGAGCGTTTCGCGGGTCGGCAAACTGCGTCATCATACTGTCGAAGCTTGAGAGTTGATAAGAGATCGTGATCCACTGGCCATCGTCGCCTTGGGTCCGCACTAGGCCTTCACTGCGGTCAACCAGCAACGAAGCGGGACGCAGGAACGGTCCACTCCAGACGCACTCGCGCTTTATTTCCGGATCAAGGGCAAAGGCCGACCGGTTGGTTGGCCTGCTGGGCGAAGGAAGTCCCAGATCAATCGCGTAACCGAAGTCATCTCCCGCAAATCCGAGTTTCAAATTAATTGGTTCTTTGCGAGTAGTACCCTGAACGGGATATTCGCCGCGCTTGACTGAACGACCTAAGCCTTTCGGTCCCGCCCAAAGGGTAGATTGTAGCCCGCCTTCCCGAGCGAGCGACGGTATTACGCCGCCCTGTGCAGTTTCCGCCAATAGGCGCAGGGCTCGATAGACACTCGACTTTCCGCTGCCATTTGGACCCGTTATTAGGTTTAGCCGTCGCAACGGCACGATTAGATCACGGAGTGAACGATAGTTGGAGATCGCTAAAGTTGTGAGCATTTGTGATTAGCGAAGGCCGAGGGTCCGCTAGCGGCGCTAATCCTGTCCTTATCTGACGGGTTCGCGCAAGACTGTCTCCGCCGCCAATGCGGCAATTCCCGCCGCTTCGGGGTGGGCCTTTCTTAACCCGGCAATTTGCAAGAGCGCTTCACCGGTGCGGGAAAGCATGCGAAATAGATCGCCCTCTTCAGCTCGGGTTTCATGTACCAGCATGCCCCAATCATTGTCCTTAGCCCAGCGTGCGGCAGCTCCGGCTGCAGAAAAGTTAAGGTCGGGGGCCGGCTCAATTCCATGCTTCCACTCCTCAGACGATACGCGAAAACCAATATCTTCAAACTGTGCCAGGCTGCTCACCAGTGAGTCTTCCAATTCAACCTCACCGTAGTCACGGTCTTCGTCAGCGCTGAGGGCGGCCATCACGGCGGCCATTCGGAACGGATCGAGGGTCTTGAAGAGCCCGCTTTCAAGAGCTTCTCCTACGATTAACGGCCGATCAATGTGAAGATCAGCCAACCACCGTCCGCGTTCGGTAACTTTCTCACCATCAAAATCCAGGTATCCAAACGACGCCAACACTCTCGCCCGTTGTTCGAAGGGCTGCCATACCTGATGCCGCAGCGTCTCGAGGCGTCGCGTGGTTCGCTGGATCGCTTCCGCCTCCTCCATCACGTCCCACAGAGCGCGGGTACACTTAACCTTCTGCTCGGAGCTCAAATTCTCAGGCAGGATTGAGTCAATGGCGCCTTCGAGCAAACCCAGCGCGTCGGATTCTTCATCGCGAGCATCACGGAGACGAGGCTCCGGTAGCACCAGATCTTTGCCCTGGGCATGGATTTCGTAAAAAGCATTCTCAATCGACGCCTCACGCACAGGATAAACAGGTGAGTAAACCCTACCAATTCGTTGTAGCGGAAAACTTGCACTCCGCCCGTCTTCGCGAATGCCGACGATATTGCCATCGCGACGTTGCGTAACCAAAACCAGACGCTTTCCGCTTCGGCCAATGCCGACAATACGGCCAGGTTGCACCGATTTGTCCAGCCAGCGGAGCAGCACTTCGCTCCTGGTTTGTGGCTTCGCCTCCTGGAGCCTGGCGCGGGCACTAACCAGGCGCTCAAGACCGAGCGCAGTTGAAAGTGGAATTTGGCAGGCTGCTTGTTCCAACTTCGTTTTAATCCCGGCTTCGTTTTCAGCGCGCTCCGCTTCCAAAAGCGTTGTCTGGCCGGCAGCATCGCGATGTGCAAAACTTTTTTCCGCAATCTGGCGAACCTGGGCAAAGTTGCCGTAAGCGTCAAGCAGGTTGAGCAATGTCGAATACGTGGCCCGAAATTGACTGACCAGGGGATCCGGCCGGGCTTTGAGTAACTCCGCGATCATTTGCGGGTCCTGGTGCAATCCGGGTGCGGCGACGATAAACCCAACTTTGTCACGACCACGTCTTCCTGCGCGGCCAGTCATCTGCTGAAGTTCAGAAGCGGTTAGTTGTCTCCAGCCGCTTCCGGTGCGGGTGTCAGTTCCCGTTATGACTACAGTGCGCGCGGGGAAATCGACACCCGCAGCGACAGTAGCCGTGGCGAATATTGCATCCAGAAGGCCGGCACTCATCAGTTTTTCGATTGCGAGTTTCCATGCAGGAATGTGTCCCGCATGATGCGACGCGACGCCACCTTTAATAATAATGTTCCAGTGACGATGCCCGCGGACTTCCGGGTGCTCTTCGATGAAATCTTTCATGAAGTTGCGGCGGGCTTCGTGACGACCAACATTAGGGTCGCGTCTCATGAGGGCAGCCTCGGCAGCTGCCTGATCACAGCGCCGCCGGGTCGGCAGAAAAACAATTGCCGGGAGCAGATTGTAGGCGCCCAACGCCATGAGAAGTGTGGCCGGCGGCATTTCTGGCATGCTCAGTTTCATAGGAAGGCTTTCAACGGTCAGAACCTTTTTCGAGGACCGCGCGAGGGTGTGCGCCGTTCCTCGCGAGCGCGGTCTCCC
This sequence comes from Pyrinomonadaceae bacterium, assembly GCA_046261995.1. Lineage (GTDB taxonomy): Bacteria > Acidobacteriota > Blastocatellia > Pyrinomonadales > Pyrinomonadaceae > PSRF01. The sequence goes on from JBHENP010000010.1 coordinate 33,919, forward strand.
ATGGCCACGATTTCCGGATTGAGGCGCCCATTGTCGCTGAGTAGAGGCAGCAAACGTTGGTCTGGAAGCAGTAGAGCCGCTTTCAAGGGGACAGGCCGGTCGCCTGGCCGCGTGACTACGCCGCAGCGTACGCCACGCACCTCTTCTATCCATCGGGCAAACTCATCGGCATTGCCAATCGTGGCTGAAAGCAAAAGCAGGCGAATGCGCGGCGGAGACAAAATGATCGCCTCTTCCCAGACGTGCCCTCGATCTTCGTCAGCCAAATAATGTGCTTCGTCCAGAACCACCAGATCGGCCCGAACGTCGTGACCTGAGCGTAGCGAGTCGAAAAGTTGATTGCGGTAAATTTCCGTGGTGCCCACGATCAGGGGCGCGTCGGGATTCTCTTTGCGATCCCCGGTGAGGATTCCAACTCGCTCCGGTCCGAATTCGGAAGTAAATTCCTGATACTTGGAATTTGTGAGTGCTTTAAGTGGAGACGTGTACCAGGCGCGTTTGCCTGACCCAATGAGCCGGCGAATTTCTTCGCGCGCAATCCAGGTTTTACCGCTGCCCGTCGGGGCTGTGACCAAAACATCCTCGAACTCAAGGGCTGCCAGGGCCTCGAGCTGAAAGGGATCCGGCTTGAACGGAGCTGCAGCCGGTGTGCCGATTCCTTCAAGTAAGTTCTGCACTTCACGCGTTTGAGCAATCGCCCGCGGCGGAGCCGGTTTCGAAGCACCCGTCGCAGGTGGAAAGCGACTTGAGTCAGTTCGCTTGCCGGACTGGCGGTCGCCTCTTCGTCCTTTATCTCTACTGCCTTTGTCGCGCCCTCTTCTCATGAAATCATTCTACTCTAGTGCCTCCCTGAGACTCCGGTCGGCCTGCGCAGAAGGGCCCAGGCTGGTATTGCCCTTCTAACCTCTGGATTCACACCGCGGCTTTAGCCCGGTGTCAACGCGGGACTCGGAGAAATCTATAAGCGTTTTAACGGTAACAAGATACTTGGATCATCAATGTCCGACATGCTTCAGGAACCTCTGAAGAAGTCGGTGATCACGCAGCGACTGACCACAACCAATGAGAGTATCTCTCAACTACAGAACAGGAAGCGGTAGCGACCTGGCCCTTGCGACAGACTCAATTGTGTTACCCAGACGGCCAGGTCGCTACCGCTACCTGTTCTGTAGTTGAGTGCATAACGTCAGAGGGTATCCTTTGAGTAAGCTCCTTCCACCGGGCTAAAGCCACGGTGTGAATGAGAGAAGAACTTGGGACCTCTGTTTGAGAGGCTTTCGGCAAAGTGCTAACTTATGTCTGTCGTTTTTGTGCTTCGCAACCCGGCCGGCTTCTCTTCGCGTCTAATGCAGGGGAACCCGAATGGTTCGAAAGGCGTTTAAGGTGGCAATGTCCGAACTTTTTGCAGATTCTCAAATAAATCGTGAGCCGCGCTGGCCGATTCTCCTAAGATTAACCGCCGCATCGGTCGTATTGCATGGTGTCTTGCTCGCTAGCGCGCTATACGTCCCAGGGTTGCGCGAGGCCTTCAACATCGCCGGGCTGCTGGCGAATACCGGATACGTTGACCGGGATTACTCAAGAACCGAAGTCGGCGAGGACGTGCAAATGGTCACGTTGGCCCATGACAAGTTTCGTTATCCCCCGGGGTATTTCGCCACTGAGGAACAGTTGAAGGCCATGGCGGTACCGACTCCGTCGATACCTCAGATGACTTTCACCCCGAGCCTTATAAGACCGATACCGTTCCCAACTGCGACTCCCGAAGCTTTGCCGTCTGTGTCGCCTGAAGCGTCGCCTGCAGACAAAACCGCTGTGGAAGTGGCTAAAGGTTCCAAAGCCGAAGATCCGAAGACTCCCGCCACAGATGCGAAGACTCCTGAAGAGGCTGAGAAGGAACTCAATAAGATTGCCGCTGAGAACAATGTTGTCAGGCCCAACGAAAACGATATCAACACACGACCTCTCAAGGACTGGCTGTCTCGCGCTAATGCTCTGCGAGACAAGGGCCAGCTGGATCTGAGCTCAGAGATCGAAATCACCATCGCCGCTAGTCTTAACACTGATTGCAAACTGACGGACCCTAACGTTATTCAGAAGACGGGCGATTCACGGTTGATTGATGTCGCTAAAGACATGGTCTCGGCTATCGGTGATAGCGGCATGCTCTCGTTTCTCCGGGATCCCAGCAAGGTCAAGGATCCGACGAAACTCACTTGTGATGCGATGCCACTGCAGGTAACGATCAAGCTCGATCAGAATGACATTGCTGCCAAAGTCGAAACGCAGGCTGATTCGCCGGAGCGGGCAGTGCAAATAGCCAAAGGCTACAACACGCTCCTGGCCGTGGGAGAATTTGCTAAACGAGGACACGACGAAGAGATTCTCTACCGAAATACCAAGGTAACATCCGAAGGCAAACAGATTTTGGTCAACTTCAGCATGCCGCGTCCTACCGCCAGCGAGATGCTCAAAAAACAGCTACCCCCATCGGGCCTGTAGTGGATCGATTAGGGGGAGATCTCAAGAGACGCGCGGTTTGCCTCCCTCAGTTCAGTCCTTTAAAATACCGAACTTGCGCTCGGGTCAAGAGAATATTACTTAACTTTTATTGGTGAGAGAGATTTAGGCCAGAACAATGATCGACAAATTTCTAACTAAAGTATTCGGCAGCAGCAATCAGCGTTACCTCAAGTCTGTCCAACCTATCGTTGATCAGATCAATGCATTGGAACCGTCCGTAAAGAAGCTTTCCGACGAACAACTTCGTGCGCGAACAGCTTTCTTTAAAGACAAACTGCAACAGGCGGTTGCCGGCATCAAGGATAAAGACGAGCTCAAACGGGTAGAGCGCCAGGTGCTCGACGAACTTCTGCCCGAAGCCTTTGCCATAGTCAGAGAAGCCAGCGTGCGCACTACCGGCATGCGCCACTTCGATGTGCAATTGATTGGCGGCATCGTTTTGCACCAGGGAAAGATTGCCGAGATGCGAACGGGTGAAGGTAAGACGCTGGTGGCGACGCTGCCGTCTTACCTGAACGCGCTCACGGGCCGGGGTGGTGTGCACGTGATTACCGTAAACGATTACCTCGCTTCCCGCGACGCGGAATGGATGGGCCAGATTCACCGTTTCCTGGGTCTGGAGGTTGGCTGTATCCAGAACGAGATGGACGATTTCGAGCGCCAGACTGCATATGCGGCCGACATCACCTACGGAACCAACAACGAGTTTGGTTTTGATTACCTGCGCGACAACATGAAGTTTGACCTCGCGACCTGTGTCCAGCGCGGTCATTATCACGCGATCGTCGACGAAGTCGATTCCATCCTGATCGACGAAGCTCGCACACCGCTGATTATCTCCGGGCCGTCTGACGAAGCGACGGATAAGTACTACAAGGGTGACGCTATCATTCCGCAACTCAAACGCGGTGAGGATCAGAACGGCGTAAAGACCGGTGAGTACATTGTTGACGAGAAGGCGCATACCGCCGTGCTTACCGAGGCGGGTGTGGACAAGGCGGAGCGTCTGTTGGGAGTTGGTAATCTCTATGATCCTTCCAACATGGATCTGCTTCACTGTGTCGAGCAGGCGCTGAAAGCACACACGCTGTACCGACTGGACCACCAGTATGTTGTGCAGGACGGCGAAGTGATCATTGTCGACGACTTCACTGGCCGCCTGATGAAGGGCCGGCGCTGGTCTGACGGCCTGCACCAGGCGGTCGAAGCCAAAGAGGGTGTAAAGATTGAGAAGGAGAACCAGACCCTCGCCACCATTACGCTGCAGAATTACTTCCGTCTCTACGAGAAGCTTTCCGGTATGACTGGAACCGCCGAAACGGAAGCTGCTGAGTTTAATTCAACTTACAAACTCGACGTCATGGTTATCCCCACCCACATGCCGATGGTCCGCACCGATTTTTCCGACGTCATCTATCGCACGCTGGGGGAGAAATGGGACGCAGTGATTGAGGAGATCAAAGATTGCCACGAGCGAGGTCAGCCGGCCCTGGTAGGCACTGTCTCGGTTGAAAACTCAGAATTGATTGCCAGACGGTTGCTGAAAGAGGCTGTGCCGCACAATGTTTTGAACGCCAAGTACCATGAGCGCGAAGCGGAGATCGTGGCCCAGGCGGGACGCAAAGGCGCCGTAACTATCGCCACCAACATGGCGGGCCGGGGTACCGACATTCTGCTGGGCGGCAATCCCGACTTTATGGCGCGGGAGTTTTTGAAGAGTGAAGAGATCGATCCTGATGAGGCTACCGAAGAACAATGGTCAAAAGCTTTCGCGAGTGCGAAACGCATCATCGAGGCGGAGCACAAAGAGGTCGTAGGGATTGGCGGACTTCACATCGTCGGCACTGAGCGCCACGAATCACGACGCATCGATAACCAGTTGCGCGGGCGTGCCGGCCGCCAGGGCGACCCGGGCTCGTCGCGATTCTTCCTCTCACTGGAAGACGATCTGATGCGCATTTTCGCGGGCGACAAGGTCAAAGCCCTGATGCAGCGTTTGGGAATGGAGCAAGGGGTGGCCATCGAGTCGAAGATGGTGTCAAAACGCATTGCCTCGGCGCAGAAATCGGTCGAAGGCCGTAACTTCGAGCAACGCAAACACCTGCTGGAATACGACGACGTCATGAACAAACAGCGCGAGACGATTTACGGTCTGCGCCGGCAACTGATGGAAGAACCCGATCAGCGCGATTACCTGCTAGGGGATCCGCCGAAGTCGGGAGTCGCCTCTGACCTGCTCTCCGATCTGACGAAGCAATTCCTCAATCCAGATGTTTCCCCGGACGACTGGGATGTAGATAGTTACAAACTTCAGATCAAAACCATTTACGATCTCGATATCGATGCTGAGAAGATTGACGTCCAGGAGATGGCCTCCGAGGAAGTAACGGAGGTGATCTGGGAGAAGCTCAAGGTTAAGTATGCCCGGAAGGAAGAGCAGATTGGCGTGGAGGCGATGCGTACGTATGAACGCATCATCATGCTCAACATTATCGATGCGCAGTGGAAGGACCACCTGCTCTCGCTCGATCACCTGAAACAGGGCATAGGTCTGGTTGGCTATGGTCAGAAGGATCCTCTGGTTGAGTACAAGAAACAGAGCTTTGATCTATTTCAGGAGATGCTCGACCGCATCGATACCAGCACCATCCGCTCGCTCTTCAATCTTCAGGTGGTCGCAGAAGAGCCCCCCGAGGCGTTGCGCCAGCGCCGTCTGCCGCGTCGCTCGACGACATTCACGTTCACAGGTCCCAACCAGGGAGCAGCTCCTGCTGGCGAAGAAGCAGGCAAGACGAAAACCGTCGTCCGCGACCAACCAAAGGTCGGCCGCAATGAGCCCTGCCCCTGTGGCTCCGGAAAGAAATACAAGAAGTGCCACGGAGCCGCTGCTTAGGCTTCGCTAATAACTGTCTATTACATTTGTAATGGTTGACTTCTTGTTCGTGTTCGTTCGTGTGACTTCGTGGATTGTTTGACCTTCGAGAGAGTAAACGATCCACGAAGTTACACGAAGCACCACGAAAATAAGATTCGGGAAAATGATCAATGAGAAATGCCAAATGACAGATGTCAAATGAAACCAACGGGGAGCCATGTGCACATGCCTCATCACGCCAGCGCGTTCCTTCTTGCCTCGTTGCTACTCGCTCTTTCTTTTCTGACAACGGGATCGCACGCACGCGTACAGGCGCAGCGGGCTGTGGGCACCCCGAACAAAGATACGGCGCGAGCGATTGAGACTTACCACCAGGGCGATGCGATCAAAGCCATCGATCACTTACAAGTTATAGTCGAAAAGCGCGCGGATGACGCGGACGCCTGGTGCTATCTCGGGCTCGCGCTGAACAGCCAGGGTCTTACAAGGAGTTCGTTGCCGGCATTTGAGCAGTGTGTAAGATTGCGGCCAGACGATGCCGACGTTCATGCGAAACTGGCGTTCGCATTGATTTTCGCCGACCAACCGAAGAAGGCTCTAGCATCCGCGCAACGCGCGTTGCAACTGGGCGATCTGAGCGCCGAGTCGCATTATGCGATCGCCGAAGCGAGCCTCAGAACCGGCGCTGCCACAAACTCTGCCGCCGAAGCTGACACGGCACTCACAATGAATCCCAATTTCACTGCGGCGCTGATTACCAAAACCCTTGCCCACACCCAACTCAAATCGTACCCAGAAGCGGCGGCTAGTCTGGAATTGTTTCTCGCCGGTAGTTCGGATGATATGGATGCTGAGACGTGGCGTGGCCAGTTGGAAGAGTTGCGCCGTCTCATCTCCCTGGAATCAAATCCGGGCCCACCGATCTTCACGGGTCAGGAAGTCACACAGACAGTCCGCATCTTAAGCAAACAAGAGCCGCAGTATTCCGAAGCAGCTCGAAAGGCGGGAGTCATGGGCACAGTTGTGCTCCGCGCAGTATTCTCTGCGGAGGGCGAAGTGAACCACATTCTGATTACCAGAGCACTGGGCTACGGACTCATCACCAGGTCTGTCAGAGCCGCCCGCCAAATACGGTTCACTCCTGCTACGAAGGACGGTAAAGCCGTTTCCATATATCTCCAGCTTGAGTACAACTTCAATCTGTTTTGACGGCAATGCCGAAATACCAAACCTACCTGAGCATTCTCCCTTTCCTTGCAACGTTCTGGCTCGTTCACGCATGTTGCACACCGCTCGTTGTTTGGCAGTCACGCAAAACGCAGCGATCGCCAATTCTGAAGAGCGCGAGCGGGGCCTGGCGCTTTACAGGCAGGGTAAATTTAACGAAGCTTCGAAGGTTTTTCGAAAAGCGGTCGACAAGAACAGGGCTGATTGTGAAGGGTGGTACCACTTGGGCGTGGCACTTCTGCAACAGCCCAAGGAGATCAAGAATGCTTCAAGGGCTTTCGAAACCGCGTTGAAACTCAAACCAAATTTCGCTGCCGCTCACGCGGGGCTAAGTTACACTCTCCTTGCGCGTAACAAATCGTCAGAGGCTATTCGAGAGGCTAACGCCGCTTTGAGTATTGACCCAAGGATTGTTGATGCGCATTACGTTATTGGCGTCGCTCACTTGCGAGCTGGCGCGAAGGAAGAGGCTGTGCAACGGGCTGAAACCCTTATTAGTCTCGACCCTCGATTCGCGCCGGCATACCTCCTAAAAAGCCAGGCGCTTACGATTTTTTTTGAAGACGCTATGGTCTTACCTAAGCCGGGGAATCACCTGAAGTTCGCCAAGCTCGCTATCGGGAAGCAGCTGAGGCGCTAGAGAAGTATTTACAGCTTGCCCCCAACGCAAAAGACAAACAGACCTGGACGGAACAACTTGAAAGCCTGCGCTTTCACACAGCTTCTTATCGCAAGAGCGCGGGTATTGAGATTTTTTCAGGCAGGGAAGTGACCACGAAGGCGCGTGTTTTGCGCAAACCTGAACCTCAATATACGGAGGCAGCGCGTAGAAATGGGGTTACAGGAACGGTCGTCTTGAGATCTGTTTTCTCCTCTGATGGAACTGTGAAACACTTTGTAGTGGTAAGCGGTCTACCAGACGGGTTGACCGAACAAGCGCTAAGAGCGGCCCGGCGCATCAAGTTCGTTCCCGCCACTATCGATGGACGGCCCGTTTCGATGTTTATTCAGCTCGAATACAATTTCAACCTGTATTAAGCCCTTGGATCCTTATTCGAAGATTTAGAGTAAACTCCGGCATCGAGCCGACCGCCGCGCCGCTACCTCGAAATGCGCACAACCACCTCAACTAACCCAATAGTACAAGCAATCGTCAGTGGTAGCGCTCCTCAGCCGGCGCGTTTGGCAGCCGCGAGCGGATTGTTGCCGCTGCCTCAAGCGGATCTGCTCGAGGTGCTGGTGGCCCTGCGCGAGTCTGACGACGCCGAGATTGCCGAAGCTGCTGCGTCTACTCTGGCTGCACAGGAGAAAGCGGACCTTCTGAATGCCGCCCAAGCTCCAGACACTTCCCCAGCCGTACTCGGGTTTCTGGGAACATCAACCAGCAACCACGAGGTGCACGAAGCGGTGATTCAAAACAGCAATACGCCGGATGCAGCCATTGCAAGGATTGCCGGCATCGTTGCCGACGGCTCACTGCTGGACCTGATTGCTATAAATCAGCAGCGCCTCGTGCGCATGCCTGCGATCATCGACGCCATTCTGGGAAACCCGGCGCGGTCCGTGGAAGCGGAGCGCCGGGCCCGCGAAACCAAAAAGGAGTTTTTCGAGAAGGAACGCGGCGCGCGCCAGATTGCGGATGAACTGAGAGCGCAGGGTAAGTCGGCGGCGGCAGAGTTTTTTGAAAGTGCCGAACTCGGTACGGCAACCGGCGAGTTAAGTCTCGAAGATGCCTGGGTGATTGCGCAACACATCGAAGTATCAGATGCCGACCTCGATGATTCATGGCTGCCAATGGAGCGCTATGAGGAATTGATGCCTGAGACTGCTGGTGAGCACGCGGCCGCCGTGCAGCGCGTCATTGAAAGCGAGCGCCTCGAGTCGGGATCCGAAGTAAAACCCGAGCGCATCGCACTGATCAAACAGCTCATGAATATGAACGCCAGAGACCGCGTGAAGCTGGCCCGGAAAGGCGACCGCGAGGCTCGCAGCATTTTGATTCGCGATTCCAACCGCATCGTCGCGGCGGCCGTCATCAACAACCCGCGCATCACCGATCACGAAGTCGAGAACATTGCCTCCATGCGCACCGTCTCGCACGAAGTCCTACGGCTCATTTCTCTAAACCGCGGCTGGGCGCGTTCTTACACGATCATTCACCATCTGTGTCGCAACCCGCGCACACCGATTCCTACAGCAATCAGCATCCTTCCCCGCATTCGCACCAAAGACCTGCAGCATATCTCGCTGAACCGTAACGTCTCGGAAGCAGTTCGACGTCAGGCTCTCCGCCTCGCGCAAGCGCGCTCGGGTCAGTAGGAGGGGAACGGGGGGGAAGGGAGACGGACGAGGGAGTGCTTGCAGGTTTGGATATGGTCGCTAGAGGTCAGAAATGTGCGGTTACGCCACCAACGCCGGGCGCGGGGCCACCAAAACTGCTCGGGGAGTGTATGTCTCGGAGATGATTCCCTCGGCGCCGGCGACATCCAGGGGTTTGGAGAAGAAATAGCCCTGTCCGTTCTGGCAGTTGAGGCTGCGCAGCAAGTTCAGCTGGTCCTGCGTCTCTACGCCTTCTGCTACCGCATCCATGCCCAGATTTTCCGCCAGCATCAGGATGGTGCGCACGATCTCCATATTCTCCTTATCCATGCAGGCAATGAAAGAGCGATCGATTTTCAACGTATCAATCGGGAAGCGATGCAGATAAGTGAGGGATGAATAACCGGTGCCAAAGTCGTCAATACTCAATCTAACTCCGAGAGCGCGCAATTGGAAAAGCATCGACGCAGCAGATTCAAAGTCGTCCATCACCATGCTCTCAGTGATTTCCAGCTTCAGGTAAGCTGGATCAATCCCAGTTTCGGTAAGAATATCTCTGACCTGATCGATTAGATCCGGCTGCGTGAACTGTCTCGCCGAAAGATTGACCGTCATGTAGAGAGGCTTGTCGGCCGGAAACTTCTCTTGCCAACGCTGAATCTGGAAGCAAGCTTCTCTCAGTACCCACTGACCAATCTGCACAATTTGCCCGCCCTCCTCGGCGACGGGAATGAAATCCAGTGGGGAGATCAAACCGCGCACCGGGTGCTGCCAGCGCACCAGGGCTTCGAAGCCACAGAGCCGGAAATCATCAAGCGCTACGATTGGCTGATAGTGGATAAAGAATTCATTTCGTTCCTGGGCCATACGGAGATCGGTTTCGATCTGCAGGACGTTTAGCGCATGGTTGTGCATCTCTTCGTCGAACATCTCATGACGCGCCTTGCCCAACGACTTGGAGCGGTACATTGCCGTGTCAGCGTCGCGCAGGATTTCATCGGGTTCGTCATAAACGATCGAACTGGGAGCAATGCCAATGCTTACTGTCGTGAAGACGTCGCGGCCACTCAGGTTGAAGGGTTTCTTGAGTTCGTTATGAATTCTTTCGGCGACCAGTACCGCTTCCTTTTCTTCATGGATCTCTTCCAGAAGGATCGTAAACTCATCCCCACCGACTCGCGCTACCGTATCTCCCGGCCGCAAACAGGTCTCCAGCCTGCGGGCAATGCCAACCAGTAACTGATCGCCGATCATGTGTCCGAGACTGTCGTTGACCAGCTTAAACCGATCAAGGTCAAGGAAGAGGACGGCAAACATTAATCCAGGCTTGCGCTTCGCGCGCGCGATAGTGAACTTCAAGTGGTCAATCATGAGGGCGCGATTCGGAAGGCCCGTCAGCGCATCATGGAAGGCATCGTGCAGTAGCTTCTCCTCAGCTTCTTTCCGGTCAGAAATATTTTGTATCTGAAAGATTAGCTGTGTGGCCTCGGCGCTCTCCATTTGGACTTGCGATACGCTCCAGAGCACCGAAATCACGCGTCCATCTTTGTGAATGCACCGGGTTTCGGTTTGGAACTTCGCGACGCTGCCCTGGAGCAAGTGTTCCAGCTTAGCCATCGAAGGCGTACGATCATCAGGATGGATGAACTCTTGAAAATCTCTGGCACGCAGTTCCAGCTCCGAATAACCGAGAATTTCGCATAACGACCGGTTCACCTTATGCCAGCGGCCGTTTGGCAGGACGAGTGCCATGCCAATAGCGGCGTGATCGAAGGCGACGCGAAACAGCTCCGTGCTACCGCGCCTGTTCGGGTTCAAGGAGTCATGCACCTTTGGTTCAGGCGTGCCCTCAGTCGCCGCCGCGGCTGTTGAGGCCTTCTGCAAATGGTATGTGCAATAGAGAACCGCCATGGTGCTGATGATGACGACGATCGCATTAAGCCACCATCGCCCAAAAAACGCGCTGGAGGCTACCGCCACCGTTGCACTAAGAAGTGTGGCAATAACTAGACGCACCGCCTTGGGGGCAGCCACAGATTTCTCAGGCGCCGCCCCGAGGCACGAGGTGGCAGGCCAGACGGCCTTATTTTCTGAATTCTCACCCGCACGTGACATATTGTTTTACCGAGGCCTTCAACGAGGGATTAGGGCAGGACGGCTGCGCCCGGAGGCAGCACTTGGAAATACTTTTGCACCTCGCATGCCGCTCGGAAATTACTGGCGCCGAGGGCGATTCCTATTATTTATTAGGTATTTGTGAGGTGAGGTTCTGAGACTATAGCAGGTTCTGTCATAACGAATAGACCCATTTTGCGACTAGACTGTTATTCGGTCATTTTGAATCCCAGGGGAGGGGCAGCCTTTGGATTGAATTGCAGGGGCGACACGTTGGGATGCGGGTACATTTGAGATGCGGGGACAGATTTAAAGACGGGTAATCCCCTGAGCGGGTAGGAGAGGGTCCTCCGTGCGCCCACGTCAGGGACGCCCAATTCACCAATCCTCTTTAGCGATATATAAGAGGAGGTTTTTTATAGAGGCGACGGTATAGCTGCCGTCGTTATTCTTTACCGGGATGTGGCGATAACGGCCCATGGACATTTTGTTCAGCGCGGAGGCCACTGAATCCTGCTCATGAAGAACCTCGGGATTTGGGCTCATCAGATCTTTTACCGCCGTCGCGGGCGAACGCGCGTCCGCTCCGGTCATCTTGTTCAACACATCATGCTCGGTAAAGATCCCCGCCAACTTGCCGCCATCTACCACCAGAGCACATCCTGAATTCGCGCGTCTCATGAGGTGAACAACGTCGAGGACCGGCGTTTCCGGGACCACTGTGATGGTCTGTTCCTGTTCGAGCCGGCCCAGATTGTCTTCCATTACGGAACGCGCGAGACCCTCAGAGGAGTCTGCTCGCGGCACGTCGAGATCGCGAAACGGCGCGAGACAATTGTCGCAACGATCAGTGCCGTCAATATTTTCTTGGCCACAGGATGGACAGTTCATGATGGATTCCCCATTGCTGACAGGCGACCGGTCTTGGTGCGCATCATTCTATTACTCAGTGCTTTGAATCGCCAAGACCCTCACAGTTGCGATCAGCCGACACTCCGGGTCCCAACTTTCATTGACGCTTAGCTCAACTCCGGGCCTTTCTCTCTGCGTCAGGCGTACGGACGCCAATTCTGATCCGGATACGGACACCATCTGATTCGAGATACCCGGCGCAGGATTCGGCGGCGGTTCACCAACAACACGGGAATGGGAGTTACGCGGTTGAGGTTTCCGGATCATGGATTTGTCGACCTTTCCGAATGGAGCAGGCATTGCCGACCTGAGGGCGCTGAGCTCACCGGACGTAATGGTGAGTGTGACGGGAGGCGGCAACGGTTACGGTGCGTGGGACAACGCTGGAGGAAGACACCACGGCGCCGAATCTCAGTCAGCCCATGGGCGAGGTTACAAGTCCAACAAACGCGAGGGCGAAATTTGGATCTTTTTCAATTGCGTTACGAAATAGGCGCTGAGCTTCAATCATTCCCCCGTAGTTGCGTTTGTTCCAGTGGTATCTGCCTTTTAGATATAGGTGGTAAGCATCAGCATTCTCAGTGAAGCGCTTAGTCAAGGCGGTCTTTTCGATGCCACTGAGAGAGAGGGAGAGGGCGTCAACAATTTGCAGAGCTATTTCGTCCTGCAACTTGAGCTCGTCTTGTAAAGACTTTTCAAACTGCCCCGCCCCATAAGGGCATTTGATCGCCTACTCTCAGCAATCTTGCCGTCACGCGCACGCGACCGTTCGCGTGTAGATAGTTCCCTCGAGTACAGCGTCAACATTGAGTTTCCTTCCTGCACTTATCGACTCATGCTCTGGTCCATCGAAGGATACGACCGCGCTCGTTGCTCTGACGTTCAATTCTCTGATATTGCTCAAACAGGTGATTAACACATCCGCGAGCCCCAGTCCGACATGCTCGTCGCTTTTTTGACCCAGGGCATGAAAGGGCAGCACCGCGAGTGATTTAACTGGAAAGTTAGCGCCCCTCGCCGATCTTCCCTGTTGCTGGGTCCAGGAGGCGCCGATCACGATGATGCCCACTACAACGGCCGCGGGGTCAGGCGTATTAACCGTCAACGCTGGTCTTGTTGAAGTCGCGGCAGGACTACAGGTTCCGCTAACCACCACGTCATATCCAGTGCTGCTTAACGCGGCATCACTTGTGCTCACCGCGTTGATGGAAGGTCGCCGTGTCTGCACCAGTGATGTTGCCACCATTCGAGAGCGGAATGCCGTTCCTCCGCCACCTGGAAGCTGAGATTCGTTCCGGTAGCGGCGGAGACCGAATACAGCTGGGTGCTGGCGGCTTCCCGGCGGTTGTACGGGCACAGATCCGGCGGGCTTTGGTAACAACTGCACCACGGTGTCGTTGGTCCAGAATACGGCTCCGCCGTCCTTGGGGCAGTCGCAGGACACCAACGACAATGCGGTCGACTTCCTCTTCGTCTCCACGAGCGGCGGTACGGGGGCGGTGCTCTCCGAGGATCTGCAGCGGCTGGGGGCGCCCGGTCCGGAGAATCTTTCCGCGCCGATCGTGCGTGGCCATCCGAATGGAAGTGGCGCCGTCAATCCGTCACTGATTGACTCGGCAGTAGCCAGTTCCGTCTCGCCCAATCGCGAACGAGTGACTTGTCCGACTCCGGGGACATGTGGGGCGAATCAGGAATTCGGCACGCTAGACATTCGGCGCCGTTTCACCAACAACACGGGAATGGGCGTTACGCGATTGAGGTTCCGGATCGTGGATATCTCAACTTTCCCGAATGGCCCAGGCATCGATGACTTGAGGGCGCTGACTTCGCCGTATGTGATGGTGAGCGTGACGGGTGGCGGGACGGTTATGGTGCGCGGGACGACGCTGGAGGAAGACACGAGCGCTCCTAACCTCGGCCAGCCGATGGGCGGAGGTTAGAAACTCCAGCCTCTCGGCAGGGGCGATCACCCTCGCTACGCCACTCAATCCGGGCGCTTCGGTGAACCTGCGATTTGTCTTTGGCGTCGAGGGCTCAGGTAAGTTCCGTCTTCGTCATTGTGGAAGCGCTGCCGTAATTGGACCAAGTCGTCTAGCAGTAACACGATCCACGAAACCACACGAACTACCACGAACAAAACGATTTCTTTCGTGAAGTTTAGTGCCGTTTCGTGGATCGTGTTTGTTTTCAGTCTGCTACAGTCGTGGGTCTGAATCTAGCCCTGCCGCTTGCTCGTACGCGAATCCTACAAAGTAGGCCCGGCTTACTCGACTACCCAGGTGTCGCCACTGTTGATGAGCTTTTCCAAACTACCCGGTCCGGTCTTTGTTATGGCGGCGTCGATCTGGGCAACCATCATCTCTTCATAAGTAGCTCGCTCAACGGCGCGGAAGATTCCGACTGGTTGCGGGAAATCAGGCTGCTCCATGCGCGCGAGCATGAATGCCACCGAAGGATCTTGCAGATAGATGTCGTGCACCAGGAGATCGGCTTCGGTGACCCCATTCTCGCCCAGCGTTACCACTTCCGGATGCGCTCCATTCATCCGAATACCCTTGTTACGGTCTTTGCCAAAAATCATTGGCTTGCCGTGCTCCAAATACAGTACGCGCTCAGACCTCACGCTCCTCTCAGCAAACTGGTCGAAAGCATGATCGTTAAAGATATTGCAGTTCTGATAGACCTCGATGAAAGAAATTCCCTTGTGTTTGGCGGCCGCTTCAACTACCGACCCCAGGTGTTTGACATCGATGTCAATGGAACGAGCCACAAAGGTCGATTCGCTGGCGATGGCGAGTGAAAGAGGGTTAATCGGGTAATCGATGGTCCCTACGGGCGTCGACTTGGTCTTCTTGCCGAATTCCGAAGTAGGACTGTACTGGCCTTTGGTCAATCCATAAATCCGGTTATTAAACAGAATGTAGTTGATATCGAGATTACGCCGGATAGCGTGCATGAAGTGATTGCCGCCAATCGATAACGCGTCGCCATCGCCGGTGATCACCCAGACGCTGAGATCCGGGTTGCCGCACTTAATCCCGGTGGCCACCGCCGGCGCGCGTCCATGAATGCTGTGGAAGCCATAGGTGTTCATGTAATAGGGAAAACGCGACGAGCAGCCGATGCCGGAAACAAACACGATTTTCTCGCGCGGGATACCCAGCTCGGGCATCACCTTCTGTACATTATTGAGGATTGCGTAATCGCCGCAACCTGGACACCAACGCACTTCCTGATCGGAAATAAAGTCTGACTTCTTAAGTTGCCCTGGCGGCGGAGCTATTTTGCCTGAAACCGCTGACCCACCTTCACTGTCCGCCGAAACCGCTTGCTCAACAATCGGTTTGTTAACGTTTCCGTTCCCACTATGACCATTTCCGCTTGTACTCATGAATGCTCCTTCGATTCTAATTCGGCGATTGCTGCTTCCCAGTCTTCTCGGTTTCCAAGCTGAACGGCTTTGTCGATTCCCAAATTCTCAAGCAACATCGCTAAAACAATGAGTCTCTGGCGTTCGTCGACAAAGATTCCGCCAACATACTCCATCTTCTCTGGTCCTGGTAAATTCGCTTGTCGAATTCGTCACCTTTCCACTCGCGCCCTTCGCGTTCAATTTTCCATTCAGCAGGATCAAAATCTTCGACGTTCGAGATGCTGACTCTCATAGAACTTCCTTAGCTTCTTGTCATTTGCAGGCCCGACCCATGCGTACCAGATTCACGACGGGCTTAGTCTTTCGGGTTCTGTTTTATTGTCTCGTACAGCTCCAAAAACTTTCCTCTCACGTAGGGGTCAAGCTGCTCCGCAAACTCGGGCTGTAGCCCGCGAATCTTGATCAATTCCTGCACATCTGCCAGATCCTTAAGCCTGTGTGGAGCAGTCATCCCCGAGGCTAGTTTCAATTCGATTAGCTTCGCAAATGTCACGACCTGGATGCCATCAATTTCGATTGAAGCCGCGGAAGGTTCAGGAATACTCACCGGCTTCGGTTCACCGTCACCCGGGTATTCTCCCGTAGTCATTATCTCAATTGTCACTCCATCTCTTGTCGAATGCAGCCTCTTCTTTGCCCCTGGAAATGCTGGCGCATAACCCAGACCTATTAACTCTCGATGGAAGGCTTCTAGTCCTTCTGGTGTAAGCACAAGATCAATGTCTTCAGTAAAGCGTGGGTACCCATGGGCCAATAGAGCTACGGCTCCGATCACCATATAGCTGATCCCGTGTTCCTTCAGATCGGCGGCGAGCTGCGCAAGCGTGTTGTTGAGGGTTCCTTGTCCCACAAAGTAGCGTTGTCCTTCCGCGTATAGATCGGGTATTGATCGAGAGCTGTTGGTTCGAGACGATAAAGCCATTAGAAAATTTTGGAGACTTGGCCGGTAGTTGTCTTCGACTTCATGCGCACGAATATTCTTTGCCTATCCCCTGGCCTCTGAGTGTTTGGAGCTACTGGTGATTTAGTTAATTTCATTCTTGTTTGGCCCGCAGGTTGCTGAAAAACTCACGATCCACGAAATAACACGAACGGGCACGAAAAGAGCCTTAGTTCGAGCCATTTCGTGTGCTTTCGTGGATCGTCTTGTTCTCCTGAGAATGGACCATCCCAACTTCAGCAGCCTGCTAGAGAAGCCAGAGAGGGTTTCGTGCTCACATATACTCTTCAACCTTCCTGACAATCTCCCGAATTTGGAACGGACGTCCTTTCACCTTTGAGAATGCAACTGCGTCGACCAGATACTTCGCGCGTATCATGGTGGCGAGCTGTCCCAGGTTCATCTCCGGCACAATCACCGTCTCAAATCCCGCCAGCACCTCGCCCAGGTTCCGGGGGAAGGGATTCAAGTAACGAAGATGTGCTGACGAGACGCTCTTGCCTTCGCTCTGCAACTTCTCCACTGCCGTACTGATAGAACCATAAGTGGAGCCCCAGCCGAGAACGAGTACCTTGCCCTGTTTCTCGCCGAAGACCTCCACGAGCGGAACATCGTTGGCTGCTCGATCGATCTTCTCCTGTCGCAGCTTGACCATCAGGTGATGATTTTCCGGATCATAATTTACGTTGCCGGTAATGTGTTGCTTCTCAATGCCGCCGATGCGATGTTCGAGCCCCGGCGTTCCAGGAATGGCGTAAGGCCGAGCCAAGGTTTCGGGATCGCGCGCGTAGGGCATAAAATTAGCTGGGTCATTCGCAAAAGTGACTTCGATCTTTGGCAGATCAGCGATCTCAGGAATGGCCCACGGCTCAGCCCCGTTTGCCAGGTAACCGTCCGACAAATAGAAAACCGGGCTCATGTACTTAAAGGCCAGGCGGACCGCTTCAATCGCCATGTGGAAGCAGTCGGCCGGGGTTGCGGGAGCCACGACGATCACGGGACACTCACCGTTTCTTCCCCACACCGCCTGAAACAGATCGGCTTGTTCGGTCTTCGTCGGAAGTCCGGTTGAAGGCCCACCGCGTTGCACGTTAATGATAACGAGCGGAAGTTCGGTCATTACTGCCAGACCGATTGCTTCCTGCTTCAAGGCCACGCCAGGCCCTGAGGTTCCCGTCAGACCGATTTGGCCCACAAAGCTGGCGCCGATTGCCGAACACACGGCAGCAATCTCGTCCTCGGCCTGAAACGTCTTAACTCCAAAACTCTTGTGCCGCGCTAACTCATGCAAAATGTCCGACGCCGGTGTAATGGGGTACGAGCCGTAGAACAGCGGCCGTCCGGCTAGCTGCGAAGCGGCCACAAACCCGATCGCGGTCGCTTCGTTACCGGTAATCTTGCGATATTTGCCGGGAGCGATTTGGGCTTTCTTGATCGTAAAGTGCGTGGTGAAAACTTCGGTAGTGTCGGCGAAGTTGTAGCCGGTCTTAAGCGCTATCTCATTTGCTTTGGCCAACTCCGGATTCTTTCCAAACTTGGCAGTAATCCAATTGAGCGTGTTCTCCATCGGTCGATCGTAGAGCCAGTAGAGGACGCCGAGCGCGAAGAAATTCTTGCTGCGATCAATCTCCTTGCGCGAAAGCTCGACATTGCCTTTGAGTGCATTCATGTTGAGCGTTGTGATGGGCAGCTTGTGGACGCGATAGCCGGCGAGTGAGCCATCTTCAAGAGGGTTCGTCGCATAATTCGCGTACTTTAAGTTCTCTTTAGTGAAGCCGTCGGTGTTGACTATGATGGTGCCACCATCTTCCAGGTCGGCGAGATTCACTTTCAGCGCCGCAGGATTCATCGCCACCAGAACGCTGGGCTGGTCGCCGGGGGTCTTGATGTCCTGGCTGGAGAAGTTCAGCTGAAAGCCGCTGACACCAGGCAAACTTCCCGCAGGGGCGCGAATCTCTGCCGGGAAATCCGGGAGGGTTGAGATGTCGTTGCCGACAACTGCGGAAGTGTTCGTAAACTGCGTGCCGGTCAACTGCATGCCATCGCCGGAGTCTCCGGCGAAGCGAATGGTTACAGCTTCTACTTCCTCGAGGTTCTTTTCGATTTGTTCAGCGGGTGTTTCGATAACAGTGCTCATGTTTTGTTTGCGATTAAGCCCTCTCTGATTGCATTTTTGATTTTAGATTTGCGATTGTAGTTGCTCGTAAGACCGCCTTCAAAATCTAAAATTAAAAATCGGCAATCTAAAATGCTCTAACCTCCGTGCTTGCTGTCCATTACCTGGTCAAGGTTTGGCGGCAAATTCATCGTTTCCTTTGGGTAACTCTCCGCCAAATAAGAAATGACGTCGAAAACCGAGATCGAACCTGCCAGTTGTCCATCTTTAACAAGGGGAATATTTCGGTAGCTCTTGTCTGTCATCATCGCGACCGCATCGCCAATAGTCGCATCTGGTGACAGGGTCGCAACAATGGGTGACATCCACTTGCTGATCGGGTCATTCATGTCAACCGGCTCGCCGATGATCTTGTTCAAAACGTCGCGTTCCGTGAAAATACCCACCACTCGTCCAAGTTCACAAACTATCGCGCAACCACCCTCGTCCTGTTTCATGACCTCAACAGCTTTGGAAAGGGGATCTGAAGGCTCGAGGCAGACGTAGTCGTCCGTTTCCATCAAGCTTACTTTATCGCGTCGCGCATGCTGAGACGCCTCGGTCTTGGCGATAACCACTGCAGGTGTTTCGTCTGCGGCCGGCCGTTTAGCTGACATTAACGGGTGCTCCGTTGGCTTGAGAGTTGAATCTGGCGGAAACGCTAGCGAATTGTATCACATGACGATTGGTCAGGTAGGAAATGCCGTGCACACTAACCACGCGCAGCATACAGTGCTCGCAGTTCATTGTCGTACGGCGACATTTTGACCAGCTTCTCGATAATGCCGGGGAGGACGTCCAAAGTTTGCGCAACGTCCTGCTGGCGGTTGTAGCGCCCCAGTGAAAACCTGATAGACCCCTGGGCAGCAGTGTAAGGGACGTTCATCGCTCGTAGAGTAGGTGATGGTTCGCGTGTGCTCGAATGGCAAGCTGAGCCAGTTGATACCAGGATGCCGGCTTCATTGAGGTGCGCCAGAATATTTTCGCCCTCGACGTACTCGAAGGAAATGTTCGAAGTGTTTGGCAGCCGCTTTGTGCGATCCGGCGTTCCATTCAACCTGGCATTAGGAATCCGGCTTAGAATTTCGTCCTCTAACTGATCCCGTAGGCGCCTTACTAATTCGTGAGCCTCCGAATTTGCGGCCAATTCGCACGCCGCGCCCAGCGCGACTATATTTGGTACCGCTAAAGTTCCGCCGCGCTTCCCGCTCTCCTGGCCGCCGCCGACTATTAAGGGCGAGAGTTTCACGCCGCTCTTCACATAGAGCGCACCCACGCCTTGCGGCGCATGAAGTTTGTGACCGGAGATCGCAAACAGATCGACTTCGAGCCCGCTCAAATCGATGGGAATCTTACCCACTGCCTGTACGCCATCGACGTGAAACAGCGCGCTGGAGTTCGCGCGCACGATGTGACCGATTTCTTCAATAGGAAAGAGTACGCCGGTTTCATTATTTGCCAGCATCACCGAAACCAGTGCCGTGTCGTCCCGTAGAGTGGCTCGCAAACTCTCGAGATCTAGTCCACCGTTATTGTCTACTTCCAGCCAGGTGACCTCGTAACCCTGCTGCTCTAGTCGCGCGCAGAGGTTCCTAACGGCTTCGTGTTCGACCAGTGTGGTAACGATGTGTTTCTTTTCCGGATTCTCCTCTAACACACCGCGGATGGCCCAGTTGTCGGATTCGGAACCACACGACGTAAAGACGATCTCGTTCGCGTCAGCAGCGGTCACCAGTTTGGCTACCTGTTCGCGCGCACGCTCAACGGCGGTTTTCATCTTACGTCCCAATGAGTGGGCCGACGACGGATTGCCATAAAATTCGGTGAGATAGGGCTGCATCGCGGCTACTACTTCGGGCGCGACTCGTGTGGTTGCGTTATTGTCCAGGTAGATCAGTTCATTTTCCATTCGTCATTTCTCAGTAGTGACATTTCTCATTGTTCGTTCCGTTTTGTTGTTTCCTCTTCGTGATTCGTTCGTGTGATTTCGTGGATCGTCTCATCGGCCCCCCAAAGCAAACGATCCACGAACTAACACGAAGCATCACGAAAGAGATCCACGAAGTTCGACGAACAGGAATTCGGGAAATGACCAATGAGACATGGAAGAAATGAAAACGACAACACGATGTTAGCACGCCTCATTCACAGTTCCGAGAATGTCTTCAATCAACGAGTAGCAGGAACGGCAACCCGCACCGGCGTTACAGGCCCGCGTAACTTCCGCAATCGTACGTAACCCGCCCGCTTTAATCTCGCTCTCGATTGTTTGCTCGGAAACTCCGAAGCAGGTGCAAATTAGCGCCTCATCTCCCGTCCACTCTTTACGCACTGAATCGCTGTATTGCCGGACCGCTGAAAGTAGGGCTTCGCAAGCAAGCGCGGCGCAATGATCCCGATCCGCGGGCCAATCACCGAGGTGTTCGATCACTGATCTCCTCGGAAATTGGCCCAGGACTGCCGCTTCTGCGGTGGTTTCGCCCTTGACCATTTCGGTCAGCAACGAACTGGCGGCGACCAGATAACTGCAGCCCGCCGACTTAAACTTTGCATCGGTGATTCGTTGCGATTTGTCGATCCTCAACGAAATCCGCAGAGCAGCGCCGCAAGTAACAGAACCTGCTCTGGCGGACGCTTGCGCATTGGCAACGTTACCGACATTCTTCGGGTTGAAGAAATGATGGTTGACTAACATCAAGGAAATAGCAGTTTACATCTGTCAGAGCGATTGTTTCTGAGGCATACAAGGCTATCCGCGCGCTCCCAGCTTTGTCAAAAAAGTTGGTGGTGACATCGACCAAGGACGCTCCACGAATCAAACGAACTCGCACGAAATTCTCTTAGTGTTATTTCGTGCGATTTAGTGGATCCTTGCCTTCTTTGCTTGAGTAACGTTCGCTCAAATTGCACGAAAAGGCCGTGCAAGTCGACATTCGACTTCTGCTCCGGCATAATCCAATTCTTAAGCGCTAATCAAAACAAAAACCATGTCACAGCTAACCGAACAACTTGTACTCGAAGCTCTGCGCCAGATCCAGGATCCGGATCTACACAAAGACATCGTCACGCTTGGATTCATCAAAGATCTCAAAATCGATCGCGGCAATGTTTCGTTTCGCATCGTGCTGACAACTCCTGCCTGCCCGGTGAAGGAGGAGATGGAGGGTGCCGCTAAAGAACTTGTAAGGGCTATCCCAGGTGTGCAATCGGTCAACGTGACGATGGATGCCGAAGTGCCCAAAGGCCGCGGCATCGGAGAAAAAGTTTCCGTACCGGGCGTTCGCAACATTATTGCGGTCTCGTCTGGAAAAGGTGGCGTCGGGAAATCGACCGTGGCCGTCAACGTGGCCGTTTCCCTGGCACTCGATGGCGCACGGGTAGGTTTGATGGATATGGATGTATATGGCCCTAACGTTCCCATCATGTTGGGCGCCAGCGACGCGCGGCCGGAAGTGGACGTTAACAAACTGATTCCCATTGAAGCGTACGGCGTCCGAATTATGTCGATGGCGTTCCTGCAGCCCGGCGATAAACCGATGATTGTCCGCGGTCCTATCCTGCATGGTCTCGTAAAACAATTTCTTTCCGACGTGAAGTGGGGAGAACTGGATTACTTGATCGTGGACATGCCTCCCGGCACGGGCGACGTCCAGTTGTCGCTGGCGCAACTCGTCCCGGTCCAGGGAGCCGTATTAGTTACGACGCCACAGGACGTGGCTATCGCAGATGTACGCCGCGCACTGCGCATGTTTGAAACCGTAGCCATTCCGATTCTGGGCGTTGTTGAAAACATGAGCTACTTCATTGCGCCGGACACCGGTAACCGCTACGACATCTTTGGCGAGGGCGGGGGAGCGAAGCTCGCGAGTATGTATGGCGTGCCGTTCCTGGGCTCGGTTCCACTCGGTATAGAGGTGCGCGAAGGCGGTGATAAGGGGGTGCCCATCGTAGTAAGCCAACCAGATTCGCCACAGGCTCAGGCGTTCCGGCGAGTGGCCGAGGAGGTTGCCCGTCAGGTGTCGATCGAGGCAATGAAGCCTGAACTTGTCGTTTTAGGTAAAGGTCAGTAAGATGAATTTGGGACTTTGGATTGCCGACTTTTCGATTATATAAGGCCCGACATATTCGGCGGTTAATCGGCAATTGACACAAATAACGTTATTATTCGAGGGAGATTTTAAATGTCTACACAAACAACAACTACTGAAACGCCTGCTGTTTCAAATGCTGCCCCAAATATCACATTGCATGTTACTGAGCCTGCTGCTGTCGAGATTAAGAAGTTTATGGCGAGCGAAGAGGGACTGCCCGAAACGTCGGGACTGCGTGTTCGCGTCGTACCAGGTGGTTGCTCCGGCTTTCAGTACAGTCTGAATATCGAAGAGGAATCTCGTCAGGGCGACTTCATACTCAATGAACGGGGCGTGCGCCTGTTCGTCGACATGTTCAGCGCTCAATACTTGAACGGTGTTCAAATCGACTATGTGACCGGAGTCATGGGTTCCGGCTTCACGTTCACGAATCCAAACGCAACCGGAAGTTGTGGCTGCGGCACTTCCTTTACTGCTTAGTTTCAAAGGCGCGGTGCAGGATTCGGATGGCCGGGTAGTCTCCCAGACGCCCGGCCTTTTCGTATCTGGCTTGGTTGCGCTGCTTGAGATCCGACTGAGTTTGCGCGTGCACATACTTCAAGCACAATCTTCGGAAGACATCGATCGTGCGCGCGAATTGTTCGAAGAGTATGCGGCGTGGCTGGGAATAAATCTCTGCTTTCAGAACTTCGAAAAGGAACTTGCAGAACTCCCTGGTGAATATGTTCCGCCGACGGGCCGCCTGTTCCTTGCCTTTGATGGTCAACAGATTTCCGGATGCGTAGCATTGCGAGATCTAGGCGAAGGAGTGTCCGAGATGAAACGACTGTACGTGCGGCCAGACTTTCGTGGGAAAGGTTTGGGGCGTGAACTAACCCAGTCAGTAATTAAGGCGGCTCGACAGATTGGCTACCGCCGGATGCGCCTCGATACGCTGCCGGGCAAGATGGACACGGCGATTGCCATGTACCGGTCTATAGGGTTTCGGGAAATCGATGCCTACTACCGTAATCCAGTTGCGGGGGCGACGTTCATGGAGTTGTCGCTCACTTGAAGAAGTTGAGGATGTGAACTGGTTTAGATTTGATTGTAGCCCTCTAATTCACGCCGGTGCTTTAGCCCGGTAAGTAAAAGTGATTCCCATTTCTACTGAACCGTTTCAACGGTAACAATATGCTTGGCTCATCAATGTCCGACATGCTTCATAAAATCTGACGATCGTTCGATTCCAATTACTTTCGTGTGACGGGGTCAGTACCACCTCGCGGTAGCTGGTGCCGTCCCGCAGTCGCCCATGGGACGGTCTTGCTCAGCGAACCCACCCGCTACCAGCGGGTAAGTGAAAACTGAAAACAGAGTGGCAGCGAAATCATTACCCTCTGACGTTATGCACTCAACTACAGAACAGGA
Organism: Pyrinomonadaceae bacterium; assembly: GCA_046261995.1. Lineage (GTDB taxonomy): Bacteria > Acidobacteriota > Blastocatellia > Pyrinomonadales > Pyrinomonadaceae > PSRF01. Next base: position 57,919 of record JBHENP010000010.1, read on the forward strand.
AGCGGTAGCGACCTGGCCGTCTGGGTAACACAATTTGAGTCTGTCGCAACGGCCAGGTCGCTACCGCTTCCTGTTCTGTAGTTGAGTGATACTCATTGGTTGTGGTCAGTCGCTGCGTGATCACCGACTTGTTTAGAGGTTCCTGAAGCATGTCGGACATTGATGAGCGAAGTAAATTGTTACCGTTTCAACGGTTTGCCTGGTTCCAGGTGATTGTCCAAGGAAAATCGTTGAAACGGTTAATTGTTCCTACGGTCGGCGCTGACGGGCTGAAGCCGCGGTGTGCATAAGACACGCAAGCTGACAACGTCGGCCAGGCTTCTTCCTCGCTTGCTCAACTCAGACACTTGTGCCAAATTCTAAGAGCTATTAAAGAAAAAATGCTGGAGTCACTAGACTGATGCCGAAGATTGAAGCAGAGACCGCAACCGGACCCGTAGCCTTCGAAGCGCCCAAAGGTAACAAACTGGTGCTCGCGATTGAGGATGCTGGCATCGATATTCTCCACCGCTGTGGAGGCAATGCACGCTGCACCACCTGTCGCGTGGAAATACTATCCGGAGATCCGGGCGATGTGGGGGAGCTTGAGCGCAACCGCCTGGCCATAGAAACAGATCTTGCCGCGAACATGCGCCTTTCTTGTCAGATTCGCATAATTGATGACCTCAAAGTTCACGTGGTCAACCAGGCCAGCGTGAGAGGCATGGATGCCGGGCCACGACCCCTGGAAGACTAAGATCAGGTATCGCATCGAAACACTCAGCACCAGCAGAAGCTCAAGGGATCCCATCACTGACCTAGTAGAAGCGACTCAACCCGCAAAAGGTTCTGTGGGTTGAGTGTTGTCGACCTGATTGCGTCCCAACTATGTCTGGGTGTAATCTTCGCGCGTAATTCCAAACAATTCAGTTTGAATTCGACAGATGAGCTGTCTGTCCCACTTAATGTCTAGGAGGGCCTAATGCTAATCGAGTCAACTGTTAATCTCCTCATCAGTCTGGCTATGTTTCAGGAAATCTTTCACGCTCCTAATAGCGAGGCGTTCCTGAGGATTTTCCTTCGCTGGGCACACTTCGTTGCAGGGATCCTGTGGATTGGTTTGCTCTATTTCTTCAACCTCGTAAACGTTCCATTTCAGAAATCGCTTGATCCGGACACGAAAAAGAAGGTCAATCCAGATCTTCTCTCACGGGCGCTTTGGTACTTTCGTTGGGGCGCAGTCGTCACTGTGCTGGTGGGCCTGGCTTACTTCGCGATGTACACGCTCAAGGCTGACGTGAATAACGCGAACGTTGTTGGTGGCGGGAACGTCAACCTCTGGTGGGTGTTATTTGCGTGGCTAACCTATCCGATTGTTTTGTTCATCGTGGAATTCCTGATCATCAAGAGGGTAGCGGCGTTAACCAAAGATGGACGCATATTTGCAATCGTAATGATCGTGCTGGTGTTGCTAATTACCTGGGGACTGGTAAAGTTCTTCATCGGCATGCTGACGGCTGGTGGCGAGAGCTGGGCCAGCAACAAGACTATTTCGATTGGCGTGGGTGGCGCGTACGGCATAGTTATGATGCTGAATGTTTGGGGCATCATCTGGCCGAACAATAAGCGTATTATCGCGGCCATGGCCGGTACCGGACCTGCGGCGCCCCCCGAGTTGGCTCGCCAGGCTTTTATTGCATCGCGAACGAACGCCTGGCTGTCGCTTCCGCTGCTCCTGTTCATGGGCACATCACACGGCGACTGGGTGATCTTCGGTAAGAACTAAGAAAAGACAGGAGGCAGATGGCTGACGGGAGCATTTTTTATTTGCAATTGAAAAGACAAACGGACTCGACGTCAACAGTACCCGAGTCCGGTTGCCGCCCGGCATTTGTTCTTGGGTCACTGGAACGCTATTCCTAACGGGTTCTGCGATGAAAATGACAAATGACAAATCGAAAATGCTGCCGTCTGCCATCTGACTCCTGGGTATTAGGGAGGTAAGCAATGAGTACAATGGATTCCTACAAGGCCAGACAGTTTAACCTCAGCGGTCTGAAGGGCATCTCTGACGAGACGTTGGAACTGCACTTCAAACTCTACGAAGGCTACGTCAAAGAGACCAACAACCTGACAGAGAAGATCTGGCAGTTTATTCAAGATGGGAAGGTGGATCAGGAAGAGATGCCGGCCTATTCTGAGCTAACCCGTCGTCTCGGTTTTGAATATAACGGAATGGTCCTGCACGAGTACTATTTCGAGAACCTCAAGAAAGGTGCAGGCACGGGCGAGCCCGAGAGTTCATCCAAATTCCGGAAATCGACGGAAGCGAGCTTCGGTAACTACGACATCTGGAAGGCAGATTTTCAGGGTATCGGCAAAATGCGCGGCGTAGGCTGGGCCATATGTTACGAGAACCCGGCCAATAACCGGCTTTCAAATCATTGGATCTCGCTGCACGAAACAGGCAATGTCTCCGGCTTCAATCCCATACTGGTGATGGATGTCTGGGAACACGCTTATCTGCTCGACTTTAAGACTGAGCGGCCTAAGTATATCGAAGCGTTTTTCTCAAACATCGATTGGAGCGCTGCGGAAGGTCGCTTGTCGCAAGGCGCTCCGGCGCGAAAACAAGCCGCCATCAGCTAATCGAGCAGAAGTTTCAAAAGTCCTCGCGCAGAAGCAATCCCCGCCGTACGGTGATCGTTGTCCGCGTCTAAATCAAGCAGCGAGGAACTTCTGCGGTCAGCTGAAAGCTGTTCCTGGCGCAGTTGCCTGCGTTCCTCTTCAATTGCGGCTTTCTCTTTGCCGCGGGCCGCATCGAGTCCGCCCGCGCGAATAAACTCGACGATGCGAGTGAGTTCATCACGGTCGAACCAGCTTCCGTGGCCTTTACAAATATCGACAATCACGCCCGAGCAGCGAGCAAAGTTGATGCGGTTCATTAACTGCCTGCATTCGGGGCAAGGCGCATAACGGACTTTTCCTCCTTCGCTGATTTCGCCGCGGGGGGCAGGCGAAGCAGCACCCAGCACCGCCGCCTGTTGCTCTCGATCAGCGCAGATCTTCTCAAACGACCTCACATCCACCCAAACACCTGAACAACGTTCACATTCTCGATTGTGGTTGATCCGATGGCCACCGCTTGCATCTCGCTGAGGCAGCGCGGGCAGCTCAGTGGCTGCAAAATTTCGCTTTCTCGCTCCGCGGCGGCTGCTCCACAGCGAGGGCAATGCCTGCTCCCCATGAACATCATTCCAAAGCAAGAGGCGCATGCGATGGTGGCTAGGCGGGCGCCACAATATTTGCAGAGCGGCTCGTCCGTTGATGTGGCAGCGCCGCACATTGGGCAGTTGAGTGTTTTCGCATTCATAAGTTCATTCTAACAGTGTGGGGTGCTAGTAGTTGAAGTTCAAGTTTTCTGCTTGCCGCCGGGCAAAAACACCTGAAGGTCGAACTCTAAACTTCCAGAAAATGCCGGTAGTTTAGAGTTCAAGCTTCAGCTTGTTCGCGCGGCAAAGGCGCAACCTAGAGTTTGATGTTATGAGCCGAACTCGCGGAATTAAAATGAACCAGTACCCATCGAAGTCAAGCTGGACTATGAGCCGTTGCTTGTGCAATTCTTTCGACGAACTTCAACAAGTTGTCCCGATAAATCTTTAATCAACAATTCGATGTCGCAGGATATCACCCGCGGCAAAAACCCAGACCACGAAGATGAGGAGCATGCTGGATGAGGTCCTTGAGGGGTTTGAGCCATCGCCTGAATTTTTATCTCTGATGGCGGGATCTAAAACAGCAGCCGTCCTGGCGGTGGATATCGGCACGTCCGGTGTGCGCGCTTCGCTGTTCGATGAACGGGGTAGTGAGATCGATGGCGCCACTGTGCGCGTTTCGCAACCGCTCTCTGAAATTGGTGAACTAGCAGTAGCGGATGCTGAAGCGGGCTTTGAGTTGGTTACTCAAACAATCGATGCGCTTTTGGATCTGCCTTATCTACTCGGCGCGCAGATTCAGTTAATCGCCATCTCGTGCTTCTGGCACAGCCTTCTGGGAGTGGATGCACAAGGCTTGGCCACCACGCCGGTTTTCGGTTGGGCCGATACGCGCGCCGCCGCTGCGGTCGAGGAATTGCGAAGCCGTTTCGATGAAACGGCCGTACACGCACGGACCGGATGCCGCTTTCATTCCAGCTACTGGCCGGCGAAACTGCTCTGGCTGAGAAGCTCACACGCGGAGGCAGTCAACTCTACCAGTCGCTGGTTATCTTTCGGTGAGTACGTCGTACTGCGTTTGTCTGGAGAGACTGAAGCCAGCATCTCAATGGCTTCTGGAACGGGTCTATTCAATCAGCGGCTGCTTCAATGGGACACGGAACTCATCAACGCGCTCGGTATTCCGCCGGAGAGCCTTTCAGAGATTTCGAGCGCCGGCCAGGCATCCCACCAATTGAGGCCCGAGTATGCCGCACGTTGGCCCGTTTTGAGTGAGGCCCGGATTTCTCGTCCAATCGGTGATGGTGCTGCCAACTCCATCGGCAGCGGATGCACAGAGCGGAAGCAAGCAGCGCTGATGATTGGTACGTCAGGCGCGATGCGCGTGCTTTACGAAGGGGAGCCACCAACTGAGCTGCCGTCCGCGCTTTGGTGTTATCGAGCAGACCGTAAAAGAGTGATAGTTGGCGGCGCCTTGTCTGATGGTGGTGGTCTCTATCGTTGGCTGAAGGAATTGTTATTGCCGAACGACAATTCGGAATCAATCGAGGCCGCCCTTGGAGTTCTTGAACCTGATGCCCACGGATTGACCGTGTTGCCTTTCTGGGGAGGTGAACGCAGCACCGGCTGGTCAACTGAAGCTCGCGGTGGGATCCTCGGTCTCACTATACGTACTCAGCCAATAGAAATTGTACGAGCCGCTATGGAAGCAATCGCATATCGCCTTGCTTTAATCGCGAAGGCCCTTGAGCCCCTGGCGCCCGGTGCGACCATCATTGCGTCAGGCACTGCGCTACGCTCATCTCCAGTCTGGACACAGGTTATTGCAGACGTGTTTGGTCGTTCGGTTATGCTTTCCAAACCTAGGGAGGCATCTGTTCGTGGAGCCGCCTTGCTTGCGCTGGAAGCCGCGGGCAAAATACAAAGTATTACGGGATTGCCGGTGCGTGTGGAACAGACATTTGAGCCGAACATGAAACGCCATGTGAAATACCAGGAAGGGCTCAAGCGACAACAACGGATTTATGAACGTCTGATTGAACCACCTCAAACCGGAGATAAGGAAACCTATCAATGAGTGCACCAATGCAGAAGCAGCCAGACAACACGCCCGAGCTTGATCAACTTTGCATTAACACGATTCGTACTCTTTCGCTCGACGCTGTGCAGAAAGCCGAGTCAGGCCACCCGGGCCTGCCCCTGGGCGCCGCCCCCATGGCCTATGTGCTTTGGACGCGTTTTCTTCGTCACAATCCCAGAAATCCCAAGTGGGAAAACCGCGATCGATTTTTGCTTTCAGCCGGACACGGCTCGATGCTGCTGTATTCGCTGCTTTTCCTGACCGGCTACGATCTTCCGCTTGATGAGATAAAGAAGTTCCGCCAGTGGGGCTCAAAGACGCCGGGCCATCCGGAAAACGTTTTGACACCGGGAGTGGAAATCACTACCGGGCCTTTGGGCCAGGGTTTTGCGAACGGCGTAGGCATGGCAATGGCCGGGGCGCACCTCGCCGCCAGGTTCAACAAAGAGGGATTTCCGGTAATCGATCACAATATCTACTCCATCGTCTCCGACGGCGATCTCATGGAAGGGGTGGCTTCCGAAACGGCATCTCTTGCCGGCCATCTCAGGCTGGGGAAATTAATTTACCTGTACGACGACAACAAGGTCACCATCGAGGGTTTCACCGATCTCGCATTCAGCGAAGACGTTCCGAAGAGATTTGAAGCGTATGGCTGGCACACAGTCACGGTGGAAGATGGCAACGATCTCGACGGCATCGAAGCGGCAATTCGTGAGGCGCAATCAATAGGCACAAAACCCTCGTTGATTTCCGTTAAAACCATTATTGGTTACGGCATGCCAACGGCCGGCACCCGAAAGGCCCACAGCGATGCTCCGGGCGAGGAGGCAGTGCGCGAAACAAAACGGCATCTCGGTTGGCCCGAGGACAAACAATTCTACGTTCCGGATGAGGCGCTAGCCCATTTTCGGCAGACGATCGAACGTGGCGCCCGACAGGAACAAGAATGGAAAGCACTAATCAAGAAGTATCGAGAGAAGCATACAGATCTCGGTAAAACGTGGCAGCAAACCATGAGCGGCAAATTGCCGGCAGGTTGGGAGAAGCATCTCCCGGACTTCGCGGATGCTAAGCCCATGGCCACCCGCGCCGCGAGTGGCGAAGTAATTAATGCGCTTGCGCCACACATGCCAGTCCTAATTGGTGGCTCGGCCGATCTCGGCGTCTCGAATAACACGGATATCAAGGGTGGTGGTGATTTTGAAGCAGGGTCTTATGAGGGACGGATCATCCACTTCGGTGTCCGCGAGCATGCAATGGGCTCAACTCTAACCGGCATGTCTCTAAACGGGGGCTTAATTCCTTTCGGGGGGACTTTTCTTACCTTCTCTGATTACATGCGACCAGCCATTCGCCTCGCCGCGCTCTCTGAAGTCCAGGTGATTTACGTTTTCACACACGACTCGGTCGGGTTGGGCGAAGATGGGCCTACACATCAACCGATCGAACACCTGTCTGCCCTGCGTGCGATACCACATCTGGCGGTGATCCGGCCGGCGGATAATCACGAGGTGCGAGAGGCCTGGCGTATAGCGATTCTTCGTCGCAATGCGCCGACAGCATTGGCCTTGACTCGACAGAAGGTACCGTTAATTGATCGCAGCCGCTTTGCTTCCGCCGAAGGGTTGCGCCGCGGAGCATACATTCTTGCTGAGGCGGAGGCAGTGGCACGACCATTAGGAAGAGTTCAAGGCGACGTTACCCCGCAACTCATCCTAATCGCTAGTGGCTCTGAGGTTTCGCTTGCCCTCGAAGCGCGGGAGAAACTCCAGGAGGAAGGGGTTGCCACGCGAGTTGTATCGATGCCCTGTTGGGAACTCTTCGAAGAACAGCCCAAAGCCTATCGCAATGAGATTCTGCCACCTTCGATCAATGCGCGGCTGGCAGTGGAAGCTGGCGTTCGACAAGGTTGGGACCGTTATGTCGGAGCGAAAGGCGACGCGATTTGTCTCGATCGCTTTGGTGCTTCTTCGCCCGGGGACGTGGCGCTGCGAAACCTCGGATTTAATGTCGAAAACATCCAGAAGCGTGCAAAATCGCTTTTACGAGGGAAGGAACGTCGAACTTAAAGGCCCATCGTTGGGTGTTCGGGAGTCTGACGTAGAAGTTTCCAATGCGAATCGCAGTTGGCGCAGATCATGGAGGCTACCCGCTCAATGAGCGTGTGATTGAGGAACTGCGTACCGCGGGACATGAGATCACCGACTTCGGCACGCACGATGGCTCAATCCCAGACGACTACCCGGACTACGCGCGTGAAGTTGGACAAGCCATCCAACGGGGCGCAGTAGAAATAGGAATCATAATCTGCGGCAGCGGAGTAGGAGCGGCAGTTGCTGCCAACAAACTCAAAGGTGTGCGGGCCGCACTTTGCGGCGATACTTACTCGGCACATCAATCACGCGAACACGACGATTGCAATATCCTTTGCCTGGGTGCGCGGGTGACGGGCGTAGAACTCGCACTGGAAATTATGCGTGCGTTTGTGGCGGCAAGATTTACAGACGAAGACCGTCACCTGCGGCGGTTGCAAAAAGTCACCGAGCTTGAAGCGTTGTAGTACCACGCGCAATTTTGGAGGTGCGCCGAAAGGGCGAAGGCAGGAGTAAATGACGACAGCGACAATCAAGACGGCGAACGCCTCCGATGAAGCTGGCGTAATAGGTGTGCTGACATTGGCATTTAGCTCCGACCCAATGGCGCGTTGGTCGCAGCCTGATCCCCAACAGCACCTAGCGCACTTCCCTTTTATCGCGAAAGCATTCGGTGGCAATGCCTTCGCACAACAGACGGCCTACTTCGCCGACGGCTATGCTGGTGCGGCGCTCTGGCTCCCGCCCGGCTGTGGTCCGGACGAAGAGACGATGATTGGCTGGGTAGAACGCACTGCGCCCGACGCGATCAAAGGTGACCTTTTCGGAGTTTTCGAGGAGATGGCCAAGTATCATCCAAAGGAGCCGCATTGGTATCTGCCGCTCATCGGCGTCGATCCGTTTCAACAAGGCAACGGGATTGGTTCCGCGTTAATGAAGCATGCCCTAATACCTTGTGATCGTGATGGCACGCTTGCCTATCTTGAATCGTCAAATCCCCGAAATATCTCGCTTTATGAAAGACACAATTTCAAGGTAATAGGGGAGATTCAAGTTGGAAGCTCGCCGACGATGCGCCCGATGCTTCGCGAACCACAGTGATCCCCGATAAGAAGGGGCGGCGGATGGATGGGCACCTTTTCCAGAGAATTTAAAGCGGTGTCGCGCTTGCCATCGCACTCCAAAATTTGTTGAAGTTAACCCACCACGATTCTTAGAGCACTCGGCATCATGCGAAACTCAACTGGCGTTCGGCCACGGACGTTTCCGTCGGCTTCAATTAACATCCCGTCCTCACGGGAAAATGTCTCAATCCGAACTTTCTGACCCTGAGTGATTCTTACCTTCGGGTTTTTCACATGCCCGCCGCTGTGGATGCGCGGCAACTCGCGAATGACTGCCGCGCGCGATAAGCCCGAAGCCGTCACCACATCGAGTTTTCCGTCATCAACCTGGGCCCTCGGCGACATCATCATGCCCCCGCCGGCATAAAGCCCATTGGCAACGGCAACCAAATTCATTCCACCTTCTATTACCACGTTGTCGTCAATTGACACGCGCACCCGCCGTTCGCGCCATCCGCTCAACGCGATGACAGCCGCTGCCGCAAAGCGCGCTTCTCCGGAAAACCTTCGCATGAAACCGCCTTGCGCTGCGACGCGCGCAGCAGTCTCACCCCCAATCCCCATTGTCGACCCATTGAGGCAGATAAACCGGGTGGTATAACCGTCGCACGCACCACACATGATATCGATCAGCCGCGTACTCTGAGCGGATCCTTGCTGACAATGTGAGATCAATAATTTAGTCCAATGCTCAAGCGGCGCTCTCCGTCCCATCAGACCACGCGCAAAATCGTCCCCGGTGCCCGCGGGAAGAATCGCCAGCGCCGCTTGGGCGTTGATCGGCGATGGCAGGAGTTCGGGTTGATTGCCAAATTCAAAGAAGCCTTCAGCAGCCTCGCTGAGGGTCCCATCACCGCCAACAACGGCGACGGTAGTCATGCTTGCTCTGAGTGCGGCACGGGTTTGCAGGATTGCATCGCCCGGCACAGTTGTTTCGTGGAAAACAAATTGGATACCAGCGGCTGCGAGCTGATTACGAACAATAGGCCAGGAGCGCCGAGCTTTGGCCGCAGCGTTATTAACCAGGATGAGTGTCCTAGGTTGGTTGAACACGGCGGGATGGTAGTTGGTAAATCGCTAGCGGTAAATCTTCAATTTCGAAGAGCGATGTACCAGCACAGCTCGTCCAAAGTCTAGAATTCAAGTCTGAATCCCGGATGAAGCGCTCAGCCTTCTTAAGTCCTTCTTTAAATCTTTGTTAGAATCACCTTTGTTTGGACGAAAGGGTTATAAAACCTTGTGGTCCAATATTTGCTCTTATGGTGCGTGCCAATCACTTAGCTCATCGTTTTTCTCGAGCCGCCTAATGTTTGACGAAACAAGTCACTCTCCCCCAGTACTTGTTCGAGTCAACCATTAGACAAAACGAAGAGCCGGAAGGTCTTTTGACCCTCCGGCTCTTCGTTTTTAACTATTCATAAAATAGCTAGCGAAGTTCTGAAGATAACTCTTTATTAGCTATTCAACATTGTAACAACCACGGAGGCCATACGTAGCTGAGGCTTCGGGCGGAGGAGATGCCCAAAGTTTGACGCCTTTTGTTTTTAGCCCTACTCGTTTTCCAGCCGCCATACCCCATCATTGACCAGCCGAAGCATCCCTCATTATTTTCGCGCCGTGCAAAAAGTGATCAGATGGTCTTGTTGATTGAATAAAACTAAACAGCCGCGCGCAGATCGAAAAGACTGATCTACTCGCGGCTAACATATGAGCGGCACAGAACCGCGAGCGGTAGCGACCGGATCATAAGCTCAACATGCGATGTGACCACTGCTGAAACCTCCGTAAGCCAAAGACAGCGTCGAGTGTAATATACATTCGCTCCGCTCGCGGTTCTTTAAAGTTGCAGGCGCGTCTGGCATATCGCGGCGTTCAGTAGTCATTGAGAACTCCATCATGAAAGCAGTCACAATCGTCAGACACGGTGGTGTTGAAGGACTGGAAGTTCGCGAAGTCGAGACTCCCGCAAGCCCGACAGCGGACCGTGTTCGCGTACGTGTGCGAGGTGCTGCTTTGAATCGCGCCGACATCCTCCAGCGCCTGGGCCGCTATCCGCCGCCGCCGGGTTTTCCTCGAGACATACCGGGGTTGGAGTTTTCCGGCGAGGTCGAAGCAGTGGGCGATGAAGTAAGTCTATGGAAGCCCGGCCAGCGTGTCTTTGGGATCACCGGCGGAGGCGCGCAAGCAGAATTCGTGGTGGTGCCTGAGAACCAGTTGGCTCCGATTCCTTCAAATCTGGATTGGGTTTCGGCAGCCGGAGTGCCGGAAGCTTTTATCACCGCCCATGACGCCCTGTTCACGCAGGCGGAATTAAAGATGGGTGAAACATTACTCGTGCACGCGGCCGGTTCGGGAGTGGGTACCGCCGCAGTTCAACTGGGTCGGGCCGCGGGCGCGAATGTTTTCGGCACCTCGCGCACCGCTAGCAAACTCGAGCGGGCGAAACCATACGGACTCAGCGGATATGTTGTTATTGAAGACGATCCTGCTCTCTTAGGCGATGCTGTTCACGGTTGGACCCGCGGGCAGGGCGTGAATGTCATCCTTGATCTGGTCGGAGCTGAATATCTGGAAGCAAACCTGAGCGCGCTGGCGCCACGCGGGCGAATGATGCTGGTGGGTACAACCTCCGGGTCTAAAGCGATCCTCGATTTTGGTAAGGTGATGAGTAAGCGCGCTAAGATTGTTGGCACAGTTCTTCGTGCCCGTTCCGCTGAAGATAAGGCGAGTGCGACCCGCCTTTTTCGCGCTCATGTTGTGCCGCTGTTGGCTACCGGCGAGGTTAAGCCCGTGATCGATTCTGTTTACAAGTTAGATCAGGTTCGCGAGGCCCACAACCGGATGGAATCGAACCAGAGTTTTGGCAAAATCGTCATGCTCATTGAATAAGAATAAAAAATGGCCCGAGTAGATCGAGAAGATCATTCTACGCGGCTAATCAACGGCTGCTACTACTCAATACAGAACGGAGAGCGGTAGCGACCGGATCGAAAGCTCAACCTGCAACTTCGCGACGCTAAAGCGCGAGGCTAAAAGGTTGAGCTTTTAATCCGGTCGCTACCGCTCCCGGTTCTGTAAGCTGTGGTCGGAAAGCTATTCGGTGCGTGCTTTGGCGCGTCTGGCTGCCTGCGCCAGTTCACGGGCACGAGGCAAGGCGTCTACACCCCTGGCAATCTGCGGATCGGTCTCGTTGAGGACCTGCAACGCCGCCATCATTCCGTAAGCTGCGGTAGCCAACTCAAAACGGAGCTGTCTTTCAACAAAAGCACGCGAACGCTCCAATTGTTCCGGCGTAGCTTTGAACTCCGGCTTGCTGGCGACGAAGCGCTTCAGCTCTTTGAACACAGCATCCGAGATTGGGTAGTCTGTGGCTTTCAGGTCGTGCCTGAACTCGATCGGTTTTTGGATTTTGTAATTCTCAAATCCGGCGACGCGACCGGTAGTTAGTTCGAGCGCAAATGCAAAGATCGAATCCGCCAGCTTTGCTTCGGCGGGCGTAATCTTCGCAGGCTTGGCGACTTCGTCCGGCGCTATGCCTCCACCACCATAGACAGCGCGACCACCATCTGTTCGACTTTCCGGTCCTAAAGGAGCCGCCTTTTGACCATCCGCTGCCTCAGATTTGTCGTTCGCAATTCCCCCATGCGTGTAGTAGTCGTAGACGCCACCGGTAGAGTAGTCGCGCTGAATCAGCCGGCCGGAGGGCATAAAGTATTTTGCTATAGTAAGTAGCAGGGCGGAGTCGTATTCGAGCTGGATCGGCAATTGCACAATCCCCTTGCCGAACGTGTTTTCACCGACAATCAGCGCTCGATCGTGATCTTGCAAAGCGCCCGCCACAATTTCAGCGGCCGAAGCCGAATCACCATTAACCAACACTACCAGAGGCGTCTGATCCGGCGAGTCATTCACCGCCCTGAAGTTTTCGGAGCTGCCCCTGATTCTGCCCTCTTGTTTGACTATTAACTGGCCACGCTGCAGAAAGGTGTTGGCAACGCGCACAGCCTGAATCAAGAGGCCGCCACGATTTCCGCGCAAGTCCAGGATCAGCATGTTCATCCCTTTTGAATGCAGATCCTGAAGCGCTTCCTGAAACTCATCTGACGTCGTCTGATTAAATCCGCCGGTCATTGCCACATAACCAACGCCGGGCCTAACTATATAGGCTTGCGGGATCGATGGCAGGGGCACGGCATCGCGGGTGATAGTGACCGTCTCTGTCTGGCGTGAAGCTGCGTGTTCAACCGTGACTTTTACCGTGGTGCCGCGTGGACCCAGCAAAAACTTTCGCACCTCGGGATAGGTCTTGCCTTTCATGGACTTCCCATCGACCTCGGTAATCCGGTCGCCGAAGCGCAGGCCGGCGCGAGCGGCGGGTGCATCCTCGAAGGTGGCACGAATATAGGTGTTGACTTGATCGCCCTGACGGAGATCGCCGATGGTCGCTCCTATACCGAAGTACTCGGAGCGTTGCTCGGTCCTGAACGAAGCGTACTCAACCGGATCGAAATAGGTTGAATGCGGATCGAGCACGTTCAGCATCCCGTTGATGGACGATTTGAAGACGGAGTTGTAATCCAGTTTTTTTCCGTCAATATAATTGGCCTGAATGACGGAAAGTGCTTCGCCCAAGTCAGACTTAATCATCGTGGGTGAGACGATCGATTTGTTTGTAGGGGCGTTGGCGCCAGGTGCCGGACGCTCCGGGTTATTGCGTCGAGCCGACGGGTTTTGCTGGGCTAAGATGATAACGGGGAGTGAAAGGGCAATCGCCAGAAACAAAATGCCAGGCAAAGAAGATCTTCTACTCACAAACCCTCCTAAATTCTGTTCGCTCCACGAATTTTGTAACTCACCCGGCTGGCCGCGTTTGGTCGGCAAAAACGGGCTGCCAGAATAGCACGAACAAGCAAAGGCTTTGAAATATACGCCACCACCGCCAGCGAAGTTCATCGCCTTAGGTCGAGGGCTCTAGCGCCTCGTGACGAGGACTGATGTTGTCTAAAACAGGGAGATACGCGCTTCTTTGGTATCGAAAGCTGTCTGTGCGGCCTCACCGATTAGTGATTCCACCCTCAAGAAACGTTGCCCCGCCGCCAAGCCGCTATGAAAGCAAACTAGTGTGGGTCAGTGTGAGCGGGGGTCCGATTCAGTATGTTTTCGACTGCTGTAGGGGATTTTAAGGCAATAGTCTGTCGAAAAAGGCCTCTGTTGGCTTCTCATTCACACCGCGGGTTCAGCCCGGTGATCGGGAGCGAGACTGACAATGAACCGTTTTAACGGTTTACCTCGCTTGCGGACCCTCTGTGCGATAACAATCTTTGCCTGAAGTCCTTTTCGAGCCCGCACCTTAACCCTCCCTAACTACTTGAGCCTCCAATAAAAACCGTTGAAACGGTTGGTCGACTCGCTAAAGCCGGTTTGCATCACCGGGCTGAAGCCACGGTGTGAATGAGAGGGCCAGAACTCTCTCAGGAGCGATACTCTTTAGGTTATCGATCTCGTGTCGCCTCTGGTGTTGCACAACCGTCCGCCCGACGGCTTTTGAACCTTCAGCGAACAATCTGCGAACCTAAACCGAACCCACTTAAAGCCTGACGCATTTTTTCGTGACAAAAGAGCCTCGGGTTGTGCACTATGAAGCCCCTAATAGCGAAAATAATGATCTCAATTAATCGATTTCCGCATGGAGGATTGAGAATGGCTAAACAACTGCAACGGGATGAGCTTTTCTCGTTTGCCGAGAATCATAGGGAAGAATACGAAGAGCTGCTGCGCCAGTTTGTTGAGACACCCACCGTGTCTGTCGACCCGGCCCACGCTGAAGACATCCGCAAAGGTGTTGACCTGACAGTCGAGACGCTGCGCCGTTTTGGCGGCAAGGCCGAGGTCTACACGGCCAACAAGGGGAACCCACTAGTTCACGGTGTCTTTGGGAAGGATAAAAACCGCCCTACGGTCACCGTTTATAACCACATCGATGTTCAGCCTGCTTCGAAGGAAACTGAACCGTGGGAAACGGAACCCTTTGTGATGACGAAAAAGGGCGATAGCTATTTTGGCCGTGGCACGACTGACGATAAAGGCCCGGCGCTGGCGGCTTTATATGGCGCCCGTGCCGCGATCGAGGCGGGTGTGCCGATCAACATTCGGTTCCTCTGGGAGTTTGAAGAAGAGATCGGTTCACCGAATTTCGAAAAAATTATTTCAAGTTCGGCTTCAGATCTACGTACCGAATCGGTGGTCGTGTCCGACACGGTCTGGGTCTCGAGGGAGCGTCCCGCGAACTCGGCGGGCTTGCGTGGCTTGATGGGATTTCTGCTTGCCCTGGAAACGGCAACTGTCGATGCGCATTCAGGGGAAGTGGGCGGCGCTGCGCGAAACCCTCTCGGCGAGCTGATGAGATTGGTCTGCGACCTTTACGATCCGATCACCGGCAAAGTGAAGATTAAAGGTTTCTACGACGACGTCATTCCGCCCTCTCGGAAGGAACTTCGCGATTGGTCCAACTCAGGCTTTTCTGGCAGAGGTTTTAAGAAGGCGCACAAACTCAAGTCAATGCGCACTGAGGATGATTTGGAAGTGATGAAACGTATTTGGGGCATGCCGACTTTTGAGGTGCACGGGATGGCTGGCGGTTACCAGGGTCCCGGAGTGAAGTCGATTGTGCCGCCGCGTGGCGAAGTAAAAGCCTCGTGCCGTCTCGTCCCTGGCCAGGATCCCAAGAAAATTGCGCAATTGCTGAAGGCCGCTGTCAAAGCGAGCAATCCGGATGTCCAGATTCACTTCGAGTCCATGGCTCCCGCCTTTCAGACTTCGGTGGAAGGGCCTCTGCCGGACGCGCTAAAGCGAGCGGTGAAGTTTGCATTTAAACGGGACGCAGTGTTTGTTCGCGATGGCGGCACAATTGGCGCTATGACGAGCATTAAGAAAGTCCTGCGGTGTCCGATCATGTTTCTGGGTTTGTCCTTACCTGAGCACGGTTACCATGCGCCGAACGAGAACTTCGACTGGCAACAGGCTTCGGGAGGCATGGTCGCTTTTGCGAAATACTTTGAGGAGATTTCCAACCTGCCAAGGTAGGGATGAAGAAGAAGAATTAGCCGCGGATTTGCGCGGATGAACGCCGATCAGAAAAGCAAAAGACCATCATCAGGTAGAGAAAGACCGCGCAATCTCGGCGGCAGTCAGCCAATAATGTTTTGACCTGTTCTGATCCGCGTTTATCCGCGTAAATCCGCGGCTGATATTCTTCAGTTCAGACCATTATCAGGTAGGAGGAAGACCCCAGTCTCCGTGATATTCAGCTAATAGTGCTTTGACCTGTGCTGATTCGCGTTCATCCGCGAAAATCCGCGGCTAATATTCTTCGGTTAAATCACGCACGCCAACCGTTCTTCATTCAGGGGTTGGAATCCAAGCCGTTGATAAAACGCGCGCGCCTCCGGGTTCTCCAGGTGAACGGCCACGTCGATGCGTGTTACGGATTCTTTTGTCAGCCGTTCCTTGAGCGCGTTTATCAAGACTGTGCCGATGCCTTCTCCGCGTCGATCAGGTTTAACCGACACATCATCCAGTTTTGCCACCAGTGCTCCCATGGACGTGGAGACGGCGTAACAAACCACGCAGATGCCAGCTGCGCCGTCATCGTCGTAAGCCATCCAGACAAATCCCAGATCCGGATGTTCGAGAAACAGGTAGAGCGCATCATTTAAACCCTGGATTCCACGATCTCCATAGGCCTGGCTGCTGGCGCGATAGTGTTCGTCTTCCCTGAGAAATGCACTCAGCATGTGGAAGGCGTCCGTGACATCACGGGCGGTCATTTTGCGGCAAGTAATCAAATAAAAACTCCTATCGTCCGGCGTCTAGTTGCTTCGTATCATGCCACAGGATGCTCCCGGTGCTATAATCCCGCCGTTCACATCCAGGCAAGCAATTCCACTTTAAAAGAAAATCGAGGTTAGAAGTCATGAAGAAGATCTCCCTAGCTACTGTGGCGCTGATTATTGGAGTCTCGTCATTCGCGTTGGGCCGCGAAGCAAGACTTGTGCGTTATCCGCACTACCATGATGGGCGGATCGTTTTCAGTTATCTCGGCGATATCTGGACGGCCAACGAGAATGGGCAGAACGTCCAGCGCCTGACCGTCAATCGCGCCCGGGATGTATACGGGCGCTTCTCGCCCGACGGGAAGTGGATCGCTTTCTCCAGCGAACGCAACGGCAACCTGGACGTTTTCATTATTCCGTCCGAGGGTGGTGCAGCGAAACAGTTGACCTTCCACTCGTCCGACGACACGGTTCTCGGTTGGCGCCCTGACTCGCGCGCCGTGCTCTTCAGCGCCAACCGCGGCGAAGACTTTACGCCGCAACTCTACCTGGTGAACGTTGAAGGTGGGATGCCAACGAAGGCCGGTACGGACATGGGCGTTCAAGCCGCCTATTCGCCGGATGGTCGCCGCTTGGCCTACAACCCTAAGTCGCAGGTTTACTGGCGCAAGTATTATCGGGGCGCGACTCAGAGCGACATTGTCGTGATGGACGCGGCTGCTAAAAAGTTTACTCAGATAACCGATTTCGACGGACACGATTCCTGGCCGATGTGGGGACATGATGGAGCAATTTATTTTGTCAGCGATCGTGATGGCCATGGTTTGACGAACATCTGGCGCATCGCCGATAGCGGGGGCAAGGCGGAACGAGTCACCTCATTTAAGAGCGGCGACGTGCGGTGGCCGGCGGTCAGCGCTGACGGGCGAGTGATTGTCTTTGAGCATGACTTCGGTATCTGGAAACTCGATCTGAACAGCAGGAAGACCAGTCCCATCACACTCAACATAGCTGCCGAGACCCAGGAGAATCTCTCCGACGTTCAGACTTTCAGCTCACAGGCAGACGATTATGATCTGGCGCCCTCTTCGCGGCGAGTGGCGCTGTCGATTCACGGCGAGATTTTTACCGCGCCTGTGGAAGAAGGAGACCTGAAACAAGTAACCGAGGGTCCCGCTCGTGATCGTTCAGTCGTATATGCGCCTGACGGCAAATGGCTTTCCTTTGTCTCTGACCGCAGCGGGAGGGAAGAGCTCTATGTTACCTCCACGGATGGAACCGGTGAAGCGAGGCAGATCACTGATATCGACACACTGAAGTTTACCTACAACTGGTCTCCTGATTCGAAAGAAATCGCCTTCACGACTTCGGATGGCAAACTGCGCAAAGTAGACGCCACTACGAAACAAGTTGCGGTGTTGGATTCCTCCAATTATGGAAACATCGGTACGCCGGTCTGGTCTCCTGACGGCAAGTGGATCGCGTATGCGAAGTCTGATGTCACCCGCACCTCCGATATTTACGCGATTGCTTCCTCCGGCGCGGAGAAGGATCCTCACAAACTAACCTTTGACTCAAACTCCGACGCGAATCCAAGGTTTGCTCCTGACGGGCGTAAACTCTTCTTTCAAAGAATTGAATCCGCTGGTGGGGCCATTCCCACTTCGGTTCAGATCTACTCCGTGGCGCTTGAGCGTCTGGATCGCGACCCCGATGATCCAGAA
The DNA here is from genome assembly GCA_046261995.1 of Pyrinomonadaceae bacterium. GTDB lineage: Bacteria > Acidobacteriota > Blastocatellia > Pyrinomonadales > Pyrinomonadaceae > PSRF01. The sequence continues at coordinate 75,969 of JBHENP010000010.1, forward strand.
GAACGCGCGGAACCGGAACCGTCTCCCGCGGGGGGCGGAGAGGCAGGCGCTGAAGGTGCACCGCCGCGCCGTGGACCAGCAGAGCGTCGTCAGCCGCCAAGAGAAATCAAGATGGATTGGGCGGGACTTAAGCGTCGCACACGGCAGATCACCCGCATGCCGTTTCCTGTTTCTAATTACACCGTTGCCCCCGACAGCCGCACCCTCGTTTTCGTCACCAGTGAACCGGCCGGTCCAGCTAGCGTGCCGGTAATCTATTCCGTTCAGGACGATGGCAAACGACTGATGCGCGTCACCTCCGGGCAACCGCCGAGTGAAGAAGGCGGACCAGGCGGAGGCGGAGGGTTTGGCGGCGGGATCTCAGCGTTAAATATCTCACGCGACGGTCGAACGCTTTTCTTCAGCGAGCGAGATGGCATCTATTCGGTGCCGCTTCCTGCCTCGCCTCCACCCGGTTCGGCAGCCGCCGCAGCCGCAGCGAGCGCAGGGCGGGGTGACGCAACACGCAAGCGCATTAGTTTCAACGTACGCGTTCGCGTCGAGCGCCCGGCCGAATGGGCGGAGATGTTTGATGACGCCTGGCGGACAATGAAGTACCGATTCTATGACCCGAAAATGCACGGCATCGACTGGGATGCCGCGCGAGCAAAATACCGGCCACTAGTAGACTTTGTCGGTGACCGCCAGGAGTTGCTCAACATCATCAACGAAATGATTGGCGAATTGAATGCGTCGCACACGGGCGCAGCGCCTCCTCCGCGAGGAGCTGCAGGTGGTTTATCAACCGGTCATCTCGGCGTGGAGTTGGAGTCAGACAGCGCTGCCGGGCGTTATCGAGTAACCCATGTTTACGAAGAAGGTCCTGCAGACAAAGATTGGGTTCGAGTCAATGTTGGCGATTATCTGATCGCTATCAACGGTAAGCCGGTGCGCGCCGGCGACAACTACTGGGAGTTGCTCAACAATCGGCTCAACCGCAAGAGTGAAGTGACCTTCAACAACAAGGCCGTCGAAGAAGGTGCCTGGAAAACTCGAATCGAGACCATTTCGCCCAACGCCTATAGCCAGTTGCGCTATGAGCGTTGGGTGAAAGAGCGCCGCAAGAAAGTGGATGAACTTTCGGGCGGTCGCATTGGCTATCTTCACATTCAAGCGATGAACCAACCTTCCCTTAGGAAATTTGAAAAGGAGATTCGCGAGTTTCGTAACAAGGAAGCCCTGGTCATAGACCAACGCTGGAACGGCGGCGGTAACATCGAACAGGAGTTACTCGCGATTCTGGTCCAACGGCAATACCAGGTCTGGCAACCGCGCGGCACCGAACCTTCCAGCAGACCTTTTGCCGGTTTCTTCGGGCCGAAAATAGTGTTGCAAAACTGGCGCTCAGCGTCGAACGCCGAAATGTTTCCGGCGGGGTTCCGTGCGCTGGGTTTGGGCAAAGTAGTTGGAACACCAACAGCGGGGGCGGTAATTGGAACGGGCAGTTATAGTCTGATTGATGGCTCGACCGTGCGCACTCCAGGGGTTGGAGTTTTCCTTGCTGATCCTAAACGCACCAACATGGAAAACTACGGCGTGCAACCGGACATGCTGGTAGACAATCTGCCCGAGGACAACCTGGCCGGACGCGACCGCCAGCTCGAGACCGCCGTTACGGAGTTGATGAAACAACTACAAGGCCCGAAGCGCAATGTAGCCAGTAACGACTAGCGTAAGTGTTGGTCACAATAAAACATTAGCCGCGGTCACGAGGATAAACGCGGATTCGAACACATCGAAGTTAGTAATATTGAAGTTTCAACTTTTTGGAGAAAGGCTCAGGCACAGCCTTTCCGCCCGGGAACCGGCAGAGCCGCAGTCAAGGATGAAGTCTAAAGTCGCCGGGCACAAACTCAAGGGAGCGAATGGTCCCTCCAGTTTTGGCTCGGGCATCGGTCCCAGGGAAGTAAGAAACGACAACGGCGTTCTCGGGCTTGCGCGCTCCGCACGTGATCTCGCCCGCAACTTCCGGCGCGAAGGTTGTGATATCAAGCTCTTCGAAACTGGCGGTTTTTAGTCTGAGGAGGCCATCGCCCGACTTGAGCGTGAAAATGATCCCTTTCGCGTCGCAGTCAATCCGCACCAGCATTCCCTGAACTTGCTTCTCGCCTGCCTCAGGTTTTCTCAGCGCATCCCGCAGGTGCGATGTAGGATCGGTATTCGCGTCTGTCTGCATGTCGACAGAGACATCCGCTTCACGCTCCTCTCTACCCGGGCGAAACCGCGCCATGGCTTCCTGCATCGAAGAGATCGATGCCAGCATCGAGCGGGCTCTGGCTCGGATTTGTGGGTCGGCACCAGTAGCAGCCAACGGTGCGAGCACTCCCCGCGCACCCTCAATATCCTGTTTGCGGGTGTAGAGCTGGGCCAAAACAACCAAGAACTCTTCACTACCCGGTGAGAGCGCAACTGCACGTTTAATCAATTCGATGGATTCATCCAATTGCTGACCAGTAACCAGGTTAACGAACGCTAACAGATGGTAGGACTCCGGAAAATCGGGATTGAGTTCGATTGCTCTAGCGAGCTCGGCCCGCATTTTCCGGGCGGTGTCCGCCGGAAAGTCGTGGACCGGTTGTCCTTCGGTCACGAATTCACGACTTAAAGCATACGCATAGTAATAGTGGGCCAGGTAGTTGGTGGAGTTTTCTGCGACCGCTTGCTGCAGATGTTCCTTCGCCTCGGAAAATTTCTTTTCCTGCATGAGCACCATTCCGAGCGATGCACGGGCCATGGCGAGCTTAGGATCGAGGGCCAGCGCTTGTTCCAATCTCGTCTTCGCGTCCGCGGGACGATGAATATGAAAGAGCAGATCGCCGAGTAAGGCCTGGGCCTCTGCGTCAGTGATAGGTGCGGTCTTCATCTCAGCGTTTAACTCGAGTTTCTGTTTTAAGGTCACAATCTGGCGGTTATAAGAGTGACGCTGAAGATAGTCTCTAAATTCTTTCTGCATCCCGGCATAATCGATTTGAAAAGCCTGGCGAAAGGCTTTTTCTGCCGAAATGTTCTGCCTTAGTTGATCCAGAAATATGGCGAACTGACGGGCGCGCTTTCCTTCATTTCCCTGGATCAGGTAATGAACGAGTGCCCACGACTGTGCGTAGAAGAGGCCGCGCGCATCGTGTTTGTTACGGTCCAGCGAGTAGTAGTCGATGGCAAATAGTTTGTCCAGAGGAACCAGCGGGCTCGTTCGTAATAGAAGGAGGTGATGGTTAATTAGATTGCCAAGGTAGACCTTTTGATTGTCCTCGATGTCGAAAGTGCTGTAATACTCCGCCAGGCCCTCGTTGAACCAGGTCGGAATACTGGTTCGGCCCAGGGTGTTGTTGACAAGCAAATGAACATACTCGTGGAAAATGACTGCGTACGGATTCTCCTCCCGCTTTTCGGTTGTCAGGGTGATGTAGTTTACTTCGCGCCCTGCTTGAAAATAACCGGACACCGCGAGGGTCTTGCCATCAACCACAGGCTTGAAGGGTCTGTAAGCGCTGTCACTCTTAAAGACGACGACAGTTGTAGGAATCGGCGAAGTGAACGTCGTTCGCGGAAACAAACGCAAGAACACTTCGCGAAACTGCTCGAGTCGCGTGGCTACCTGTCGCACTTCCTTTTCCCCTGCATTACCCACTAGAAAGAAGTTTTTCGAACGCACGCTGATCCACGTGTCTTTTCCAAGTGCTGAATGGCTGGCCGGCAAAGCCGCAAGAGAATAGAGGAAGATCGCGAGGACAACAGTAAATCGTTTCATCATTTCTTACTCTGCTATGGAGACTGGGACTGCCCGGCTACAGCACAGGCGCAGGATTGTTGTTGGTCACGCCTGGAGAGAGAGACGCGGTACGGCTCAGACTATACGCGGGGATTAGTCATAGTCAAACACCTGTCTATTGAGCTGCTGCAGTTTGCACTGTCCTATGAAGCCTTTGGAGTAGTACCACTCAGCGTACGAACCGCGCAGCCATAGCGACCGAATGATGAGTTGCAAGTCTTGAAATCGGTTTACTGAAGTGTGTTGGATCCGGTCGCTACGGCTTGCGGTTCTGTAGTGGAGTAGAATTTCGACGATACGTCAAACTCACCAGTACCGTCTGTTGGGAGTTAGCGTATTTCGAATATCATGGAGACGATCCACGAATCATACAAGTACTACGAATTACTTAGTGCTATTTCGTGTGATTTCGTGGATCGTCTTGCTGATGACCTTAAATGGACGTGTAAGCGCAGGTAGGAGATAAAGAACACAAGGGCGCGTCCGAAACTCTCGGAACGCGCCCTTGAGTGGGGAGACAAATGTGACAGACAGTTAGTTTGGCATCACGACAGTATCAATCACGTGAATCACCCCGTTGGACTGGTAGACATTGGCGATTGAAACCGTGGAGGTACCACCTTTTTCATCTTTGAGCATCAGGTTGTTGCCGCTCATCCAGGCCCAGAGGTTGCCACCGCTGACCGTCTTGAACTGCGCCGTGCCGCCGCCGGACTTGATGCGCTTGGCAATGGCCTTGGAGTCGAACTTTCCTGCCAGAACGTGATAGGTCAGGATCTTTGTCAACATGGCCTTGTTTTCAGGCTTTACCAAAGTTTCGACCGTGCCTGCCGGTAGCTTATCAAAGGCGGCATTGGTCGGCGCGAAAACGGTGAAAGGACCTTTGCTTTTTAAGGTCTCGACTAATCCGGCGGCTTTTACAGCAGCCACGAGGGTCGTGTGGTCAGCGGAATTCGTGGCGTTGTCTACGATGTCCATGGACCTCATCATCGCCGCGCCGCCAACCATCGGATTGCTGTCTTTCATCTGTGCGTACGTGTTTTGACTTGCGAATGCTGCTACTGCGAGCATTAACATAAGAGAGAATTTCTTCAATGCTTCCATCCTTTTCAGTAAGAGATTTTCGGAACTGCAAACGATATACGGAAGCAGTTAGAGCGCCGGATTGCGACCGGTTAAAAAAATTCAGGAGTATCCACAGATCACGCAGATTAACCAGACTCTAAAATGTGCTAACGCAGCCATGCGTTCTGCTTTTCTGCCTGAATTGAAATCCGTGTAATCGGCGTAATCTGTGGATAGTCTAAGGTTTGAAGATAGATGAATCGGCGAGACGAAAAACATACTCGACATTTAGCCATTGAGAAACGGGTTGGCCTTCTTTAAGTGCCGGTTTGAATTCGATCTTGCATGCAGCCTTGATTCCGTTTTCGGTGAGTCCTCCCGGCAACCCGCGCACGACCCGTACGCGATCGATCTTTCCGTTGGACGAAAGCCCCACCCTTAAAATCACGTACCCCTGCACTCCCATGCGACGAGCGTCTCTGGTGTAGCCGGGTTTAGGCTTCGTTATGATCACCGCGCGTGAGTCTACCTCCTTGGAGGAAAGAATTGACGCGGGTTGAACTTCGTCGTCGATGATTCTGGCGAGCGTTCCGTCGTCGCTGCATCGATAATCCTGATTCCTCTCTGCGGTCACAGGTGGGGCCACGTCCTTCGCAGGAACAACAGGGCCCGGTTCTTTGGGTATTTCTGCGGGCGGAGCTGCGGGCGGCAACCGGTCTTTCACTCGCCGGCCCGATTGCGCATAGACGGGCACCAGAAGAAGAGCGGCGGTTATTAGCGGTACTAACAAGTTCATCGCTGATCGGATTCTAGTTGATCCCGGCTGGATTCTATCAAACGGTAGCCTGTCGAACGAATGATTCCACCAACGTTTATCCTCTAGAACACCAAGAGGCGGGCCCGAGCGCCCGCCTCTAAACTTGCTAACAAATGCGTGACAGGTTATTCCTCCGGGCCGGTACAGGAGGGTCCATGAAGGGCGGGAATCTTTTGACTGATCACTGGATACTTTGGCGCTTCATCGATATTGATCTGAGTCCAATGCGCATAGTTCTCAGGCACGTTAGTGTCGGCGAAGATTGCTTCTACGGGACACTCAGGCACACAGGCATCGCAGTCGATGCAGGTGTCGGCATTTATGTAGAGACGATCAGTCAATTCGTGAAATGCCTCAACCGGACACACCGCAGCGCAATCTGTGTACTTGCAGTCGACACATAACTCCACTACCACATAGGTCATAGGGGAAGAAGCTCCTTTCGAGAATGGCAAATGTTTATATGTAACGCTTGGAATGTCAACAGAAAACTTCGCCGCGCAAGATCGGAACATAATGAATTCAGCTGCATCTCTCTCACCAGGGATGACGTTCCGCATTTAAACGATATGCGCGATTGGAACTCTGAATCACACCAGTGCTCTGAGTTCACAACTAACAACAACATCTCGGAGAGAGAGAGAGAGTTACACGTTCACAACGTTTTTATTAAGTGGACGTTGTAATGACGTGAACCAACTAAAGACCCTTCGATCCGTTAATACTCGTTGCGGCTCTGCCGCGAGCATTAACTCGGGTTTCAATCTATGCCAATAAATCCTGAGGCGTAGCCTCAAATCTTGTGTGGTGCCCCGGAAAGGCAGAGCCTTTCCAGGGAGGCAGAGCCGCAGCGAAAATCAAGTCTTGAAAAGTGAAACGCGGAGGGTTGGTCACCACCAACTCCCCCGCGTTCAATCTCTCAACTATGTTAAGCGTTCTCCGCGTCCCCGTGTCCCCGCTCTCCCTTGTCCCTAAGCCCCGCCCGGATCTCTTCTCTGCACTGAGCCGGGACCGTTCACCGTTTGACTGAGCTCGGGGTCGCCGTCATAGATCACCTGAGAAGGACCAGACACCGTAACCCTGAGCGCGTCGCTGGCGAAAACTTCAACCTTCGCCACGCCCTTAGACTCTACACCAGCTCGGGACGCGCGCAGTTTGTGGGCATCGACGTGACCAGCGCCGTTGGCATCGATTTCCAACTCTTTGGTCTCACCGGACACACGGATTGTCGGAGCACCATTGGAATCAATATCAAACTTGTCATTCTTGAGACGCGAGACCTCAATCGTGCCGGCGCCATTTGCTGTGATGCCTTCGATGTTAGGCACCGAGATCTTTATCTTCATCGGTGTGCGAGTAGAGTAGCTGGCAGAATTATTAATACGCAGTACTCCGTTTGAAACCTCGGTGCTGACCATGGCCAGAAGATTGTCGTCGCCTTCGATTTCCAGCGTCTGGGGCTGTTGGCAAACGATGTCAATCTCGAAAGCTCCGTCCGTAGCAATGGACGTAAATGGCTTCAGCTCTCGCCTTTCGACTTTGCGTACGCCAGAACCAGTGACACCGTGCATTTTAGAGGCATAGTGACAACCACTGGCGAGCGTGAAAAAAAATATGATCAGTAAAACCTTCTTCATACCCGGTCTCCTATTGACTGCTTTGACTGCGCGGTCGCCGGCGTTCTTCGCGCGAGTATTCAAGCGTGCGGGTTGTGTTTTCGGTAACGCTGGCCGAGGGCTCAGCTAACGATAACGGTTGAGGAGCACGAAACTCTACCGGCATTACGGCTGGGGCAGGCATTGCCATAGGCTCGCGCCTGGTACTGGTAATTCGGCTCAACTGCCGGTAAAGGAAAATCTCTGAGAAGGCGCAAATAAAAAAAGTCAGAAACATGAAGAGAACGATTAGCTCTTCGCCAAATCCTCCCTCCCTCTTTAACGCTATTGGTCCCCCGAGGAGCAGGCCCATCGCGGCCAATGCCACCAGCACCATGGCTGTTACTATCGCACTAATGGCGCCGGTTTGTTTGGACTCGTTGCGTTCTTTCAGGCTGGTGCCGCACCGATTACAGAAACTCAGTCCCGGCGCGATTGGGCTAGCACAACCTGAGCAGTACATAAGGGATCCTTTCACTGTGAAAAAGACTGGTGCGCGGCGGTAGGCGCTTTATCGTACACCAGTGTAGAACGGATGAGCGCAAGATTAGGTTCCCACCAACTCGACCAAGTTGTCATTCGGGCAATGTAAGACGCCTTGTTCCTCAATCACACAACCGAGAAGCGAGTAGCCAACGGGTTGGTATGGATACTTTTCAAGTCGTACGAAAGTTAGCTCGCAAAAAGCAGCCGGCGCGCTCTACCGTGTACAGAACCGAGAGCGGTAGCGACCGGATACCACACGCAAATGAAATAGTGAGTTCGATAGACGCAGGAGGGTTGCGTTGTGGCATCCGGTCGCTACCGCTCTCGGTTCTGTAATGTCTTGATTGTTCATCTTCCGGGCAAATAAGTAAGCCAAAAATAGATCGCCTGGCCAACGCCAATTCCGAAACCGATTACGGCCCCAAAGAGTTCAATCGTCTTCAAGTGCTGCGCTGCCACCGACAGCACCAACGATTCAAGCTTTGCAATAGGGTACTCGGAAACCTTGTTTCGAACGAGCCCACCAACATCGAATTCAGCAATGGCAGTGGGCAGACGCTCGCGGGCGGCCGCGGTGATTCGATCCACCAGCGCCGCACTCGCACGCTTTACTGAATGCTCCGAAAGGTGATCTCCCAGCCGGCCAATCGGCGCAATCAATAACCGCTCGATCTGCGCGGTCGTGACCGCATTGATGGTTCGGGCCGTACTTTCATGCGAGAGGATGTCCAGGAGACTGGTATTAAGAAAGTGCTTGAGACGGGTTGCGGAATCAGGGTTGATTCGCCTCAGGGCTGAATCAAGCGTTTGCGAACGCAAACTTACGAGCGCATCTTTGACATAAGCGGAGACCGACCGCGTCAGCTCCGGACTTTGGGCCAGATCGAGAATGCGATCCGCCACTTGTGCCTTCATGAACTCAAACTTCTCCGGCTCAATCTGACCGATAATCTCATTCAGCGGACGTGCGAGTAGACTGTCGATCGTCGAGTTCAGAAACGCTTCGGCTTCCTGAGCGAATGCCGGACCGCGCAGATATTCCTCGATGCGTTTAGGCAGCGTCTTATTAATCAAGTCATCCACTTCGCGGTGAATACGCTCGCGTGAAATGAAAATCTTCTTGATCAGTGAGAGCTGCTGGTAATAGTCATCGACCTCGCGTTTGATCAGTGCGCCCATCTGTTGTCGCGTGTTCTGGCTGGTGGCAATGTCGGCAAGGTGATGGACGATGGGTGGGACCTGCTGGTCCAGGCGCTCCTTGATGAAAGCAACCGTTTCGGAAGTGAACGTGTCCGCCAGCGTGGCATTGCTCCGAGCAAGATCGTCCAAACGTCCGGAGATGAACTCCCTCACCTTTCGTTTGAACACTTCTTCGCTCACCAGATTCTGAAAACGTTCCTCTACAAACCGCGAGATCTGATCGAGGGCCTCATCGCTTAGAGTGGCGTCAATCCGGCGCGCCAGAAGCTGGTCAATCTGTCGATCCACAAAACGCCCAATCGCGGCGGCTGTCTCCTCGCTCTTGAGCATAGCGGCAATATATTCGGCCAGGCGGTACTGCAAGGCGGAAATCGTGTCGAGTACAGGGGCACGGGCGCCGGTTGGCAGCGCGTCAATGAATGACGGGTAAACAGTGGCCAGCAGTTCCGTAGTGTAAGCGTTGACGACGTCTTCGACTTTGCGCTGAAAGAAGTCCGTCTCGAACAGGGCATTGAAAACTGTCTCTTGCGAAACCAGCTCGTTCCCAACCGCGTTGCCGATAGACTGGGCCAGCCGCTCGCGGTGCCGCGGGATCATTCCTTGTGGCCAAATCGTAATACCCAGGATCTTGACCGGCTTATAAGGATGAAAGAGCATCCAGATCGCCAGCCAGGCCGCGCCATAGCCGTGAATTGTCGCAATCACGATGATGGCAATGACGATTAATACCTTGAATGTGAAGGGATCGATGGCTAAACCCGTTTGCGTGAATCGTAAATCGTGAATCGTGAATGGGGGATGTTAAGTTGTCTCGCGCTGAGCAATTTCTATTCTGTCATAAGAGCTAATGGTAGTGTCATATTTTGAATGAAATTTAGACAGGCGTCATGTCCTAATAGAGTCGCAAATGACCCAGGGAGCCCAACAGGGGTGAAGGTGAAAAAGAACAGGTATAGTCCGAGGGTGAGTGGCAAACACCAGAGCGACGACACCAAACCAACGCAGCCAGTTGCATTTCATAATATGAGACTACCGCCCAAATCCTTCTATTTACGATTCACGAATTACGATTTACGATTCACGATTCACGTCTCCACCGGGTATCCGGCGTCAATCCAGGCGCTGGTCCCGCCGGTTACATTTAAGAGGTTGGCGAAGCCGTATTGCTGCAGGATGCTGGTTGCGGCGCTCGAGCGGTAGCCGCCGGCGCAAATTACGGCGGTGAGTTTCAACGGTTCCAGATGTAAGAGCGGTACCCGCTCTTTCAGATTGGAGAGTGGTTCAGCTATGGCTCCGGGCACATGACCGCTGGTGTACTCAGGAGGACGACGTACGTCGAGGACCTGGAAATTGGTTTGACGCGCCATCAGTTCCTTCAATTGATTCACGGTGATTTGTGGCACTGCCGCAACTTCCAGACCCGCCTCACGCCAGGCCTCGATGCCCCCGCTTAGAAAGCCTTTCGCGCTTTCAATCCCGACGCGCGCCAGCCGCATCACTGCCTCATCCACCTTTTCTTCTGAATCAGCCACGATCACGATCGGTGCATCCATCGAGATTAGCGAGGCTGCCCAGATCGCAAACTGACCAGCCAGACCGATGTTTATCGAACCTGGCACATGGCCGGCTCCAAAGTCCGCAGCGGAACGGACATCCAGGACGACATAACCCTTCGCCGCCAGCCCAGCGACCTCGTGCGTCTCCAGGGCCGCGGGTCGCGGCATCATCTCCAACCCGCTGGCGCCGGTGCGATTGATCTCTGCATCTTTCGCAAAGTAGGCCGGAGCTTCAGGCAAATCACTGGTCATCATTTGCACGAATGCGTCTTTCGACATCGGTTTGAGCGCGTAGTTGGATTTCTTCTGCTCGCCGATAGTCGAAGAAGTTTCCTTCGAGATGTTACGTCCGCACATCGACCCGGCGCCATGCGCGGGATAAACCTCGACTTCATCTGAGAGCTGCAGCAATTTCTGATGCAGACTGTCGTACATCATTCCGGCCATCATCTGTGGCGTGAAGCCTTTCCCACCCGCCAGATCGGGACGACCAACGTCGCCGATAAAGAGCGTATCGCCGGTTAGTACTTTTTGAGGCTGAGGAGAAACTTCCGTGTCGATGACAACCACCGAGACGCTTTCCGGTGTGTGACCGGGAGTTTCGATTATGCGTAGCAATACCTTGCCTATTGTGATTTCGTCGCCTTCTTTGACGGCACGATGCGGGAACGTCGCTCCCGCTTTTTCGCTAAACACAACCTGGGCGCCGGTGCGAGCGGCAAGCTCTCGATGGCCGCTGACAAAATCCGCATGCAGGTGAGTTTCGAGTACGTAATTGATCTTCAAGCCGTTGGTTTCGGCTTCGCTGAGGTACTGATCGACGTCGCGCTGAGGGTCAACAACCACCGCTTCACCTTGCGAGCCGATTAGGTACGAAGCATGCGCGAGACAGCCGAGATAAAATTGCTTGAAGTACATAATAATTTCGAACTTTGAACTTTGTACTTTGAACTTCGACCTGGGGATTCTGAACAAACTGTTAACACGGACATAGGTCAAAGGTCTAAGTTCAGAGCACCCAGTGATGAAGGTGGGGAAGTTTTACCGAATTTGGGGTCCTCTGCGCAAGGGCCACGCGAAAAGTAGTGGGAGGAGCAGGAAAGCACAGGACAGGACGAGGCGTTCGATAATGGAACCTAACCAACACCACGAAAACACAGGAAGAGACACTACACGACGCTTAGTTCGTTCTAGTGTGTGTGACCGGGAAACGCGTTACGGCGTTATTAGATCGTTATAGCAGCCCGCACATTCGGTCTTTGAGAAACCAGGACTTCCTCGCTACCGGAGCTCGAGCTGGTGAACGGCTTGGAGATGATGCATAGCAAAACTTCGCACGTCTGGCGCGTACCGGTGCCGATAGTGTCTCCCTTCTCATCCTGCAGCACATAGATCGTGCCATGAAAGTCTAAGGGAAACATCATAGGGGTTGTGTACATGTTTTTACCTGCAGAGGACACTCTATTGGACAAGATATAAGTACAGTGGCGTTTCCTTCATTTGCCTGATTCAGCGAAGGTCCAACGACTCCGGGCGCCTCCCAGAAAGTCCTTTGTCCAGCAGAATCTACGGAATCATCCGACAAGTTTCTTACTTAGGTAATCTCGTCAGGCGAGTTTGCTGGGGCAACGCAAGTCTGACTAAGTGTGTGAATAGCAGAAGCGGTAGCCGGTGGTAAAGCCATCGCTTCCTTAAGTGAAAACGCGTAATTAGGCGTTGTTTCCAAAAGCCGGGCAGGCAAAGGTCTTGTCAGGATCAGGAGCCAAAAACCCTATGACGTGCCGTTTCCGGACCCTTCACCATGCGGCAGGCGGTAAAACTCCCGTGCCGGCTTCAAGGGACGCAGCATCCAGTATGGCCGGCGCGTTCCGTCGGGTGAGTAGGTATCAGCCGGTCGCGTCATTGCCAACCATTTGCGGTAAACCTCGCGAGACTTGCCAGTATCTACAGAAATGTCGCCGTACTTGTCTTCCCCGCGGGCTCTGGTGACGCGCACGGCCTGATGCCAGCAGTGCATCCCGGACACGGGATCGGGATGGACCGGAAACGTCAAATTTTGGTGCACGCCCACATCGCTCCACCATATTCGCAAGGTATCGGGATCGGTGGACTGGTAAGCTTCGACACCTCTCTCGCGTTGTAAACCCCATTCGGTGTTCCGATGGTCCAGTTTGACGGTGGCCATCATCTGCCGGGCTCCCTGCTCGTGAGTTTTCCAGCGGCCCATGTGATGACTGCAGGCGACTACCTCAGGACGAATTCCTTCGGTCACCCATGCGTGCACGACAAAGTAACCAATCTCAGTCTCGACGCGGACCAGGTCGCCCGTGCCAACTCCGATGCGCTTCGCAAAGGAAGGATGAATCCAGAGTGGATTTGTATGCGCAATCTCGTTCAACCACTTCGCATTGGAACTGCGCGTATGGATCTGCATGGCGAGCCGAAAAGTTGAGATTAGAACACTCTGATCTGAGGCCATGTTTTCAGGATGCACGTGGCTGCGAATGTAAGTGGGAATGGCGACTTCCCGCCAACCCCAGTCGGCGAGTGTGGGTGAAAAGAACTCGAGCCGGCCACTGGGCGTGGGAAACCCACGTTTAAATGTCCCATCAATATTCACGCCCACAAACCTCCGGCCTTCCGGATCAGGATCAATGGTTGGCAGAGGCACAATATTTGGCCCAGGGGGTTTAGCAGTCATCGTATACACGCGTCCAAACTGATCCTGACGCCCATCTTCGATTTCTTCCGCTGGGATCGTCTCTTCATAAAGCGCGCCCACCTTCGTAGCAATCTCAAACGCGCCGTAACGTCGCATGTATTCGAGCGGCTGCAAACCCTCGGCCGCAGCTTTCTGAGGCAGTCCGGGGACGGAGTTCTCAAAAATCCACTCGTAGTATTCGTCGACACTCAGTCGCTCGTTTGGATTTTTCTTCGACTCCACGTACTGTCGAATTCCCAAGTGCCCATCCGGATCGATTCTCCAGCTAAGTTCGAGCCAGAATTCATTTTCCTCCCAAACCTCGCCGGGATTCACCTCACGGGTGTCGCCGATTTTTTCTCCCAGGCGCTCGCGTGCGACTTTCATCACAGGTTGGCGAAAACCGAGCCACTGAGAGTCGTGAGTTTCGTAAGAGTGAATATCGTGACGCTCGGAGCCGAGACCCATCGGCAGAATGTAGTCGGCGAAGTATGACGTCTCATTCCAGACTGGTGTGAGAGCGACATGACAGCCAATCAGATCGTTATCAGTGAGCGCTTCGATCCAGGAGAAGCCGTCGGGGTTGGTCCAAACCGGGTTATAGACTCGGGTGAAGTAAACATCCAGCTTCGCGCGACCGTCTTTCAAGAGGTGCGGCAACAGGAAAGAAAGCTCGTTCATGGAGAGCGGATACTCTCGAGGCCAGGTGGTCTCATTCCACATCTTGGGATGCGGCGGAGTATAGATTGGCCTGGGTACGAACTTGTTCCAGGCATTGGGAAACACACTGCCTTCCACGGCAACGGCGCCCATCAGCGTGTTAAGCATGAAAAGGCAGCGGGCCACTTGCCATCCGCCACTGTTGCCGGAGGAAGCGCTGCGCCAGTTGTGCGTGCTCAGCCGGGTTCCAGCAGTTGAAACGCACCTGGCAACTTCTTCGAGCTGCCGCGGGTCAACACCCGATTCCTTTCCGGCAAACTCAAAAGTGTACTTCTGGTAGAGCTCTTTCAGAACCTGCTCGAAGTTTTCGAAGGTCGACTCAACTTCCGTATGCTCAACTGAGAAATATTCTTCCCAGTTCCACCAGCGGCGCACGAACTCTCGATTGTAGAGATTGTTCTGAATCAGATAGTTGGCTATGGCCAGAAGGATTGCTGCCTCCGAACCGGGAATGGGCGAGACCCAGTGGTCTGCATGCGTGGCTGTGTTCGAAAGCCGTGTGTCAAATACGATGAGCTTCGCGCCATTCGTTTTGCCTTCGATTACTCGTTGGGCGTGGGGATTGAAGTAGTGACCCGACTCGAGGTGTGCGCTGATTAGAAAAATGACTTTGGCGTTTGCGTGATCCGGACTGGGACGATCCAGGCCCATCCAGAGCTGATAACCTTCGCGACTGCTTGATGAGCAGATGTTTGTATGAGAGTTGTGCCCATCGATTCCCCAAGCGGCGAGTATGCGTTCGGTAAAACCATCTTCACCGGGACGGCCGACGTGATACATGATCTCTTGGCGACGATCTTCAACAATTGCTTTGCGTATTCGACCGGCTAACTCGTCCAGCACTTCATTCCAGCTCACCCGCTCCCATTTTCCTTCGCCTCGTTTACCCGTGCGTTTGAGCGGATAGAGAATACGATCCGGATCGGTGATCTGATTGAGCGTCGCCGGTCCCTTGGCGCAGTTCCGGCCACGCGAGCCCGGATGCTCGGGATTGCCTTCAAACTTCTGGACCTCACCGGTCGCTTTGTCGATGTAGGCAAGCAGCCCGCAGGCGGATTCACAGTTAAAGCAGGTGGTAGGGACGAGGGTGTAACGCCGTTCTTTGCGCTGCGGCCAAGCCTGGGGATCAAGCTCAGTCCAATTGTCCCAACGTTCTTTGGGGGGATAGGCGGCGAGATTTACCCGGCTGGCTCCAGGGTAGAACGTCTCGCCGCGAGCCTCGGTCTTCTCTCGAAGCGCGCTTACGCGTTCGCTTTTATCAACTGATTCGGGGTCACTCATTTTTGAAACAGGGTTTTCTTCGTGCGGCCTCGTGTGCTTTTGCCTCAAAAGTCCTGCGCCACGTCAGGTTCGGCTTTGCCGCCTGATGTGCGGCGGTGGCTATCCCCCGCCATACGCGTGCCTTTTACCTTTGGGCTATGCCCGTGGTGCGGCCTTTGGCGCAATAAACTGCAGAGTGCAAAGTACGAACCAGGGGCATAGCCCGAAAATAAATCTAGCCGTTGTCGGCGGGGCAGAGCCACCGCCTCACATCCGGCGACAAAGCCGAACCTACACCAACGTCCGACTTTTAGGCCAAGGCCTTTCGCGGAATCGAGTTTTGCCACGGATGTCAATCCCCGAATTCAGACTAAAAATCACGAAACTCAAAGCGCTACTCAACTTCATCGCCATCAAGACCGTTTGGACTTTTCCCGGTAAGGTCTGGGTATGACTGCCCAACCGCTTGGACAAGTAGAGTCCGTGTGGCCGACATAACGCTCGCACTTCGATAAGACTCCAGCAACAAGTAAATGGTCACTACCAGAAGCACTCCAGACAGAAGGGCAAAGCGACTTGGACGCCAGAGCCCATATAGCCGATTCAGCCATAGAAGTCCGCACCAAAAGAAAAAGAATGCAGGGACCATGGCCAACTCAAACTTCATCCTGGTGAGCAGCGTCCGCAGATATCTTTGACCAACAATCTCGTCGTTCAATCTCAGTTTGAGATACTGCTCCCAATGATCTGAGTGATCTTCGTTCGCTTTTGCCAGTTTGCTATCCCACAAGTCCCGCTCTATGAAAGCTCCCAAGTCCTCCACAATTAAACCGACCGCGACAATACAAATCACGAGAATCGCGACAAACGCTGAGGGATGGTCCCGCCAAAACGAGATAACTCCTGGAAAGTAATAACCCACCACCAGTACATAAGGACCGATTGCGACGCCTCCCGGAACGACCAGGGTCGCCAGTGGCCGAAACAACTCGCTTTTGAATGCAGATATGAAGTCCACTGGCTAGAAACTCAGGAGCAACTGTTAGCTTGGTGCAGCATGTTGAATATTAATCAACTCCAGAACCGAGGAGCGGTAGCAACCGGGTTAAGCCTCGCTCGGATGGAGCGAACAGAATTCATATAGTGGCATGTTTTCTATATCACGTTGACTCCTGTGGAGGCCTCGGCCAACGATCCACGAAATCACACGAAATGGCACTAAATTATTCTTGTTCGTTAGTGAGATTTCGTGGATCGTTCTCTTAAGTTTTCGAAATATCCCACCAACGAATTCGGTGTTCCCTCAGCTTGGTCGAGTCGCCTGCTAGCTATTCACTCGTGACCCCTGCTTCCTTCATTACGAAGGCAGGGGTGAGCGGCTCGCCTCGAAAAAAGTCATCGCCTTTGCCCGCAGTTAGGGCCCAGCGATGAATCCAGGTGATGCCTTCATTTCCAGCATACGTATCCGGTGAGCTGTAAGCCTTATCTGTAAGCGCCTCCTCCAGAGAAACGAAATCGTAACCGCGCTTCTTAATCATCTTAGCCAGCTGGCCGAAGTAGTCCGCATTCAGCGCATTGGCGTGAATTAGTAGAGTTTGCTGCATCTCATAACCAAACAGCGCCACTGACTGTTGCTCGAAATAAGCAAACTTTTTCTCCATGTATGGAATGTAAGCTTCAGCCACGCGTTTCGCCATTGGCTTTTCGCCCCGCTCAAGGGCCTTTTCATAAGCGATGGCGAAGATCCATTCGGAGTTATCGATGGTTACCGGGGCAATCTGATAACCTCGTTGCGCAAGGAAACTTTCAAAGTCGCGCTTAATTTCGATTTTGTTTCCGGAATGAAGAAACGGGTGGCGAAAATAGCGCAGCGTTCTACCTTTAGCTTTAAGCAACCTGCGAGTGACTTCCTCACCGCGAATCACGTTCTGTTTAAAATCATCAAGAGGAGTGCGATTAATATCAGGGTGAGAAAAAGTGTGATTACCCAGTTCCAGGTTTGCATCGAGCCACATTTGCAAAAGCGCTACTCGGTTTTCGTCCAGCTGGCCATTTGTTAGCAGCTTACTTTCATTTACGAACCCGATCGCAGGAACCCGGTTCGACTTAATTGCTTGGAGGAGTTTTCGCGTGATAGCCCCCTGGGTTGTCAGATCACGACGTATGGAGTTCACTGGAAGATCGTCAATCGTAACCGCAACGGTCCGCCGCCCTCCTGAGGCGAGTTTTTGAGCATCAACGCTTGTCGAGGTTGAAACGACCAGTATTAGAGACAGCACGAGAAGTTTGGTGTTCATTTCGTACCCGCTTTAGTTGAAGGAATTCCGGACCACCTGTACCAAGTTATATCGCGACTTTTGAAAACTGAATTACCTTTCAGCGTAACGCTCACGCCAGCGGCACTGATTGCCCGGCTTGCACATAAGCGTTCTCGTAAAGCATCAATCCAATCAAAGCCATGGGCGCAGCGCCAACACCAAGCGAACTGCTGACTACCCCAAACAATGTGAGCCAGGGCAGCAGACCGCCCAGGATCGAAAGCACCAGACTAATCCAGAAGTCGCTCTTGTAGCGTCCACTCACCATCTCCCAAACCGCAAGCCGCGCATGGGCCGTCGCATGCGTTAGTGAAACTTCGCCCCAGACCATCAGCACATGCAACAGACTCGTAATGGCGAGGATCCAGAGCAAGGGCACGGTAACTCCGCGATCAAGCTGAGTCGCCGGGTCCAGACGAACTGCGAAAGGCAGAAGCGCCGCGGAGCCAACCAGCATCGCTTGGACCATGAGGTGGGGTGGCAGCAGGGGGTTTTGCCACATGTCGCGCGCCTTCGCCTGGGCAAACAAGTAAGCGGTGTAGACCGCAGTCAGAATTGCGAGCGGCAATCCCGGAATCATCAGCCAGCGGTGCAGTGAGTACGCCCCGAACCAGCTCGCGGCAAAGTGTAGAACCAGGACGAGTGTATAGCCGGCGATAATGAATGCACCTTTGACGAGCCAGCTGCGCCATTGCGGTCTGGTAAAAATCAGGTGAAAGCGTTCCGGGTGTTCCAGGTCCAGAATCAGCAAGCCGCCCGTAGCTGCCAGAAAGGCACCCGCGAGCACTGGGGCTACCCATACCCAGATCGTGCTCTCCGGTCGCAGGAAGCCGAACAGGACCAGTAAAAGCGGAATCAGGTAAGCGCCGGCCGCAATCCCTTTGGTCCAGGTGTAAAGACTGACCTTCCAGTCCCAGGGTATTGAGTGGGCAACATCATACGAGAGCAGCGCCGCGGCCGAGCTGTTGTTGTAGTTAGGATTTCCAGACACCACGTGCGCGCTGTCTTGCTGTTGCTCGCTCCACATGAAAAGTCCGGCTTCCGGACGCCGCGCAGCGAGTGGATCCAGCGTCGCCTGGTGCGCTCCTTTGTAGAAAAGCTTGGGCAGAGTTTCCTTTTCGGGTCGCCGCACCGTCACAGGTTCCCGATTAACGATCTGGGCGACATACGAATCTGCGTCGTTCATGTCGCCAATGAGGATTGCCTGGGTAGGACAAACGACCACGCACGCCGGTTCGAGTCCCATGTCGATGCGGTGAGCGCAGAAGTTACATTTCTCGGCCGAGTGATCTTCCGGATTGATAAAAATGGCATCGTACGGACAAGCAGCCATACATGCTTTGCAGCCGATGCAGATCGATTTGTCGAAGTCGACAATGCCATCCGCGCGTTTGAACATCGCCGTAGTGGGGCAGGCAGTGACGCAAGGGGCGTGGGCGCATTGATTGCAACGGGTCACTTGATGCGCGCGTCGTGTTTGGGGGAATACGCCTATATCAACATGCTTAACGTAAGTGCGGGTGACGGAGAGCGGCACCAGATTCTCAGACTTGCAGGCGGTCGTGCATGCGTGGCAACCGATGCAACGAGTGTGGTCGATAACTTTAGCCCATTTCACGGGCTCAGATTGAATCTGGGATTGCCGTTCGTCGAGCATGATGATCGGATCGATTTAGTCTGTCAGAACGGCGCCCAGAACGGCGCCCGGTAGCGACCTGGTCTGATCTGCGGCGCATCTCGGTAAAGCTCTATCAAAACTCGGCCGTATGCTTCCCCGGTGAGACCGGGTCGCTACCGCTCCGCCGTTCTGACATACTCTTCTGACAAGCGCAGACTATATCACGCTGAACGGTTCGCGAGGCTTGAAGTTTAGAGTTCAACCTTTAGGTTGCGACTTTGCGTGCGCACAAGCTAAAGCTTGAACTCTTAACTTCCCGAACCGCCCAAACGGTCGCGCTCATTGACAAAACTTAGGCACCGTACGAAATTAACTCTGGTCTCGGTTTTGTTTGTCATTTTACATCACTTACTTTGGGAGGCTATTTTCATGCGTCTTTCTATTTCACTTGCGATCGCGACCCTAACTGCATTGGCGCTGATCGCTTGTAACTCTGGGGATTCGCCAAACAGAGTTGCTTCGAGCTCGACGCCCGCGAGTCCTGCCAAGCCTAAAGTTGCTCCCACTGCCGACCTGCCTGCTGATGGAGTGCGGCGTATCACCACGGTTGAGTTGCAGGATTTGATCAACAAGGGCCAGGCCTATGTAGTTGATGTGCGCAACGACGCTTCATACAAACTGGGTCACGTCCCCGGCGCGAAGCTTATTCCGAACACCGAAATAGCGCAGCGCTCAAATGAGATACCCCGCAACAAGACGATTGTCACGTACTGCTCTTGACCAAACGAACATACGAGCGCCGGTGCGGTGCTTGATCTCAGGAAAAAAGGAATCGAAAACGCGGCCGCGTTGCTGGGTGGCATGGATGCGTGGAAAAACGCAGGACTGCCGGTGGCCACGGCAAAGTAGTCAGCAAGTAGTGACCGTATGAATACCTGAAAGGGCCTTAGTAAGTAGGTCAGGAAGGGTAGTCGATTTTCCTTTTGTCATTTCTCATTTTTCATTTGTCATCGCAGAACAAATGAGCGTACGGCAAACGGACTCGCGTACTGTTAACGTCGAGTCCGTTTTGTCTTCAATGAGCAAATGGAAAATGAGAAATGACAAATGGAAGATGCTTCCTCACTGCCGCTGGTTCCTATGCCTGCCTCCTGCTCCTGCCTCCTTTTACATTTGGGGCACGGGCTGAGACACTAAAGCCGGCAATGGCGTGAGTACTTTACTGGCGGGCACACAAAGCACGGGGCACGGCGCGTTGCGGACGACTCGTTCAATCTCCGACCCAAGGACCGGAGCCCCACCAAGAAGCGACGCATGCACGTTGGTTCCTATGACGATCAAGTCTACATCCTTCTCCGCTGCCAGTCGCACAATCTCTGCATAAGGCCTTCCCTCCGCAATATGCGTGATTGCCCGAGCGCCATCATCCCGGGCCAGCTGGGCCATACGCTCCTGCACGTAGCTGCGTAAACGAGTGAGCGCCGTCAATCCACCTTCGGGAAACATCACAGACACCTGCTCAAAGTAGTCGCCAATAGCATAAACAGCATGCAGCTCCGCTCCGGTCTGAGTCGCTAGCTGGGTTGCTACCTGCGTGGCGGCGCTTGATGAAGGGCGGAAGTTTGTGGCGAGCAAAACTCGATTGAGACGAACTTCGCTGCGGCTGCCGCGATACTCAACAAAATCATGCTGCGGCGGTCGAATGGTGAGCACGGGGCAAGGGGCCTCGGCAATGATTTCCTCGGCCGTAGAACCCCAGAGCGCGCGAGTCAGTCCCTTGCGACCGTGTGTTACTACAGTCACCAGGTCGATTTCGTATTCCCGCACCGCGCGCGCAATCTCCGGCGCCGGCTCACCGGCAACAATCACGGGCTCGACTTCCAGGCCGGCAAAGAGAGGATCTGCAAGCAGCTCACTCACCTCCGTGCGCAATTGCAGCAGCAAAACATTCTGCTGCTCTTCCAGAACACGTTGGGGTAAGGTCAAAAGATTAAGCGGCACCTGAGCGCTTTGTACGCTGAAGAGCACAACCCGACCACCGCCACTGCGCGCAAATGCCGCGGCATATTTCAAGGCGGCACGAGCGTGCGGCGTAAAGTCCGTGGGGAAGAGAATATTACTGAAAGGAGACATGATCTCTGTGGTTGTCAGTAGTTCGTGATCAGTGAAGCGAGTCTTCTCATCTTTTGGGCTAACGGGCCGGAGTCTAACAAGAAAATAGAGGGGCAGGCAAAAGGCAAATCTAAGCCCGTTACTCTGGCTTTTTTTCTGAGTTCCGTGCCAAACTCCGCAAGCCCGGATCTCAGATCTCAGATCTCAAATCTCGAAGTCACATGATACGGAGGCTTCTTAAGCGGTGACCCTGACGCTTTTAGCGCTCGGATTTCTCGTAATGTTGGTGGCCGCTTACCGGCTTTACGGAGGGTGGGTCGCCAAACAGTTTCAAGTCGACGATGCGCGCCTAACTCCCGCGCACCGGGTGAATGACGGCGTTGACTTCGTTCCCACCCGACCTTTCTACCTTTTTGGTCAACACTTTTCTGCTATTGCAGCCGCAGGGCCGATTGCCGGTCCAATTCTCGCCTGCCAGGCATTCGGATGGCTTCCGTGTCTTCTCTGGATTGGTTTGGGCGTTGTGCTGATTGGCGCCGTTCATGACTTCGCGAGTTTGGCAGCGTCAGTTCGCCACGGCGCAACTTCAATCGCGGAGATCACCCGCGAACACCTGGGTGGAGGCGCGGGCCGGGCGATGATGGGTTTCATCTGGATCGCGCTGCTCTACGTCATCGTTGCCTTCGCGGACATCACCGCCGGAACGTTCAGAGGTGGCTCAGAAGAGTTGCGCGCAACGGCGGTGAACTTCAATCCCGGAGGTGCAGTGGCAGCGGCAAGTGTGATGTACCTGGCGCTCTCCCTTGTGCTCGGTATGGTCCAACGCTACCTCAAGCCGCCGCTTTGGCTCGTCACGCTCATTTTTGTTCCGGCAGCATTCGGACTCTCGTGGGTTGGAACCATGACTTCAAATTGGTTTGTGCTTGATCACAAAACCTGGGGAGTTCTCATCATTCTTTACTGCGGTGTGGCTTCGATGGTGCCTGTTTGGGCGTTGCTGCAGCCGCGTGGTTACCTGGGCGGATTCATCCTCTATTCTGCGCTCGCACTCGGCATCGTCGGCATATTCTTTGGTGGCTACGAGATTCAACAACCTGCGTTTAAGGGTTTCGACATTGGCGGGATGACGGGCATGCTCTTTCCATTCCTCTTCGTAACCATTGCCTGTGGCGCGTGTTCAGGTTTTCATGGGCTGGTTTGCTCAGGCACAACTTCGAAGCAGATCGATCGCGAGTCGCACATCCGTCCTGTGGGCTACGGCGCCATGCTGGGCGAGGGTTTTGTGGCCCTGATCGCTTTGGTGACTGTCATGATCGTTGCCCAGGACGCTCTGCGTGGGAAAGCGCCAGGAACCATTTACGGCAATGGCATCGGACAATTCCTCACGCTAATTATCGGTCAGGACAAACTCGCCTTCGCGATCACCTTCGGCGCGATGGCTTTCTCAACATTTGTGTTTGACACCCTCGATGTTTGCACGCGTCTGGGTCGCTACATCGTGCAGGAGCTTTTCGGTTGGAAGGGTCGGGCCGGGGCTCTGGTGGGCACTCTGCTGACGATGGCCTTGCCGTTATATTTCATCATCTTCGCGCCGCCCAACTCCTGGTCAAAATTCTGGACCCTATTCGGGGCTTCCAACCAGTTGTTGGCTGCGCTGACACTCCTTTCAATAACAGTTTGGCTCTATCAGGCGCGGCAGCGCATCGCCTTCACTCTTGTGCCAATGATCTTCGTCCTCGTGATCACGCTCTGGGCGCTCACCTCACTCGTCATCGGTAATCTCCGCGTCACCAAAATCGGCTCCGGCCAATTGGATATCGAGTTGATAAACGCCATAGCCGCGGCGGCTCTGGTCGTGCTGGCTCTCTACCTGGCCGTTGTCGCATTGGTCAAAGTCCGCGGTGATCGCCAAACCGGAACGCTGGTAACCGCGCACTCCGCGACTAGCCTCGAATGAAACGGACGAAACCAAAGAACAGTGGATCGAAGCTTGCCGTCCTTCAGCCGGGAAAAGCACCAGTTCGACAGGAAGCATTTCCACCTCCGCGCTACACGGCGCCTGGCGTATTGATTCGTGGTTGGGGTCAATGTGAACCTTGCCTAAATCGCAGGGCCCGCCAGTCGGTGTTGCCGATCTGATTGTTTTGCTGGTCGAAGGCTATCACTCTCCACCGCACAACAGTGTTCCCCACCTTGTCTTTGAACCATGACGGAGCGCGATATGAGCCCACGCCTGCAGGCAATATGGCCGAAATAACCGGCGTGCTTCGGTGCTCGACTTCAAAGCGATACATGACAGCGTTGACTACCAGTGACCAGGTGAAGTCGACGGGCTTGTCGGTACCCAGCGTCGCCTGGTCTTCTGGCCAGAGCAGGAGAAGGTTGGCACTTGTGAGGGTTGGGATCTGAACCGGGGTCGATCCATTCGCCACGTAATACCTCAGCGTCGGCAAAGAAAATCCCGCGACGGCACCTCCATGAACCACTCCCGCGCCGGCGCCCACCGACGCCAGGTCGGTGTCCCCCTCCTTATCGTCTGAGGCTTCGATGCGTAGTAGAACCAGATACAAGCCGTTGAGACTCTCATCTACGCGCCACGTTTCCGGCCCGGGTAAAACGATCTTGCCATTAGGCGGAAGATACAGATTGAATCGAGTCATCTCTGTATATCGCCTCTGAGTACCCCGTTCTTCTATGGGGAGCGTTGCTTCCGTCAGGAGATCGCGTGGTTCTGGTGGAAGCTCGCCAGGTTTGACCAGCTCCCAACGCCCTTTCAAACGACCAGTTCCGGTGTAACTGATTTCGGCTGCAAAGGTTGGCAGTCTTTCGCCGCTCTTCACAAAGAGCACCGGCTTACCCAGGCCCCACGTTAGTTTCACTTCGGTGAGCGAGAGAGGCACTCTCGCGCCATTGCCGCTCAGCCTGATCGTTACCGGCACAAACTCATCCGGCCCACCCACGGTGCTTACAAAACGCCGCACATAGAAGAAGGTGCTGGTGTTGCCATTGACAGCATCGAGGTACGCACGCCTCGCCACCTGCGGCGTGATCGACATAATGTCGGTGTAGGCATTGTTGCCGCTCAATGTCGACTGGTTGTAGCGCTGTGGGAGTAGCCCGAAAATTGTCGCCGGGTCGCACCTGAATCCGAGATCCGGGGCTGCGGGGATTAAAGCGCCGCACCAGGTGGCTTCCGCGGGCCGCTTGTTAGCCAATCCGCCGAAGGTCAGCAAAACTGTAGTGGCGCCTTGTGAATAAGCATTAACCGAATTCGGAGAGACCTGAATTGTTTGCGCGTGACTTGAGGCGCAAGCGAGCCCGATCAGAATAGACAAGACTATTAAGGACCGCATTGTTGCTCCTAGAAGAAAGTAAAACTCAAATTTGCTGTCAGCGTTTGATTTTTCCTCAAGCTGTCGGTAACGAATATTCGATCAAAGGCATGAGCGAAGCGATTGGCGTAGCGGATGAAGAATTGACCCGCTACCTTCTTTAACCCTTCCTTACCGGCTCCAAATCGATAGGTCCACGACGCATCGAATTCGGTATTTCGATTGCGACTCGTCTTCGCAGCATCGCCGGCAATGGTGTTTGAGAGGTTCGCGGTAAGGCCCATTTGTTGAGTCAACTGCCAGGTAATTCCAGGACCAAGCCGGAAAGTGCGATCGATGCGTCCGGTTTCCCGGTTTGCAGAGCTTTCCGCGCTGAGATCGACATTGAGATTCATCTTGCTGTTGACGGCAACGCCGAACCGGCCTGAATTAACCAGGACCGCCTGGTCGGAAAGTTCGCGACCCGTTTGCTGATTGTCCTGGAGTGAGCGGTTGACGTTGTAACCGATGGTGAACTTTTTTATTTGCCAGTCGGCGCTGAAGGTGTGATTGGTGCCAAACAGATTGGGAATCGAGCTGAGATCAATTTCGAAACCGCCATTGACGGGAATGGCAGCACCAAACGAGTGAACACGGTTGAAGTTGTAGCCCAGCCGCGGCAACCAGGGTGTGTCCTTCGAAATGCCAAACAAAGCTTTGGCGGGCGCAGCTAAGGCCACACTCGTGGTCCCATTTATTGACTTAAGTATCGAAGGAATGTCTCTTAGATTGTCGTGAAAATTGACGTAGGAAAACTGACCGCTGACTTCATTGATCGAGCCCGCCACAGAGAATTCGTACTGAATCTTGTCGGCCTGGGTTGACGCTCCCAGGCTGCGAAACAGCGGCGCCACGTTTTCTTCCCGGAATGATACTTTCAGATTGGCTTTTTGGTTTTTTGTCACTGAGAAGCCTCTCAATACTTCGTAACTCGCTTCCAGGTAGTGAGCATTGCGGCTCAGCGCGGGAAGAGGAACAACGCTTTGGCCCTGGTCGAGCGTAGTGTCACCGGGACTATCAAAGAAGCTCCGCGTGAACCCGCCTTCGAAGTGAAAGCGTCCACTCTTGTCGTTGGCGATCAGCCGGAGAGAGACGCCCCGACTGCGTTGCAGGTCGGTGATAACGCCACGATTGATGCCGCTAATCGGCTGAAAGTACGCGCTCAGCACCCCCACTTCTAAACGCAGCCCACCGGGCTGTTTCGGAAATACTTCTATGCCCAGGGCGCTGCTGAGCATTTGGTGTCTACGTTTGTTCAAGCCGAAAAAGTTGTCGTAGCCGACGAGTTGTGTGCCGTTCATTGCGGCGCCGGAGAGATCGAACCGCTTCAGAAAAGGAACCGTGATGGTGATCCCACGGCTGGAGAAACTGTTGATGAGATGGCGTTGAGTTCCGAAAGAAAAATGTCCGACCTGATACTTAACCGGGCCAGTTTGAAATTGGAGTAGATAACTCGCCAGATCAAGCTTTGGGGCCTCACTTCCCAACTCGCCAAACCGGAGCGCTTCCGGCCTGAAGCTTGATCCGGCGAAGTCACCTGATGATTGGGAAGAAAAAACTCCGTAAGACGCCTCGCCTTTGAGTGAAGCTTGTGTCGTCAAGTCAGCAAACGTCGCCCGCTCGGGTGTATCTGAGGCAGGAAAAGTTGATTGGGCCGGCTGGGCCTTGAGCCCAAAAGTCAGCGAAGGAAGAAATGACATCTTTCCCTTCTTACTCGTTGACCCGGAAGAGGTCTGGTCAGGTTCCTGGTCGTAGGATTTTGCCGCCTTAACGAGTAGCTCAGCGTCAGAAGTGGGAACAAACCGTCGCAGGGAATTTGCGTAGTTTGCCTTTAGGAATCTTGTTTCCAGGCCGTCCTGGGCCGCGACGCGCTGAGACCCCAGTTGAGACTGTTCTTCTTTATTAACCAATAGAATGAACCGTGCGACCTCTTTCCACTCATCCTTGCTTGATACGAGATAGGCGGTTAGCTCTGACTGGCCCAGAGGTAGCGGCCAAATCTTCGAGTTGTAACGTAGTCGGAGCTTGTCCATGGCGAACAGAGCTGAGACGTCCGTGGTGCCAATCAAGATCGCGACCCGCGATTCTGATTCTCTTAACGGACGACTCAGCCATACCTCGATCTGTTCCGACGGCGTGACTGGTTGGCCGGCCTCGAAACCTGCCTTTATAGAAAGATCCTGATCAGTTGAGGCGAAGATATTTTTCGGCGAGGAAAGTGCCGACCACGCCAAGAAAGCAACCAGGATAATCTTCATTGCGCTTGACCACTTAATCGTTAACAGACCAGGCTCGATGATCGTTTGACGCACTGCGCTCACTGAGCAGTTACGTTTGGGCCACCCTAGATCTCGCATGACTCAAGTTCGAAACAGACCACACACCTCGTACGAAATATAAGGCTCTTGCAACCTATGCCGCAGGAGACACGGTTGAAAGTGCAGCCCAGTGGCAAAGCGTGATGTGCTGATGAAGGCGCTTCAGACAATCGCAACGAGCCGCCTTGTTTGAGAGGTTTGCCGTCTTTTGTTTTAAGGCCGATGGTGTAGATGCCATCACCAGCAGCAACGTCGGGCCAGTTACCATCATCAACCAGGTCTAATGGTTTTCCGTTAATTCCTATACTTACCCCGCGCGGCAGACGCTTGGAAGTCGCGGCTTTGACTTCAAGCGTCAAGGCAACGTTTTTCCCATCACGAGGTTTTTCAATGGGCGCAACTGCTACGGATTTCAGATCCTTTTTCTCAACGATTGCCTCATCCACGCGAGCGGGGGAAACAATCGCACTAAAAGCGAAGAAAGCTGTGACTGCGGTAATAGCGATTACTTTTTTCATTGGTCCTCTCCTCTTTCCTTTGCTTCGTATCTATCATTAAGGGCCGTTGATCGCAGACGCCGCCATAAATTACACGACGCAGACAATCAGTAATTTTGCCATTGGCGAAACCCAAACTGCTTCCAGTCTGACTAGGGCCGTGTTGAACCTCCCTCAACGCGCCGACTGTTTGAAACGAAAACAATGGGGCGGTTGATCCGAATCTAGTTGCAACTAGGAGTGAATGTGCTCCTGAAATTAGGCACGAAGGGATTAGCGTCGTTGCCCTTTTCAATGTCGAAGCCGGTTATTCTCGTTTCGTGGTTGTTAGTAACTCTAAGTTTCCATGTCCCGGACTGATTCGCGCTGGCATTAAATCTAATGTCCAACTTGCTCAATTTGCCGCCTGCTTCTTTCACAACTCTTCTCCTTGGCTACGGGCAATCCGGCGTGAAATTGACGATAGCGTCGATATCCTTCGCGTCGTCCTGGTTGTCGACGTTAGTGATTTTTAGCTTCCATTGAGCGGGAGGGCAGTCTTCTATCCGATACGTCAGTCTGAGTTTGGGAAGGTCTCTGATCTCATTGGCCGAAAAACCTTCACCCACTGCGACATGGTTTCCGTTTGGGTCAGTAAACTCGAATTTAAGTTTGACCGGATTCGGTCCCGTCACGCCAAGGACGGAATTATTCCATTTGCCCGTGATAACCAGGGTCCCCTGCCCGATTCCATTTGAATCGCCGACGTTTCTTGTTACGGACTCGCCTCTATTCAAGCTGGATAAGCCACCTGCAACATAGATTCGACTTGTCGGCATACTAAAACTTGCAGTGATGTTGCCGCTCACGGCATTGGGAGCAGGACCGTCAGCATCATGTGTAACGCGCACGCGCCACGGAATCGAGCATCCACCACTATCGCTCACCGCTCCCGCAAGATTCGTCGTTTTCGGAACGCGGGTAGCCGTAAGATTTTCTTTAACTGAGGCAACTGCCCCATCCTCTTCCGCGGTCGCACCAGGTTTGCGAACTTCAATGAAAATAGGCACGTCGTTGTTTGCGCCCGCGGCGCCCGAACGAGAGTAGGTGATTGACGCTACCATGCGGGTGCGGCACGGAAGCGTGAAGGTGCGAAAATGAGATCTGGGTTGCGATGTGCCTAACCCGATTTCGAATGACTTCGTAATGGTTTCGGCTGAAGCCATGCTGACCATGGCGATCAAGCACAACGCCGGAACTCCCAGGACTCGGCCTAAGTTTCTAGAAAACTGCCGATGCGATTCCATTTGCTTCTCCCTAGCTTGAGCAGATACGCCCTTCACAAGACTTGAGTGTTATTCGTCGGCCTGCGTCCGTACGATTTAAGCCACAGGGACGCCAAGTGTTCATTATTCAATTTGAACCTATGTTGCTGCCTTTGAGGGTGAGCGGACCGGATGCCCTCACGTCGATCGATCCGCCCGCTTCGAACACTCCGTTACCGGCCGCCTTTAAGGCCAGGTTCGCGAAACCCTGGAGGAGTGCCGCCCGTCCCTTCAGGTTGAGATCCCCACCAGTGCTCTCGATCACTGCGTTGCCACCTGACTTGATGTTGAATGCCGACGTTGTCTCGATCGTCGCGTTTCCTGACTTCATGTCGAACGATGAAGCGGAGATGGTTGAATTGCCTCCTGATTTGACGGTGAAGGCCGATGTTGTGTCGATCGCTGCGTTTCCCGACTTCAAGTGGAGAGTCGAACCAGACTGAATGGTTGAATTTCCACCCGAAGTCAGGTTCAAGGTTGTGCCGCTCGAGATGCTCGTAGTGCTTCCGGTATTGATGTCGAGCAGGGAGTTGCTGGCGATAGTGGTGCTGCCGTTCGAAAGCAGGGAGAGCGCGGAACCGCCTTGCAGCGTCGCGTTGCTTCCCGCCTTCAGGCTTAGACCGCCGGTGCTTTCGAAAACGAGCGAATTCGCCTTGATCGTCACGACACCTGGCGCATTGAAAACGTAGCCGCCGCCGGACTGGACGAAGCCGTTCAAACTGGCCACTCTCTCTCTTAGCTCGATCACACTGTTTCTTAATTCCCCAACCGTACCTCTTAGTTCTGTGACCTGTCCTCGCAGTTCTCCCACCGTACGCTCAAGAGAATCAGTCCTGGATTGCAGCGCCACAATTTGCTGCTGCATCCTCCTCATCTCCTCGGCCATTTGCCTTAGATCCTGTGCCTCCAGGGAACCGGCTGGAAGAATGATGGCAGCGACCACCATGACAAAACGTTTCATAAGTCCTCCTGACAGTTGCGAGACTTAGTTACCCGACTACGGTTGAATGGTAATGTGGACCGGGACATTTTCGCTTCTCGTCGAAACATATAATGTTCCGGTGGTGGCGGTGGTCACGGAAGCTGTGCAGACCTTAAAGCTATGGGTCGCTACTCCCTGGGTTAAGGGCATTTCAAGAGGTTGTTGGACGCTTGCCTGACAACTCGAACCCAGGGCCCGGGCCCACGCATTACTTGAAGAGGCTGTCCTTACGGGACTGAGTCGGACTTTCTCATTGGTTCCAGCCGGAAAGTTGAGGGTGAAGCTGGCGAGAGATTCGGCCCCGCCGGTAACCGAAGCCGGCTGCACCGATATTGAAGACACACGCAGCGGAATAACATCGAACGTTACTTTCCCGGCGATTTCCGGAATCGACTGCCACGGCTTGATGGTCTGCGATTCCAGAGATACCACGAGGTCAAGCGTTCTGGTCTGTGTATTAAAGTCTGTTCGATCCCTGCTGACCTGCTCCTCCCCGCTGTAAATTTTGTCGTACGCAATCTCGAATGTGCCCTCTTTGTTTCCAGCGGCTACTCTCGGATTTGGAATATCTAACCTTAAATTTCCGCGGACCGACGCACCAAACAAATCCAGATGTAACTCGATACCGCCTGTAGGTGCGTTGGCGTTGAGTTCCACCCGGCAGTTAATTTTGCTTCCGTGCGTGCCGTTCAGCGTCGCGGCGCTCAAGGTCACTGTTTTCAGGATCGCCGGATACACTTCTATTGTTCTGATCGCGGGAATAAGATTAGAGGACAGGTAGGCTTTAATGGTAACGGTGGCCTTGATAGGAGTGGAAACACTCAGTAGTTCAAACGGAACTGACGACTCGCCGCGTGCCAGTATGACATCCGACTTTGGAACTACGATAATACTCGGCTGAGTGCTTTCCAGTCTGATTGCCACCTGTTCGCTCGTATCACCACTTCTGTTTATGCGGGCAATGATTCTCTCCCCGCCCTGGATCTTCTCCTTATTAACAACGATTGATATCGCCAATGCAGGCATTTTGTTTGTCGCAGAGGCGGCATCGCACCTGGAGGAAGACCCTTCAGCGAGCATCATTGTGCCGAGGAAAATCAACCAAAATGACAGCTTGAGTTTATGTCGCATTTTTCAATTCCCTCCCTCTTTCACGGAAGACAGTCGTGCAAGAACTGCTGCTACCTTGATGTGCCTGGGCTGCATTCACAGAAAAGACGGATAATCTAGCGCCTTCCCACCTCGACGGATTAGGTCTGCAAGTTCACAGTGGCCTCTCTTGTAGTTGTTGTCCCATTCGGGTTCCTCGCCTGGGCCAGTACTTTTGTCCAGTACGGGTCCAATGGAGGTGAGGGACGCTTGGGCGAGCGTGTTTCTTCCCAAAAGTTAACGGATACAGTGGCGCCGGTATCCTCTACAAATGCGAACACCTCCTTGATTCGGTCCCAGTCTTTGTTTGTAAACGCCGCGATGCGCTTTTCCTGAATCGGCGTCAAGGAACACGTACTTCTCAGCCATCCGATAATGTCCCTGCGTATCTCGCGTGCCAGGGACCGAATCTGACCGGCCTCGTGCTTTTGCCGGAATAGACGATTCAGGTTGTCAACGGTCAAAAGTATTCTTCCGGTTGCCGCGGCGTCAGCGATCGCTTCTTTTAGTCCGACGCTGAAGCAGCCTGCTCCGATCACCGCCGCGGTTGTAGTTGTCATGAACTTCCTGCGATCCAGCTCCGATTCATTGTTAGATTTCATCTTAGTTCTCCTTGTGCGCCGTAGGCGCGCTCTAATGCTCACAGGCTGAGCGTGTAAGTTATCCTTACCCGGCCACTCACTTTGGTTTGACTATCGTTCTGAACTCTCACGACCCACCTGCCGCCCCGGTCAAGCACTTGCTCGGTGACCTGCTGCTCCACCTCAATCGCACTCGGGCCTTGCCGGCGCGCATAAGTTTTGGGCTCGCCTGGATGGATAAGACTGACGACGAGCGAGACCTGGGGTGATGGTTTTGAGAGAACATCCGGCGCCCAACTGACGTCGACCTCAATCCTGCCCGGCGCCGGAACGTTGAACGGGATCTCTTGCGCGTTGCCGGAGCCAAGCAGGGTGAACTGCGTGTCCTCGAGGGCGCGGCTGGCCGCGGGCACCGTAATTCTCAAAGTGCCTGAGACCTCACTTCTATTCGAATCCGCGTCGTTGAGAATCTTCACCGTCCATTTGGGCTCTTTACTTCCTGCGAACCTTTCCAGATCTTGCTCGCTCACTCTGTGTTCAAGTCGAAGAATGCTAGTGCCGTTCTTACTCATCGCGATGGTTCCATCAGGCTGGATCAGGATGAGCGTTAGCGATCCGTTCACTTTGCCGCGCGCCCAATCTAAATCCGCCATCCCGCCGCCGCGCCATTTGAACGTTATCGGGCGCAGACGGATTATGCTCCGGCATATGTTTGGCTGCCGATGTTGACTGGCAGCGAAGGATTTAAGAATCGTCGTGGCTCAAAGTCTTAATCGCAGCCCGCCATGATCGAACCGCAGACGGCGCGCACGATTGAATAACGCACACGTGCCGTCAGTAGAGCGCGTGGCCGAAGCGGTCGCCTTCCTGCAGGACATCGTTGATGCCGCTGACATCCTGGTGCCATAGCTGCGCCGGGTTGGCGGCCGTCGCGGCAAGCCCGGTCGACGTTCCGTAAATCACCGTCACTACACCGGCATCGGCCAGCTGCCCGACGTCCTCGAACGGTGCGCCGATCGCAAGATCGCTCTGGCTGCTCTTTCCGTAGTTCCAGGCAGAAAGTGCGTACCCGAAGTGATCACCCGTATCGGCCGAGTCGGGAATATTAGCTGTGTCCTGGTGCCAGGTCTGTGCCCCAGTCAGCGACGGGCCGAATGTCGAGCCGTAAAGGACATTCACTATGCCCGCATCGACGATGGCGTTAATATCCTCGCCGGGCGAGCCGATGGCCAAATCTTCTTGAAAGTCGCTGTCGAATCGGCCGACGGCCAGAGACCAGCCAAAGCGGTCGCCCGCTTCAACCGAAACTCCCGAAAGCTCGGCCTGTGAGATGAACATATCGCCCTCTGTGGTCACCATCTCGCCGCTGTTGAAGCTCCCGAAGAGGACGTGGACGGCGCCGGCGTCGGCCTGCGTATTGCTCATCAGGTCTTCGAAGGGAACGCCGATGGCAAGATCATCGCGCAGGTCGGCCTGGAAGTCGCCGACAGCGAGCGAACGGCCGAACTGATCGCCGTCCTCCGCGCCGCCGCCGATACCCGGCGTATTCTGGTCCAGCGTCTGCGCGCTCTCGCCCCTGAGGCCGTTTTGACTACCTGGGATGATATGCACTAGACC
>JBHENP010000011.1:0-101821 GCA_046261995.1 Pyrinomonadaceae bacterium
GCTTCCAACAATCCGAGCTCGGCTCAAGGGAAGGCGGTCAAAATCCGCCACTGCCCGCGCAACTGTAGGCGACGAAGACGCTCTGGCCGCTCTAAGCCACTGTTTAAAGAAGAATGGGAAGGCTCGCCAAAGCTGAGTCGTGAGTCAGGAGACCACGCCGCTGCTCTTTCGTAAAGCTCGCACTGCGACGGGCAGGAGACTCTACACATGAAAACTCAAAAGGATCGAAGACACCATTTTCCATTCATGAACCAGGCACTCAGCCTTTTGGCGTTGCTGAGTTTCCTGAGTTCTTTTTCAGAGAGTGCTGTCGCGCAAATGAGCCCAAGGGGGGTAGGAATTACGGTGCGAGTTACGGACCAACTTGGCGCGATTGTTCCCAAAGCAGTTGTCACTCTCTACACACGCGACAATCGAGTGCGCATCAAGACTCTTACCGATGAGACGGGCAAGTATCACTTCGAACAACTCGTCGCAGATGAATATCTGATCGAAGCTGAAGCCCCTGGTTTCACGCGATCGACGACGCAAGTTCTGCGTGTTGGGGGAAGTGAAATCGCGACGTTTGATATTTTATTGCCGGTGGCAGGCATTAATGAGCAGGTCGTTGTGACAGCGCAAGGTACGTCGCAACCGGTTGATGAAGTGTCCAAAGCAGTTTCGGTAGTAGACCTGCAGGAGATAGATGAACGCGACGAGACCACGATCTCCGAGGCCTTGCGCAGTGTGCCGGGGTTGAGAGTGCAACAACTTGGCGGGCCAGGTTCGTTCACCTCGATCAAAACACGGGGATTGCGTAACGAAGATACAGCGGTCCTGATCGATGGGCTGCGTTTTCGTGACGCAGGTGCTCCGCAAGGCGACGCCTCGGGCTTCCTGGAGGACTTGATGGTCACTGATGTAAGCAGAGTCGAGGTTCTTCGCGGCTCGGGCTCATCGCTCTACGGCTCGAACGCAATTGGGGGCGTTATCAATCTTGTAACTGACGAGGGTGGCGGTCCTTTTCACGGGAATCTGCTCGGCGAAGGGGGCGGGCTGGGAATGTTTCGCGGGCGAGCTCAGGTGGCGGGTGGCGCTCTCAAGAACACTGTTGCATATAGCGCGGGCTTTTCGCACCTTAACGTGACGCGCGGTGTGGATGGCCAGGATGAAGTTCGCAACTCGAACGGACAGGGACGGATTATCTTTAATCTGACACCGACCACCGCGCTCTCGGGGCGCATTTACGCCGCCAAATCCCGTTTGCATCTGAATAATGGCCCGCTGGGCATTGGCAATTTACCGCCGCTTGGCATTATCGAAGCCATCGCGCTTTCGCCTCAGGAGCATAGTCGCTACGAGGCAGGTGTTTCCGCCTCGGTACTGCATGTGGCAGCTGCTACCTTCATCCCCGCTGCAAATGATCCCGACAATTTGCGCAAGGCCAACTTCTTTTCGGGCGCGCTTATCTTTTCGCAACGCCCAACGGAAGCGTTTGGCTACAGCCTCAGCTATCAAGGCCTGGCAACTAACCGGACAAGCTCTAATGGACCCTTAGGAGTGGGGTTTCAACCGTTTGGCGGAAGCGAGCGATCGGACTTCGATGCGGGGGTTCATACGCTTAGTGCCCGGGTCGACGTCCGCGTCGGACGCGTCAACTTCATTACTGCCGGTTACGAGTTTGAAAACGAGAACTTTAGAAATCTCTCATTTCAGGTCGACACCGCGGACAATTCGACGGTCGACGTAACGCAGAGGAGTCAGGCGTTCTTTGTTCAAGATCAATTGCGGTTCCTGGACAACCGGCTGCAGATATCATTGGCGTTTCGCGCTCAGTTCTTCAGCCTCCAACAACCCAAGTTCACGCCCGCGGCTTCGGCGCCATACAACGAGATTGTTTTTCAGTCACCACCGACGGCTTACACGGGAGATGGATCCATCGCCTACATGTTTCGGTCGTCTGGCACAAAGCTGCGCGCCCATGTTGGCAATGGCTATCGTGCTCCGTCCCTTTTTGAGCGCTTTGGCACTTTCTTTGGAAGCTTCGGCTACTCAGTCTTTGGCGATCCACGTTTGCGGCCCGACCGCTCAATCGCTGTCGATGCAGGGCTTGACCAAACGCTTTTTCAGAACAGGTTGAGGGCGTCAGTCAGTTACTTCTACACTCGGCTGCAGGAAGTGATCATCTTCGACTTTTCCGGGACAATCAATCCGGCGACAGATCCGTTCGGGCGCTTCAGCGGCTATCGCAACTCTAACGGCGGTATCGCTCGCGGTGTCGAGTTAAGTATGACAGCGACACCGACGAGCACGCTGAAAGTCTCAGCCGCTTATACGTTTACAAAAAGCCTGCAGCGAACGCCTCAAGTGCCGGGGGTTCTCCGTTCGCTCGTTATTCCCGAGCATCAATTCTCTGTAGTAGCCACCCAGCGTTTCGGTCGTCGGGTCCTCGTGAATCTTGATCTCGCAGCATCGAGCAATTATCTGGCGCCGATCCTGGATCCAAACACCTTCGCCACTCGTGCTTATCGCTTCCGTGGCTTAGCCAAGGCCGATTTGGGTGGAAGCTACACGCTGCCCTTGAATGAATCACGCTCTCTGCGTTTCTTCGGTTATATGGATAATCTGTTCGGTCGTGAGTATTTCGAGAGCGGCTTTCGTACGCCGGGGCGCACAGGTCGGGTCGGTGCGTCGCTCGGCTTCTGAACTGGGTGGTAGAGGATGGTCGATGGACTACTCGTAGTACCGAACAAGGCTTCAGGTTGCACGGCTCAGAGTTGTGGGCGCAATCGCGTCAGCTTACCGAACTCGTCCTTGCAACCTGAAAGTTGTAACCACGCCGGTGGTTTAAGTTTTCTTTGTGAACAGACCGCCAGCCAGTAAAGCAGCACCTAACAACAGGTGAATAGCGTGGTCCGCCATACCCAGCATCAAGGGACCTACACGCCACAAGCGGCTATTAGCTGGGTCTCCCACCACCATGCCGACCAGTCCCAAAGCTAGATAGAGAAAACCGAAGACGAGACAAAATCCCTTGGCACCCGATAACGATCCGGCGAAGCCGAAGTAAAGCGCTATAACGCCAGAAACGATGTGCAAGACGTTAAGCGGTGGCGTTAGGTGAGCACCGAGCAAGGTTGGTGCGGCGAAACCCGCAACTCCGACAAGTAGGAAAACCACTCCCAAAATCTTGCAAACCGTCTTTGCCATGATTCTGTTTCTCTCCTCTTTGAACAGTTGCCAACTGACTAGCCGCTTCAGCCAAGAAACAGCTCTTCCAAGACCCTTCCTTGCCGCGAGGTTTAACTCAGAATGTGCGCGAGTGTATATCAAACGCGTAGCCCGATTGCAAAGATTTTTTGCTGAGAATCAGCCCTTCCTGGTTAATTTGATGCGGTGCTATACTGCCCGTACCTAACTCCATTAGTTTAAAATCTACCAGGCTGGTTTCAGGAGGTTCGACATGAGAAACTTCAACGGGCTAGTAGGCTTGGGAAGACATTTGTTGTCAGCGGCGTGTTTGGTGTTTTTGCTGGCCGCCACGACAAATGCTTATTCCATCGTAATGCGCGGCGGCAAACGCGTCGAGATTCCGGCGCAATTTAGTGTCACCAGCACCACATTGACTTACGAAGCAGCGCCAGGCTTTTGGATTACTTTGCAGATATCGGCTATTGATATTCCGGCAACGGAGCGGGCAAACAATGAAATGCCTGGCAGCCTGTTGGGCCGCATCACCAAAGAAATTCCGCCTCCGGCGACGAAACGGTCAACTCAGCCGCCGCAGTCCAAGGCTTCGCGTTCAGTTACGAACCGTGAACTCGCGTCTTTTCAGCGCTTGAGGCTTGATAGCGAGCGCGCGTACGAGCAAAGACTGGCGAGACAGGGCCTCCCTCCTTTGGCCGTACTTCGTGCTAGAGCCGCGGCGGACGATGAGAGGTTCTGGCAGGAGTCAGAGCGGAAACGCGCAGAAGCAGAAGCTAACGAGAGAATCTCAGAACTTCAGGGACAGATTGCAGCTTTAAGTGCTCAACTAGACTATCTTCAGTTCCGTAGCGCTGAGCTTCCATCTGCACCTCCAGACGCCTTTGACGATTACAGCAATAGTCCATTGTTCGGCGGCCCGTCAGTTTTTGACCCCGGCTTCTCGCAGGGGCCGTTTGGTTATCCCATTGGTGGGGCCTCAGACACGTACAACGGTCGGCTTTACCCGAACTCGTATCAGTTCCCAAGATCACGACGCAATACAGTCGTCGCTCCTGGAACACGCATTAGTGGTCGAGGCGGCTCTAGTGACCGAGGCGGCATCAGAAACAGGCCGCACGGACGACCACGTTACCGTTAATTATGGGATGCAGGACTGAACTTTTTCACCATAGCTCCCCAGGGTTAGCAGATCGAAGCTGATAATGGTCAGTTTGTCTTGGTCAGTTTAGCTTCAGAATTAGCTAATGGCGCGGCTGACAACGGACCGCTGCCCACTGACTAATGCCAAACAACTGGGAAACAATTATCGGATTGGAGATTCATGCTCAGCTGAGCACTGAGTCAAAAATCTTTTGCGGATGCTCTACGCGTTTCGGTGACGAGCCGAATCAAAACACGTGTCCTGTGTGTCTCGGCCTCCCCGGGGCCCTTCCCGTACTTAATCGTCGCGTGATCGAGCTCGCAGCTCGGGCCGCGCTCGCCCTCGGGTTAAATATCAATCAAACTTCAATCTTCGCGCGCAAGAACTATTTTTATCCAGACCTACCGAAGGGCTATCAAATCTCACAATATGACCAACCGTTCTCGGCCCACGGCGAGTTGGAAATCATGACCACTGAACGAGACGACGCTGGACATCCGGTCGAGTGGAAACCGAAGAAGATTGCCATCACCCGCCTGCATTTGGAGGAGGACGCCGGCAAGAACGTGCATGAGGGACTTCCCGAAGTCGAACGTTACTCCTACATTGACCTGAACCGGGCTGGCACGCCATTGGCTGAAATCGTAACCGAGCCGGATTTTCGCACGTCGTGGGAGGCGTATGACTATGTGAATCACGTTCGGCGCGCTTTGCAGTGGGTCGGGGCCTCCGAAGCCGACATGGAGAAGGGCAATCTCCGCTGTGAAGCAAATGTTTCCGTGCGCCGGATCGGTGACACCAAGTTTGGCACAAAATCCGAGTTGAAGAATCTGAACTCGGTGCGATTTATGCAGCGGGCAATCGAATACGAGGTGAACAGGCAGATCGGAGTCCTCGAGTCAGGTGGTCGGTTGGTGCAGGAGA
Organism: Pyrinomonadaceae bacterium; assembly: GCA_046261995.1. Lineage (GTDB taxonomy): Bacteria > Acidobacteriota > Blastocatellia > Pyrinomonadales > Pyrinomonadaceae > PSRF01. The sequence continues at coordinate 5,252 of JBHENP010000011.1, forward strand.
CCAGGCTCTGGGACGACCGGTTGATGGAAACGAGGCCGATGAGATCTAAAGAGGAAGCGCACGACTATAGATACTTCCCAGAGCCTGATCTGCCGCCGCTCGTCGTCTCGGAAGAATTTATCGAGCGTGTGCGTGCTTCGATGCCTGAGTTGCCGGAAGCGCGTCGCAAGAGATTCATGGCGCAGTACGGATTGTCGTTCAGTGACTCCTCACAACTGACGTCCGAACGATCATTAGCTGATTATTACGAACAGGCCGCGGAAGCGTCAGGCAATGCTCGTGCAACCGCGAACTGGCTCAGGTCTGAACTGCTGCGAGAGCTTGAAGGTGCCGGTTTACAGGCCAGTGCGTCACCGGTTGTGCCCGGTGAATTGGGGGCGCTCCTGCGCATGATTGATGAGGAAAAGATTAGCGGCAAACAAGGTAAGGAAGTGCTGATCGAGATGTTCCGCACTGGAAAGAGCGCTACCTCAATCGTTGAAGAGGAGGGCTTGGCCCAGGTAAGCGACACCAGCGAGATTGATCGGATTATTGATGAGATTCTGGCGGCGAACCCGCAGCAACTCGCGGGCTATCGTGCTGGTAAGGAAGCGCTGTTCGGGTTCTTTGTGGGCCAGGTCATGAAGGCCTCGAAGGGCAAGGCGAATCCGAAAGTGGTAAACGAGCGGTTGAAAGACAAGCTCAAAGGATAGTTTCACCGGAGCGGCTAAAGCTTGCTAGTGTGCTGGCGGAGCGTCAAGAAATGGATCTCGACGGCAAAGTCGCAATCGTTACGGGGGGATCGAAGGGCATAGGTCGGGCCATTGCGGAAGCGCTCGTGCGCGAGCGTATAAATGTCTGCATCAGCGCGCGCAAGCGAAGTGAGATTGACCAGACCGTTGTTGCTTTGAAGGGTCTGGAGCTGGGACAGATCACAGGGATTGTCTGCGACGTCTGCGATCATTCTCAGGTAAAGGCCTTAATCGAGCGGACGGTAGTGGAGTTTGGCGGTCTCGACATTCTCGTCAACAACGCGGGTATTGGGATCTTTTCGACAGTCGAGGAAACGTCGCCTAAAGACTTCCGCTCGGTTATCGAAACGAATCTGTTCGGCGTCTATTACTGCTGCTATGAAGCCATCCCACTCATGAAGCAACGCGGCGGAGGTTACATCATTAATATGTCATCTCTCGCCGGCGCTAATCCTCATCCCGGTATGGCTGCCTACAATGCATCAAAGTTTGCTCTTAATGGGTTCAGTGAAGCCTTGATGCAGGAGGTGCGGCACGATGGCATCAAGGTGAGCTACATCATGCCTGGCTCGGTAAACACGGAATTTGGCGGTGACAACCCCGGCGAAGACAAGAGCTGGCAGCTCCAACCGCAAGACATAGCCCGCGTCGTACTGGATCTGCTTCACCACGACGAGCGCAGCCTTCCCAGCCGCGTTGAAATCAGGCCAAGCAAGCCGCCGAAGAAGTAGGGCATGTTAGCACGGTGAAAAAAGTCTTTGTTACAACCCTAATAATTGCTTCTTTGTTTCCCGGTACAAACGCAAATACTCAGGCTCCTTTGCATTTCCAGAATGCTGTTCAAGAGCCAAGGAAACTGCCAACTGCCGATTTGGTTGAGGCAGCGCGACTAAGGGCATTGGTCTTGCAGCTATACAAGGAAGGCAAATACAACGATGCCCTTCCGTTGGCGCAGCAGGCGCTACGTCTAAGAGAAAGTGTCCCTGGTGCTAGCGCGCAACAACTTCACGTAGCGATCAGCGAGGTCGGGAGATCTACCTGGCTCTGAAGAAGTACGGAGATGCGGAATCCCAGTTTCAGCGCCTCATTAAGATTTACGAACAGTCAGATATGGAGGACCGGCGTCTACCGGCGCTTCTTGAAACGCTCGCAATCATCCGCCATGTAAGAGGTCGTCCAGATCAGGCCGGGGAACTCTACCAGCGCGCCTTGCAAATAAGAGAAAAGGTATACGGTTTTAAACATGACGCTGCGGCGCAGTCTATCTTCAACCTCGCCGAGTTCTATCAATTCACCGGTAGCTACAAAAAGGCGGAGCCTTTATATCAAAGAGTGGTATCGCTTAGAGAAGAGGCGTCAGGAACCTCCCAAAAGGTTCGACTTCCAGAGGTGTTGGATCGTTATGCGTGCTTGTTGAGAAAGACCAACAGGAGAGCGGAAGCCGAGCAATTGGAAGAGCGGGCGTACGGCCCAGGGCCGAAGTCGTCTGATATGCCGGGTGCGCCTGACAGTGATGATGGGGGCGGGGTACTAAACGGTATGGCCCTAATTTTACCCAAGCCCTCATATCCGGAGGAAGCCAGGGTGGCTCGCGTTTCCGGCAAGGTTGAAGTGAAGGTCACTATCGACGAAACAGGCAAGGTTATTCGCGCCTGTGGCATAAGCGGACACGCGCTGTTGATTCGGCAGTCCGAAATCGCAGGATACCAAGCCAAATTTACTCCTACCTTGTTGAGTGGAATGCCAGTTAAGGTCACTGGCATTATCACGTACAACTATCGGGCTAGATAGGAAACCGACGCGAGTGAGAATTCATGAGAGCCGTGGTCCAGCGCGTTACGCGTGCCAGCATTACCGTCGAGGCCGAGACTATTGGCAAGATTGGGAAAGGTCTCGTTGTACTGTTAGGTGTCGCCCGGGATGATACAACGAAGGATGCCGAATATCTTGTCGGCAAGATTGGTGCGTTGCGCGTGTTTGACGACTCGGAGGGTCCAATGAATCTCTCGGTGACTGATGCAGGCGGCGGGCTGCTGGTGGTTTCGCAGTTCACGCTCTACGGAGACGTGCGGCGCGGATTGCGTCCTTCATGGATTGAAGCAGCAGGCCCAGAAGCTGCAGAACAGCTGTATGAGTTTTTTGTTACCCGGGCCAAATCCCAAATCGGTGAGGTGGCTACTGGACGCTTTCGCAGCATGATGCAGGTTGAGTTAGTCAATGATGGCCCGGTTACTATCCTGCTTGATAGCCGCAAGACCTTTTGAGGACTTCGGCGCCTGGCATGGCTGGTAGCATCACGATGAATAAGTTTCTATTAAGATTTACTGTGTTCGCCATTGATTAGGATGCCGCAGACGGGGGTCAGGTGAATTAACTGTAGGATGACCGAGGAGAACACTCATGAGGCAAAGTATGAAGAAGACCATCGCAGGTTCCATTTCTGTCGGTTTGATTGCACTGGCGGTCGCAGGCTTTGGCTACTTAATCCAGGTGGAAGGGCGAACCAGGTAATTTGCTGGGAGTGGAGGCGGAGAACGAAGGAGGGAAGACGCTCTGCGAAGTTGAGATTCTCACTCCCGGACGGTAAGACCTATGAGGTTGAAGTGGACGTCGCCACTAATGCGGTAATAAAGTCGAACTGGAAGGCGATGAAGAGGGATGATGACGACAAAGATCCGAAACCACGAAAGACGACCAACCTTTAGGCGAGAGACTAGCGCTCTTTTAGGGTGGACTGTCTGGCGTTTTAGATCATATCGTCGGTTGTCTTGGATCTAGGATCGAGCTCAAACCGATCTCGATCACGCCGCTCGATCTTGTCTATGAATTCGAGTTCTTCGTTGTCTTCGAAACTTACACCAATAGCTTGCGCGTTTTCTTCTACCATTGATTGATCCGGCGTAGGGTTGTCGCCCGCAACGGTTTCCGAGCCACTCTCGTTTACATCCTCCCAGGAGGCATCGAGATCGCCACCCGCGTCTCGCGGGGACGCTGCGGTGTTGTTGCGCAGCCGGTTGGCCAGCCGCTCAGGATCTTTCGGCGCGCGCAAAATTTCCTCCTCCATGAACTCCTCAATCTCGGGATTTGGAACGTAATCTGGATTATTGCTCAGGTACTCAAAGCTTTCACCAGGTTTCTTTGTCATGACGTTCTCCTCAAATCCTACCGCTTCCACCGCAGTAGAAACTACTCCCAGACCGAGACATATTCAGTTCCTCATCCAGGAGACGAACAGAGTTTAGGGGGATTCCTTACGCGCTGAACTATAGCAAACGTCGGAAGGCCCGGCAATGACGCTCGGCTGCGATCAACTCGCGTCCAAAGTGAAGGGTGTGCGTCAGATCAATGCCTTGCCGCATTGCAGTTGTGAACGAGTTAATAATACTTGACATGCCTTTACTCCGTCTTAGAGTGGCGCCATTCTCACTCCCGAAAAGAGTCCCTCCCAGCGAATCTTGACAACGATCAGTTCCAGTTTGAGCGATCTACCTCTTGCCGCCAAGACCGCCAGTCTGAAATCGATCCATCCTTGTGCTCCCTCGAACTCAGATCTTTCTGAGACACGGCGTCGAACCTTCAGCCTGCGGATTCCAACACACCGGGATATCCCCAGTTCGGGCATGGCAGCATCAGGTTAACCGCCCTGTTCAATGATCAAACTGACATCGAATAGGACGACGTTTTTAATAACTCTGACGCTATCGAGTAAAGGCGTCGCCTTGCGGTGGTCGCCAGCTACACAGCTCGAGTCAGACGGAAAACCATTCGCCCTTGCCTGGAAAAAGGTGAGGGCGAATGCATTTGGAAAAGTGGGTAGTGCGACGGTTCTAATGTTCGACAGGCTTTATGTGTCGTTGCGTCCCGACAACTGAAGGAACCTCTGATCAAGTTGATGATCACGCAGCGACTGACCACAACCAATGAGAGTATCACTCAACTACAGAACAGGAAGGGTAGCGACCTGGCCGTTGCGACAGACTCAAATTGTGTTACCCAGACGGCCAGGTCGCTACCGCTTCCTGTTCTGTAGTTGAGTGCATAACGTCAGCGGGTAGTGATTTCGCCGCCACTCTGTTTTTAGTGTTCACTTACCCGCTACCGCGCGGTGTTACTGACCTCATGACACGAAAGTAGCTCGGGTCTCGACTGGATCAACCAACCTTGAACGTTGTCGCAGTCGGTAATCACAAACTGAGGTTTGTCGGACACTTCAGACCAAACTGATCCACAAACGAAAAGTAGGCCTTGCTTGACGATTGCGCAGCCTCACCTTACACTGAACTTTGTTATCACAACCGTTAAAAATTCAAGCGCTTCCTTAACAAAACCGGAACCGCAAAGGCTCTCCCATGAACGATAAAGTCTTAGAGTACTATGCCAAATAGCCCCTTTAATTCGCTTCAATCATTCAATCCTCGCCCCGGTGTATCCGCCAAGTTTTATTCGTTACCGCAACTCGAAAAAGAGAACGTAGGTGCGATTTCAAAGCTTCCGGTGAGTATCCGAATTGTCCTGGAATCTGTCCTGCGCAACATGGACGGAAAAAAGATTAACGAAGACGACGTCCGAGCGCTGGCTAACTGGGAGCCCAATGCTAAACGAACTGAGGAGATTCCGTTTGTGGTTGCGCGGGTATTACTTCAGGACTTCACCGGAGTGCCCTTACTCGTGGATCTGGCGGCAATGCGTTCAGCGGTAGCACGTCTAAGAAAAAACACCGCCGTTATCGAGCCTCTGGTGCCAGTCGACCTGGTCATCGATCACTCCGTACAAGTGGATTTCTCGAGCACCAAAGACGCGTTTGAGAAGAACATGACAATGGAGTTTAAGCGGAACAATTCCCGCTACCAGTTCTTGAAATGGGGCACGCAGGCATTCGATGGTTTCGGTGTAATTCCGCCCGGCATAGGTATTTGTCATCAGGTAAACCTCGAGTTTCTCGCCAAGAGCGTCTGGGAAAAGCACGACGTTTATTATCCCGATACGCTGGTTGGCACTGATTCTCATACGACAATGATTAACGGACTGGGCATAGTGGGCTGGGGCGTCGGCGGTATAGAAGCTGAGGCCGCTATGCTGGGCCAACCAGTCTATTTCCTGACGCCGGACGTAGTTGGAGTTTGTCTGAGCGGTAGTTTGCGCGAAGGAGTAACCGCCACTGACCTGGTGTTGCGAGTCACAGAGATGTTGCGCAAGGCCAAGGTGGTGGGAAAATTCGTCGAGTTTCATGGTGAGGGCGCCTCCAGTTTGTCCGTAACAGATCGCGCGACTATAGCTAACATGGCGCCTGAATACGGAGCGACCATGGGCTTCTTCCCCGTTGATGAAGAGACTTGCCTGTATCTGGAAGCCACGGGTCGTGAGCGAGACCAAGTTGAAGCCGTGCGAAACTACTACTCCGCGCAGGGTATGTTTGGCATTCCGCGGCAAGGTGAATGCCAGTACAGCGTGTTGCTGGATTTGGATCTCGGCGAGATTCGTCCGAGCATTGCAGGCCCGAAGCGTCCGCAGGATCGCATTGAGCTGCCGGATCTAAAAGATCACTTTCTGAGTCTGCTGCAAAAACCAACCTCGGACGGCGGCTACGGAAAATCCGAAGAAGAAAGCGCCGCTCGCTATTTCACCAAGATAGGTGTGCCAGCCCTAGCCAAAGCTGCCCTCGCGGGTGGCGGCAGGCAAGAGGCCCATTCCGTCCCCACTTCTGTCGGCGGCGGCGACCTCACTCGCATAAATACCAGCGCTTGGTCTGAGACGGAGATGGTCAACAATCGGCCTACACCAGATCGGCTGGAGGAAGTTCACCCGGAAGAATTCCCGCATGCGGAGATCGATCTCGGTCATGGTGATGTTTTGATTGCGGCGATCACCTCCTGCACCAACACTTCGAATCCGAGTGTAATGCTGGCTGCCGGGTTGCTCGCGAAGAAAGCGGTGGAGCATGGGTTGAGTGTGCGGCCGGCAGTGAAAAACTCCCTCGCCCCGGGTTCACGGGTTGTCACCGAGTATTTGCAAAAAACCGGACTGCAAACTTACCTGGATCAGCTTGGCTTCAATCTCGTAGGTTACGGATGCACTACTTGTATTGGCAACTCAGGCCCACTGGATCCGACGATTGAACAGGTTGTCACTGAACACGATTTGATAGCTGCGAGCGTACTTTCCGGAAATCGAAATTTTGAAGCGCGCGTTCACCAGAGTATTAAGGCGAACTTTCTGATGAGCCCGCCGTTGGTGGTTGCTTTCGCAATCGCCGGGCGCGTCGACGTAGATCTGTCGAGCGCGCCGCTGGGAATGGGAAAAGACGGTCAGCCGGTCTATCTCCGCGATATCTGGCCGAGCCTTAAGGAGATCAACGAACTCCTGCGTTCGGCGTTTGATCCTGATACGTATCGTCGCCTCTATAGTAATTTTGCGGAACAGAACCCGCTTTGGAACGAGATACCAACGACGACTGGCAACGTCTATGAATGGGACTGCGAATCGACTTACATCCAGGAACCTCCATACTTCGAAAATTTCAGCAACGCCGTTGGAAGTTGGGAAGACATTCGCGGGGCACGGGCCCTGGCGATTTTTGGCGATTCGGTAACCACGGACCACATCAGCCCCGCAGGGGCGATCAAGGCCAATTCTCCCGCGGGAATGTACCTTTTGGAAAAAGGAGTGGTGATAGAAGACTTCAACAGCTACGGTTCGCGTCGTGGCAATCACCAGGTAATGGTGCGTGGCACTTTTGCAAATGTCCGGATTAAGAACCTGATGGTCTCGGGGGTGGAAGGTGGTGTGACTATTTATGCGCTAAGCGGCGAGCGGATGAGCATCTACGACGCGGCGATGTTGTATCAGAAGGAAGGCATTTCCCTGATGGTTATTGCGGGGCAGGAGTACGGCACCGGCAGCTCGCGTGACTGGGCGGCAAAGGGAACTCGTTTGCTTGGCGTAAAGGCAGTGATCGCCCAAAGCTTTGAACGCATTCATCGCAGTAACCTCGTGGGTATGGGTGTGTTGCCGTGTCAGTTCAGTGATGAAGTTAATGCTGCCTCACTCGGGCTGGATGGTACTGAAACGTTTGATCTGCTGGGACTGGAGAATGGCGTCAACCCATTACAAGATGTGACGCTGGTTGTCCACCGCGCAAATGGGGCCAAAGAGGAAGTCCCGGTCATACTCAGAATCGATACCCCGATAGAACTCGATTATTACCAGCATGGCGGGATTCTCCCCTACGTGTTGAGACAACTGCTGGCTGGAACCACCGATTTTTAGGACGATTCAACTTAGGAGTCATAGATGTCATCTGTACAACCTGCGGAAGCGAATACACCACGCAAATACCAACTCTTCATCGACGGTCAGTGGGTCGATGCCGAATCCGGTAAGACCTTTACTACACCCAATCCAGCTACCGGCGAGAATCTGGCCGAAGTCTCAGAAGCGGACAAAGCGGATATTGACAAGGCAGTCAATGCTGCCCGTCGTGCTTTCGAGGGTAAGTGGTCCAAGATCAGCGCCAGGGATCGCGGGCGTATTCTCTACAAACTTTCCAAGCTAATCGAAGAGCACAGTAGTGAGTTGGCGGCGCTGGAAACTGCGGATAATGGTAAACCAATTAAAGAGTCGACCTACGTCGACTTACCGCAGGTCGCGGAAAACTTCGAGTACTTTGCAGGCTGGGCCACGAAGATAGAAGGTGAGACGATTCCCGTTCCGGGACAAATGTTCAATTACACTTTGCGGGAACCTGTGGGGGTCTGTGGGCAAATCATTCCCTGGAATTTCCCCCTCTTGATGGCGGCCTGGAAACTGGCCCCCGCGCTTGCGGCCGGCAATACGGTGGTGTTAAAGCCGGCTGAACAGACTCCCGTTACCGCGATGGAACTTGGGAAGTTGATCCAGGAAGCTGGTTTTCCCGAAGGCGTCGTCAATATCGTGCCCGGGTACGGCGAGACAGCGGGCGCAGCGCTGGCAGCTCATCCCGGCATCGATAAAATTGCTTTTACCGGATCCACTGAAGTTGGCAAGCTAATCGCGAAGGCGGCCGCCGAAAATCTTACCAAGGTGTCGCTCGAGCTCGGAGGAAAAGCGCCGAACATTGTGTTTGCGGATGCAGATATGGACCAGGCCGTCAGTGGCGCCATGATGGGTATTTTCTTCAATCAGGGACAGGTCTGTTGTGCCGGATCACGTTTGTTTGTCGAAGAGAAGGTAAAAGATGAGTTTCTCGAGAAACTAAAAGACAGGGCATCCAGGATCAACGTGGGCGATCCTATGGATAAGGGCACGCAAATGGGCCCACAGGTCTCTGAGGAACAACTAAGCCGCATAAAGAGTTACGTGGATGTGGCGCAAAAAGAAGGCGCTACCATGCTTGCAGGCGGTGAATCGCCCAAGCTCGAGGGGGCTTTTCAGAACGGCTACTTCTTCCAGCCCACAATCTTCTCAGACGTAAACAATCAAATGCGCGTTGCGCAGGAAGAGATCTTCGGCCCAGTGGTTTCTGTAATTACCTTTCGGGACGAAGATGATTTGATCAAACAGGCGAATGATACTATCTACGGCCTTTCCGCCGGAATCTGGACGCGGGATATCACCCGGGCACATCGCTTCGCGAAAGAAATAAAAGCTGGAGTGGTTTGGATCAATACCTTCAACATGTTCAATGCGGCTTCTCCGTTCGGGGGGGTTAAGCAATCTGGTTACGGCCGGGAAATGGGCAAACACGCTCTGGAGATGTATACACATGTGAAGAGCGTCTGGGTGGACCTCTCAGGCAGGCCCATTGGTTGGTTTGGTAAGTAGCTAAGTGAATTAGAAATTCCAGGGAAAACGGTTTTCCTGGCGTTTGCATCTCTACACCATGACGACCCGGCCTTAACTGGGTTCATACAACCCGGTCGCTACCGCTCGCGGTTCTGACAGGAAGCGGTTCGAGTGCGGCGCTCTCCCGATAAATAGTTCAATTAAAAAGGAGACGCGTATGTATTTAACAAAGAGACTGGTCTTGAGTTCGCTAATTCTAATCGGAGTGGTTTTCTTAACTGCTTGTCCGAAACAGGAAACGATCTCGAGAATCAACGCCGACCCCGGCCGTTATCGAAACAAGGAAGTTGGCATTGTAGGTAACGTAACGGATAGCTACGGCGTGCTCGGCAACGGGGCCTACGAGATTGATGACGGTACCGGCAGAATCTGGGTGGTAACCACGCGCGGAGTGCCTTCAAAGGGCTCCAGAGTTGGCGCCAAGGGCAAAATATATACTGGTTATAGCTTTGGAGGCAGAAGCTTCGGGACCGTGTTGCAGGAAACGGGCAGAAGCGCAAAGGGTAAGTAATCAAAAGGCAGCCGGAGACTCCCGTACGCGAAGCAAACTCGATTGCCGAACGTTACCAGGATTACTTACTGAGGGTCTCCTTGGCTATAGTTTTCATGGATGACGTCGTAAGCACTCAAACTCATCCCGAGCGGACGGTGATCGAGAGCTTCGCTACGGAGTTTGAGCGCTTACACGCACGTTCTTGTAAACTCATTGAGACGACGCCGGCTGATATACTTTACGGCGACTCGCAAGCGAACGGCGATTCAGCGTCTGTGGCCGTATTTGTTCTGAGAAGTGCCGGCGTCGTGGAACAGACCTGCGGTGGCATCACTTCGAATCTCTGGGACGACCCTTTCGAATGGACCTTGCCGGAGACGCTCTCGACCAGCGCTCGTGTTATCGAGTATCTGGGTGAAGTGGAGGAAACTCGCAAACGCGCGTTTGCGTACTTGACGGCCGATCAGGAGCTGCTGAAGAAGGTCGCCGTGCCTCCTGGTGAACTGCGTCCACTGATTACTTTGCTTCTGGATACCCTGGCACGGGCTCTCGGATTTCAGGGCCGCGCAGTGACCCTATTGGCAACAGCTTCCCAGGGTTTAGTTTCTGATCGTCAACACGACCCGTAAGCGAAGGGTTCTCTATGTATTGTCCACAGTGTGGCCAGCAACAAGTCTCTGACAGTTTGAGGTTCTGCTCGCGGTGTGGCTTCCCGCTTGAAGGCGTTTTGCAGTTATTGGGAAGCGGGGGAGCGCTTCCTTTCTATCAGCCCAGCGGCCCTAGAGAGATGTCGGCCCGACGCAAGGGCGTTCGTCAGGGCGCGGCGCTCTTTTTAGCTGGAGCAGTTCTGGTCCCGATGATGGGAATAATCAATAGCTTTACACATGGTCCCAGCTTGCTCGACATACTCGTCCCTCTGGCAGTGGTCATCTTCTTTCTTGGCGGATTGATGCGAATGCTCTTTGCCGCGATCTTTGAGGAAGGGGCTCCCAATCATCATCAGATCATGACTACCCCCTATGCTTCGCCTCCCGTCTCTCAACTTGGCGCGCACGCACCGGCGGCTTTACCGGCCGCACAAAACAATCCCATGGGTGGTTGGCGACCGCGCCCCAACACCTCGGAGATTCGTCACCCCGCCAGCGTCACAGAAAACACTACTCGCCTCCTGGATAAAGACGATTCCGGAAACCGCTAGCAGGCTCAATGTCCGCGTTAACCGATCGTTTGCATGAGCGAATCCGCTCCGAAGGTCCAATTACCTTTTATGAGTGGATGAAAGCCGCGCTCTACGATCCGGATGAAGGCTATTACTGTCGCTCGGACCGAGAAAGATGGGGTCGTCAAGGTGACTACCGCACTAGCCCGGAGCGGAGTGACCTTTTTGCGGCAACATTTGCCCGCTACTTTGCGAAACTCCATCAAGACCTCGGTGAGCCTGCGGCGTTAAGCATCGTCGAAGTTGGAGCGGGCGGTGGCCATTTCGCGGAGACGGTCATGGAAACACTCCAACTGCGCTTTGGCGACATCTTCTCCAAAACGCACTACTTCATAGACGAAGCCAGCCAGGACTCAAGGTCCCGCGCACAGTTGCGACTCACACGATTCGACACCAGGGTCGAATTCAAACCGCTGGCAGCGCTTGATCCGCTCGAACAGGCGATAGTCTTCTCGAATGAGCTCCTGGATGCTTTTCCTATCCATCGAGTAATCATGCAGGCAGGTGAGCTGCGTGAGTTGTACGTTGGAGTAAATGAGAGTGGAGGTTTTGAGTGGATTGTTGGACACTTATCGACGCACCGACTAGGCGAACATTTCGGTCGGCTTTGCGTTCGTCTCGCTGAAGATCAAATTGCCGACGTAAATTTGGAAATAGAGAATTGGATGGAATTGGTTTCCAGAAAGCTCAGGTCGGGGTATGTGATCACCGTAGACTACGGCGACGAAGCTTCGGTTCTTTACAATGAGGAGAAACGAGAGGGAAGCCTGCGAGCATTCTACAAGCATCAGGTGTCCGATGATGTGCTGCATCAACCAGGTCTGCAGGACATCACCAGTTCTGTGGATTGGACGGCCGTTAGAACGATTGGTGCGACAAACGGATTCGAAGTCGTCGCCTTTGAGCGTCAGGATCGATTTTTGCTGGATAACGGCTTGCTCACAGAAATGGAGCTGAGGGTGAGCGAAGCGTCACGGGATTCCGAGCGACTGCGCGTGAGCACGTCAGCGCGAGAAATGATTCTTCCGGGCAGCATGGCGGAGAATTTTCAGGTGATGGTTCAGAGGAAGATCGCTGACTCACCTGTAGTCGAGAAGTGATGCGTTGGCGGCGCTGTTGTGCAGAGATGCTTATAACGCGAAACATGGATGATTGATCTAAGCGGAAGTTGTCTATCACTCGACTACAGAACAGGAAGCGGTAGCGACTGGCCGTTGCAACAGACTCAATTTAGTCATGTTTGAGTTTTTCAGTTTTCTTTTTTAGGTGGTCGCTGAGTTCAATAATCTCATCGAGGTCACGGCTAGCTTTGATGGATAACTCAACGTCGAGTGCGCCGGATGATTCGAACAGAGGGTTTGTAACGAAGTTGGAGATGTGACTACAGAGCAACGTAAGCGACCTTTGTAACTTAACCTCGAGCCCATTTTCTTTCTTTTGGTCGTTTTCCTTATCGTCGATCCGGGGCAACGCCAGGTTGCTCTTAAGCCGAATGGCACTCTTGTTTATCCCCTCGAGCGCGTCTGCGATAAAATTGTCTTCCAGTATCTTTCCGGCTGACATGGCAAGCACCAGTTCATTGTAGATAATCTGGATGCGTCCGAAGTCTTCCCTGACTTGAACAGCAGCAGCACGACTGGGCTTTCGATCGCGACGTTCATCTCTCTTTTCACTACGACTTCGCCCTTCGCGCTCGTACTGTTCAGCCTGCCGGTTCATCTCCTCGACACGCCGGCCCACCGGATACGGCCTGGATCCTGTCTGGGCGGGGGACAGTCCTTCTGAAACGAGGGTGGCACAAACGACGGCGAGTAGCCCCATGACTCTTCTGGTGAAAAAACGCTTCATACCAAGCCTCCAACAATTTCTGACGCGGTCTTGCAAGACAAGCTTTGGGACGTATAATACGCCTGTTGTCCGCTTTTTTTAATCGATTCAGCTAGTTCATTGATCGGTGTTCGGCCGTTCTTGAGAAACACCTAGACTCATCACAAGTTCGGAGACGCCATGGCCCTAAGAGATGCACTGCTGCCCGAATTCGATCACGAGATGGCAAACACGCGTAGGACTCTCGAGCGCGTTCCTGATGACAAACTTGACTGGAAGCCGCATGCGAAGTCGACAGCTATGGGCGGATTGGCAACTCACCTAAGCAACTTACCAACTTGGGTAAATTAAACAATTAATGACGACTCGCTGGATCTGGCTCCCGAAGGCAAACCATTACCACCTGCACCCACAGTCAAATCACGCGCCGAGCTCCTGGAGGTTTTTGATAGCAACGTAGCAAGAGCACGAACTGCCATCGCCGCCGCGAGCGATGAGGATCTCTTCAAGCCGTGGACGCTAATGAATAATGGGAAGGAGATTCTGACTCTGCCTAAAGTTGCGGTGCTGCGCAGCTTCGTAATGAATCACAATGTCCATCACCGCGCACAGCTTGGTGTCTACCTCCGGCTCAACGACATTCCGGTGCCGTCGATCTACGGGCCTTCGGCGGACGAAATCCCGTTCTAGCGAGATTTTTTACAGCACGGATTGTTGCGAGGGCCAAACAGGATTAAGAGATATCAGAGACGGACGAAGCTTCTGATCGGGAAGCTTTAGCCGCTCCTGCTTAAGGCTTTTTCGCCATGCCTTTGCGCTTCTTATCCATAAGCTTTTCATCAGTCATTTTTTCCGGCGGCAGCGGTTTAGCCGGTTTGAAATCTGCAGGTAAGGGTGTTCCGGTTGCCGCGGAGTCAGCAACTTCTACGACCTTGGATTTGAGAGAGCCAAGAATCCCCAGAAGCTCGGTCTTCTCTGGAGCCGGGACATTGAACTTATCCAGCGTTGCTACGAGGTCTTCTACAAAAGCATCAAACTCGCCACTGGTTATTTTCAAGTTGTGGTGAATCTTCTCCTGCGTGCGGTTGATATCTTTACAGGGCCCGCCGGTCACCGCGCATAGCTGTTTCACAAGGTGAAACTTCAAGCGCGGAATGTCGGTCTTGCCAAACTTCGCGTTGATCCTGGTGTCCGCTGCAGCGCGAGCCACTACATCATCAACTACGCCTTTGAGAGCGGCCTCACCGCCAAGCCGTTCGTAAAGCGACTTTTTCATCATCTGGCCGCCGCTCATCGAATCCTGAGCCGCCGCGGTGGCCACGAGGAGTGAAAAACAGCAGAAGGCTAATGCGAATCTTTTCATTTTTAGCATAGCAAACACTCCCTTTCGATTTATGCGAACTTGACCGTTTTCACCTCGGACCTCCTTGGGGGCTATCTCGCTTGTTTCGGATACTTCTTGATTACCTTTCGAGTGCGATCCTGGATTTACCTCGTCTTTCCAAAACCACTCGCAGCAGCAGAGTCAAAGGTCACTGATTTGTCCCTGCCAACAGCTACCTGCCTCCCGGTGTTCGACCTTAGGAGATAAAACCCGCTGCACTATGGTGTTTGATTGGTATGACTGTATATCATAGTCAACACAACGATCAAACTGATGTCTAAAACTCTCGAAGACAGAATATTGGAATTGAACACAAAGGGCATATTCAATGACCACTCCGTTCGCACCGAAAATAGCCAAGGTCTCACTCCTACGTTTAGCTATCGCATCGAAGCTCTTGTGTTTGCTCCTCGCCGTAGCGGGTGTTGCTGTAGCAGCAGCGCCCACGATGCGTCTTGATTACTACCACACCGGGAACGCAACACAAGAATTCTTTAGTCTTGACAAGCTTGTTGTCGAGCCCCTGCCATGGCCTGGCAATCCGCGCCAGCCTGTCGATCACACTAATCTCGGCAAGTATTTGTTCGAGGTGATTGATCGCAATACGAACCGTGTCATTTACTCGCGCGGCTTCGCCTCAATTTACGGCGAGTGGGAGACCACCGATGAGGCAAAGAAAGCGAACCGAACTTTTCATGAGTCGCTCAGATTTCCGGCACCCGACAAGCCAGTCCAGGTGGTGTTGAAAAAGCGAGACGCAACCAACGCGTTTCGGGAAATCTGGTCCGTTACAATCGATCCCGAAGATATCTTTATCGATCGCTCTAAACATACTCCTCCCGGGCAATTAATTGAGCTGGAGCGGAACGGCGATCCGGCCGACAAAGTTGATTTCCTGATCCTCGGAGACGGTTATCAAGCGTCGGAGCTGAAGAAGTTTGAGCAGGAGGCCCGGCGGCTGCTGGACGTATTGTTTGCTACGTCCCCCTTTAAAGAACGGCGGAAGGATTTCAATGTCTGGGCCATCTGCCCGCCATCGGCCGAATCGGGGATTTCGAGACCGTCCAGCAAGATCTACCGGCAGACACCCCTCGGAACGACTTACGATGCCTTTGGTTCAGAACGCTACGTGCTGACTTTCGATAACCGCGCCCTTCGAGAAATCGCCTCATTCGCTCCGTATGAATTCGTGGAGATTCTCGTCAATAATAGGACGTATGGCGGCGGCGGCATTTTCGGTCTTTATGGAACAGTGGCAGCGCAGAGCAATCAGGCGCCTTATGTGTTTGTGCATGAGTTTGGACATCACTTTGCTGGTCTGGCCGATGAGTACTACACGTCTCCAGTAGCTTATGCTCCTGCCACAGAACGCATGGAGCCGTGGGAGCCCAACGCGACTGCGCTCCTTGATCCAAAGAATCTCAAGTGGAAGGATCTGGTCACACCCGGCACACCGATTCCCACTCCATGGAACAAGGAGGAGTTTGAAAAACACTCTCGCGAATACCAGAAACGTAGAAGCCTGATACGCAGTGAAGGACGGCCGGAAGAGGTGATGGAGGCGCTCTTTCTGGAAGTGGCGCAGTTTGAGCGCGGCTTCTTCGCTAGAGAGAAGTATTTCGGCAAGGTCGGCGCCTTCGAAGGGGCTATGTATGAGGCGAAGGGTTATTACCGGCCCGAAGTAGACTGCATTATGTTTACGCGTACGACCTCATTCTGTGCCGTTTGTCGTCGGGCGATCGAACGCGTCATCGATTTATATAGCCGCTCTTAAGGAATACGCGAGCGTGTGTTCTGTACTTGGTATTTTAGTATTTAGTATTACTCTAGGGACTAGGAGCTAATCACAAAGTACCAAGTACAAAGTGCAAAGTACAGAGCCTTCGTTAGAACAACTCAAACTTTACCGTTAGATACTTCTTCGGGTTTTGTCGAAAGTCGTAGATAAGTTTGACGCCTTCGGATGAGAGCTGGTTGACGTTGGAATAGAGCGCGTCGTCATTTAACAATTTTCCAAACGTGCCCTCGCCTCGTTGAGCAGCAGCCACAACGTTGTCGATCCGCTCCGCGGTGGTATTGAAACGAGCAATGGCCGCGCGCGCGTCCATATAGACTTGTTCATCCTTAATTAGCTTGCCAATCGTGCCCCGACCAGCATTTATGTCAGCGATCATCAAATCGATCTGACTGATGGAACGATCGAGACGATCAGCAGTGCGATTGATTCGATTATAGAGTTCGTCGTCAGTTAACAGCTTGCCGGCGGTGCCGCGGCCAGCTCGCAGGTCTTCCGCGATCTTCCTTAATTGTAGAGTGATGTCATTGGCATTATTGTAAAGCGCGGGATCGTTGATGAACCTTCCTGCCGATCCGGTGCCGGATCTTATCTGACGCATCACGTCTTCCGTCTCCCGGATCGTTGAGTTGAGATTGTTGTAGAGAGCTTCATCGCTGAATAATCGACCTACGGTTCCTTTACCTTCCTTAACGTCGCCCACAATACCGTTAATCTCATCAGATAACTTGCTAAGTCGCTGTGCTAAATCAGTGCCGGAGGTGGCAAAGTCGTTGACGGTGTTAGATGTAGAAGAGGGAAGGATTGCATAGTCTTTGACTGGCTGGCCCACCGCTGTTCCGGGAGTGATGTTGATGAGCATCTCGTTGCCAAGCAAACTGGGTGAGCCCTGCTGTGCCTGCGAGTCAGTGCGAATCCTTTCATTTGCCGGGCGGCCGTCAATGGTTGAATCGATGGTCATCAGAGCTTCGACCCTTGGCGCATTGGGCGCCTCGGAGGGAGGCAGGAGCGTAATCTCATCAATCTTGCCGACCCGAACGCCCGCCAGGCGCACTTCCGATCCTTCACGCAAGCCATTGGCATCCATGAAGCGAGCTTTCAAATGAAGCTTTTTGCTAAAAGGATTGATGTCTCCCGACGCATTGAGAATCAGGAAAATCAGGATCGCGATGGCTCCGAGGATAAAAAACCCAACGCGCAACTCTCGAAACGAAACGGTCTTTTTTGATCGTGGCATGGCTTTACTTAAAGGATGGAAGCGGAAGGACTAACGGCGAGACACGGAGATGCGGGGACGCGGGGACTTCCATTCCTGTCTCCGTATCTCCGTGTCTCCGTGTCTCGCGATTTCGGTGTCTCACAGTTCTTCATTTTCGCCTTCATCCTTAATCCTTTCTTAGTGTCCTCGCAGAAATTTCTGAATGTAGGGGTCCTCGGCACGTCGCAAGGCTTCGTCCGTCCCACTGAAAATGATGTTTCCATCGCGCATCATCATCACCTTGCTATTGGTCAAACAGAGCCGCTCACCTTCGCGTTCAAAAACCACTTTCCCTTCATCGTCAACTACCGCGTATTCGGAACAGATGTATTCCAGATTATTCATCTCGTGAGTCACGAAGATGGAAGATACGTCTTCCAGATCCCGCAACTTCATCGCCAGTTCGCAGATAGTGCGAGCCGTTGGTGGATCCAGGCCGGCAGTGGGCTCGTCAAACAGCACAATCTTGGGATCACCGATTAAGGCCCGCGCTATGCCGACTCTGCGGCGCATGCCCCCGGAGAGTTCTGCCGGCATTTTGTCGATCGCGTCCTCGAGGTTCACGAACCGAAGCATTCGCCGCACTTCGGGTTCAACTTCTTCTTCGGGCACACCCTGTTCGTGCAAACGATACGCAACGTTGTGATAGACGGACAGAGAGTCGAACAGCGCGCCTTCCTGAAAAACCATCCCTATCTTCTTCCGTACCGACATCATCTGCACTTCGTTATAGTCTGTGATGTCTTCCCCATCCACAAGAATGCGTCCGGAATCAGGTTTCAGGAGGCCGAGCACGAGTTTGATGATGGTTGACTTGCCACCGCCGGATCCCCCGAGAATGATTTTAGTCTCGCCTCTCAAGACCTTAAAGCTCAGGCCTTTGAGGATCGCTTTTTCGTCGAACGAGAGATAGACATCCCGAAATTCCATCGCTGGCACGATGCGATCTTTATTGTCCACTTCGGCAAAAGTCGACTGTGCCGCATCATCATTCGGATCTATGACGGGACGTTTTGTTTGTTGTGTTTGTTGCACCAATGTAGGCATAACCCCTTAAGACGACTAAACAGTCGGCATTCCAAGGAAATACTGAATTGCTCGAGCCAGGAAAAAATCCGCGATGATTACAACGATGGAAGCCGTCACTACCGCCCGCGTAGTTGCCCGGCCAACCCCGACCGTACCCCCATCTGTACTCAATCCCTTGTAGCAGGCAATCGTTCCAATGATCAGGGCAAAGCAAATCGGCTTGATGACACCGCCAATAATATCATCGGTGCTAATGCCGTCACGAACGGAGGTCAAAAACTGGTTCATGGACAGTCCGAAGAGACTGGTGGCAACCAGTCCACCACCCCCGATACCAACCACATCGGCGATAACGGTAAGTAGAGGCAACGTGACCAGCAGAGCGAGTATTCTTGGCGCTACTAGTTTTCGCACCGGGTCCGTTCCGAGGGCACGCATGGCGTCAATCTGCTGCGACACGGTCATCGAGCCAAGCTCAGCCGCGATAGCAGAACCTACGCGCCCAGTGACCATCAGTGCCGTCAGTACAGGTCCCAGCTCCCGGACGAGGGAAATGGCAACAAGCCGGCCGGTTTGCGACTGCGCGCCGTAGAATTGAAGAGTGGGAAATGTCTGCAGAGTAAGAACGCCACCAGTGAAGAATCCTGTTAAAAGGACGATCGTAAGGGAGCCGACTCCAATAACATCCATCTGATCGATCGTTTCCTGAATGTACCGGGGACGTTTGAACAACCCGCGAGCGGCGCGAGCCGCCAGCAACGTCGTCTCCTGCAATTCAAGCAGCGCGCGCGTAGCTACATTCATTCTATGATGGTATGGGGAGCCAGTTCTAACCCGCGCGTAAACGCTTCGGCGCCCTCCTTATCTTCTCCGCAAAGGAGACAAGCCGCGCGCGAGTTATGGAATATATGAACGATTGCCTGAGTCTCGTAATACGACAGATGCGTCTGACAGAGCGCCTATCATGCGCAAATTGTGAGCGATGCGTCAAGTTATAAACGATTGGCCCCCTCCCTAAATGTTGCTTTCGCAACGGTTAAATAGAAAAAGCCGGTCAAGCAAGACTTGACCGGCCATTCCCATCTGCAGATTGTGGGGGCGTCACGGTCGAGCCCTTCGTTGCTGGTCGATTCTTCCAGGAAAGAACGGTCGCAGCCCATTGCGTTGCTTCGGCAGGCCCCGCTGCCTGTCGACCCGTTCCTGGCGCCGCATTTCCATATTCTCGCGCTGGCGTTCTTTCCTGAGGCGTCCGGCGTTCTTTTGCAGCGTTCGCAGCATAATCACTTGGTCGGGGGTCAGCACCCGTCGAATCCTTAACTCACTCAACACTCTCAAGCGCATTGCGGACGCCTGGGCGGCTGCGACGTCGCGCAAACGCTGTTCGACCAGGCTTTCGTCAGGATTATCAGCGTCCAGTGCTTCTTCGAGAGCGAGGTTCGTTTCGCGTAAACGCTGATTAATTGTAGCTCTCTCTCCTTGCAACTGTTGCCGGATGGCGCGAATTCGCTCACGTTGCTCCGGACTTAGATTCAATTCTCTAATTGGGTCATTACCTGATGGACGCTGTTGAGAGTCGGTTTGCTGCTGTTGGGGGGCACCAAATAAGGAAGAGGGAGCTGCGACGAGCACGCAGGTCGCCGCCACCAACGATAGAATTGTTTTTTTGATAATACTCATGATTACCTCAAGCCTATTGATTGATTCGGTCGCTCAAAAGATCGAGATCCGTATCATCTTGCTGAATTACTAACCTCAAATCGGCGGCCAATTGCTCACGCTCCGACTTTGTGAGCGGACCACGACCAACCCTGGGAATGACACCAACGCGCTCACTCGATCGGTTGGGGCCTCTTCTTGGAGGCCTAAGTTCCTGGTTGTTGTCACGTGCAACGGAAGGCGGAAGCGTGGGTTTCTGAGTTTCGCGATCCTCAAGCCTGGATTTCAAAGCATCCTGGATCTTCGATTGCAGTTCCTTCTCTGTGTATCGTTGCTCGTCAGCCTTAACGACAGGTTGTGGATTCTCGAAGAGATGGGCGAGCGCGAGTGCGGAAACGACACAAAAAAGAACAGAGGCAAAGGCTATCGAAGCCTTCATCCACAAAGGCGAGAGGTCAAAGAACTGTCGAAAAGCCGCCATAGCCGATGGCCTACCAAGATGGGACGCTCTGCCAACAGCCGGAGACGCAGACACCGAAGTAACCGTAGCAGCCCCCACCGTCTCTCGTCGCCAGGCAACGACGGAGGAACGAATCTGTTTAAAAGCGGCGAGTTCGGATTCACAGGCACCGCAATTCAGAAGGTGCCGTTCAAAATCTTGCGCGGCTCGTTCCTCGATCTCGCCATAGAAAAACGCAATTAGATCGTCTTCACGTTCACATCTTGGGGCATTGGATATTTCAGACATCGTGCTCTCCTACCTCACCCGGCTTCGTTACCGAATTTATGTAGTCGCATCTGCAGCTGTCGCATGGCGGTGTAAAGACGACTCTTCACGGTGCTCAATGGCAAATCCAGGGCTTCGGCTATCTCTCGAAAGGTCAGTTCTTCGAATTCCTTCATCAATACAACCTGGCGCAAATCCAGCGGGAGACTGTTCACTGCGCGTCTAACTGCATCAATGCTTTCTCTACCCTCAGTCACTCGAACCGGCGAAAGCTCCAAAGGCGAAGAAAAGCTTGAGGCATGCCTTTCCTCCTCATCTTCAATCGGGGCCTCATTTCTTACCTTCGCGCGGCGTTGACGCGTAATGCACTGGTTCACCGCGATCCTGTGCAACCAGGATGAGACCTTCGCTTCACCGCGAAAACCGCGCAAATTCCGGTACGCCGCAAGGAAAGTCTCTTGTGTTGCATCCCGCGCGTCCTCCTCGCGACCGAGCATGCCGTAGGCAAGCGCGAAGATCCTTCGCTCCCAGCGGTGTACGATCTCGCCGAAGGCTTCCGCATCTCCTGATAGAGCACGCTGTACGATCTGCTCGTCGCTCGTGGCGGTTTCCATCCTCGGTTGGTTTTGCGGCGGTCGTTTCCGCTCTCAGTTCTTAACTCGAGCAAAGACTAGGCTTCCGCTCAGCCATTTAGACGCGGTTGGCTTCCCGAAGGTCGATAAAACAGTCTTGGTAGAGTAATTAATTCCCTTTCAATCCGCGGCTGAAAACTCAAATATGAGCATCCTCGACCCTCGTGTTGGCGATTCTTCTTCTAGTGCCTGAGCTAAGGTAAAATCCTATCGAACAAAGAGTTAAACCGTGCAAAACTTATTGACATGCACGGGTGGCTCGACGATAATGACAAGCGGCCGGACTGTCCGGCGCTTGCGACAACCTTCCTGGAACTCCCTCAATTCCGACATTGACCCAATAGGCCCTAATTAATGAGTGTGAACCTTGGGCGAATTCGCCTCCTCTACATCGTCCTGGGCGTGCTGTTATTGGCCGGCCTCTTACCTCTCGCCTTTGCGGGATTACTACTTTCTGGCCGTAGCGCGCAGGAATTGCGCTCCGTGGAGGGACGTTATCAGGCGCAGTTGGTGCAAGACAAGGCGCGCCAGATTGAGCTCTACGGACAGCGGTATCGAGACGTCGTCTCGGGCCTGGCAAGGGCCTTCGAAATCTCCGGAGGAATTAACTCCTTAAACCATCGAGGATACGACGCGAAGCTGCAGAAGACTCTTCAGGAGGATCCGAACTTAATCGCCCTGGCTATCTGGCCGGTGGATGGGGAGCTTCACAGGGCATTTCAGCCAGACGTGATCAAACGCGAGGAAGTCGACGAACGGGTGAGCGAAGTGCTTGCCAGAATGAGTGGCAAGGGTCTGGTGGTGAGCCGGCCACAGATCATTCGTTCGGGTCAGGAAATGGCGCTCACTGTAGCAGCACCAGTAATGGGTGAGGACAGTCACGATGTACTTGCGGCGGTGATTGCGATCGTTTCATTCCAGGAAGTCTTTGAAGCTGTTCAACAACCCACTTCCAAGAGTGAGCGCGAACTGCTCGATGCAGGTTTGCCTGTTGTCTTTGTGGTGGATCAAAACGGGCGGGCGGTGGCCCACCCAGAGGCAAGTGTTGCCTTCTCGTCCAAGCCTATGACCGATCTGAAAGTGGTTCAGGATTGGCTCGAGTCCGGTGGTCAGGTGCAATCGGCTCTGGCTCCATTCACTGTCTTGCGCGACGGTCGCCAACTGGAGATGCTCGGATCCTATGCTACTGCGGAACTGGACAAAGACTCCCTCCGTCTGGGAGTGATCGCCATTCAGGATGAAGCGGCTGCATTGCAGTCGGTGACAGATATGCGTTGGCAAACGCTGTGGATAAGTTTAGTTGCCGGGTTACTAACAATTTTTCTGGGATTTTTCTTTGCCAAGAAATTGACTAATCCGGTACAGGATTTGGCCGCTGGTGCACATCGTATTGCTTCCGGTGACTTTTCTCAGCGTATCGACATTCGAAGTAAGACAGAACTCGGCGAGCTTGGCAGTTCTTTCAACCTCATGACGGATCAGCTTGAACGGTTCATCCAGGACCTGCAGTGCTCCGTTGAAGAGAATAGACAGCTATTCCTCGGAACAGTGAAAGCCCTGGCCGCGGCAATCGACGGCAAGGATCCCTATACCCGTGGTCACTCGGAGAGAGTATCGAGAGTGTCGGTAGCAATCGCCCAGCGGTTAGACCTGCCTGACGATGAATGCGAAAAGATAAGGGTCAGCGCGTTGCTCCACGACGTGGGCAAGATAGGAATCGACGACAGCATATTGAAAAAGCCTTCTGCCCTGACGGATGAAGAGTACGAGATAATGAAGCAACATCCACAGAAGGGTTTCAAGATCCTGTCGCAAATTCCCGCTATCAAGGAGTTCCTACCGGGAATGTATATGCATCACGAGATGATCGACGGTAAAGGTTACCCCCAGGGACTGAAGGGCGACGAAATTCCTATGATGGGTTTGATTGTCGCCGTAGCCGACACCTTCGACGCTATGACCACGGACAGACCCTACCAACGGGCAATGAAGTTTGAGGACGCAGTCGAGCGAATACAGGGCTTCGTTGGCACTCGCTATGATGCCCGCGTGGTCGCCGCCTTTACGGAAGCGTGCGAGGATGGCCAGATCCGGCCGGGCTCAGTGCGCCTGAAGAAGCGCGCGCCAGCAGAACCTCGAGTTGCGGGGGTGCCACCCGACCCGGTTACAGAGCCGGAAGCGGTGCCCGTGGGATAGTCATCGAGATCGAGGAAGTTTGCGACCTACAAGAAAAACGATCCACGAAACGACACGAACGAACACGAAGTCTTGTTAGTGATGTTTTGTGTGATTTCGTGGATCGTGCCTGCTGATAACTTGGGGCTGGCAAGCGACCTAGGCTTTTATAAGTAATATTACGAGCAGCCGCGTCCTTTTTGTGAGGACGCGGCTGTTGTGCTTATAATCAAAGACTTCAATTATTCTAATTTTCATGAAGAGATCAGAAGCGGAACAACTTTATGGGGCTTTTTTGGAGACGCAAAGGTAAGGATCAGTTTGTAACCCTGGGCCTGAACGAACTACCGGTTAATCAGAGTCCCGAAGCCGAGCCAGTTACCACACGGAGCAGTCCGGAGCAAAAGCGGGTGATCCATGAGGAATCGCTGCCCGCCTTGGTTGAGCAGCCTGCGTTAGAGCCAGTCGCAACCGGGGCTGGACCAACTCCCACCCCAACTCGAGTTCCGGAGGTCCCAGCCAGGAAGGAAGCAAGACCGGAAACGCTCCCGGTTAAGCCGCGGTTGCGCGAAGATCCATTGGAGCAGAAACCGGTTCCCAGCCGTTCGCCGTTCGCGACTTCTATCCTGGGACTAAATCTCTCAATGGAGGAATTACAGGCGCAGGAAGCGGCGCTGGAGCAGGAGTTCTCAGCTCGTTTCCGAAGAGCTGTCGCGGCCACGCGTGAGTCGCTTTCGGAACGGCTGGACACGGTCTTCCAGGGCCTCAAGCAGATTGACGAGAATCTGCTCGATGAACTAGAAGAAGCATTGATTGCCGCAGACATCGGTGTGGCCACAACCCAGCACATTCTGGAAACAGTCAGACGCGGAATTGCCCGGAAACAGATCAATGATCTCGAGGCGCTGAAACAGGCAATCAAAACTGAGCTCTTACGAATCCTGCGAGCCTCAGAGAGCCAGGGGGTGGCCTCTGAGACGACAGTTCCGGAAGGTGTGCTTCCCTACGTCATGATGATTGTGGGGGTAAATGGTGTGGGGAAGACTACCACTATTGGGAAACTTGCCCAGCGAATCAAGGCCGAGGGAAACGACGTGCTTATTTGTGCCGCCGACACTTTCCGCGCGGCGGCTTCAGACCAACTGGCGATCTGGGCCGAGCGCACGGGAGTTCCGCTGATTCAGCAGAAGCAGGGAACTGATCCCGCCGCAGTGCTTTTTGATTCTCTTAAAGCTGCCAAGTCCCGAGGTTCTGATGTGTTAATAGTCGATACCGCGGGTAGATTACATAACAAAGCGAACCTGATGGCCGAGTTGGAAAAGATGAAGCGAGTGGCGGCGAAGGAAGTTAAGGGTGCTCCTCATGAGACTCTGCTGGTTGTGGACGCGGTGACTGGTCAGAACGGCCTGGAGCAGGCGCGGCAGTTTCTTAAGGTTGCTGGCGTCACCGGAATTGTCCTGACTAAACTAGACGGCACGGCGAAGGGCGGAATTGCTGTGGCCATAGCAAACGAATTGAATCTGCCCATCCGTTATGCCGGTATCGGCGAGAAGGTTGATGACCTTGTTGTTTTTGATCCTGAGCTTTACGTGAACGGGCTCTTCGAATAGGAATTCGTGCAACAGACGATAGCGACAGTGAGTGGCGCAATAGGAGAATGGAGCGATACGGATCATCGCATGATGTCCCGTGCGCTCGTCCTGGCCGCGAAGGGAAGCGGCCAAGTAAGTCCGGGGCCTCTAGTTGGTTGCGTACTTACGACTTCTGAAGGTGACGTCGTTGGCGAAGGATTCTATGCCTACGACGAGGTAAAGCACGCCGAGACCTTAGCGCTTGAGCAGGCGGGTAGCCTAGCCAGGGGCGCAACCGCCTATGTATCGCTGGAACCTCACGCCCATTTCGGAAAGACGCCGCCATGCACTGATGCTTTAATTGCCTCCGGTATAAAACGGGTGGTTGCGCCTATCGAGGATCCAAACCCGAAGGTCTCGGGGCGAGGCTTTGATCATCTGCGCTCAGCAGGCCTTGAAGTCAGCAGTGGACTGATGGCCCGCGAAGCGAAGCAGGTAAACGAGAAATATTTCCACTTCATGAAGACTGGGCGGCCCTTTGTCCATTTGAAGCTGGCCATGTCTTTGGATGGCAAGATCGCCACTCGCACGGGTGATTCGCGTTGGATCACCGGTACCGAATCGCGTGCGCGGGCACATGAGTTACGCCATGAGTACGACGTAATTCTGATCGGGGCAGGTACAGCACTCGCCGACAATCCGTTGCTAACAGACCGCTCCGGCAAGCCCAGGAGAAGGCCGCTGATACGAGTGGTGCTTGATGAACGACTGCGAACCGATCCCGGTTCTGAGCTGGTCCAGACCGCAGAGCAGACGCCGGTTTTGATTTTTGCGGATGAGTCGTTCGATCGAGCGATAGCCGAAGCTTTGCAATCGCGTGGAGTTGAGATTGTCAGCGACCAATTCAGCGGGCGGAATTTTTTGGCGATTCTTGAGGAACTCGGAAAGCGATCGTTCCAAAGCGTCTTAGTTGAAGGCGGAGCAAGTGTCGCCGGCAGTTTGATCGACGCTGGGCTCGTAAACAAGGTTACGTTCTTTCTGGCGCCGTTAATTATTGGAGGTCGCGACGCACCCGGTTCGATTGGCGGTAAAGGAGCCGAGAATCTGATAGACGCCTTGGCGCTGGAGGATGTGGAAGTTGCGCAGCGCGGGCGCGACATTGAGGTAACAGGGTATCCCAGAGCAAGGATGAAGGATGAGGGATGAAGCCGAAAGACACGGGCACACGGCGACGCGGAGACTCGGAGATACGGATTAAGTCCCCGCGTCCCCGCGTCCCCCTGTCCCCCCGACTCCGTGTTTCCGCTTCTCCCCATCCAGCTCATCATCCTTCCAAGCGCTTTGGTCAAAACTTTCTCAACGACACCCGCATCATCGATCGCATCATTCAGGCAGTAAAACCCAAAGCAGATGAAACGATTATTGAGATCGGCCCCGGGCGTGGAGCACTCACCGGTCAACTTATCGAAAACGCGGGCGCCGTGGTAGCCATTGAGTTTGATAGAAACCTGATAGCAGGACTGGTGGAGAGATTCGGTTCCCACGCCAACTTCAAACTAGTCCAGAGCGACGCGCTCATCACCGATTTCTGCGTTGTAATAAAGCCTGCCGATCGAGCTCGTCTGGTCGCCAACCTTCCTTACAATATTTCTACCGCAATCCTGCAGCGCTTAATCGAGCAGCGACGTTGTTTAACTGAAATGGTCCTAATGCTGCAGCGGGAGGTCGTTGAGCGAATCACCGCGCCTGCAGGTTCAACCGATCGCGGCTATCTCTCGGTGGTAGTGGAAGCCTACTGCGAAACAGAAAAGCTCTTTGATGTAGCCCCCGGCGCATTCCGTCCTATACCGAAGGTCTGGAGCAGCGTAATGAGGCTGCACGTGCGGCCACAGATCGCTGTCGCAGTCAAAGATGAGGCTTTGCTCTGGCAGGTGGTTAGCGCGGGATTTGCTCAAAAACGAAAAACGATTCTCAACAATCTCCGTTCGGCGCCTCCCGGTGTGCAGGAGTCAATAAAATTGCACGGAGGCGCAAGTATTGTGCTCTGTGAGGCAGAGGTTGATCTTCGCAGGCGTGCGGAAACTCTTACAGTTGAAGAGTGGGCTCGGATAACGAAGGCAATTGAGTAAGGATTCGCCTGTCTGCTTCTACCTGATCTCTCAGGTCTGCAAAATCTCGCAGGTCAGGAAGGGTGGTTTACCCCCGCCGACTTTCATTGCCACTCAAGCGAGGGTCAACCACCCTTCCTGACCTGCAAATTCAGGTCACCTGAAAGATCTCTCCATCATCGATTCTCGACTACGACGTGAATGCCGTCTCTTGGCCTTAGGGACATGGCAGGAAGGATTGATACTGCCTGATCAGGGACCAGAGGCAGTCTGAATCGTTGACCGAGTGTAGCAAGCACCAGCACGATCTCCATCATCGCGAATGTGTTGCCGATGCAGAACCGGGGGCCGCCGCCGAAAGGAAAGTAAGCGTACTTTGGCAGGCTGCTGGAAAATTCTTCAGTCCAACGCTCCGGGCGGAACGTCTCCGGCTCAGGGAAAAAACGCGGGTCACGCTGCGTCACCCACTGGAACATGAAAACCTGCGTTTTCCGAGGCACTCTAAACCCACCGATCTCGCACTCTTCAATTGCTTCGCGGCCTAGTCCGTAAGCCGGTGGATAGAGTCTCATCGCTTCCCTGACAATCATGTCTAGATATTTGAGACGAGGGAGATCTTCCAACGTTGGCAGCCGTCCACCGAGCACGTCGTCGAGCTCGTCGTGGAATTGTTGTTCGATGAGCGGGTTTTGGGCCAGCAGATACCAGGTCCAGGAAAGCGTCAGCGCGGTCGTTTCATGTCCAGCCAGGAAGAGAGTCATGACCTCATCGCGAAGTTGTTTGTCAGTCATTTGACTGCCGTCTTCATCTTGAGCTTTAAGGAGCATCGAAAGGAGGTCGCCACGGTCGAGGCCGCTGGCGCGACGATCAGCAATGATTCGATAAACGATATCGTCTATCTTCTGGGCCTCTCGATGAAATCGTCGGTGAGCAGGAGTGGGCAGGCGGTTATCCAAAATCCACTTGATTGTTGCTTGCGAGGCGAACGGTTTGACAATCTCTGCGAGAGCTCGGCCCACCTTGTCGGCATCCTGCGAGACATCGGCGTTGAAGAGCGTCTTGACGACGATCTCCAACGTAAGACGCATCATGTCGCGATGAATGTCGCGGGCTTCACCCGCTTGCCACATCGCGATCATGCGATGGGTGTAATCGACCATCACATCGCCGTAGGCGCTGATTCGCTGACGGTGAAACGCAGGTTGGGCAAGACGTCTCTGCCGCTTCCACATTTCGCCTTCGCTGGTTAGGAGCCCATTACCCACCAACCGATGAAAGAAGTTGGACCGCAACGACATCGACTTGACGAAATTTCTGGCGTTGGTCGAAACGACATACTCGATATCATCGGGGTGATAGATGAAGTAAGCAGTCACGTACAAGAATCGCGCCCTCACAACATCACCGTAGTCTCGGCAGCGGGTGATGAAGCCCAGCGTGTCGCGATTAAACTCGGGCATCACCCCGAGAATCGGATGACCCCTGGGTCCCGGCGGACGCTTTGCCGCTGCCGGACTTAGTGATCTGATGGGAAGCTCTGCGACCTTTTTCACGTGGTTGCTCGGTCTAACTCACTTAAGAAGATTCGTATAGATGCCCGGATCGCTGCCAGGGATCACGGTCGCGCCCACTGCTTTTTCATAGAACTCAACCGGGCCCGCACCCCCGATGATGCCGTAAACATAACCCAATTCTTTCAGTCCCCAGAGCGAAGCTATCAGCAGCGCCCTCCCGATACCCCGCGCTTGCATTCCTTCAGCAACACCTGTTGGCCCAAATAGCGTCTTCCGTGTGCATTCGTAAGCGGCAAACCCGACTATTTGTTTTTCAGCAACGGCGATGTAAACCGACACCGGCTTGTTAGCAAACCCAACAGAAATTTCATCAGCCCAGGCCACGGAGAAATGTTCTTCGACAAAGGAACGCACCCGCGTGATTTCAAATGGCTGCGCCCGGCGAACAACGATACCGCCCTTTGCCATTCTCTCGATCTGCAGGTCTAACGGCGGCAACGTCAGAAGATTTACGAGCATGTCTGGCATGGAATGAGAAACCGAATCAAACTGCGATGGAAGAAACCAGCGTTGAAGGCTACTTGGATCGATTGCTGCCGCGCAAAAGAGTTCGGTCGTGTCTCATCGACCGCACCAGGTCCAGAAAAACCCTGTTGACCAGTCGATGCGATTGGCTTTGAAGTACATCGTCCCTTCAATGCTTCCGTATTCTGAATCCAGAAAGATCCTGGGACCTTGCAAACGACCTTCATCCCGCGTGCCGTCCTCCGAGACTAACAAAATGCGTCCACGGGCATCGTGTGTCACCGTACGTATGCGGTCTCGTCTCCCGCCAAAACACCATTTACCTTCGATACGGTTAAGCGTCCAGGAACCGTCTCTGACTCTTTGATTTCGCCAGGGACCACCCAGGAAATTAGTCCAGCTTAGCTCCAGCCAACCCGACCCGCCATCGCCACTGGAGTTGGTCCAAGTGTGGTTCAGTCTTTTGCCAACCAGTGTACCTGTCAGCGTACCGTTGCGGCCGTCGGCGTACCTGATCGTTCCAGTGACCTGAGGTCCGTTCTGAGTAAACACGACTTCGGAGTCACCGAATCCATTCCCAGTCGTCCACCACTTTCCGTCAATTCTGTCGACGGCAGCCGTCGTCGAGGTAGGTCTTCTTGTGTTTTCCGGAGTTACTGTCGGAGTATTTCGGACGGGCGTCTTCGCAGGAGCCTTTTTCGGTTTCACTTTAACGGTCGGCGGCGGTTCTGGCGATATCCTTCCACCGGAAGGTTCAGGCTGAGCAGCTGCTTGCGCTGCAAAAGCAGCGATGACTAAAGCAGCCGTCGCGAGTAATCGTAATCGAACAGGTATTAGCCTCATAAATTATTAATATAGCCTACAGCTTCATCCGGTAGTGTGCTCCGTTATTGTGTTGGTGCCAATAGCTATGCGCGCGCAATAAGGTCAGTACCACCTCACGGTAGCGGATGGGTCAAAATAAAACATAGTAGGCGCATGAATAATTACCCTCTGAGATAGCACTCAACTACAGTCAACTACAGAACAGGAAGCGGTAGCGACCTGGCCGTCTCGGTACCACTAACCCAGTTTGAGTCTGTCGCAACGGCCAGGTCGCTACCGCTTCCTGTTCTGTAGTTGAGCGACACTCTCATCAGTTCCGTAGTCAGTCGCTGTCCTGCCCCGTAGCAGGCTTAACGTCTCAATTTCGTAAAAAGCACTACCGCCCACTCGCAGTCATTTGTGACGCCTCCATTTCTAAATTGCGACCCGGAGTTCTTCCAGGCCACGGACGATCAAACTCTTGCGCCAGCGCAAGGTTTCAGCAGGTTGGGCCAGACGCAGAGTTGCAAAGCGACGGAACAAAGTCATCAAGGCGATCTGGCCTTCCAATCGGGCCAGGGGCGCGCCGATGCAGAAATGCACTGCCTGCCCAAAAGCGACGTGGCGGTTGGGGTTGCGCGTAAGGTCCAGAATCTCTGGATCAGTGAACTGAGATTCGTCGTGGTTGGCCGACCCAACCATAGCAACCACGATATGCCCCTGCGGAATGGTTACGGCCCCTATCTGGACGTCTTCACTGGCAAACCTTTGCGAGGCTATGTCTAGTGGACTGGTAAAGCGTAGCAGTTCTTCGATCGCCAGGTCGGCGACACCTGGATTCTGAAGTAGCAGTTCACGTTGCTTTGGATGTTGAATCAGGGCGAGAGCGCTATTACCAATTAAGTTCACCGTAGTCTCATAACCAGCGATCAGAAGTAAATTGATCATACCGATCAGTTCTTCTTCGCTGAGTTTGTCGCCGGCTTCCTGGACTTGTACCAGCGCGGTTATCAAATCGTCCCGCGGTTCTCGTCGCCGTTCAGCAATGAGCTTTCTCAGCCGCCGGATAATGAACCGTTGATCAGGAAGGGATCGGAAGACTCCAACAAGATTTGAAGCCGAAAGGCTGCTCCTCGCCAAATGATAAAAACGAATTCGTTCTGCGGCCGGAATCCCCAGGAGCTCAGCAATGATGGTAAGGGGAAGCGGCAAAGCATATCCGTTCATGAGATCCATCCGTCCGTTACGCATCAATTCATCAAGCAGTTCATCACATACGTTCTGGATACGTTCGCGTAAACGCTCAACCAGGCTGGGCGTAAAAGCCTTGTGCACGAGTGTGCGCAGTCGGGTATGGTCGGGACCGTCCTGGTTGAGCATATGCCGGGTAATCGGACCTGAGAGGCGATGGATCCACTTGGTTCTGGGAGGCCAGTCTTTCAGGAAGACGTCATCTTTGAGGACCTTGACTACGTCCTCGTAACGGGTGATCAGCCAGGTTGGTTGACGGAAAAGTGTGGTACGGCACACAGGAGTTTCAGCGCGCAACCGGGCGTAAAAGGGATAAGGATTGGCCTTGAAGTGTGGCCGCGCGAGATCACTTATTTTTATCTGGTCCATAGAGCAAAGGTTCGACACAAATTGGCGCAGATCAGAACCCCGAAAGGGCCCACAACTTCGTCGTGGCAAAACCAGATCCTGCGGAATAAGGACATGCCTGTAATGCCCTTGTGCGGCAAACTGCCTAACAGTAAGCCCTCCCCGTAAGTCTTCACAACCCCGTGTGCTATACTTCTCCGCTTGGTTGCCCCCCACATTGCCGATAGGACCTGAGCCATGGGGCTTTCCCCGGAGAGTAGAGTAAACATAAAAAGTGAGTAGTGTCTTAGAGATCATTCCGCTCGGCGGTATCGGCGAGTTTGGTATGAATTGTATGGCCGTGCGTTATGAGGATGAGATGCTCATCCTCGACGCCGGCATGGGGTTTCCCGAAGAAAGCGCTTACGGGGTAGACGTTTGCATTCCTGATTTCGACTTCCTCGAAGAGTATCGCGACAACATCACGGCCATAGTGCTCACCCATGGCCACGAGGATCATCTGGGCGCGCTGCCTTACATCCTCAAGAAGTTCAACGTCCCCGTCTACTGTTCCCATTTCACTGCTGGATTGGCGGAAAGCAAGCTCGAAGAGCACGACTTAACGGGCGACACGCTTCTCCACCGCGTCAACCCGCGCGATGTGGTTGAACTGGGCGTTTTTAGCGTCGAGTTCATTCGGGTCTCTCATTCGCTGGTCGATTGCTTCTCGCTCGCGATCAAGACTCCGGTCGGCACGATTATTCATACCGGCGACTACAAGGTCGACGAGACACCTGTGATTGGCGAGCCTATTGATCTGCGTTCCTTCCGCCGTTACGGACAGGAAGGCGTACTCGCGTTGCTTTCGGATTCAACCAACGCTACCGTACCCGGCCGTACCCCGTCAGAGCGGGCCGTAATTCCCGCCTTTGAAGAGATCTTTGCCGAAGCCAAGGGGCGCCTTATTGTCGCTGCTTTTGCCTCGTCTATTCATCGCCTGCAGATCGTCCTGGATATTTCACAACAGTTTAACCGGAAGGTTTGCGTGCTGGGCCGGTCAATGTTGAAAAACGTCGAAATTGCGGATCGTCTTGGTTACCTGGATGTCCCCGACGGTTTGCTGGTCTCTTTCAATCAAGCGAAGCAGATGCGCGATCACGAGATTGTCTTCCTCGTCACCGGTTCGCAGGGTGAATCGCGCGCGGCCCTCTCGCAGATGGCGACGCAGAGTTATAAGGGAATGACTATCGAAGAGGGTGACACCGTTGTGCTCTCGGCGCGTATTATCCCCGGCAATGAACGCACGATTTCGAGGATGATTGGCTTCATCTATAAGCGAGGCGCAAACATCATCGAAGAGAAACGGCGACTGGTCCATGTTAGTGGTCATGCCTCCCAGGAAGACATTCGCATCATGACCGAAGCCGTACGGCCGAAGTTTGTGGTGCCGATTCACGGCGAGTATCGCATGCTGTTTCGGCATAAAGAGTTTGTTAAAAATCATCTTGGTTACGCGGAAGAGAACATTATTCTCATCGAGAACGGAGACGTGCTCGAACTTGATGGTGAACGCGCGGCAGTGGTGAATAAGCGAGAGATTGGCAGAACGTTCATCGATGATTCGGGGTTTGAAGAGATTGAGGGCGAGACCGTGCGCCAGCGCAAGCAGATGGCCTACGATGGCATGATTACGCTGATCGTGACGCTCAATGCGGACACCGGTGCGTTACATGGCGATCCGGAGATTGTCACCCGCGGAGTGCGCGGATTCGATTCCTCGAACGGCAACCTGAAACATGCGCAGCGGATTGTAGCGGCCGCGATCGCCGGCGCCTCACGCGAAACACTGTCGGACGCAACCCTGCTAAAGGAACACATCCGCGTTGAACTAAAGCGATTCATTCAGAAGCTAACCGGGGCGCGGCCAGTAATCATGCCGGTTGTGTTGCAGGTTTAGTCCACCGCCTTACAGCGCGGCCTTGATAGTAAGAGGCAGTTTTCACGCAAAGACGCAAAGGTGGCAAAGACGCAAAGTCTAACGTATTCTTCTTTGCGTCTTTGCCACCTTTGCGTCTTTGCGTGAGATGGAACCCGCGTGGAACCCAATGCTGAGAAAGCAGTTTCCGATCTCGTGCGTGAAACCAGGATCGAAGTGGTCCCGGCGGCTTTCGTGCTCGTTGGACTGAGTCAACAGAATTGGACTCGTCTACTGGAGAATCCGGAACTCAGTCCGCGCGCGGAGTCAGTTTTCATGATGTTCCGCGATGGCCGGGAAGTAACTTTGCTGCTTGAAGATGACGACTGGCAGCGCATCCGACACATCGTTCGCGACGCCCGGGTTGAACGCGACTTTAGACTGGTTACGCTCGATGTCGAGCTGCCCTGGAATGTGATAGGTTATCTCGCGCGCGTGACTGAGATTTTAGCTGCCAGCGGAATTCCAGTAGGCGCGCTTTCATCTTTTTCGCGGGACCATTTGTTGATTAAGCAAGACGATCTCGGAAGGGCACTACACGTCTTAAGTAAGCATGTGAAAGAGCTTTGTTAGTGGCGAACACGACTGAAGTGAGTTACTGGCAAGACAAAGTGGTGATGGTGACCGGCGCCTCGTCTGGTATCGGACGTGGAGTCGCGGTTGAACTCGCCCGGCGTGGCGCCAGGCTGGGATTGGTTGCGCGACGCATCGAGACGCTGCAGGAGATTGTTAGTGAGATTGAATCCCTGGGGGCGCAAGCGCTTGCTTGGCCGGGTGATGTTCAAGATGCGAATACCGTTCGCGCGGCCGCGGATCGCTTCCGTGGAAAGTTCGGTGTGATCGATGTGCTCATAGCAAATGCGGGCATCGGTTCGACAAACGATGCTGCGGAGTTAAGAGCTGAAGAAGTGGCGGGTGTGATCAATGTAAATGTAATCGGAGCGTCAAATAGCGTTGCCGCGGTTGTGCCCGAGATGGTGGCGAAGGGCCACGGGCAATTGGTAGTAATTTCGAGCCTGGCGGCTTATCGTGGCCTGCCCAAGTCAGCGGCCTACTGCGCCAGCAAGGCCGCAGTATCCGCGTTCTTTGAGAGCTTGAGGCTGGACTTAGAGCCGCGGGGAATTGATGTGACCATAATTCATCCCGGGTTCATCAAGACTCCGCTAACCGCCGGTCGTCACGCTCAGATGCCCTTTCTGATGGAGCTCGACGTGGCCGTGGAGAAGATCCTGCGAGCTATTGAGAAGAAAAAAAGGTCGTATGCATTCCCGTGGCAGCTCGCAAGTGTTGTGCGCGCCGGAATGCTCATGCCGACCTCGATGTACGATTGGATTTCGCGTCGCAATTCGTTCAGGGAATAGGAGGATTTTAGATTTTTGATTTGCGATTTACCCCGACCTACTCGGGTGAATTCATACACGGGAAATCAAAAATCTAAAATCACAAATCAAAAATCTCATGACTTTATTTCAAGCTATCATCCTTGGCATTGTGCAGGGATTGACGGAATTTATTCCTATCAGCTCGACTGCCCATTTGGTTTTTGCGGCCCGCGCCGTTGGGCTTTACGAAGGCATCGAGCAAACGCTCAAAGCCGAGCAAACCACGGCCACCATCGCTGTGATTCAGTTGGGAACGCTTTTAGCCGTACTTGTCTATTTCGCTCGCGATATCGTCAACATCTCACGCGCATTCGTTGTGGACCATCTGGCACTCTTGAAAGGCCGGGAGAGGCGAAACCTGACTGATGATCGGCCAGTGGATTCAAAAGGCCCCACCTTCAGACTGTCGCAAGATGCCTGGCTGGGGTGGCTGGTAATAATTGGCTCGATTCCGGTGGGCATCGTGGGTCTGATTTTCAAGAAACAAATTGAGGGTACTTTCACGAAGAACCTCTGGGTGATCGCGACGATGATGATTGTGGTCGCAATTCTGCTAGGTATCGCCGAATTTGTCGGCAAACGAAACCGGTCGATGGAGGCTCTCACAATTCGGGACGCCCTGGCGGTTGGTATTGCACAGGTGTTGGCCCTGATTCCGGGGTCAAGCAGATCGGGATCGACGATGATGGGCGGTCTGTTCGTGGGCCAAACGCGCGAGACAGCCGCCCGGTTCTCCTTCCTGCTTTCTATCCCCGCCATCGCTGCCAGCGGGCTTCTGGAACTCAACGAAGCATTGGTCAAACTGCCAACTGGGACTTATGGATCGCTGGCTGTCGCTACGGTCGTGTCTGGCCTGGTCGGCTATGCGTCGATCTGGTTCCTGCTCCGGTTTCTGCGGACGCATTCCACCGGCATCTTTATCGGATATCGACTGATAGTGGGCGGGTTTATTCTGCTGGCGCTCGCTGGTGGATACATTACGGCGACCGTGAGTTGAGTCGCGGCACGATGTTGTCCAGGAGCACCCAGTTTCTGGAATCCCTGTTCCCAGCATCCAGAAAAGCATAGAACATTCCCCTCAGAATGGAAATAACTAACCATGTTTTGCCCGATTCGGTTACACTGGATTTGGCCCTTTCTCCTCCACCTGGCCGGCACCTCCGGCTTGTAGCATCAATTGTCAATAAAATGGGCGGTGAGTTTGAATGAATGCGAAAGACTTCCGAGAGGGGAAGAATCCGTCTCAGCGTCCCCGCAGTCCCCGGGTGCCTGTCGAATTTGCTCTGGAAGTCGAAGGCACCACAACAGCTGGAAAGAGTTTCCATGTAAAGGCGCAAGCCATCAAGATTAGTCGTGCGGGAGCCACGATCATTCTCGACGAAGACGTGGTTGCAGGATCTGTTGTTACGCTGACGCCTCCCTTTGGGCGTAAGCTCGAGGCGCAGGTCAATGGAGTGTGGACCGACGAAATGGACAACACTCAGCGGATCGGTGTCAAGTTACTCGACACAGATGGTTGGTTTGCCGAATAGAACTGGAAACGAATGTGAGACAGGTGGCCGCGGGATACCTGCTAACGCTCATTTTCCCACCGGCAAGATAGAAAAGCTGACCACCTCGCAGGCTGGTGTTTTTAGAATCCCACCAATTGTAGGGCCACTCCTCACGAATCTGGCGGCGCCGTTCGGGTGCAAACCTTCTTCCAACTCTTGACGATCAACTTTACGACTCTTAGCTAAACTCGTGCGAGACAGCAACAGCTCGAGGCGAGAGGGCCGCCAATCCGAGTGACGTCTTTCGGGCTGGTAACTTGCGAATCATGTCCGAACCGCGTCTAATTGGATCGATGCAGGAGATAACACGAAAGCGAGCTTTTGCAATTGGCCTGCGAGCGCGGTTTCCTCTGATCGCGCGCACCGTGGCCATTTTCATACTCACAGTGGGGGTCGCGTTCATCGCCATTTCCTACTACCGTCTCCGCAACAACACGCCATTTCGACTCAAGTCAGAAACTCCGGAATTGTCGAAGGAGATCACCGGTATTATTGAAGGCTATGAACAACGAGTCACCAAAGGCGATCGTTTGTATCTGCTGCTAAAGGCCTCTCGTGACATTACTTACTCTGATGGCCACCATGAACTAGAAGCAGTGAGCCTGGAGGTCTATCCGCCGGAGGGCAATAAACCCGATCAAATTTCCGCTGCCAGGGCTATCTACGATCAAAAGAATTCACTGATAACTTTTCTGGGCAACGTGAAGATTGAGACCAAAGATGCGCTGAAGGTGAATACCGAGTCCCTTTCGTACAACCAGGCCACGGAAATCGCGCAAACGGAACTACCCATGACATTTACACGGGAGAATGTTTCAGGGCGATCGATAGGCGCCGTTGTCGAGGCCAAGAACAAGAAGCTTGAACTGAAGAATCAGGTCCAGATCACGGTGGCGCCGGAGGTTTTGAAAGACCCTCAAGCCAGGGCGGCGTCATCGCGCTCGCGGCCGGTGACGATTCGTTCGGCCCATGCCACGTTTGAGCAGGCCACGATGAAGCTGTCCTTTTCCGGAAGCGTAACAGCCGAGCAGGATCGCGACGTGATGAGCGGTGATAATCTCTTTGCTACATTGAACGAGCAAAAGCGTCTACAGAAGGTTGAGTTACGTGGCAGCTCATATCTGCGATCGATGGAGCAGGGACGTGCTGCGGACTTGAATTCTGTCGATATGGATTTCTTCCTCGACAAAGACCAGCGTTTGGAACGCGCTGTCGCAATGAGGGACGCGCGAGCCAAGAGTCTCGACTCCGATGCGGAAATGCAGGCGACCGCAGCCACCCTGATTGAAGTTACCTTCCAGGCTCAGGGTGACCGCAGCTTGTTGCGAGAGATGCGCACCGAGGGCCGATCGGTGATCAATCTCTCGGCACCTAAATCCAAACCAAACGATCCGCGCGCGGCAAATAAACGGCTAAGCGCCGATTCGGTTAAGCTTTTCTGGCGGGTTATGGGCCGCGATCTGGAGAAAGCCGAGGCCCTCGGCAATGCAGAGTTGTTTGTGGATCCGGTAGTCAAGTCTGCCAACTCAGACCGCAAAACATTGAGCGCCCCTCGCTTCGACTGCGAGTTCTTCGAAATCGGCAACCTGGCGCGGACCTTTACGGCAACAGGAGGCGCAAAAGCGATTATCGAGCCGACGCAGCCTGGCGAGAAAAAAGGGACGCGCACACTTACATCGCAGACCATCACCGCCGTTTTTTTGAAAGAAACTCAGGATGTTGAACGTTTGGATGCGTCGGGAAATGCGAAGTTCAACGAAAACGATCGCAATGGAGTTGCCGCTAACATCTCTTACGCAGCTTTCGATGAAGTTGTGAGCATGCGCGGCGGCGAGCCGACAGTTTGGGATTCTCGCGCACGGACGAAAGCCATTGAACTCGACTCAAACCTTCGCGATGAAGTGTCCTATAGTCGCGGAAAGACAGCCACAACCTACTACAGCCAGGAACAAACCAACGGCGCGACCCCATTCTCCAAAGTTAAGAGTCCAGTGTATGTGGTCAGCGATCGGGGCGAATTTCATCACCAGAGCGGTGTAGCGATTTATACC
This sequence comes from Pyrinomonadaceae bacterium, assembly GCA_046261995.1. Taxonomy (GTDB): domain Bacteria; phylum Acidobacteriota; class Blastocatellia; order Pyrinomonadales; family Pyrinomonadaceae; genus PSRF01. The sequence continues at coordinate 44,059 of JBHENP010000011.1, forward strand.
GGGAACGCTCGGGCCTGGCAGGACGATAATTTCGTACGCGCTGACAAACTGACAATCTATGTCAACGATAAGAAAATGGAAGGGAATGGTCGCGTGCAGAGTGCAGTCTATAACGCCCGGCGCCGAGTTGAGGGCGCGAGCACCACGGTGCCCGTTTTCGCATCAGCCGAATCAATGTTCTATTCGGAAGCCAACCGGCTGCTGCACTACGAGACCAACGTCGATATCCGTACCGCAGCAGATCGCGTGACCAGCGGTGTTGCCGATGTGTATCTTTCTAAAGAAACGAGCGAAGTGGAAAAGACTATCGCCCAACGCAATGTCGTGCTGACACAGCCGAACAGAAAGGGCGTTGGCGACTGGATGCAATATACGGCGACCGATGAAGTGGCCGTGCTGAAAGGGGACCCGGCGAGAGTCGAAGACTCGGAGAAGGGTAGTACCGAAGGTGGTCGTTTGACCGTCTATGTGAGGGAGGGTAGAGTGATCGCGGACGACGTCAGAGGTCCAGCGTCGTCGGGACGCGTGCGTTCCAGTCACAAAGTAACCAAGAAGCAGTAACCCGCAAACAAAATGGCTACTCAAACAGAGGACGTCGCGGTACCGCCGCAGGGAACAGCTCCCGTTTCGGGAGCTGGCGCGATCCCGCCGCTGCCACCCGAGGCGCCTTCTGCTTCTGCTCTGGGAACGCATCATCTGGAAAAGACATATGGAAAACGGCGCGTGGTCGATAACGTCAGTCTTCATGTTGAGAAGGGTGAGGTTGTGGGATTGCTCGGAGCAAATGGCGCGGGCAAAACTACGACCTTCTACATGATTGTAGGACTCGAGCAACCCAACCGCGGCACGGTACGGTTGGGCGAACGCGATGTTACGGGGCTCCCCATGTATCTTCGGGCACGGTTGGGTCTTGGTTATCTTCCGCAGGAGCCCTCAATTTTCCGGAAGATGACAGCCGCGCAGAACATCCTCGCCGTGCTTGAAACAATGGGAATGCGCCGTCGCGAGCGACTTACCAGACTGGAAGAGCTGTTGGAAGAATTTGGTGTCGCCCATGTGCGCAACACCCGCGGTGATGCGTTGTCAGGCGGTGAGAGAAGAAGAACCGAAATCGCGCGGGCGCTTGCCACCGACCCGCAGTACATTCTCCTCGATGAGCCTTTTGCGGGAATCGATCCCAAGGCTGTGGATGACATTCAGAACGTCATCCTCTATCTACGCAAACGGGGCATTGGGATCCTGGTTACCGATCACAATGTCCGCGAGACACTGGGAGTGACGGATCGTGCCTACATAATGGCTGAAGGTCGCATATTCCGCTCCGGCGCGCCGAGAGACTTGACAGAAGATGCAGAGGTTCGAAAACTTTACCTCGGCGAAAAATTCCGGATGTGAAACAATCGCGCCAACCGCCAGATAATCGGTTATAATCCCCCAGCGCGTTCAGGCGCAAAGACAATATTACAATCGCCCTTTTTTCCCAGGAATGTCCCTTAAACTCACTACCAGCCTCTCTCAACGTCTCGTGCTGACACCGCAGTTGCGGCAGCGCATCGAGATGTTACAGATGACTACTCTCGAGCTCACCGACTTGATCCAGCAGCAGCTTCTGGAGAACCCGGTGCTCGAAGAAGTGGCGACCCAGGAGGAAGCGCAAGAGTTAGCGGAGAAGATTCTCGACCACCTTACCAGCGCTGATCCCGGGTCCGCGCCGGAGGGTCAGATCGAAGCCGCGGAGCCGGAGCTTGGCAGTCCTGGTACCAATGGAGCGGGCGATCCGGAAGCATTGTCCGCATACTCGGAAGCCGACGCGGAAGGGAACGAACAGGCCGGACCGGCGGATCTGAGTGAGGACTCGGTTGGTGATGAGATTGTCGGCGAAGAGGCGTCGCGTGATGCTTTTGAAGAAATCGACTTCGGACGAGAGTTCCAGGACTATCTCGATCCCGGATACAAAACCCAGGAGATGGAGTACAAAGAAGATGCTCCGACGTTTGAACAGTTTCTAACCAGACCGCCGTCGCTCGCCGACCATCTCGAGTGGCAGCTGCACATGAGTCCCCTGGAAGGCGATGCGTGTAACGCGGCGGTTTTCGTAATTGGAAATCTTGATGCTGAAGGCAGACTCAGCACCACCAACGAAGAAATCGCAGCGATGGGTGGTTGGTCTGAGGAGACCGTGGAAAAGGCGCGCCTGGCGGTTATGCGCATGGAGCCGGTCGGGTGTGGAGCGCGTGACGTGCGTGAATGCTTGCTTGTGCAATTGGAGGCTCGCGGTGAAAGCGAACGTTTGGCCACGAGGCTAATAAGCGATCATCTTCCGGAATTGCAACAGCACAAGCTCCCAAATCTTTCCAAGCTACTGGGAATTGATATCGACACGCTGCTTGCCGAACTACAGTTTATTCGCACCCTGGAACCTTATCCCGGTCGACGCTACTCAGTCGAAGAGCCTATCCTGATCTCTCCCGAGATCTACATTGAAAAGCTTGACGAAGACGATGAGGAATATGTGATCTATTTTGCTGACGATGGTAGTCCGCGTCTGCGGATCAGCCCACAGTATCAGCAGATGCTCAGTCAGCCGGGAGTGACTAACGAAACCAAGAGCTTTATCAGAGAGAAGGTGCGCTCCGCAGTCGATCTGTTACGGAACATCGAGCACCGACGGCAGACAATCTACAAGGTAGTGGAGTCGATTGTTCATCGGCAGCAGGAATTCCTGGATAAGGGTGTCCAGTATATTAAGCCGATGATGTTGAAGGACATCGCCGAAGATATCGGCATGCATCTTTCCACCGTGTCTCGCGTGGTGAACCGTAAGTACGCTCATACGCCTCAGGGCGTAATCGAGCTGCGTCGCTTCTTCACGGAAGGCATGATGAACGAAGACGGCGAAGAGATCTCCACTCGAATAATCAAATTAAAGATCAAAAAACTCATCGAAGAAGAAGATTCACATTATCCGATCACTGACGACCAGGTCGTAAAGATCCTGGCAAAAGATGGAATAAAACTATCGCGCCGCACGGTCGCCAAATACCGCGACCAGATGCACATCCCGGGCTCGCGCGAACGCCGCGCTGTGGTTTAGTGGCCCAGCAACGGCTAGATTTCAGTTTTCGTTAGCACCATCCCCTAGCATCAGACAAGCCTTGAGTCTGAAAGTCACTACTATACTTGGACCACCGAGGATGGAACCGAAATTATGAGATTCGAGTACACGGGCCGACACGTCGAGGTTACACCCGGCCTTCGGAAGCACGTGGAGAGCCACTTTAGAAAGTTGGCGCATATTTTTAACGATACTACGGCGTCAACGCACGTTATTATTGAAGTCGAGAAGACTCGTCACATCGGGGAAGTGATAGTTCATTGGCGCGATCACACCTTGACGGCTAAAGACACCAATGCCGACATGTACATGGCGTTAACACGCGCCATCGCAAAGATCGAGAAGCAAGGTCTCAAACTCAAGAAAAAGATCATTGACCGCAAGCAGGGCGGGCGGCCTACGGCGGCCGTGGCACCCGAGCCAGATGGGCAGCTTGAAGCCACGCCAATACCCCCAAGAATTCTCGCGGCGCGACGTTACTCAGTTAAACCCATGACCGCGGAAGAGGCGGCGTTGCGGCTCTCCTCCGAAACCAACCAGTTTGTGGTTTTCCGCGACGCAGACACCGACCGGCTTGGCGTACTCTACAAACGTAAGGATGGAAACTTTGGACTGATTGAGCCCTAGAAAAATAACTACGATCCACTAAATCACACGAAATGGAAACCTTACTTCGTGTTATTTCGGGTGATTTCGTGGATCGCATGCTTCTGTTTGCTTCACACCAGATTTATCTCCGTACCGCCCACTCTTTGCATGCCCCGGCTTAGTACACGCGCAAACTAGAACTCATTTCGTAGTAAACTGCTCGCGAGCACCGTTAGAGGTCCAACAAGGTTATGGCGCGACAAACACGTACACCTGTATCGCAGAACAGCGACGCTGCGCCCGATATCGTTATCATCACCGGCCTGAGCGGCTCTGGGATGTCGGCTGCCACAAATGCTTTTGAGGACCTGGGATATTTCTGCGTGGATAATCTACCGATTACGATGCTGCAAACCTTCGCCCACTTGATCACCGGTAGCGAAGATGGAAAGGGCATCCGTCGGGCCGCGCTGGTCATTGATATTCGCGAAGGTTCATTCCTGGCCGGATTCAAAAAGCAACTTGCGGCGTTGCGTGCCAAGGGTCTCAAGGTCTACGTTCTTTTCCTGGAAGCCTCAGACGAGATCTTGCAGCACCGTTTCAGCGAAACTCGTAGACCTCATCCGGCGGATAATGGTCCGGGCCTACTCCGCGCAATACGCGCCGAAAGAGTGGCGATGTCGCGCATACGCACGGAGGCCGACCAGATAATCGACACTTCCGAACACACAGTTCACACATTGCGCAATCTGCTTGTCGAGCGGTTCAGTCCCGACCGCCAGGGTGGCCCGATGCGGGTGCAGGTTTTGAGCTTTGGTCACAAATACGGCAACCCGGGCGATTTGGAACTGCTCTTTGACGTCCGACATCTGCCAAATCCTCACTTCGTTCCAGACCTTAGGCGTCTATCGGGCCATGATCGTCGCGTGGTGAAGTATTTGCGATCACAACCAGAGGTCGAGGAAACCCTGCGTCGCTTCAGCGATTTGCTTGATTATCTGTTGCCGCTTTATAAGCGTGAAGGAAAGTCATATGTGAGTGTTGGAATCGGCTGCACAGGTGGCCGTCACCGCTCGGTGATGATTGCAAACGAACTTTCAGCGCGACTGAGGCGGGCGGGCTTCGATGCTTACGCCAGTCACCGCGACGTAAAGCTCGCCAGCCGCACAGGATGAAGAAGACCTGCGTATGGGTCCAGGTTTTCGATGGCCCAAATAGGAGAGACAGAGATGAGCACCAACGCGGAACAAAGCGCTGTCCGGGAAGATCAAAGAAAAGTTGCCGGTGTGATTGTTACTCACGGCCACCTGGCGGGTGAGCTGCTGGCGGCGGCGGAAATGATTATCGGCCCTATCTCCCATATCACCGCTGTTTCCATCGGCTGGCATGACGACGTGGACGCCGCGCGGGACGAGGTGCAGCGCGCCATAACCAGGGTTTCACAAGGTGCCGGCGTCTTGTTGATGACCGATATGTTTGGCGGCACCCCGACGAACATCGCTTCGATGTTCCTTGAAGACGGCAAATTTGAAGTAATCACCGGGATAAACCTGCCGATGGTCATCAAACTCGGAAGCCAATCGGGCCAGGGATCGTTGAACGAGATCGCTCGCCGCGTTTGTGATCTCGGGCGGCAGGGCATTTACGTGGCGGGTGACCTGCTAACGCCTCAGAAGAGCGGGAAGGATTAGATGGTCGAACGCACGTTCACCGTAACCGGACAGCTGGGTCTGCACGCCAGGGCGGCAGCAAAGCTGGTAAGGGTCGCCAGCTGTTTTGAAAGCAGCTTGCGGCTTGAACGCACGGAGGGAGGACGCAGCGTCGATGCAAAGTCAATTTTGAGCGTGTTGATGCTCGCGGCGAGTTGCGGGACCGAGTTGCGTGCTGTCGCCGAGGGCCCTGACGAAGAAAAAGCGATAGACGAGTTAGGCCGGCTGTTCTCTGAGGGATTTAGAGAGCCTTCCCTGGGCGCTCGGCAAGCGCGAACTGAGCGGCCCGAAATCCGTTGGAAGGGTCTGGGGGTCTCTGAGGGGATTGCTATTGGCCGGGTGGTACGGATGCACAACGGGACGAAGTACGTATATCGTTCCCGCCTCGAAACGGCGGACATAGATCGTGAACTGCGACGTTTCCGCGCGGCCCTGCGCCTGGCCCGGGATCAACTTACAGCAGTCCGAGAGCGGGCTGCAAAAGACCTGGGCGAAGATCACGCTTACGTTTTTGACGCTCACCTGCTGTTGCTGGAAGACGAAAAACTCCTCGGCGACGTTGAGAAACAAATATCTCAGGAACGTGCCAATGCAGAGTGGGCCGTAAGAGTGGTTGGCGATCACCTCATTACTCTCTATTCAGAGATTGAGGACAATTATCTGCGCGAACGAGAGTCGGATATCGAAGATGTTGTCCAGCGTTTGCTGGTGGCGTTGAGTGGCGAACGCAGGCCGCGGCGCAAGCTTGCAAGAGACGCGGTGATCGTTTCTCAAGATCTTCTTCCTTCGGCCGTGGCTGAGATGGATTCTGACCACGCCCGGGCGATCGTCACAGACACCGGAGGATGGACTTCCCACACTGCAATAATTGCGCGGGGCCTCGGCATACCCGCGGTCGTGGGCTTGCGAGACTTTTTCCGCCGCGCCCGCACCGGCGATCAGATTGTTGTAGATTCACTGGGTGGAGAAGTTATTCTTCATCCCTCGCCAAAAACCCTCGAGCGATATCTAGCCGAAGTTGGCAAGCAGGCCACAAGTCGTTCAGTCGAGACGGTGTTCGAGGAAGATGGTCCGCTGCGAACCGCGGATGGCCTTGAGATCCGGATGCGCGCTAATGTGGAAGTGCCTGCTGAATTTGCCGGCGTGCGCAAATACGGTGCCCGAGGCATCGGGCTGTATCGATCCGAGTTTCTACTTTCCCGCGGTGGCATGATGGTATCAGAAGACGATCAGTACGCTGCCTACGCCGAAATTGCCAAGCTTGCAGGTGATGACGGCGCGATTGTTCGTCTCTTTGATCTCGGTGGCGAGTATGCCGGCGATCTGATGGCTGAGCCGGAACGAAACCCCGCGCTGGGTCTGCGTGCCATACGCTTCGGGCTGTTTCACAAAGAGATAATGCGGACCCAGCTGCGAGCGATCCTTCGGGCAGCGTCACAGGGACGTCTGGACATTGTGCTGCCAATGGTGGCGGACGTCGGCGATGTTAGGAGTGCCAGGGTGATGATTGAGGAAGAAGAGGGTAAGCTTGCAAGCGAGGGTCTGCAGCACGGCCACGTTCGTATCGGCGCAATGATCGAGGTGCCTTCGGCTGTTTTGACCGCTGATAAAATTGCCAGCAACGTGGATTTTTTCGAACTGGGCACCAACGATCTTGTGCAATACACCCTTGCGGTCGATCGTACCAGCGATCACGTTGCTGGCTGGTTTCGAACCCTACACCCATCGGTCTTGAGCAGTATCTACCAAAGCTTAAATGCCGCGAGACATGCAGATATTCCGGCGATCGTTTGCGGAGAGATGGCATCGACCCCAACATACGCAGCCTTGCTTGTAGGACTGGGTGCCGTAGACCTAAGTATGACACCGGCTTCAATTCCCAAAGTGCGCCGCTCACTTGCGGGCATAGATTCCCGAGACGCCAGGACGATTGCTACCGAGTGCCTCGATTGTGCGACCGCTGACGAAGTCGAACAGCTGGTGCGAGAACGATTTCAAGCTCGTTGGGCCCATATCTTTCCGCCTGAGAGCCTGCCGCAACCTCGGGAAGACGGGTGAACCCCAGCGGCTGGCATAATCCGTTTATAATGCGCCCGGGTGTCCAAAATCCGAGATAGACCCTGAACGATACAAATGAAAAAGCCGTCGATGAGTCTGGTTCATATCTTGATTGGCAAATCGATCTTCGAAACGCTACTGGTTGTTAGTCTCGCTGTCTTCTTCTTTCTAGATGCCTTTCCTCGTTTTCAAGGGTGGGGAGAAGCGACGCCTCACACGATCTCGGGATGGGTTGTTAACAATCGTGCACCGTGGCATCGTGTCGAGGTTCAACTCTTTGTGGATGATGAGTTCGCTGGCCGTGCGTTGGCGAACCAGTCTCGTACTGATGTTCTTGCAGCAGGTTGGTCGGAAGACGAGTGGCACGGATACACCTTCCCTATTAGTTCCATCCAAGTTGGTACTCATGAAGCTCGTGTTTATGCATTACACGATAGCGGGGAAGGTGGTCGAAAGACGTTGCAGCTGGTCGGCGACCCGATCCATTTCGTGGTTTCTCAGGATGGCACGCTGAAACCGTTGAAGCCGATAGTCAGTGAAACCGCAACTCTCCGGTCAAAGAACATTGACTGAAAATCAGAATCCTGAAGGCCTGTCGCCAGGAATCACCCAACCGGGGTTGGCCCTCTGGGAAGTGGCCGCGGTGATCACGTCCTGCCTCGTGGTGGAGTGGGCGGTGTTTCCATTTGCCGGCGGACGCAGAGTAATAATCGCGATACCAATCCTTCTCGCTGTTGGATTCATGATCATTTCTCACTTTCATCATCATGAGACGCTTCGGGCAATCGGATTTCGTTGGGACAATTTTTTTGTTGCTTGCCGTATTCTGTTGCTGCCGACTGTGGCCGCAATTGCAGTAGTCCTTCTGGTTGGGTGGTTGTGGGGTGGCTTGGATTTCACCGCGCGGACTTTAAGACCTCGGTTTCTACTTTTACCTTTATGGGCGCTCTTCCAACAATACGCACTCCAGGGGTTTATTAATCGGCGGGTTCAGATGGGGCTGGGAGAGGGTCACAAGACTACGCTGCTGGTCGCCTTGCTCTTTGCTCTCGTGCATCTGCCAAACCCTCTGCTGAGCCTTTTTACCTTCGTCGGAGGAATGGTCTGGGCAAATGTTTATCAGCGCACGCCTAACCTTTTCGCTCTAGCTGCTTCCCACTCTATTGCATCGCTCGGTGTGGCGCTCGCGCTCCCATCAGCGTCCATCAATAGCTTACGTGTGGGGTTCAAGTACTTTGGTTAGTGCCCCGGTTCTGTAAGACTCGTAGATTTACGCTCACGAAAGGTGTTTCACGCAAAGACGCAAAGGGGGCGAAGACGCAAAGAAGCGCTTGATTGCAAACGGGTTCATCGCTGTGAAATCTCATACCTTTCGTCTTTGCCCCTTTGCGTCTTTTGCGTGAAGCCGTCTTTTGTAAGCGTCGACCTAGAGTCTTCACACGCAATTGCGAGTGCTATACGTGTTGAACACAGGTTTGCTATACTCTCCCGGCCTTGCAAAAGAACAGGTCGGGCGGTCGCTGCTGGCGTTTCTCGGGTTTGATTTCAGATTTGGGAGTAAGACGCTGGGAGAGGAAAGTCCGAACACTAAAGGGCAGCGAGCCCGCTAACGGCGGGGCGTTCCAACACAATCCCAGATTTGAATTTCAGGTCTGAGACGTTGGAGCGACGACAAGTGCAACAGAAAATAAACCAGCCTGTTTCGCGAATAGCTGAGCAGGTGATGGGTGAAATGGTGCGGCCCGTAAGGGCTTAATGTAAGAGCGCACCGGCGCGCGTGGTAACACGCGCGGCCAGGCAAACTCCTCGCAGTGCAAGACCAAATAGGGAGGCGTCAATAGGGCTGCCCGCCCGAAGCAGTAAAGCTGCTACGACCTCCGGGTAGGTCGCTCGATCCAGCTGGCAACAGTTGGACTAGATGAATGATCGCTACTCCGATCTCAGATTTCAGATCTCAGATTTCAAATCTGGGATTGGAGCACAGAATTCGGCTTACAGACCTGTTCTTATTGCATTGGCATTTACGACGTTCCAGCACTCCCACATTCTGCTTTTATCAACCTGAAGGAGAGGCCGAGATGGCAAATCGGAAGGGCGTCTTCATTGGCGCATACGTCCCAAATCATCTAAAGGATTCGCTCAGACGGCGCGCCGCCGCCGAGCATCGCACTCTTTCTCAAGAGATCACGCGGATCCTCGAAGAGGCTGTGCACGGAAAGGGCCTGCCTGCAGGAAGTGTGGATCGCAGAAATAAAGAGACTACGCCGCGGCGGCGGGCAACGGATCCCGCTCCGCGACGGCGTGCGGTCGATGTGTCCTATGTGCCTTCCGGGAACAAAGCCGGCGATGAGGACAGTTAGAAGTCCCTGTGGTGTGCGCTTGCTTGCCTAAAATTACCTTCGGTCATAAACCTGAAATGAACACCCTCTCACTCAAACCCAGGCTTGTACTCTAAAAGAAGTGTTGAAGTATCTGATCATCGGCGTACTGGTCGCCTTACTCTTTCTGCTTATCTATTCTCGTCTGCGACCGTACATTGAGTTGCTGAGAAAAGTTTCTTCCGCACTCAAAGGCGGGCTTGACGCAAATTCTTCTGCCGTTCCTCGCGGCCGCTCAACTAAGTCTGAGAATAAACTCGTGCGCTGCGTAGCTTGCGGTACATGGATACCAGCCGAGCGTGCCATCGGCGCTGGTTCAAATATGTCCGAGTATTGTTCGCGTGAGTGCCTTGAGAAAGCGGCCACCGGAGAGAAAAGAAAACTCGCGGGTTAAGTCCGGATCATTTGTCATTTGTCATTTGACAGTTTCATTTGTCATTTACAGAAGAAGTACCGTCCACGGTTACTTATACGCATATCAGAGGTTTCATTTTTTTGTAAATGACAAATGAAAAGTGTCAAATGACGAATGAAAAGTAACGGTTCTGAAACTGGTTTCGTACCGCCATTCTTCCTCGACTGGTCCCTACGTTGATGAGGCCGCTTCTTCCGGCAGGAGATTCCCGGCATCGTGGATAGCTTGGTCGGTGTTCGTTAAGTAAAGGACTATGGTTCCGACCACGAACAGAATTATCAGCGACAGCAGCGCCTGCCGGTAGGAATTTGTAGCGGCAACCACCGCCCCAAACAACAAAGGACCCAGCCAGGATGTACCTCGCTCCGAGACTTCGTAGAGTCCGAAAAATGATGCCTCGCGACCTTTGGGAATCATGCGCGAGAAAAGTGATCGCGACAGGGCTTGCGAGCCACCGAGTACGATCGCGATCACCACTGCCATCGCCCAGGCGTCAGTTGTAGTCTGGAGGAATCCATATACATAGATCACGACCCCACACCACAAGACCAGGGAAACCAGAATCGCTCGCTTTGTCGTGATTGCGTAGGCGAGACGTTCGAAGATCAGGGCGCCGAAGATCGCGACGAACTGAACCATCAAGAATATGCCCAATAGAAACGACTGGTCCGTTTCGAGGCCTCTCGCGATGAACAGCTCCTGGGCCAGCAGAACCGAAGACATGCTGATTACGGTTTGGATTCCATCGTTATAGAACAGATAGCCGATTAGATACCGCAATGTGTGACGCAAGCGCGCCAATTCTCTGAACGTGCGGCCCAGTTCAGAGAAACCTATCGTTAGATAAGACTTTCCGCGCGGCAGAGACTTTTCCGGGGCCCGCGATTTCAGCCTGGCGAAGGCGACCAGAGCAAAACCACCCCACCAGATGCCAGCCGACAGGAGCGAGAGACGCACGGCCATTAGGGTGTCCAACCCAAACCGCGCGGCATTATTGACCAGCAGAAAACCCAGACCCAACAACAGTCCGCCGCCGAGATAGCCGTAGGCGAATCCGCGACTCGACACCTTGTCCCGCTGATCCTCGGTTGTGATGTCGTTGAGGAAGCTGTTGTAAAAAACCACCGCCGCCCCAAAACCGAGATTTGCAATTATGAAAAGCACACCGCCAAGCCAGTAGACTCGAGCAGTAACGAAAAACATCAGGCAGGTCGCCGTAACTCCGAGATAGCAGCAGACGGCCATCATTCTCTTCTTGAGATTTGAGTAGTCGGCGACTGAGCCCAGGATGGGCAGTACAAATACCTGGAGGAAGACGGCTACAGAAACGCAGGTTGGGAAGAAGGACTTTGCCGTGATCGCCCCCAGCGGTCCGAGTTCAACTACTACTCCATTGTCGCCGACGACCCGCTGAGTGATTTCCGTCAGGTAGGGTCCATAAAGCGCTCCCACAATCACCGTGGAAAAAGCGGAGTTGGCCCAGTCGTACATCTTCCAACCGAAGATCTCGCGGGGATTGTTTTTAAGCTTGTCGGTGGCGTGGGGCTTCGCCGGCGGATCATGGGGAGAAGTCATCCTGAGGCTGTCACTTTCTCCGTCAAACTCTCGACGATTGCGGGTGTGATATCAGCGAGACTCTTTATGCGACTGGCGATCCGCTCCCGGTTCGCGCCCCAGACTATGGTAGGCACTTCATTAAGCGTGTGGTTGCGCGAGGATAACTCTTCGATGTTACCGTGATCGCTCGTGAGTATAACGGATGTGCGTTTCAAATCAACACGAGCCAGCAATTGCCGAATGAACAGGGCCAGGTTTTGCAAAACAGTTTTGGCCCCCTCCATGTCCTGAGAATGTCCGAGCTTGTCGGTAATGAAATACTCATAGAGTGTGAAACGGCTTTCGCTAGCGATGGAGGCGAGCACTTCCGCAGCTTCATTTGCAGTTCGCAAAGTTATGTCCTCGCCTCGCTCGATAAGCATCCTGTTTGTGAAATCCTGATAAACGGCTCGACCGCTTCGCAAGTCATCAATGGTGCGGAATGGTAGCCCTGCCGCCTCCACGGCTGCCGTAGTCGCTGAAACCCAGCGAGGCCGGTCGTCAAAAAAGCGTTTGGTGTAGGCGTTGGCGAAAGTAATTGGGCCAACGCCGGCATTTTGGAGTTTCAAGAAAAGAGAATGCTCGCGGATGATTGCTAACAAAGCCTTGTTCGGGAAACCCTGTTTGTGATAGCCGAGTAACGCCGGAGCGTTAACCCCCGTGAGAATCGTTGTTTGCCCGGAGGCGCTTTGAGGCCGGCCTTCAATTCCCAGACGGGCATCCGTTGGCGCCAGAACTCCCTCGAGCACGTCGGGCCTCGTCGGCGTTTCGTTCTTGAACACGGCCAGCGGCGCCGCGTCTTTCAAACCGTCCAAAGGATTTGATTTCCCCCGCGAACCAATGCCCAGCCCGTCAATAAAAAAGAGAAGCACTGACATGCATTACTGACCCAAGTGCAAGGCCATGACACTGGTACGGTTTCGGACGTAGAGAGTGGATCCAACAAGCGTGGGAACAGTCCAAGATGTTCCACTCAAGAGTTCGACGCGCGAATGAACCTTCAGACCGTTAGGTGTAGGACTGGCGAGCCCAAGCGTGCCGTCTTCGTCGAGCACGACGAACTTCTCATCGGCATAAAGAAAGCTAGCATGGGAGAAGCTGCGGTCCTGCCAGAGGATTTTACCGGTCTTGATGTCTATCGCGGTAAAGAAGGCCGGCCCTAAGTGGCCGGTCGAAGCGTAAATTACATCACCGATCCGGATGGCATTCTCCTTGTGTACGCGGGTCCTCTCACTTTGCCACAACTCCATCACCTTCGTTTTCCCTGCCGCTCGCCGGAGCTGAAGGACCCGACCGCCGACACCATAAGCCGCTGAGACAAATAGCAAGTTACCATCGCCCCAGACTGGTGTACTGATGTTGAAATGGAAATTCCACGCAGCTGAGACGGGATGTGTCCACAAAAGGTCGCCGGTGTCTGGATCTACACCTACGACCTCGGCATGGAGGAATGCTACCAATTGCTCCTGGCCGTCCACATTTATGAGGATCGGGGATGAGGAGGAGTTGCGAAAGTTATGAGCCTTCCAGGTTATACGACCGTCAGCACGGTCAAAAGCAATGAGACTGCGGCCGGACCCTCCGACCTGCACGATGATTCTATTCTTGTAAGCAAGGGGACTACTTGAGTAGCCCACGTTAATAATAGTGCCGCCAAAGTTAGCCCATAGGTCATGGCTCCAGACTTCTCTACCTGTTGTCTTATTGAGACATACCAATTTGCCGGTTGTTCCGACTGAGACAATGAAGTCCCCTGAAAGAACCGGCGTCGAGTGTGGGCCGAAGCCATAGGACATATCCATCTTGGGATAGAGAGGAGCTGCGTAGGAGTGCTCCCACAGCGTTCTCCCGCTCCGCGTCTCCATGCAGATGACATACTCGCGCGTCCCTTTGCGATACATCGTGTATAGCCTTCCGCCGTCCACCACGATTGACGAATGTCCCTCGCCCAGGGGTCGGACCCATAACCTCCGTGGACCCCCGGAAGGCCAACGGTCAGCGAGCTCTTTCGAATCGGATTTGAAGTTTCTGGCAGGTCCGCCCCACTGGGGCCATTCGAGAGGATCGTTAATTCTTACCAAGCCCTGATAGGCGTTCGGCAGCAATAACGCGCGGGCAAGAGTTACACAGCACGCTGAAAATATAATGCAGCAAAGTAGCAGTAACCGCGCGACTTTCACTCACTTATTTTTGGACGAGGGAGTTTTCTCCGAGCTCGTTGTTTCGAGGGCAGCAGCAATTCGATCTTTAACAGTAGCTGCTTCTGTTGCGGTTCCCAGTTGCTTCATGATCTCGGGCAGGTTGAGGCCGAGAGACTGTAATTGCTGGAGTAGCCCGTAAATGATCGTTGGTCCTGTCTGCGCAAACCGATTAAGACCGCCCGAGCCGTGACCGTTTGCGTCACCTCCGTGATCGATCATCACAACCTTTTCAATATTGCCCAGCGGTTCGGAGATGGCTTTCAGAGCCGGCGCCGTCGCTTCGATGATGGCGGGAAGTCTCTCCAGAATCGTCTGCAGTCGCGCGGCATCATTGAATTCACGCCACGCTGCCGCTTTCTCTTTGATCGCAGTAGCTTCGGCCAGCCCCTGGGCTTCGGTGGCTTTAGCGTGTGCGAGACCCTGCGCCTGTATCTTCTCCGCCTCCGCCAGTCCGAGGGCCCGGATTTTTTCGGCTTCGGCTCGGCCTTCCGCTTCAATGGCCGATGCGCGTCCCAGCCCCTCTCTTTGAAGCTTTTGGCTTTCGGCTTCAGCCGTTGCAATCAAAGCCTGCTTGCGTCCCTCTGCCTCCAGAATCGCTGCTTCCTGTTGGCCTTGCGCCAGTAGAACTGCGGCTCGGCGCTCGGCCTCTGCTTTCTTCACAACCGTGGCTTCCAGTTCCTTCTCGCGGCGAAGCACCTCCTGCTCTTGAACTGCGATCTGCTCCTGTGTGCGGATTCGCTCGATGCGAACCTCTTCAGCTACAACCTCCTGTCGTGCCTTGGCCTCTGACAGGGGCCCAGCCTGTGCCGAAGTCGCTTGTTCACGTTTAATCTCGGCTTGGAATTGTGCTCGCTTGACCTCCGTCTCTCTGGTTGAAGCGGCGATGTCGGCTTCTGACGCGAGGCGAACTTTTTCACCTTCCTGCATCGCCAGCGCAGCTTTGATCTTAGAATCGCGAAGGGCCTCAGCTTTGCCTATCTCTGCGTCGCGCTGGACTTCCGCGGTCCGCCGTTGGCCCAGTGCATCGAGATAGCCTTCTTCGTCTGATATTTCCTGAATGGTCAAAGCGTCAAGGCCTATGCCCATCTTCTCCAGATCGCCCGCGGCCTCGGTAGTCAGTTTCTGAGCGAAGCTCTGCCTGTCGTTATTGATTTCTTCGACAGTAAGTGTTCCGAGAATCGCGCGCAGGTGACCCTCGAGCGTCTGGAAGACGAGCTTATGAAACTCATCCGGTTGCATCCCTAGGAAGCGTTCCGCTGCGGCACGCATCGAATCGTCGTCACCCTTGATTTTCACGTTGGCGACGGCTTTGACTGAAACGGGTACGCCTTGCACTGTGTAGGCTCGCTGGGTGGCTAGCGGCACCGTGATCACATTCAGACTTAGGTATTCAACCTTTTCCAGAAACGGAACGATCAACGTCGCGCCGCCCCTAACCAGACGGTAACCGACAGCAGTGCCATCGGCGAGTCTGCGAGAGCGTCCGGAGATAACCGCTGCTCGGTTAGGCGAGACCTTGATATAGTTGCGGCTAAGCAGCATCAAGGCGATCAAGAAGCCGATCACAACAACGAGAATTACAACTGGGATGAGTAGATCTTGAATTTCGGGCATTAGGTGTTACCTCAGAAAGAAATCAGCGGCAGGTTATATTCGACTCTCAAAACTGAACCTCCAAGCATTTGCTTAAGGGGGATACGCATCGGTGTAAGGGCTGACGATGAGAGAATCTCCGGCAATCTCATCTACGCGGACCATCGCACCCGCTTTAATTTCCCGGTTGTCCTTCGAACGAGCCAGCTTTTCAAAGCGCTCTTCTCCAATCCGGCAACTAACCTGACCCAGACTTCCAGGCGCAATCGAGACAATCACCTGAGCAGTGCGTCCAATCATCTGCGCGGTGCCTACCGAACTCGAAGACTGTTGTTTGTAGAGAAAACGCGCGAAGAGCGAGACTAGACCACCTAACACAACACCGCCGGCCAGACCCATTAGAGAACTTGGAACGATGCCCAGGCCCATCTGTATCCCGATGGCACCAAAGCCCCCAAACGATGTCACAAAAACACTGATTACCCGGCTGTCCAGGAGAGCATGACCGTCCGCCGCGCCATCCAGTCCCGAGTCAAATCCGAAACTATCGAAAATATCTCCTACGACCAAAGATACAAGCAGAAAGATGAAGCCAATTGCGGCAATCGCGAGAAAGACCATTAGAAAACTAACGTTCGAGAGAAATTCAGGCACTATTGCGTCCTCACTAGCGTTTGGGATAGACGAAGTGACATCGGTCAGAGAGTGAACACCGCTTGATTCCCCATAGACTATCACCCGCAGCACACAAGTTAAAGGGATCCCAATCAAGGCGGTGTCATACTTTCAGATATACTTGCTTATTGCGAGGTTCAGGAAAACGATCCACGAAATCACACGAATGTCACCTAACTTCTTCGTGCTTGTTCGTGTGATTTCGTGGATCGTCTCCTGTAAGACTGGAACTATGATTTTAGCCAATCAAATGCTCCTCATCATAACCACAGCATTCACGCCGGGTCGATTGACTGGCAATGCGCGACACCTTGAAGCCGAAGCACGCAATCAATGAAGGGTTAGATTGGCTGCCTTGTTATTAAGGACTGCTCAGCCGCTGACCGCTTTTTGAACCACCATGCAACGAAGGCTGCAAGTGCACCTAGTACTATGCCGCTGGTCGAAGTAATCCAATCATGCCAGACAAAGTATTTCAAATAGATGACTTGCAGTAGCACGATTGCACCTGTAAACCGTGGGACTATTGAGCGAGTGCTTAACAGACAGTAGGTCAGAAATAGTGTGTGCCCTGACACAAAGGCACATGGCCTGTAACACGCCCCATCGCGGCTCCTATCGTCAACGCATCGACTACAAATTGAATGATGCTGCACTCGCGAAAGCGCTCGGCGCGATCAAAGAGAAAGGCCACAAACGGAACTATGATTGGGACCACATAGTGTAAGTGGGATGGAAGGGTATCTCCTGGAAAGCGCAACGTGGCATAAATACCGTAAATCGATGCGCCGATAAGCGCGACGATGAGAACAAAAAGTGGATGAAAGATAAAACGTCGAGTCGTCACAGCAAGTCCTCGAGATACACAGTCTCAATCAATCAACACTACCACCCACGATCTTCCGGAACCGCTCCCTAATTGAATTGCGGATTCCCTCAACCTCATTCACGGAAGCTCTCACTTGGTCCGCAGTCTCGATCACGTCGTCGGGTATCGCCATCGAGGTGATCATCGCTTCCTCAGCCCGTTCATCTTTGGAATCTGATATCACTTGTTTCAACCTCCGTACGGCTTGAAGGTACTTATTCGCTGAATCTCGATCTTCGTCCTCAAGGTACAGAGAGTGTTTCAGAATATAACTATTGACTCCCAGGACAAGCGCTTTGAAGTCTGAACTACTTACCTCTTCGGTTCTGAGTTTAATGTGAACCTCTTCAAGCCTTTCCCATAATTCCTTGTATGCCGTTCGCTGTTCGGTAAGAAAAGTACCAGACCGAGCAGCCTGGCTGGCGCTTCCACTGGCGATATCCGATGAAGACTGCGATGAGGGTTCCAATCAAGCCTATGAGGGCAGGCAGAACAATCTTAAGATATTCACTCATTAGCAGATTTTCTGTTCCCTTCTGAGGGGCTAGCAACACCCTCCGCGATGGTCAAAGTAAGACCAGAGTAGGCTTGCTCAAGCGGAATCGCGTGCCGCCGGGCTCAAAGCGTGCTTCTGTTTAATTACAGTACCGACCCAAGGCTTTGCACAAAAAGTCTAAATACCAGTCACGGGAAGTGCGTGGATGGTTCAAGTCCGACCTGCAAAAAGAGAGATACCGACTCCATGGCGAATCCCACCAACGGGCAGAGACTGTGTGAAAACGCTCGCTGCCGTGCATGAAGTCAGTACCACAATGCGATACCGTGTGGCTCGCTGACGCCGTAAGATTCGAGTTTCTTATCAGAGCCACACGCTACCGCGTTGTGGTACTGACTTCATGATCTTCCGTTGAGTTTTCAGACAGTCACTGCCGTTCGTGGGATTGATCACTTTTACGCAAAGCCCCGACGCAATGGTACTCATCTGGTCGTGGCTACCGGTGAGGTCAGGGTGAGTTTGCCGCGCAATTCGATCTGTTCGGATGAGCGGCCGACGAGCACCTGAAAGTCTCCTGGCTCAGCACGCCACTGCTTAGCCGTAGAGTCGTAATAAGAGAGGGCGCGAGCGTCGAGCGGAACCACCAGTTTCCTGGTCTCACCGGGGCGAAGGTTCACTTTCGCGAACCCTTTCAGCTCCTTCGCAGGGCGCGGCACTTTCGCGTGCGTGTCACCAACATAGACTTGCGTCACGTCAGCGCCCTCGCGGCTCCCAGTGTTCTGCACTTCGAACGAAACCTCGTAAAGAGGTCCGGCACTCGAGGCGGCGCCACCTGTGACGGACTTGATGGAGAGATTGCTGTACTTGAAAGTGGTGTAGGACATCCCATGGCCGAACGGGAAGAGCGGCTTTGTGTTATTCCGCTCGTAGCCGCGGTAGCCTACGAAGACGCCTTCTTTGTATTCGACGCGTTTCGTGTCTGCTGCCGCCGGGTAGTAGCTTGCGTGTGTTGGGTTGTCCTCCCATCGACGCTCGAGCGTGATCGGGAGGCGACCCGAAGGGTTCACTTCGCCGAAGAGAACCTGGGCCAGCGCAGTTCCGCCCTCCTGCCCCGGATACCACGCATGGATGAGCGCGGGAACTCGGTCGAGCCATCCGCTCATGTCCACGCCTCCGCCCGAAGTCAAAACGACGATCGTGTTTTGGTTCAGAGAAGCGACCTCTCGGATCAATTCATCCTGTCCGGGTGGCAGTGTGAAAGTTCTGTCCGAGCCTTCGCTCTCCGTCTCGTGGTCGAATCCTACGGCAACCACGACCACGTCGGCTGCAGAAGCGAGCTTCTTCGTTTCCGCGTCAACCATCTGCCCGGGCCGCGCGATTCCCAGTCTCAATCTTCCGCCGAGCCACTGCGAGCGCCCGCGCTGTTCCAGCACGACTTTGTGGGGCTTGGCGTCTAGCGAAAGTGTAACGGAGCCGCCGAGCGCTCTGTTCTCAGTCCAGTTGTTCACAACAAGTTTGTCGTCTACGTAGAGGCGGTGAGCGCCTCCGTCCTCTCCCGTTGATTGCACGAAGATCTCGTGCACGCCCGGCGTCTTCGGGACGTAATACCCGGTCCATCGCGACGACGCGGTCTGGTCCGGGTAGACCCTGCGAGAGCCGGGTCCGAAGTTAATGCGCTGCTCTGTCCGCATCACCGTCGCAGTCCCTTCCAGCTTATCATTGCTGAAGTATTCCGCGTTGAGACCGGGCATACCCCCAGTCGCAGCTGTGGAGAAGTCAGTCGCGTCAGCCATCTCACCCAGAGAGGGTACGCCGCGGCTGTAATGCACCCGGCCAGACGCGCCCAGATAGTTGCTCAGGCCCTCCAGATAACTGACGGCAACGAACGGCTCGACACGGGCGCTGCCGCCGCCAACCGGAACCGCCGGGTAAGCAACTGGGCCAATGATGGCAATCGTTTTAGTCTTACCCTTGTCGAGGGGCAGCAGTTTGTTATCGTTCTTCAGCAGCACCAGGCTCTCTCGCGCAACGTCTAGCGCCACCCGGCGGCCCTGATGGTTGAAGCGCGGGGTGGAGCTATCGGTCTGGTCGCGGTCCAGCCAGGAAAAGCGCAGGGCCGTGCGCAAGATGCGGCGCACTTTGTCGTCAATGGTGGCTAGCGAGACTTTGCCTTGCTCGATTGCCGGCAGAAGATTCTTCCGGTTCATGTGCGCGCCCGAAGGCATCTCCAGATCCTGGCCCCCGTTCGTGGCCGCCACGCCGTCGTAAGTGGCGAACCAATCGGACATCATGACGCCATCGAAGCCCCACTCCTTCTTCGCCACGTCGGTCAGCAGGAACTTGTTCTGCGACGCGTGCTCGCCGTTGACCAAATTGTAAGAGCTCATGATCGCCCCGACGCGAGCCTCCTTGACGGCGGCCTCGAAAGTCGGGAAGTAAATTTCGCGCATTGTGCGCTCGTCAATGATTGAATCGGTCCGATGGCGGTCAAACTCGGAGTTGTTCCCCATGAAGTGCTTGATGGTCGCGCTCACGCCCTGGGATTGAACGCCTTTGATATACTCAACGGCGAGACGTGAGGCCAGAAAGGGGTCTTCGCCAAAATACTCGAAGTTGCGGCCGTTCATTGGTGCGCGGTAGATGTTAACTGCGGGGCCGAGCAGGAAATGCACGCCCTTGGCGCGCGCGTCCCGTCCAAGCTCCATGCCAACGCGCCCGGCGAGCTGCGGGTTCCAGGTGGCCGCCAGCGCAATGCCGCCGGCAAAAGCTGTTGCCGGTCCGAAGTTGCGAACCCCCAAGGGGCCGTCGGCCATTTTCATTCTGGGGATGCCAAGGCGCGAAAACTCGCGTATAAAAAAGCCGTCAACCCCGCCGAGAATGTCTATCTTTTCCTCGAGCGTCATCCGGGCGAGAAGTGACTCGACGCGGCGCTCTATTTCAGCAGAGGACGGCGAGGACCCTTGGGGCTGCGCTAACGAGAAAGCGGAGAAGAGAAAGCTGATAGTTAGCATCGTGGGTAGAAGTTCCCGCATGAGTTTACCTTTCGATGTCACAGATAACTGCGGAGATACACCGGCCGGTTCCAATTGAAAAAGCATCCCTACCCCACAATCGCATGTGAGCAGGCCTGCTTCTGAAGATCGCAAACGCTCGGTGCTGATGCAGTTTGAACATGGTCTTAGAAAGCCTTGCACTACCACTCGCTTACAGAAACGCGAGCAGAGCGACCGGATCCAACACTCATCTTTTGTAAACCTATTTCGGTGACTTGACCACAGCATCCGGTCGCTACAGCTTGCGGTTCTGTAAGCGAGTGGAATTTTCGAGCATTTCAAACTGCACGAGTACACAAGCGCCCCTACATCTTGACTTCAGTCAGGAACGCTTTCATCCTCCGGGTTCTTTCCTGCGTCATCGAAGCTAAGCAGTGGTTATAGATCGCCGGACGGATTGATCCGCCCTCATAAACCGAAGCCTCACTTTCACAATTCGAGTCCCGGTACTGTAGCCACAACATTTGCGCCTGCTTCAATTTCTCCTGATCCTTGCCATCAAATCCAGCTAATTCGGACATCAGTTGACGGTAGACTCTGTTCATCGCGGCATCGGCTTGCTCATGCTTATAGCGAGCGCAAGCATTAGCGCCAGCCTGTGTCTCATTACCTATGCAGGGAGACTTCTCGGCCTCTTTCTTTTGCGGAAGAACGAGGACGTCGAGAAAGCAGGTGATGAAGATCAGGCTGACAAAAAGTTTTTTCATAAACACCTCGGATACTCAGCAACCCTAGGCCGCAAAACTCCCCGGTTAAGTCGCGCATCCAGCGGGGATCATCACTCAGGAAAGTAACCCGCCTCACTCTTTCGAGTTCGCTTTGACCCTTTTTATTACCGTCTGAATCAAAGGTTCGCGTTTTCCGCTGTCCCAGTCTCTCTGGATTTGGTCTTCGGAAAGATTGCCCACTCTAGGGAAATGCTCGTACCGATTTTAGAATTATTTTTGCGTTGCGAGAAGAGCCAGAGGTCAGCTATCGTACTCTGCTGTGACTATCTTGATGAAGAGACGATAACGTTTTGACTATGTTGAGATTCCTTCCAGGGCTTTGGCTAACGCGACGCGTAACTAGATTGCTCTGTGCGGCAGTCATACTGGCAGCGGCCGTCGTGCTGCAACGCGACACTCGGTCACAGGCGACAGTTCCTGATTACAAGAACCACCGTTTGCCAGTTGATCAGCGCGTGAACGACTTAGTGAGTCGCATGACTCTGGAAGAGAAGGTGGCGCAATTGACCGGAATTTGGCAGGCGCGGCCCCAGGTGAAACCCCAAACCGACTTTTCCTCCAGCCGCGGAGAGGTTTCGTCCGAGAAGGCGCGCCAGGTCCTCGCGAACGGGATCGGGCAAATCGCGAGACAACGAGAGCGAATGGGACCTCGCGAGGGAGCGATCTTCGCTAATGCCGTTCAGAAGTGGTTGGTCGAGAATACAAGATTGGGCATACCTGCAATTCTCCATGACGAAATACTGCACGGCCACATGGCCCAGGGAAGTACCAGTTTTCCGCAGCCAATTGCGCTGGCTAGCACCTGGGATCCCGACTTCATCGCCACGGTCTTTACCGCAGGCGCGCTTGAGACCCGTGCGCGGGGGAGTCATCAAGTGCTTGGTCCTAACCTCGATGTAGCGCGCGAGCCGCGCTGGGGCAGGACCGAAGAAACCTTCGGCGAGGATCCGTACCTTGTGTCCCGGATGGCGGTCGCAATTACCAGAGCACTGCAAGGGCCAGGGCCAGGAGTAGACGGGGATCACGTCATCGCGACCGCCAAGCACTTTGCCGCTCACGGGCAGCCGGAGGGCGGTACAAACATCGCACCGGCGAACTACTCGGAAAGGGTCTTGCGTGAGATTTTTCTCCCGAGCTTTGAGGCCGCAGTGAGAGAGGCGGGTAGCTTGAGTGTAATGGCGTCGTACAACGAGATCGATGGAGTTCCTTCGCACGCTAACAAGTGGTTACTTGATAAGGTGCTGCGCCAGGAATGGGGCTTTCAAGGGACCGTGGTCTCCGACTATTACGCCGTTCCGCAAATGCAGGACCTGCATCGTGTGGCGATGGATAAGGCGAGTGCGGCGAAGCTGGCAATCGAAGCAGGCGTGGATATGGAATTGCCGGATCCTGATTGCTACCCCACGCTGGCCCAGCTTGTAAAGGACGGCAAAATTTCGGAAGCCACAATCGACAGGGCCGTTGCGCGCAACCTGAGGAACAAGTTCCTCCTGGGTCTGTTCGAGAATCCTTATGTTGATCCCGACCGCGCCGTGAGAGTCACGAACTCCCAGGCCAATCGTGAGTTGGCGGCCGAGGCGGCGCGGCGCTCCATCATTCTCTTAAAAAACGAGAACAACCTGTTACCTCTTAATCGAAATGCGCTAAAGACGATCGCCATAATTGGGCCAAACTCCAATCGTGTACACCTAGGTGGGTACAGTGATAATCCCGGGCGCGGCGTCAGCGTGCTCCAGGGGATAACCGACAAACTCAGCGGAAAAGTAAAAGTCACGTATGCCGAAGGCTGCAAGATTACTAAAGAGGGCGGCGACTGGTGGGCCGATGTTTCACATCTCAGCGACGCGGCAGAAGACAGCAGACTGATTGCTCAGGCGGCCGAGACTGCGAAGGCCGCGGACGTGTCTATCCTCGTGTTAGGTGGAAACGAAGACACGAACAAGGAGGCCTGGGCCGATAATCATCTTGGAGATCGGGATAGTTTGAATTTAGTTGGCAGACAGAACGATCTCGTCAAGGCCGTATTGGAGACTGGCAAACCCACTATCGTGCTCCTCATTAACAGTGGTCCTCTTTCGATTAACTACATAGCGGAGACGGTGCCGGCAATTCTTGAGGGCTTCTACCTCGGTCAGGAGACTGGTGTCGCAGTCGCCGATGTGTTGTTTGGTGATTACAATCCTGCGGGTAAACTCACGGTGACCTTCCCGCGTTCGGTCGGGCAGTTGCCCGCCTACTACAATCGCAAACCAACAGCGAAACGCGGGTATTTATTCACTAGTAAGGAACCCCTATTTCCGTTCGGCTTTGGTCTCAGCTATACAACATTCGCTTACTCAAAGTTAAACGTAAGTCCGGCGCAGATCGGACCAGGGGGGCAAGCGAAAGTAAGCGTGACCGTAACTAACAGCGGTAAGCGCGCAGGTGACGAGATTGTGCAGCTCTACATTCGTGATCTGATTAGCTCGGTGACTCGTCCCATCCTGGAGCTGAAAGACTTCAAGCGGATCTCCCTGACTCCCGGTGAGAGCAAGACTGTCGAGTTTCTGATAACACCTGACAAACTTTCATTTTTGGATCTGAACATGAATCGCGTTGTCGAGCCAGGGTGGTTCGACATTATGGTGGGAACCAGTTCAGTCAAGTACGAAACGGCCAAGCTCGAAGTGGTTGCCAGGTAAGTTTGTACTTCGAGCTTCGTACTTAGAGCTTTGTAAAGCACAAACTAGAGCACAGAGTACAAAGCACCAAGCACAAAGGTCTACATTTTGGCCTCAGCGAGGACGCCTTCAACCTCCTCGTCCTTTCTTGCGTAATAGAAGCTAAGCAGTGGCTATAAATCGCCGGGCGGATCGATCCACCCTCGTAAATCGAAGCCTCACTTTCACAGTTCGAGTCGCGGTACTTAAGCGATAGCATTTGCGCCTGCCTCAACTTCCGCTGGTTCTTATCATCTTCTCCAGCTAATTCAGACATCAATTGCCCGTAGACCCTGTTCATCTCGACGTCCGCCTTCTCATACTGGTGGCGAGCGCAGGCATTGGCATCGGCTGCGTCTCGGTATCCACGCACGGGGATTTCCTCGCTCCTTTCTTCTGCGAAAGAACCACTGTGATGAAAAAGCAGGTGATGACGATCAGACTGATAAAAATTCTTTTCCTAAACCTCCCTTCAGCTCCGGCGGAGCATACCTAACTCATCGTAAATGCGCGAAAATCGTGCTCAACAGTATCTCGGCAGGGTCATGACTGTGCTCCCAGTACATCAATCCGCCAAGGCGATGTGACTTGACGAACTCAGCTTTTGCCTTCAGCGAATCCGGATCGTCGTAGGTGATGAAGGTGCCTGACTCGGCGTTCCAGAGGTATGGCGCCTTCGCCGCATTATCCCACAGCCGCTTGAAGCCTTGCTTGTTGATAAAGTCCCTAGTCAAAGCGGAGTATGAATGTTCACCCGCGTAACGCTCATAGGGCTGATAGAGACCGTTGTTCTCCAGCTTTACTCCCGAAAAAGATCGGCCGTAAAACGCCGTGCCGAGGACGAGTTTCCGTGAGGGAATTCCGGCGTCCAGATGCTGCTTTACAGAGGCCTCGCCATATTCGTTCGAACTCCCGCCGCTTAGAGATCGGGATAAGCCGGTGTGGTGTCCTGTCGTCCTCGCCGAGCTCGTATAAAAGTCGTAGGCCATAATATTTATCCAATCGAGATAAACGTGGAGCTTATCCATCTCGGTATGCTTGAAATAGTCACCGGCGGCTGAGGCTATGGTGAGCGTGTACCGGTCAGTACTCCGTCGGCTGCGCTCGTTGCTCAGTGCGTTGATGTGTTGTCGCACAGTCTTCAGCAGGTAGGTGAAGTTTTCCTTGTCCTCCGGGCGATACTTGATGCCGGGGCCAGGCTGTCCAGGGTATTCCCAGTCCAGATCGATACCGTCCAGCGCATACCGCTTGATCAGCCCAACCGCGCTATTGGCAAACCTTTCTCGCGATGTGTCGGACAAAGCGGCATCAGAAAAATTGTCTGCGCCCCAGCCGCCCACCGATAAAATGATTTTGAGCGACGGGTTCCTAGCCTTCAGCGCCTGGAGTTGGCTCAAGCGGGCAGGTGCTTCCGGATTGTTCAGCACAATCTCACCGTCTTTACTTACCAGCGCGAACGCATAATTGATGTGAGTGAGCTTCTCGGCGCTGATGTCGTGTATGTTCGCGCGATTGAAGACGTAGCCTATGATCATAAACTTTGGCTGCTTGGCGACGGAGACTTTCGGGCGGGCAACGTCGTACGTCCCAATCAACACGAAAAAGACAAAAACCACGTGGAACGATCTTCGCGCGAAGCTGGAACGCCGGTCCGACATACTACCTTACGCCCCATTCCCAGATACCAAATGAGATCTTCTTGCTTAACGGATGGTTAGATTGCTTGAGCGACAAGGCTATCTGGCCACGATGATGAGACTCATGGGAAACAAGGTAACCGAGAAAAGCCATGAGGTGTGGCTTAAAACCTTTTATCTTGCCGTCAGATTCAATGCCCTTCGCGAGAAGCAAATTCATCGCACGACCTGAATCAGCGAGTGACCGGTGGACCAACTGCTTGTCGGTCGCATCATCTTTCTCAATCTTCTTCAACTTAACGAGTAGCTCACGCGGCTGACTTCAACCACATGAGACGGACATTGTGGATATGAGCAAACTGCTCTCCGACCGTTCGACCCTTCGACGCGGATACATCCTTTAGATGTTCCGGATCAATCGCTTCGAGGACGTAGAGATTGACTCGGTTGTGAATGTCCCAGGCTTCCAGAAATTGTTTTCCTTCCATGAATTTACCTTTCAAGTAAGCCAACGAACGTTCAAGAATCAGAATTGAGCGATTGGCCCCAGAGTTTCTCAAGCAGGTCGGCGAAATCACTCTTATCCTTCCCGAACTCCCCTTGTCTGTACCGGTACCCGGCCACGAAGCGGAGCGGCCAATTGTTCGGAATTTTGTAGAGTGTCAGTCGTCGTGGAGTAAACCACGCTCGCGGTAGAGATTAAGTTTATTGTGCAGGGTCTTCAGACTGATTCCCAGCAGCACCGCGGCACGGGTTTTATTGTTCTTGGTTTTCTGCAGGGTCCGCATGATCATCTGCCGCTCAAGTTCTTCCAGCGGCGTACCGACGGGCAGGGTAATCGTATCTTCATTGCGCAACCGCTCGCGCTGCTCGATTGGATAAGGAGCGAAATGGTGTCTCTCGATCTGTTCCCCCGAACAGATGACCACGGCACGCTCAATCACGTTCCGTAATTCGCGCACATTTCCTGGCCAGGCGTGATATTGCAAAGCTGCGATTGCTCCGGAGCTAAGAAAGCGTGCCGGCCGGTTGTGCTTTTCAGCCAGTTGAGTTACCAGATGCTGCGCCAGCAATGGTAAATCTTCCTTGCGATCCCGTAGCGGAGGCAAGCCGATCCTAAATACGTTAAGACGATATAGCAGGTCTTCTCTCAAACTGCCGGTCTGAACAGCTTCTTCCGGGTTGCGGTTCGTCGCCGCCAGGAGGCGCACGTCCACACTAATTTCTTTCCGACTCCCCAGGCGTCTAACAGACCGTTCTTCGATTACCCGAAGCAGTTTGGCCTGCAACATAGGCGGCATCTCCGCGATTTCGTCGAGCAATAAGGTGCCTGTATCAGCGAGCTCAAAGCAGCCTTGCCTGCGCGAGGCAGCGCCAGTGAAGGCGCCCTTCTCATGGCCGAAGAGTTCGGACTCCATCAGCGTCTCCGGGATCGCGGAGCAGTTGATAGCGACAAAAGGTTTGTCTCGGCGAGGACTCTTTTGATGCAGTGTGCGGGCCACCAACTCCTTGCCCGTTCCCGAGTCTCCGGTCAGCAATACGGAAGCCGATGAGGGAGCCACCTGCTCTATCAGCGAGTAGATGGCGCGCATCGACTCCGACTTGCCCACCAACTCACCGAATGCTCCCCGATCCTGAAGTTGGCGACGAAGCAGTTCGTTCTCACGTTTGGCGCCCGATAGTTCAACCGCGCGGTCCAGGACTATTCGTAATTTGTCGCCTTCAACGGGTTTGTCGAAATAGTGGTATGCGCCCTCTTGCTGAATTGCATTCAAGGCCATCTCAATGGAGCCGTGATCGGTAACCAGTACGACAGGTGTATCGGGATATAAGGCGCGGATCTCACGTAAGAGATCAAAACCGTTCGAAGCCGAAACGGCACTACCTGCGACGATTGCTGACGGCGCCGTGTCCCCGAAGTGCTCGAGACCTTGAGCATTGGTCTGGGCCACAACTACGTCGTAGTTCGAACCGGCAACCAATTCGAGGAGTGCTGCACCACTCTCTGGATCCTCATCGATAATCAAAATGCGGCGCGATGACATTGGTGATCAGTTTAGCACGAAGTAAGACGAGCGTTCTCGCTGGGGTAATTGAGCAGTTCAACCCGAAGCGAACTTCAGGTAACGTCAGACACGATCCACGAACCCACACGTAACAACACTAAGAAAGCTTTAAGTGTCGCTTCGTGTGATTTCGTGGATCGGTTGAGTCGGTTGGAAATTGTTCGAACGGGAGAAACCATGGATGTGGGCGCCACGAATTAAAAAATCGCGGGCGGGTGACCCACATAGTTTACTTGCGCGCAAAATACTCAGCGATTGTGCGCGCTAGCTCAGGGATGGTGAATTGCTCAGGTTGTATTTCAGTCTGTAATCCGTGTTCAGCGGCTGTCTTGGCAGTCACGTCCCCGATGCAAGCCACGACGACTCCCGCAAGGGCCACACTCAGATCCTGCGTGTCAAAGAGTTGGGCGAGATTTCGGACGGTCGAGGAACTGGTAAACGCAATGCAGTCCGCGCCTCCAGCGAGCATTGCAGAGATTCGGCCGCGATCCAGATGATCCGGGAGTATGGTGCGATACGCCGCAACGACATCGACGCGAGCCCCCGCCTCTTCCAAAGCCTTTGGCAAGAAGTCCCGCGCTACTGCAGCACGCGGAATCAGGAAATTTAGGCCGATCAGTGCTTCTGGTCCGCCTACGAATCGCGTCAGTGCTTCGAACACCCCTTCCGCTTTGAATTCGTGAGGAATGACATCGACGTGGAGTCGCGCATCTCTCAGCCTCTCGGCCGTAGCGTCACCGATGGCACATACTTTTAGATCATCGATTTCGTTAACGTCATGTCCGCTCGCTTTAAAGCGTTTCAGAAAATAGTCCACGCCATTAACGCTGGTGAATACAAGCCAGTCATAGCCGTACAAGTGGCTGATGGCTTCATCAAGACGATCAAAGCTCTCGGGTTCATCAATTTCGATCATAGGACAGGCAATCACCCGCGCGCCAAACTGCTCCAACTCGGCGACAAACTCATCTGCTTGCACAAGCGCACGGGTGATAACCACGGTCCGACCGGCAAGTGGCTTATTGTTGGCCTCCTTGTTCGTTTGAGGTAGTTTGCTAGCCGCCATTGCGAGAATCCTTTTGGTCACGATGACACTCAGGCGGAATTCTGCGCTCAAGTACAGAACAGGAAGCGGTAGCGACCTGGCCGTTTCGCCAAAACTCAATCAAAGGTTGTTGGCGTAACAAGTCACTCGATTCAATAAAGCTAAAACGCCAAGTCGAGTTTTGTCGCATCGGCCAGGTCGCTACCGCTTCCTGTTCTGCAGTTGAGTGGCCTACCTTAAGGTTACTGCCCGGCTAACAACCTGTCCGCGCCGCGTTTCAACAATTGGTGCGCCAATCGCGAGCCCAGCTCTTCTGCCTCTGTTGTTGAGCCTGTAAGCTTGCCTCTTATGAGTTCGTGACCCAACGGATCTGCGACAAGCCCCTCAATCACAAGTTCGTTGCGATAAGCTACCGCATAACCGGCAATAGGCAACTGGCAGCCACCCCCCAACGCCCGTAGGAAGGCCCTCTCAGCTGTGCATGCGAGCTGCGTTGGTTCGTGATTAAGCGAGCTTACACATGCAATAGTTGAATCGTCATTCTTTCGCGTCTCGACTGCCAGTGCTCCCTGTCCCACAGCGGGCAACATCTCGTCCGTCGCGATCAGCGCGCTGATACGACTTTCCAATTCCAAACGGCGAAGCCCGGCTGCAGCCAGTAGAAGTGCGTCGTACTGTCCTTCATCGAGTTTACGCAGTCTCGTGTCGACATTTCCTCTTACGTCTTTGCTGACAATATCGGGGCGCAGGTATTTCAACTGAGCAAGTCGCCGCTGGCTAGATGTCCCTACCACCGCGCCTGGAGGCAAGTCATTCACTGAGCCCAGGGTGTGTTCTCTGAGAACCAGGGCGTCGCGCGCGTCCTCACGCTCGCAGATAGCCGCAATAGTAAGCGTGTCGGGTAGGTTTGTAGGAAGGTCTTTTAGCGAGTGGACTGCAAGATCTATTCGCCCAGCCAGTAATGCGTCTTCCAGTTCTTTCGTAAAGACACCTTTGCCACCGATTACAGAAAGCGGCTCCGTCTTAACGTCGCCGGTTGTTTTAATAACCTCAACTTTAGCAGTGACTGCCGGGTGGAAACGCAAAATAAGAGTTTGGATCCATTGTGCTTGCCAAAGCGCAAGCTTCGAACCACGCGAGCCGATTACCAGAAAGTCTTTCATTTACGGGAGAGCGGTGGGCCAGTGCCCCGGAAGGTCAATCTTCGAGATCGAATACGTCACGCCAGGCCTGAATGCTCTCGTTGTCCCCGTCTTCAGAGGAGCGTCGCATGCGCTCCAGCAAGGGATGAGAGATCTTGTTGACAGTTGAAACCAAAAGGGCTTCGACCGCGCTTTCCTGTTCGGGGGTTAAAGGGCCCAGCCGATTGCGTTGTCGGTTCATCTCGGAGCGAGCAATATCGTGAAACGTTTTGCGCATGGCGCCAATGGAAGGCCCGACCTCCAAAACTCGTATACTCTGCTGGAACTGCATCACTTCGGAGTCAACGATTAATTCCGCTCGCTCAGCTTCGCGCTCGCGCTCCCTGATATTCGACGAGACTACCGACTCTAGGTCGTCAATGTCGAAGATAAAAGCATTGGAAAGCTGGCCAATTGCGGGATCAAGATTTCGCGGCACGCTGATATCTATGAAAAACGCAGGACGATTACGTCTTCGGGTGAGCGCCTCGCGAGCCATGTTCGCGGTCACCACATACTCGCCCGCGCAGGTCGAACAGACGACTATGTCAGCATCTGGAAGGTAATCCGCGAGTTTTTCGAAGTTCACCGCCTCGCCGCCAAACTCCTTTGCAAGACGCTGAGCTGACTCTTCGGTTCGATTCGCGATAAGCATCCTCGAGACCCCGGCATTGATGAGGTGACGGGCTGAGAGTTCGGCCATCTCGCCGGCGCCGAGCAGGAGCACTGACTGTCCTTTGAGTGAGCCAAAGATCTTCTTCCCAAGTTCAACTGCCATGTAACTGATTGAAACGGCGTTGGCAGCTATTCCAGTCTCAGTCCGTACACGTTTGGCGACGCGAAACGCCTGGTGTATTAGTCGATTGAGAACTCTCCCGGCCGTGCCGGCTTCAAGCGCAACTGAATACGCTTGTCTCACCTGGCCCAGCACCTGCGGCTCACCCACGACCATCGAATCAAGAGACGAGGCGACGCGGAAAATATGGCGTACGGCCTGGTCGTCGATGTGACTGTACGAATAATCTCTAAACTGATCGCGAGTCACATTTCGCGACTCGCTCAGGAAGTTGCTTATCCGTTCCTGGCTTTGAGTAATCTGTCCGCTGCTAGTTGCGGCTAACACTTCCACTCGGTTGCAAGTTGAGACGATCAATCCTTCCCGCACGATTTCGCCGTCGACGAGCGCACGCAAGCCAGCCGCGCAAGCTGCTTCTGAGAAAGCCAGCAGCTCGCGCACCTCGACGGGCGCGGTCTTGTGATTGACTCCAACCAGGACTATTGACATGGATAAATGTTCAGCCGAACACGTGATAGCCTCCCATCCATCTCGCGCCAAAAAAGGTACATAAAACGAGCGCAAACCCGGCAACTCCCAACCACGCCGCACTGCGGCCCCGCCAATGAGCAGTTGAGCGATATACGATCAGCATGAGATAGAGCAACCAGGTCAGTAAGGCGAAGATCTCTTTGGGGTCATTGTGCCATAAAACCCCGTACCGTGACGATGACCAGAGCATGCCGGTCGCGATCCCGATCGTCAATAGTGCCAGGCCAATGGCGGCGGCACTGGTTGCTATTTCATTCAGAGTTGTGAGCGAGGGCAGGCGGTGAAAGATCGCGCTGAATGTCTTAAGTTTCAGCTCCCTTTCCTGGAGCAGGTACATCAGACTAGCGATGAACACAACGAAGAAGGCTGCATAGGCAAACAGCACTAGAGTTGTATGAACCGGAAAAAGCCACGTACCAGAGAAGTCAGGATCCTGAGTGTTACCGGGCGAACCAATTAAGAGTGCGAGGAAGACTAGAAATGACACCTGCGGCAGCGTAAAAGTGCCCAGCGCGTGGGCCCCATACCGGTATCTCACCAGTGCGTATCCGGCGACCATAGTCCAAGCCAGAAACGAGAGAGTTTGGGGAAAATAGAAGAGCGGATAGTGACCGTCTACAAACCAATCGACAGCCAGGGCGGCCGTATGGAGCGCGAATCCGACGGTCATCGCCCAATCGGACACTCGCTGTAGCGCCCGCCTCTTGTTGACGAAAGCGAGCACTGAGTGGATTGCGGAAACGACGTAAGTTGCAAGGACTGCGAGTAAAAGTGATCTCATCCCGGTTGAAGGGTCCTTGACCCGGTATTCTAGTTCATGGAGGTTTCATTTTCCATTTTCCATTTTCCACCCACGATTGGCCTCTCTTTTCGTGTCAGTTCGTGTGAAATCATGGATCGTTCTGAATCTCAGGCAAACAAGCGATCCACGAAATAACACGAATCACCAAGAAATGAGATTCCAAAATGACGAATGAAAGTCGCGAGTGAGAACAGGAAATGGAAAATGAACCCTTCCCGACTTGCAATTTACCCTGCGTCGTCTTGGCTTTCACTCACATTTGCCCTTCCCGGTTCTGCGTTTGACGGCCTTTAGTCGAACATATGCCTTCGGATGACTAAAAGCGTTGTCAGAGTCATCTCCAGGAGCTATTCTTGATGTGCCTCTGGGAGGCACACACAACCTGACCTCTGCCGGGAATCACAACCAAAGTGTTAATCACAATTCAGAATAGAGAATTAATGCTAACTGTAATATCGCGCGTTATTCTGCTCATATTGCTCTGTGTTTCATTTCAGGTAGGCAGTAACGCTCAGGCTGGCCGCTCCGGTCGAGCTCAAGGAGAGAGCCGGAAGATTCAAAGGCCAGAGCCTGCTCGACCGGAACCAGAATCACCTGCACCCGACGATCAGAAAGAAGTGGAGACCCTCAAGATCGAGACGGACCTCGTGATGGTGCCCGTCATCGCCACCGACCGAAATGGACTTTTCATCCCTGATTTGTTAAAGAACGACTTTTCGATATCTGAAGACGGCGTGCAGCAGGAAATATCCTTTTTTGCCACTATCAGTGTGCCATTTCACGTTGTCTTAATGCTCGACACAAGTGCGAGCGCGCAGGAGAAGCTTGGTCAGATTCAGCAGGCGGCAGTAGCCTTTGTCGAGCAGTTGCAAAGCAAGGATCGAGTCAAAGTGATCTCATTTGACGACCGGGTTCACGACCTCAATGACTTTACCAACGATCGGACAGCCCTTAAGGCCGCAATCTACCGGGCACGTTCCGGGCAAGGTACCAAGCTCTACGATGCATTTGCGCTGGCGCTTTCTTCCCTGGGCCGAATTCAAGGACGGAAGGCGATTGTGCTCTTCACCGACGGCGTCGACTATCATAGCGACTCGGCGACCTTCGATGGGACTTTGCGAGGACTGGATGAAGAGGGCGTGTTGGTTTACCCGATTCGGTATCACACCCGCGAAGACACTGAACGTATAGCTCGCCAACAATCGGATCAAGCTCCGCAGTTACCCACGATCGGCGTGATCAGAACACCTCCATCCGGGACCACAGTCCCGACGTTTCCCAGTGATGATCCCAGCGCGATTCCGACTTCGGGCACGCGCAATAAGACCGGACCTTTTGGCCTCCCGCTCCCCGACGAGATTATGCGTAGGCGTCGTGAGGATCGCGAACGTGAGGATCGCGATCGAGGTCGCTATCCTCCTGATCAGCTGCCTCCTACAGCTGGTCGCCGACCCGGTGGCACTGATACGCGTGACCCCTGGCCCGATCGAAGAAATGAACCAGACTCGAGTCCCGGTGGCACCTCAAGGCGCGGCCAGGATTCGATCGGCATGTTGCTCGACCATCTATACTTCACGGCAGACAGTTACCTCAAAGCTCTGGCCGTCAAATCCGGAGGGCGTTTGTTGCGTGCAGACAATTTGAGATCACTTCCGGACGCGTTCGCAAACATCGCTGCCGAGCTGCGAACGCAGTATTCAATCGGCTATTACCCTACCAATAAAGCCCGCGACGAGGGGTATCGAAAGATCAAGGTCAACAGCACTCGTAAAAACGTAGCCATCCGGGCCCGCCCCGGTTATCGTGCACCGAGCGGTGGTTGAAACATAACATCACAAACCGGCTGTGCGGTCCGCCGCACGTCCCATCCTTCTTCTGTTAGGCAAAGCAGCGTTCGATGTTCGAGTGATTCCGAGCGAACGAAGACGATCCACAAAATCACACTGAACTAGCACTAAATTATTCGTGTTAGTTCGTGTGATTTCGTGGATCGTGGTCTTTTGCTTCATAAGGGGGTGAGCCGATAAATCAGGACATCACACGTAATGACTCTTCTCTTGTTTGCCTCACCCAGCCATGTTAGTTTTGTTCACCACGTAAACAGCTTAGAAACTCTGTGCTAGCCTTTCCGCAAAGCGGCGGCTTTCAGGACAAATGCCCAACCGAGACGATGCCTGGGAATTGCTGTGCGAATACACGAAGGGTGACAGCCTGCGTAAGCATGCGCTGGCAGTCGAAGCGGCGATGCGCGCGGCGGCTAAGCGTTATGGCGAGCTCGACGCGGATGTCGATGAATGGGGACTAGTTGGGCTGCTGCACGATTTTGATTATGAGATGTTCCCCACACCGGACCAGCATCCGTTTACCGGCGCCAATATTCTCTGCGGTCGCGGTTACTCTGATCGGATGATCCGTGCAATTATGGGCCACGCAACCTATACGGGCGTCCCGCGCGACACTGACCTCGCTCGCGCGCTTTTTGCAACGGACGAACTCTGTGGATTTCTGGTTGCTTGCGCACTTGTCCGACCAAATAAGAGTCTCGATGACCTGGAAGTCTCTTCCGTGAAAAAGAAACTCAAGGACAAAGCCTTCGCGCGTTCAGTCAATCGGGACGATATCCTTCTGGGTGTGGAGGAATTGAATGTGCCCCTCGAAGATCACATCCGCTTTGTTATTGAGGCGCTGCGGCCGGTACAGAAGGAGATTGGGTTGAATTCAGCTGGCGCGTCGTAAAGGGTCATCCCAGAGTGTCAGCCAACATTACCAGGTGCCAGGGGCGGCGGCGGTTGCGGTGTGGTCGCGCGAGAGGTTAAGACCGAGGTTAGGATAAAAAGTGCCAGACTCAGGAACGCGGCCAGAATGCCGGTCAAGAGTGCTTGGGTCTTACGCCGGCGTGCAGTGTGTCGATACACGAAAATGGCGGCCAAAACGACAGCAACCACCGGCAGAATAAATGTCGCAGCCACCACAAGGTCAGGTGAGGGGAGTCCTTTAAGCGAGGAGAACCTTCCCAAAATGATAGCGATTGCAGAGCCTGAACCCACAATAGCCGAGACAAATGAGGCAATCAGTACCAGCTTCAGACGCATACCATCTAATCCTTTGGCGTTTGGCTGTGAATTGTTTGAAGCAGTACTCTCACGACTCCACGGGCATTGCCAAGAATACCATACGCTGCAAGCGATGTTGGGCCACCAATTCCAGGATTTTTCTACTAATACTCGGTAAAGGATTATGGTCCAGCGGAGATGATAACCAGAACCGCCTTAATTTATCTTTCTCGTCACGAAGGACTTAAGGAGTTTGCGGCCCACTTTAAGCCCTTCCAGAAAATGACCACCCGCTTCGTAGCGGGTGAGATTCTTGAAGAAGCAGTTTCGGCCATTCGCGAGCTCAATGCCGCGGGGTGTTGCGCCTCGTTCGATCACCTTAACGAATCCGTCGCGAATCCCGAAGAAGCGGCGAAAGAAATAGAAGAGTATCTGCGAATTCTTGATCAGATTGAAGTAACGAACATTAACTCAAACGTTTCCATCAAGCTCACGCAGTTTGGACTCGAACTAGATCCGGAGCTGGCCTACAAGAACGCGCGCACCGTGGTTGCGAATGCTGCGCGGCGCGGCAATTTTGTCAGGGTTGACATGGAGAGCTCCAAGGTTACCCAGGTCACTATAGATATTTTCAAGCGCCTGCGAAGTGAGTTCGGTTTGAATGAGGTGGGTATAGTCCTGCAGTCTTATCTACGACGTACCTATGCTGATGCTCAGGATTTACTAAAGATTCCCGCTCGCATCCGGATCTGCAAAGGTGCTTACAACGAACCCGCTGACGTAGCTTTCCCGGATAAGAAGGACACGGATGAGAACTACATCCGGGTGATGCAACTATTGCTGACGAGCGGCGTCTATCACGGCATTGCCACTCACGATCCGAAGATGATTGACGCTACGATTGAGTTTGCCGGGCGTGAGGGAATCGGCAAAGAAGCTTTTGAGTTTCAGATGCTCTACGGTGTGCGCCGTGATCTTCAGCACCAGCTGGCAGATGATGGTTACAATATGAGGGTCTATGTGCCCTATGGAAAACATTGGTATCCTTATTTCATGAGACGTCTGGCGGAACGTCCGGCGAACATCTGGTTTGTGCTGAAAAACCTATTCAAGGGTTGAGGCGAAAGAAAAGATGAGTGATTGGATATGGATCCTATGGTGCGTACTCGGTTTGGCTCTCATTGTCACCGAGGTCTTCACCAGTGGGTTTGTACTGCTGTGGTTTGGGATTGGCGCGCTGGCAGCCGCATTTGCCGGGTTGATTGGTATAGACAGCCTGGCAATACAGTTTTTGATATTCGCTGCCGTGTCGATCGGTCTGACCGTCGCCTCACGCACGATCTTTGTAAATTACTTTACTCGCCAAAAGCCCGGTGAGGAGCTGCGCATGGGTATGGACGCGTTGCCTGGAAAAATCGGCACCGTGGTCTCATCCAGCAGAGGAGCAATGAATGAGGGCGCCGTTAAGGTTTTAGGTTCTACCTGGACCGCTTATCCCGCAGATGGTGAGTCACCACTTGAAGCTGGTGAACGCGTTCGGATTGTAAGCATCGAGGGAGCATCAATTTTCGTGAGGCGCGTCGATGAAGGTGCAGACTGGCGGCAGAAGTCAATCACAGAGTGAACACAGGCGGTTCGCAGTCACGCAAAGACGGGATTCATTTTTCATATATCATTTGACATTTCTCAGTTGTCATTGGGAACGCATGCGGCGTTGAAGTCTTCTTATGAGGGCTTTACCCGGTGCTTGTGATCCACAGTACGGCAACAGATCAACGAGGATGCCAATGACAAAATGAGAATGAGATATGAAAAATAAATCCGACAAGCAGTATTGCGGGGTCACTAAGGAACCGCAGTGCGGATGGCAGTGAGGCTACTGTTGCTGAGGCTCTGTATCTGCTTCGTAGTTATCGTCGAGGGTCTTGTCTTCTTCCAATTGCGGGAGTTCGATGGTGACGCGATCATTAGCGGGTTCTTTCAGGTCATCGCCGAGAAAACGCGCCAGCACAACCGTAATGTTGTCTTCTCCGCCACGGTTATTGGCCTCCGCAATCAACTCGTCGCACGCGGCATCAAGATCCGGGTTACTGGCGAGTATGTTTTGAATGTCTTCCGACCGCAGTTTCCCCGACAATCCATCGCTACATAGCAATAAGGTATCGCCGCGGCGCAATCGAATCTTACCTGTGACCGGTGTAACGTCGTTCTGAGCCCCCAGGGCCTGCAGGATTACGTTGCGAAACATGTGCGTTTCGGCTTCAGCTTCGCTGATCTGCCCGACATCCACCAGCTGCTGCACCAGGGATTGATCCTTGGTCGCGAGACGAATCTGCTCCTTGCGGATTATGTATCCGCGGCTATCGCCAACCTGGACCAGATCTAACATGTCGCCCTTCACTGCGGCTCCGGTGAAGGTCGCTCCCATGCCCGCGCAGCGTGAGTCTTCCTGACTTCGAAGGTGTATCGCGAGGTTGGCGTAGACAGTAGCGTTCTTGAGGCAATCGACTAGTGGGATCTCCGGGTCACAACCGTTTTCAGAGTCGCTTCCCATTAGCATCTCCCGCACAGAATCAACAGCCATGCGGCTGGCAACGTCGCCGGCGAGAGCACCGCCCATGCCGTCAGACACAACTAGCACGAGCCCCTGTACGCCCAGGTCAAGTTTCTTGAGTTCCTGAGGTGCCTCGGATCCGTCTGAACCCGTCCAGGTTTTTTGAGTGGATAGATCCAGCACGAGGAAATTGTCTTCATTTCCCCGGCGGACGCGCCCGACGTCTGATTTTGCGTGCAGCTCTACGATCATAAGGGGAGCAAAGGATGATCTCTACAAGCTTGGATTTTAACCCGTCACCGCCTTAACTGTCACTTTTCTGGATGCTAGATTTGTTTTAACGCTTGATCAAGATCCGCGATTATGTCGTCTGTGTCTTCGAGACCGACCGAAATACGCACCAGACCATCTGTGATCCCGAGTCGCTCTCGTTTTTCAGGATCCACCGAGGCGTGAGTCATGGTGGCGGGATGCGAAATCAAAGTTTCGACGCCGCCGAGACTCTCGGCCAGCGTACAAAGGTTAACCGATTCCAACACCTTCCGCGCTGCGTCTAATGACCCGACCTCGAATGCCACCATGCCTCCAAAGCCTTTTTGCTGACGTCTCGCCAGGGCATGTTGCGGATGAGAAGCAGAGCCGGGATAGTATACTTTTATTACCTTCGGGTGCTCTTCCAGGAAAGCGGCCACAGCGCGGCCTGTCTTGTCATGCTGTTCCATCCGCAGCGCTAGTGTTTTGGTGCCTCGCATCACAAGCCAGGAGTCGAACGGCGACAGAATGGCTCCGGCGCTATTCTGGATGAAGCCGATCCAGGCAGCATCCTCCTCGTTATTGAGGACGACTACGCCGCCAATTCCGTCTGAGTGTCCGTTCAAATACTTGGTGGTCGAATGGACCACGATATCAACCCCGAAATCAAGTGGACGCTGCAAGTAAGGAGACATGAAGGTGTTGTCGCAAACCACTCGAGCGCCTGAACGGTGTGCGATTTCACATACCTCGCGCATATCCGTAACTATCATCACCGGATTGGTAGGCGTCTCGATGAAAACCATCTTTGTATTCGATTTGATCGCTGCTTCGACGTTAAGGGCGTCCGAGGTATCAACAAAATCAAACTCGATGTTGTAATTTGCCAGCACCTGGGTAAACAGACGCGATGTTCCGCCGTAGGTGTTATCGGAAACCACTACGTGCTCCCCCGCTTTTACGAGACGAAGGGTCGCATCGATCGCCGCCATGCCCGATGCAAAAGCAAATCCAAATTGTGCGCCTTCCAAAGCGGCGATGTTTCGCTCCAACGCGGCCCGCGTAGGATTCTGGGTGCGGGCATACTCGTATCCTTTATGTTTGCCCAGTCCCTCCTGCGCGTACGTTGAAGTCTGGTAGATTGGGACAGTCACCGAACCGGTGGCCGAATCGGGTTCTTGCCCGGAGTGAATTGCTATTGTTGCGAAGCCCATAAGTAGTAAATGGTGAATGGTAAATAGTAAATGGTCAATGCGGTAACCAGGTGATGTTATCGTCTGAAGGAAGCCTTAACACTATTAAATGATTGAACCATTTACGATTTACGATTCACCATTTACTTGTCGAAGATTCCCTGACTCAGGTAGCGCTCGGCGTTGTCCGGAAACACGGTAACGATTCTTTTGCCCTTACCCAACCGTTCCGCAAGCCGATAAGCTGCAGCGGCCGCAGCGCCCGATGACCAGCCACCCAGGATTCCTTCAGCGCGTGCGAGCCGCCGCACCGCGGCACATGCCTCATCGTCCATGACCATCATGATTTCGTCCGCAAGGCTGGCGTCGAAAATCTCTGGGATAAAGTCCTTTTGGCCAATGCCTTCTATTTTCTTAGGACCGGGCGGATGACCACCATAGATCGATCCCTGCGGTTCTACAAGTACACACAAAACGCGCGGGTTAATCTTCTTGACGGCGCGAGAAACTCCGACAAAAGTTCCCGACGTACCGGCACCGATTACGACGGCGTCGATGCGCCCCCCCATTTGCTCGATAATCTCCTGGGCTGTAGTCGTCTCATGAAAGCAGGGGTTCGCATGATTTTCAAATTGCTGGGGGATAAAGCTGCCCTCAATTCCATCAGCGAGTTCATGAGCGCGCGCAATCGCCCCCTTTATTCCGACCTTGTTTGGGACGCGTTCGATCTCGCCGCCGAGCGCCTCCATTAACTTCATCTTTTCCTCAGCATAGCCTTCCGGAACGCAGAGAATAACACGATATCCCCTTGCTACACCGATCAGGGCCAGCCCGATCCCGGTATTGCCCGCAGTCGGTTCGATGACCGTCGAGCCAGGCCGAAGTTTGCCTTTCTGTTCGGCATCCAGAATCATTCCCAGCGCAGCCCGGTCCTTCACCGAACCGCCGGGGTTAAAACATTCGAGCTTGGCGTAGATATCTGCCAGTGGGGGTTTGGCGAAGCGAGAAAGGTGAAGCAGGGGAGTGTGGCCAACGAGGTCGAGAATGCTTTCAGCTACGCCGAGCGTCATCAAAGATTTCCGGGAGATTACGGAAGTTTAAAGTTCAACCTTCAAGTTGCTGTTTTCGCTGCCACAAACTAAAGTTTGAACTCTGAACTGAAGCACTACCAGTCGCACCAATTCTCGAAAACTCATGAGGGCCTTGGCCTCGTACGCGAGCTTCTGGCCACGCCGATCAATCTCCTCATAAGGTCATGCAGACGAGTAAAATCAACAGGCTTTGTCAGGTAACCGTCGAAGCCCGTCTGATGAGCGGCACGGCGAAACCCATCGGTACTGAACGCCGTCAACGCAATCACGGGAATATCTTTTAGATCTGCGCTCATTCGAATTTGCCGTGTTGATTCCAGGCCGTCTACCCCCGGCATTGCCAGATCCATCAGGATGAGATCGGGATTGACCATGGCTGCGATTTTCACGGCCTCTTCTCCATCAGTAGCGGTCGCCACCCGATAGCCGTTCTGTTGAAGGTCAAGACTGAGCATCGTGAGATTATCGATAGAATCATCCACTACCAAAACGAGAGGTGAGATCTCATCTTGAGCCTCGGCCTCATCTTGCGCGGCAGGAAGCCTTACTTTCGAAGGATCAAGGGGTGTCGTCACTGGAGTCTTTTTCACGATAAGAAAATTATAGTTCATTCGCGCAGCATTAACCATCGGGAGACAGAAACGCTGTTCCAGTTTGCTCAATAGGTGCCATGTCACACTAGCGAACTGGGAGCCAAGAGGCTGGTTAATGTAGAACTCCTTACCGAACCTCAAAAGCACCACTCCAAACCGGAACCGCGTGGGGTAGCGACCGGATACCATACTCATTCGTCTTGATGGGGTTTCTTACTGGACGCTGAGTGATCCGGTCGCTACCGCTCGCGGTTCTGTATCGAACACAACCTGCTCTCAGTAATTAGCTTCCACGCAGAAACCTTTGGACTCTATTACTCAGTACTGAATCAGGCTGCCTTCCCGTTTAGCGCGACGCACGGCGCGGCCGAACACCCAAAGAGAGAAGGGAAGCAGCACGCCAAGCATAATGAGTAAGGTGACGAACGGTTCAGTAACCTCAGCGAAACCCCTGCCTTCAAGTAAAACTCTTCGAATTCCGTCGAGGCCGTAGGTCGCTGGGAGGATCTTGGAAACACTGCTTAGGCCTGACCCTCCGTACTCTGTTAAAAGCTGCGTCGGGAAGAAAACGCCTGAGAACAGTGCAGAACCGGTGCCGAGAAAAACGCCGAACGGGTCACCCCGCTTGAACACCATTGCGAAACTCGCTGACAGGATGCCCAGGCAGGCAAGCACCATTGTGGTGAGGATGAGGAACACCAAAGCCAACAGAAAACTTCCCGCGTAGTGAACGTTGAAGAAAAACCAGCCAAAGAAGAGATATAGAAAAGAGAAAAGTGTGGCTTGCACAAAGTCCCACGCTGAGCTGGCAACGATGACCGTAGGTAGATTGATGGGAGTTAAGAGTACGCTTTCGAGTGTGCCCTGCATCTGTTCTTGCCGGACAGCGTTTGCCAAACTCGAGAAACCCGTCATGAAGTAGTTTAGAACTGCGAAACCAGTCAGCCAGGCGGCCAACGGATCGCGCCATTGGGAGAAACGCGCGTCAGTGAATCCCACAAAAATCTTGGAAATGAAGAACATGGTGGTGACGACGCCCAGAATTGAAACCACCCTAATGACAAACTGCATCCGGTAGCTGACAAAGAGACGGAAGTCGCGAACAACAAAAGCGTAGATGCGGCGCGGAAGGAGTCTTAAGGAGTTCATCTCATTCCTTACGTTCGTAGCTCTCAAGCACGTCGAGTAATGTTGGTCGTTCTGACTCAACGTTCAAAATGGTTCCTCCGGCCTTATGAACCTGTCGCAGCGCTTCATCGAGTCGATCATCACCACTTCGACGCGTGAAAGAAATATGGTTGACCTTTTCACCGGGTTCAACCTGAAGATGCTCGAACTGCGAGTTCAGGGCTGTTTCGGCCTGCTCCCGTGACATCCCCGATACTGTAAGACGTATGACTTCCGCGTCAGAATTAATCGACCGCAAGTTGGCCGGCGAATCGACTGCCATGATCTCGCCAGCGCTGATAATAGCCACGCGGCTGCAAAGCGTCTCAACTTCGGCGAGATTATGCGAAGTGAAGAGTATTGTTACCGGTGGATCCTGCCGGGCTAATGTCTTAATCAATTCCCGCATCCGCGATGCCGCCAGCGGGTCCAGCGAACGAGTGGGTTCGTCGAGCAACAATACGGGTGGCTCAGGCAGCAGCGCCCGCGCCACCGCCAACCGTTGTTTGTTACCCGTGGAAAGTTCGCCGAAACGTTTGCGCCTAACATCTTCAAGTTCAAGCTGAGCAAATAATTCCGCAATCCGTTCCTTCGCCACTCGATCGCCCAGGCCGTAGAGGCGGGCGAAGAAGATGAGGTTCTGTTCCGAGGTGAGTCGCCAGTAAAAGCTCCTTTCCTCCGCGCCTGATAGCCCCACCTGCATCCGGACTTTCTCGTCGTCGTGCACGCTGTCGAAACCGTTGACTGTAACCGTGCCCAGCGTGGGTTGGACCAGGGTCGCGACAATTTTTGTGAGCGTGGTTTTTCCGGCCCCGTTCCTCCCGATCAACCCGAATATCTCGCCCCGGAAAACGTCGAACGACACGTGGTGGAGAGCTTCAACCGGAGCTTTTGTCTTGCGTCTCAAAAATACTTTTAAACGAGCGAAAGGAACCGGATACGTCTT
This sequence comes from Pyrinomonadaceae bacterium, assembly GCA_046261995.1. Classification (GTDB taxonomy): domain Bacteria; phylum Acidobacteriota; class Blastocatellia; order Pyrinomonadales; family Pyrinomonadaceae; genus PSRF01. The sequence continues at coordinate 87,138 of JBHENP010000011.1, forward strand.
TGAGAGGTGCGTGATGGAGATGGTCCGTTCGCCACTGCCGTAGGGAGTTATTGAATTTCGCTGCAGTTCTATTGGATTTCTCCCTTGATGGATTTGATTGCGTATTGTTTCAACTCTTCGTCAAGCCCTGGGTTCTCATTTAGAAACGCTTCGATTGTTTGTTCCGTCAAACGATGATTCAAGTGACCTAGGCCATGCAAGGCTGCTTTCTGACATTCTCTGGATTCAAGCTTCAGGATACGGCACAGCGTTTCAAAGATCGCCTGCTGAGCCTGCAGATCTTTATCATCCACCATGAGTGGATCCCATGTATGCCAGGGCCCAAAATAGCCGCTAATCAGTAAATCCCACCACATATAACATGCTGAATCCTTCAGAGGATTTACAGCGAATAAACGTTCGAACAACCCCGCCATTGATAGTATGCACTCTTTACGGAGTTGCCATTTTAGATCTGTATCTCTCAACGCCTCCTCGAACAAGCCCATTGGTTTGTGAATGAACCAGAAACCTTGCTCAAGTTGTTCTGGCGAATATGTATCGAGTAGGAATGTAGGGTTACGGAATAGAAGTATTAGATGTTCAAGCATCAAAGAATGGTCGGCTTCATGTTCCCATTCATCCTGCCAATACCATTTTTTCTCACCTGACTGTGAAACAGCGTGGTCAAAGACAAAGGCGACCCATTGCTCGAAGGAATATTTGTTAAGGTTAATTGCCACTAGCTATCCGCTATGAGGAAAGAAACCTACGGTGGGCAATCAGCGTGCCCGCTGGCGTGGGTCGAGATATTCGCGCAGACCGTCCCCTACGAAGTTGAAGGCTAGAACCGTCAGCGCGATGACGAGTCCGGGAAAGATCAAAGCATGAGGTGCTGCCTGCAAAGTAGATAGATCACGCGCTTCTTCAATCATCACACCCCACGAAGGCGACGGAGGGGGGACCCCGAGTCCCAGAAATGATAGGGACGCTTCGGCCAGAACTGCGCCGGCCATGCCCAGGCTAGCCTGAACAATCAGGGGCTGAATTGCGTTCGGCAGAATGTGGTTTAGCAGTATGCGGGCGTCGCTCGCACCGAGAGCCCGCGCAGCCTGAACGAAGTCGTATTCTCGCACCTTCAAAACCTGCCCGCGAATCAAACGCGCATATCCGACCCATCCGATGATGCACAGAGCGAGGATAAGTTTATTCAATCCGGCTCCGAGAAACGCCACCATGGCAATCGCCAGCAAGAGTCCGGGGAAGGCCAAAAACACATTGAATACGTAGCCCGAAATAATCCGATCGATCCAGCCACCATAGTAACCGGCGAAGGCGCCTAGCAGTGTGCCAACCACAGCCGAGACGGAGACGACAATCAGGCCGACCTGGAGCGAGATCCGCGCACCGAAGACGACGCGGGAAAATATATCGCGTCCCGTAGCGTCAGTCCCAAATAGATGAGCCGATGAAGGGGGAAGGTAACGGATGGAAAGATTCGTAGCGCCAACTTCGTGGGTTGCAATCCATGGAGCGAAGATGGCAACGATGATCAGAATCGCAATAATGATTAAGCCAACGATAGATAATCTATTCATAGGTTCTTAGCGCTTTGTACTTTGTTCTTAGTACTTTGATCTTTGTTCGCGAATCAAACGCACTGTCTTTTGAGAACGCAGCAACCGGCGATTACACCAACAAAGATCAAAGCACCAAGCACAAAGCTCATGACACCCTGATTCTTGGATCCAACCAACGATAGATCATATCCGTTAATGAATTCGCGACAATGTATGTGAGGCTTATCACCAGCACGCACCCCTGGACCACGCGGTAATCGCGTTTGCCTATACCGTCTTCTACGAGCAGCAAACCGAGTCCTGGCCAGCCAAAGATTTTTTCCGTAATGATCGCCCCGGCAAGCAGAATCCCCAGCTGTAATCCAAGAATCGTGACCACAGGAATCAGACCATTTTTTAGGACGTGCTTGTAAACAACCTGAGTCTCGCTCAAGCCTTTTGCCCGGGCCGTGCGCACGTAGTCCTCTCCTAGTTCTTCAATTACGGACGACCGAACCATACGCGTCAAGATGGCTGAAAGGGCGGCGCCGAGAGTAAACGCCGGCAGAATAATATCGGACCAATCGAAGCGGCCTGAGGGCGCCAGCCAGCCGAGCTTTACGGCAAACACATAAACCAGCATCGGCCCAATGACGAAGCTGGGGAGGCTGATTCCAATTAACGCAACTACCGAAGCGGCGTTATCGATCCACGTGCCTTTGTTCTTTCCAGCCAACACGCCGAGCGGAATCGCAATACTAATGGCGATCAAAAGCGCGACGACAGCGAGTTCAATCGTGGCAGGATAACGCTCGAGTATTAGTTCCACGACCGGTCTCCCAGTCCGGAAAGACAGACCCATGTCTCCCTGCAGGATGCCCTTCCAGTAATCGGTGTATCGATTGTCAGCCCCATGCCATTGAAAATGCCGGTTGCCCTGAGAATCGCGGGGAACGGAGAAGAAAAAAGGCGGGCGATCCAGTCCATGCCTTTCGCGAAACTGTTCAAACTGTTCCGGAGTGGCCTGTTCGCCAAGCACTGCGACGGCGGGGTCGCCGGGTACGAGTTCGATCAGTATGGTTACCAGAGAGACGACGGTCCAGACAACGAGCAGAAGGATGGCGATACGCCTGAGCGAGCCAAGAACCTTATGCTTAGAAAGTAAACGCACTCTGGCGAGTCTCGAACATCGAAGTTGGGATAGGTATTCGAGGGGATAATAGCATAGACATTAAGGCAGATCGTGCCACTCAACTAAGAACCGCGAGCTGGTAGCGACCGAATCCCAACAGTCAACGATCAGTAAATACCGTTAAGACGAATTGAAATCTACGATCCGGTCGCCACCTTGCGCGGTTCCGGAGTTGAATGGCACCGTCGATGAAACCAACCTGCACCAGTAGCGGGATTAGATTGAGCGCATACTAAAAAAATAGAACGCAGCCCGTAATGAAACCCGGAATGAGTCGCATGGCCCCGACAACCGCACGCTCAAAAGGTTAATACGGACTGCGTTCTTTACTGGCTGCAAATTCAGGTTGTGAGTTGCAACCAATCTCAGGAACTCTAGTTAAGGCGCTGACCTGTATGCAACGCCGCGATTCCTCCAGTTAGATTCTCGTACTCAACTGACTTAAATCCCACCTTGCGCATCAGCAAACTGAGTTCCTGTTGATCAGGAAACCGCGTCACCGAATCCGGCAAATACTGATACGCGCTCTTTGACCCGCTGATCAGCCTGCCCAGCAATGGCAGCACCCTGGTGAAGTACACGTTGAACAGCAAGCGAAACCCAGGTACGACTGGTTTTGAAAACTCAAGCACAGCTACGTAGCCGCCCGGCTTCAACACCCTCCGAAGTTCCGCTAGCCCTCGTTCAACGTCCGAGAGATTTCTCAACCCGAAGGCAATCGTTGCTGCCTCGAACGAACAATCGCGAAACGGAAGACGCAATGCGTCACCCTCAATCAGGGAGATAGCGGAATCGAGGTTTGCGGTCTTCCCGGCCGCAATTTCCAGCATCGGACGACAAAAATCTGTGCCGACAACTCGCGTGCCAATAGTTTCAAACAGTGACAGCGAAAGATCGCCGGTGCCACAGGCAACATCGAGAATCCGTGCTTCCGGGGAGCTAATACGTTTCCGAAGCTTGCGCGCTACCAGTCGTCGCCATCTCTTATCGACGTATCCGGAGAGCAGATGATTTAAAAGATCATATCGACCAGCGATCGCCGCGAACATCTCGCGGACGCGAATAGAATGTTCCTCATCGTTTGACGGTCGATTGTCAGACACAGTTAAGCCGAAATCAGATGGACGTGTGGTTGCAAGCAGATTGCGAATGATTTGCGATTAGTCAGGCTTCTTGACCGGAATCGTAGTTGCAGGTTTCACTTCAGCTTTGTCAGGCTGTGGCTTCTCAAGTTCTCCCATCAATTCCACCTTCACGTTTGCTTCAAGCATGGCCTTTAGCTGTTGTGAGTTGCCAGTAACGACTGAGGCAATCCTGGTTTTATCGAAGAGAGAAGATGCGAGGCGCTGAAGCTCTGCGGCTGAGACTGCGCTGAACGCGCTAATCTGTTGGCTGATCGGTGGCAGACCAAAGGTATCGATATCGAGCCAGGCCCGCGCCGTGCCGTCCGGTCTTTCCAGCTCTTTGGTAAATTGAACGCTAGCCTCGCTCTTGGCTTGTTCTAACTCCGCCGCGGGTATAGGGGCGTCCACAAGGGATTGAAGCACATCGTGCGCGGTCTTCAGCGTCTTCCCAACCAGCAAGGTGTCGACGGATGCGCCCATCACAAACATACCCGGAAGCACGTGCGGCTCGTTTCGGACGAACACAGGTTTGCGGCTTAGCTCCGGCGATGCGAACTCCCAGCGCTTGCGAGCGACGATTGCCAGGACGGATGCGGTGGCGAAAGCCCGATCAGCACGTGAAACGCCCCGGGTAGCCAACCTAACTTCAGCGCTCTGGTCAGCGGGCGCATTGACTATCAAGGTACGAACTTCTGGCGGCTGCGGCTGACGGAAGGTTGCCGGGACGATCTGCTCACTTTTGCGCCAGGGGCCCAACAGTTGGCGCAACGCTCGAATGGCTCTGTTTTTTGGTACGCCACCGGAAACTATGAGAGTAGCATTGTTAGAATTGAGAAATCGTTCGCGCGCCAGCATTAAATCGGCTCGGTCAACTCGTCCGAGGCTCTCCACAGTTCCGGTTTGGGGGCGACCATAAGGAAAATCACCAAAGAGACGTGAGGCGATCGCGCGATCGGCCCAGAGTGCTGGGGCAACATTAGTCTCTTTGGCTATCTTGATGCGTCCGTCACGAATTCTGGCGACGTTCTCCGGCGTGATCTGGGTTGTTACTAATGCCGTGCGCAAGATTTCCACAATTCGTTCAAATTCTCGTGCCCGGCCCTGCAGAGTCACTGTGATCGAATCATAGTCGGTGTCTACGTCCAGCCGTCCACCCATTTCGTCAGTAAAATATTCGCGGGTGGTCGCATCCGGAAAAAGGATGTCGCCCAGGATGGCCATTTGGCCCTCCTTACCAGCCATGTCGAAAGCCGCCCCGCTGTGGATTCGTAGCTTCAGGAGGATGTCCTGGTCACCTGGCCGAGGCGAGATGAGGATTCGCAGACCGTTGAGCAACCGTTCCCGATCCGGCTCTGCCACCACCTGCCCGTAAACTGGAGTGAAAACACCCCCGTGCAGGACCGCCAGACACAAGATAATCAGAGCTTTTTGTAATGAATTGTTCAGGAAGGTCGGTCTCATAAGTGCGATGATATTGACTGTCGCAGAGACAAAGTGCCAGAAGCGGCACCGAATCTTTGCTGGTTAATAGGATTCAGGGGCAAAAACATCTTAGATGCGCGATATTTAGCCGTCAACCGTTTGGCGCGTAAGTGCATCAAAGGCCTGAGTTTCATATTCGGGTCACGGCCCGGGTTGCATGCTCCAATCACGTTGAAGGGTAGTATAATTCCCCCCGTTGGGAATGGTCTTTGAGTTATCGTTGAGCATAAAGTCGAAAAAAGCCTGTTGGAAGGCCGTACCTTTTGGCCCTTTGGCGGTAATTAAAGTAGGAAGCGATTCCTACAGGATCGAGTTGCTTGATTGCCAGACAGAACTACAGACGAACTTTTGCTTGAGAGGGCAAAAGGCGGGGACCAGGTAGCTTTCGTCGAGTTATACGAACGGCACCGAACCGGCATTTTTCGTTTTGCGTACAGGATGTTGGGATCCACGGAAATGGCTGAAGACATCACCCACGATTGCTTTTTGAGCTTGATCAAACGTCCCGAGAATTTTAATCCCGCACGGGGATCGTTGAAAACCTATCTCTATTCGGCCGCGCGGAACCTGTCTCTAAAGCACTTTCGCATCACCGCGAGAGAGGCTGCCGTTGAAGAGTTTGGTGAGGAGCCGTCAATTCCTGTCAGAGAACAGCCGCTAGGCAGATTGTTGAACGAAGAGCTGTCATTAAAAGTAAAAGAGGCCGTCTTCAATTTGCCACCACTTCAGCGGGAGGCGTTGGTCCTTTTCGAGTATGAGGGGTTAGCACTAAGCGAGATCGCCAGTGTGGTGGGCGCAGACGTCGGCGCGGTAAAAGCCCGGTTGCATCGGGCTCGCGAAGGACTCAGAAATACGCTGTGGCCTTATTTGAATAGTAGTCGGGAAATTGTTACTTTGGAGCAGGCTTAAGATGAGCAGCATCGAGCCAAAAGACCCATTGATTTCGGAAGCCGAGCTTAATCGAGTGCTCGAGCTCTGGACAGCTCCCGAGCCTTCGAAAATGCTCGATGAGCGCGTCTCAAACAGTTATTATAGGGAGTCAGGAAGCCACGATGCTGCGACCCAGCCGGTAGCGCTCCCCCAGAGCCAAAAAGAGGTAGTGACTATGAAGTTTTGTTCCACATGCCAGGAAGAGTTCGCTGAGAAGTTCAGTTTTTGTCCAGTGGATGGAACGCCACTCAACGGATTTGTTCCCAGGGACGAGGAAAGCGTTACGCGTGCCGCTGCGCATCAGCCGGCACCACGGGTAACGACCGAACCAGTCTACGCCGCGGCTGCTACGGGAGCCGTTGCTGGCGGAGTCGCCGGATCCATTGTGGCAAAGCCCGAATATCATCTGACTATTATGGATGATGCTGGTTTGACGCACCGGCTAATCGAAGAGCTTAAGGAAGTCGCTCACGAATCAGAGCTTACCTGGCCTGAATTTAAACGTGATCCTTTCGGCTTTACCAAAAGGATGGTTGTCGGCTACAGCCAGGCGGGCTGGCGTGGTCTGTCTCAACCCAACGTGGCGACCGGCGTACTCTCAGCGCTGTTCCTGGTGATGACGCTCGTGCTGGCACTATTCTGGTTAGATCGGGTTCAAACACAGCGAGCGGAGCAAGCCGCGATCACTGAAGAACAGTTAGTGGATCAACTAATAGACATTCCGAGTGAGCAACCGACTCCCGATCCGGGGACGGCCGGACTTAACAAAGGCAGCGGTGGTGGCAGTAAACCAAAACAGGAGAAGGCGGGCGGTGGCGGTGGCGGCGGCCGTCAGGAACAGAAAGAGGCTTCGTTTGGCAAAACCCCTCAAGCGTCTTTGACCGTTCCGCAGGTAGTTGCACCGGATCCCAAACCACCTGCAATCAAAAATCCATCATTGCCTGTTGCCGCAACCTTGGTGGGTGATCCGATGTTGATTCCGCCGGACGCGCGCGTCCTGCCCTACGGAGATCCCAAATCGAAGAGTAACGATCCCTCGTCAGGGCCAGGTACTGGTAATGGAATCGGCACAGGTACGGGTGGTGGTATTGGACCCGGCGAAGGTGGCGGTCTTGGCCCGGGTCGCGGTGGTAATGTCGGTGGTGGCGATCGAAATGATGGCGGTGGCGGTCCCGGCGGCGGCGGTGGAGGCACCGACTACAATCGAATCTTCAGTGGTAAAGAGGTCAACGCTAAAGCTCGGGTACTCTCGAAGCCAGAACCGCAATACACTGAAGAGGCCAGAAAGAACCAGATAACAGGAACTGTTGTGTTGCGGGCCGTGTTCACTTCGGGTGGGCAGGTCACGAATATTCGCTCCGTATCAGGTCTGCCCTTCGGACTGACTGAGCGAGCCATTGCAGCTGCCCGGCAAATTAGATTCAGCCCGGCGACCAAGGACGGTCGTCCCGTCTCGATGTACATCCAGCTGGAATATAATTTCAACTTGTACTAAACAGTGGCACAGACTTTAGTCTGTGATCTCAATTTCAACATTAAAAGACGCCAGGGAAAATCAATCTTCCCTGGCGTATTCGCTTGAATTTCTACTTTCTTCACAGACTACAGTCTGTGCCACCTAATGCTGCTTCTCAGCAAAGCGCTTGATTCGTTTGACACCTTCCTGCAACTGTTCCATCGAAGTAGCGTAAGACATGCGCAGGTAGCCCTCGCAACCAAACCCCGTGCCATCCGTGACTACTGTCTGCTCCTCGTCCAGCAACCTTTGCGCAAACTCGGCTGAAGTCCGCATCCTTCCTTTTAAGCAACCGGTAACGTTAGGAAAAGCGTAGAAAGCACCTTCGGGTGCATTGCATGTGAATCCAGGAACTTCTTTAAGCGATTCGAGAAGCCAGGCGCGTCGGGCTGTGTATTCAGCCAGCATCGCGCTCACTGACTCTTGTGGTCCATTGAAGGCCTCAGTCGCCGCGCGCTGGGCAATGGAATTGGGGTTGCTCGTCGAGTGGCTTTGAACCTTCAGCATCGCCTGTGTCCACTCGCGGGGGGCCAAGGCGTAACCCAGACGCCAGCCCGTCATGGCGTAAGTTTTTGAGAACGAACCGGCGATGCAGAGACCTCTCCGAAGTTCGATCGGGAGGCTGGCTGCGCTGAACACCTCGGCCGGTGGGTAAACAAATCGCAGGTAGCACTCATCCGAGATGACGTAGATCCCGCGCTCTGTCAGCAATTCCATGATGCGTTTGAATTCGGCGGGCGGAATCACACGCCCTGAAGGATTGCTGGGTGAGTTTAGAATTATTAGCCTCGTTCGAGACGTAATGGCTCGCTCGATCTGGTCGACGTTCAAAAGGAATCCGGTTTCTTCCGTTTCGATAAACACTGGAACGCCGCCTGCGAAAACAGCGATCTCAGGAAACGTCACCCAGTAAGGCTTCGCCATCAAGACTTCATCACCGGGATTAATCAGGCTAACGACCGCGTTGAAGATTGCTTGCTTGCCACCGCAGGTGGCCATCACCTGAGAGCGATCGTAATCAGCACGGAATTCTCGGGCATAGAAATCGATGACTGATTGTTGAAACTCTCGAGTGCCGGCAGTAGGTGTGTATTTCGTCTGACCGGCCCGCATTGCTTCGACGGCCGCCTGCTTGATGTTCTCTGGCGTATCAAAGTCGGGCTCGCCGGCCCCGAAATCCACCACATTCGCGCCTGCTGCGCGCAGTGCGTCAGCGGCTTGCATCGCGGCAAGCGTCGATGATGGTTGCATCCTTGACACGTTATAAGAAACGGGAAAGGCGAGCCCGGCGGGTTTGGTCATCATGAGTCGTTAAAGTCAGCGTGCGGCGCCACCGGAGTTCATTGTAGGACGCGCCCGAGCGCGGTTTATTTTTTTCTCGCTCGTGTTTTAGCAGCCTTCTTAGCAGATGCGGACTTTGCTGCGGCGGACCGCTTAGCTGCTGCCTTGCCGCCTTTTTTGCCGCCCTTTTTGGCAGGCGCTTTGTTTACTGGCTTGCCTCGGCCCGATCCGCTCTTCTTGCCGCCGCCAGTCATTGCGTTAACGGTAGCCCATGCTCGACCCTCAGCCTCATCTTCAGAGACGCCGCGTTTCTTATAACCCTCTTCGATATGTTCAGCCTGGCGCTTCTGCTTGTCGGTGTACGCGCCTTTGTCGCCTCTTGGCATGATTCACCTCCGCATGTCGTATGCAGCCGTCTACTTAAGGCCGGGGCTTTGGTTATTTTGTGGAACGTTGCGCAGTATACCACGCAGCAACACTCGTTTTATCAGCTGCCTGCCATTTTTAGTTTCATGCGTTCTTCGACAAACGGCGGTACCAGCCCCTTAAGCTCACCGCCGAGTAGGAATACCTCTTTTACCAAACGCGAGCTCACGTAAGAGTACTTCTCCGCGGGCATCATGAATACAGTCTCAATACTGGGTTCCAGACGGCGGTTCATTAAAGCCATTTGCAGCTCGTACTCATAGTCTGAAATCGCCCGAATCCCGCGTACGATGGCGTCAGCCTCCTGAGCCACCGCATACTGCACCAGCAACCCCTTAAAGTCATCGACCCTGAGCTCACAAGTGGAGCGGTTAATCCCACGCAATACCTCATTAAGAATCTCGCGACGTTCGTCGATCGAAAAAAATGGTCGCTTCTCGGGGTTTAGAAGAATGGCAATGATGATTTCATCGAATAACTTGCACCCCCGCTCGATGATGTCGAGGTGTCCGTTTGTTACGGGGTCGAAAGAACCAGGATAGATGGCACGCCGCATGAGGGGGAATGGTAAATGGTAAATCGCAAATGGTAAATGGCAAATGCTGACAGGGAAATTTCGATTGAGGGCGCCCTAGCTAAAAGCATTCCCGTTGCCAGTGCCGTAGTCAGATAGTAAGATTGCCAACAGTTAAGGAGAACCAATGGCTCAAATCCTCTCACCAACCCCACGGGACATCTGGCCGCCCTTCACTGTCAACTTTAAAAGCATCCGATTGACGCCCGCCCAATTTGAACAACTCTGCAGCGACAATCGCGACCTGCGCCTCGAACTCACCTTCGAAGGAGAACTGATCGTCATGCCCCCCGCCGGGTCAAAAACTGGATTACGCAACGCGAGACTAACTCAAAGACTCGCAACCTGGGCCGAAACTGACGAGACCGGAGTGTGTTTCGACTCATCGACTGGTTTCACTCTCCCCAACGGGTCTCAATATTCACCTGATTCCGCCTGGATCGGACGCGCCCGTTGGGATGCCCTGACTAATGAAGAGCAGGAAAGGTTTGCTCCAATCTGTCCGGATTTTCTCATAGAGCTGAGATCGCACTCGGATAGCCTGTCACGTTTGCGGAACAAGATGCAGGAATACATCCATAACGGTGCTCGACTGGCTTGGCTCGTAGATCCGCTCAAACGGCAGGTTTCGATTTACCGGCCAGACCGTGATGTCGAGGTGATCGACGATCCTGAGACAGTCTCGGGAGAGCCGTTGCTCCGCGGATTCATTCTGAATCTGGATGAGTTGTGGTAGTGCTGCCGGATTTGGCTCAACCTGATACGCCATAGAGGTAACCGCTCAATAGATTAAAATGCAAACGGCTGCAATAAGAGCAACCATGCAAGGGTTCATATCCCTGCTGATGATTGTAATACTCACGCCTACGGCGACGGCCGAAACGCGCAAACTCTATCCGGTTGATGAGGGCGCACAGGACGCTTCTTTCAAAGCTTTTAGAAATAAACTTATTGAAGCCGTGAAGCAGCGCAACACCCGCTTTGTCCTACGTGTTCTTCACCCGAGAGTCCAACTCAGTTTTGGCGGGCGCTCTGGACTAAAGGACTTCCTGGAAATGTGGAAACCCGATAGGCCGGATTCCGAACTATGGAACGAGCTCTCAACTGTTCTTTCGCTGGGAGGAACGTTCAGCAAATCTGACGGCAAAAGAGTTTTTTGGGCACCTTACACTTTCAGCGCCTTCCCAGATGATTTGGATAGTTACGAGTATGCCTCCATCGTCGGTAACAATGTTAGAGTGCGCTCGCAGCCGAAAACAACTGCTAGCGTCGTCACCAACCTCTCTTATGATATCGTGAAAGCAACATTCCCTGTCAGCGACGATATTCGGGAGGGTGATGTCCCGGGCTGGGTAAGAGTCGTGGTTCCGGATGGCAGGAGTGGCTATGTTGCGAGTAGATATATTCGGAGTCCGAATGACTATCGGCTAGGTGTCGAGAGAATTCGCGGGAAATGGCTAATCACCTATTTCATTGCCGGAGATTGAGCGAGAGAGACGTTATCCACCGGCTTGACACTGTGTAAGTGCGATGTTTCAATAACCTCTGGAGCAAACGTGGTGAGTTAAGGCGACTTGCGGCCACGTAAAATAATCCGCTAAACAGCTCGGCGAGTCTTTCCCATAAGACTAATCGAAAAAGGGTTCGAGGAAAGCCCCGCGTTGTTTCGCGCGGGGCTTTTGACATTTTTGATTTTAGATTTTTGATTGCCGATTTTGAAGGCCGAAGGAGCCTATTGCTTGGCATTAGACGAAATCAAAAATCTAAAATCGCAAATCAAAAATATATCTATGTCTAGCATTCTTGACACCTTAAAAGAACGCATCGTTGTCTTCGATGGCGCGATGGGCACCAACCTGCAAGTTCAGAATCTAACCCTGGACGACTTCGGGGGACTGCGCTTCGAAGGCTGCAATGAAAACCTGCTGGTGACGCGCCCTGACGCAGTCGAGAACGTTCACTCCGCTTTTCTCGAAGTTGGCTGCGACGTCATTGAGACAAATTCATTCAATGGCACCCCCGTGGATTTTGCCGAGTATGACATTGGCGACAAAGCTTATGACATGAACGTTCTCGCCGCCCGACTCGCGAAGCGTGTCGCCGCCGATTATTCAACTAAAGTTCAACCACGATGGGTGGCTGGCTCGATGGGGCCGGGGCGCAAACTTCCTACTCTGGGCCACATAAAGTTCCTCGACCTCAAAGCTGCTTATCGCGAACAGGTGCGAGGATTGATAGACGGCGGCGTCGACCTGTTGATAGTCGAGACGTGTCAGGACTTGCTGCAAACTAAAGCAGCGTTGTCGGCAATCTTTGAACATTTCGAAACTGCCCGCGTGCGCCTCCCGGTAATTGCCCAGGTGACAATCGAAGTGTTCGGGACGATGCTCAATGGCACCGAAATTGGAGCCGCGTTAACGGCACTGGCGCCATTTCCGATTGACGTGATCGGCATGAATTGCGGCACTGGTCCACGTCATATGACCGAGAGCATCCGCTACCTCTGCGAGAATGCGCCGTTGCCGGTATCGGTTCTTCCCAACGCCGGACTGCCGTCAGTGGTGGACGGCAAGATGCACTACGACGAGACACCCGAAACATTCACGGAGCAGGTGATCCATTTCGCTCGCGACTTTGGTGTCAACGTCGTAGGCGGCTGCTGCGGTACAACGCCAGACCACTTAAAGCTGGTCGTCGAAGCCATGCAGCGCATCACGCCTAAGTCGCGCGATCCCAGGCTAACACCGGCCGCATCATCGATTTACTTTCAACAGCCCTACATCCAGGACACGTCGTTCCTGATCGTAGGTGAGCGCGTCAATGCCAGCGGCTCAAAGAAAATGCGCGATCTTATAAATGCGGAAGATTGGGACGGACTAGTTTCCCTGGCTAAAGACCAGGAGCGTGAAGGCGCCCACGTGTTGGATGTTAACGTGGATTTCGTGGGCCGAGACGGCGAGACCGATATGCACGAGCTGGCATCGCGGTTGGTTACCAACATCAAGCTGCCTTTGATGTTCGACTCCACCGAGTGGCAGAAGATGGAGGCCGGGCTACAGCACGCCGGCGGCAAGAGCATCCTTAATTCCACAAACTACGAAGATGGCGTACCCCGCTTCACAAAAGTAATTGACCTTGCCAAGCGCTATGGAGCTAGCGTGGTTATCGGCACCATCGATGAAGAGGGAATGGCTCGCACGGCAGAGGGAAAATTCACGATCGCCAAACGCGCGTATGACCAGGCTACAGGAGAGTTGGGCCTGCCGGCGTCGGACATTTTCTTTGACCCTCTGGCCCTTCCCATATCCACGGGAATTGAAGAGGATCGCCGCAATGCGCTCCAGACTATCGAGGGAATTCGCCGGATCAAAAAAGAACTCCCGGGTTGTTTCACTATTCTCGGTGTCTCCAACATTTCGTTTGGACTCAATCCCGCCTCGCGTGTGGTGCTGAATTCTGTCTTCCTGCATGACGCCGTCGAGGCTGGGCTGGACGCTGCGATAGTCAACGCCAGCAAGATTGAGCCGTTGAATCGCATCGGCGAACAGGAACTAAAGGTCGCGCGCGAATTAATCTACGATCAGCGCCAGTTTGAAGGAGATGTTTGTACTTACGATCCGCTCACCCAATTCACCACGCTGTTTGAAGGCGTCAAAGCCAAGAGTGCTAAGAAGGCCAGCAAGGGCGAAACGGTCGAAGAGCGTTTGAAAAACCACATCATCGACGGCGAGAAAATCGGACTTGAGGCTGAGTTGCAAACCGCGCTCGAAAAGCATCCCGCGCTCGACATCATCAACAATATCCTGCTCGAGGGCATGAAGGTGGTCGGCGATCTGTTCGGCAGTGGACAGATGCAGTTGCCGTTCGTTTTGCAATCGGCTGAAGCTATGAAAGCGGCGGTGCGCTTTCTCGAGCCCTTCATGGAAAAGAAAGGTGGTGCCACAGCAAAGGGAACGATGGTGCTGGCTACGGTCAAAGGCGACGTTCATGACATCGGCAAGAACCTGGTCGACATCATCCTGACCAACAACGGCTACAAGGTGATTAACCTGGGCATCAAGCAAACAATTGATAATATTTTGAGTTCGTACGAAGAGCACAAGGCTGACGCGATCGGTATGAGCGGGCTGCTCGTAAAATCAACGCTCATAATGAAAGAGAACCTCGAGCTGATGAACGAGCGCGGCATTACGGTCCCGGTCGTCCTCGGGGGTGCGGCGTTGACGCGGCGTTATGTCGATGACGATCTTAAATCACTTTATAAGGGACAACTCTTCTACGCGCGTGACGCTTTCGCCGGCTTGCATACGATGGACAAACTGGCGAGCGGTAACGGGCAGATGGTGGTGGCCGGCGATGGAGAGATAGGAAGCAGCGCTGACGCGGAAACTGTCGAGGATGTGGAAGACCTGGTAGGTGAGGAAGCGAAGCTGGGCATTCGCAAGCCTGTGAAGCCGAGAGGCTCGATAAAAACTGCGGGGGACACGACGCACACCATCCGGTCAGCCGTTAGCACGGATGTTGAGGTACCCAAAGCGCCGTTTTACGGTTCCCTGGTCGTGGAGGACATTCCTCTAGATGAAGTCTTTGCTTTCGTAAATGAGACCGCGCTCTTCAAGGG
>JBHENP010000011.1:101831-102362 GCA_046261995.1 Pyrinomonadaceae bacterium
GGGCCGAAAACCCCTGAATGAATATCAGAGCTTTGTGCGGGAAACCGTGCGACCCATCTACGAGGAACTAAAAGAGCACAGCAAGCGCGAATGTCTTCTCGTACCGCGCGTTGTCTACGGCTACTTCCCCTGCCAGTCGTCGGGAAATGATCTGATTATTTACCATGAGGACGAGAAAACCGAACGGTTGCGATTTACTTTCCCACGTCAACCCGCAGGCAAGCACCTATGCCTTACGGACTTCTTTGCTTCGACAGATTCAGGCCGTATCGATGTTGTTGGGTTCCATCTGGTGACCGTCGGCCGCCGGGCCAGTGAATACGCGCAGGAACTGTTTAAGTCTGACAACTACGCCGACTATCTCTACTTTCACGGTCTCAGTGTCGAAAGCGCTGAAGCCCTCGCCGAGCTATGGCACAAACGAATTCGGCAAGAGCTGGGAATAGCGGACTCAGATGCTGCGCAAGTTGCCAAGCTATTTCATCAGGCATATCAAGGCTCCCGATTCAGCTTCGGTTATCCGGCATGTCC
>JBHENP010000012.1:0-93775 GCA_046261995.1 Pyrinomonadaceae bacterium
CTCCCAGGGTCAACCGAGAAATCTCAACATGACCCGAGCTAATGAAATGTGAAAGTGCTTCCTCGACCACCGACTCCAACAACATCGCCGTTCGATGTTCGTCGAGCAAAAGAAACTGCGGATCGACCCCAGCCTCCACCGGGAACTCGCGTAGCAGCCGCGCGCAGAAACCGTGAATGGTAGTGATCACGGCGCCATCCAGCGTTCGCTTATAACCGAGCCAACGCTTCCTTTCGTTTCCTGAGGCTGTCAGCAGGATTTGATTAAGTTGCGCTCTGAGGCGCTCGCGCATTTCGTTTGCCGCCCTATTGGTGAAGGTAATGGCGACGATTTGATCAATGGAGAGGTTTCGCTCGCGGAGGATGTGCAGATAACGCTCGACCAGCACCGTCGTTTTGCCGGAGCCCGGTCCGGCGGTCACCGAGATGTGCTTTTGGATCTCATAAGCGGCCGCAGCCTGTTCCAGTTCTAGTTGGCGCCGATTCGTGATTACAACTCCCTTCTTTGCGACTTGAAACTAAGCGAAAGTCGAGCGGGGGTAAACCGCCCTTCCCAACCTGCGAATTAGCGCAAGCCGAATGGAACGACTCACCGCCCGCTAATTAGCAGGTTGGGAAGGGCGGTTTACCCCCGCTCGACTCTCCCGAGAGTCAGCCTGAGCATTAAAGTCAATGCCAGCATTCTTACAGATATCAGCCTTCTCTTTTCTTCCGCTCAATCCGGTAGCGGTCGTAGCGGCAGACGGCAGCGAAGTCGCAAAACCTGCAAGTCTTATCTTTCTCTGACGGATTTACGCTGAAGAGTCCGGCACGCATGTGATCGAGAAAGTCCCAAATCTTTGCGATCACTTCCTCGCGGATTCGCAGCCAGTCATCATCAGACAAGACGCTGTTCACCTTCGGGTTGAGTTTTGAATACTCCAGCGCCTGCGCCCGATGCAGCCCTTTGTTGCGCCGCTCATTACCGCCGCGGATCACGTAATAACCTCCCCCGGCGATCGGATGAGCTGGAAGAATTAACTTTTCCAAGGCTTCCAAATAAATTGGAAGCTGCAGGCTGCGCCCTGATCTCATGTCGTCCGTGCTGGAACCCGTTGACAACTTGTAATCGTACGCAATCAACGTGTTATCTCTTGCCAGATCCACACGATCGATTTGCCCGCTGATCTTCATCCTTTCTTCGCCCACGAACGTGGAACGGACCAACTCCAGCGGTTCATCTTTCGAGTGCGGGTCACGCGCCGGGGACTTAATGCCGCCAAAGCCCACCTCAAAGTAAGCTGGTACCACTCCCGCGGCGGCCGAGTTCTGCTGAATCTCCAATTCATACAACAACACCTGGTCCAGCAGAATCTTGCGTATCTCACGATCGATCTTCCAAATCTGTTTGTTGAGCGGCGGGACCACTTGCTCGTGTTCGTCGAAGACGCGGTCCGCAATATCAGCCAACTCTCGCCGGAGTTGCTCGCGATCGAGTTCATTCAGCGCCTGACGGCGATGTTGCTCGAAGAAACGACGCAGGATGTCGTGGAGCAGCTTGCCTGCGTCGATGGCTTGCAGATCAAGCGCCGCTTCTCCGCGCGGTTCCAACTTCAAAACACGCAAACCGAAGAAACGGTAGGCGCAATTCCCGTACACGCTCAACCCACTCGCGCTGTGAACAAAATCTGGCCCGAATCTCTGGTCCAACAAGGCAATCAAGTTCGGGTCAGTGATCTGGCCATCGTATGGACCAAACAAGTAACCGGCGCGTTCGCGCTCAATTTCGAGACGGCGTAGCGCCGAGTTGCTGACGAGTCCGTCGTTACGCGCCAGGGCCAGAAGCCGTTTGATCCGCGGGCCCGGTTGCAGCTCTCGCTTTTCGCCTCGATGAAGGTGTCGTTCCTGCTGGCGCACCAGGGCAACCGACAGCTCATTGGTGGTGGAAGCACCGTCAAGCTCCTTCCCGTCATAGTCGCGCCGGATTTGGACGGCTTCTATCTTGAGAGGAGCAACGGCGCGTCTTAATTCATCAATATAGTAGGAGGCCACTGTTTCAGAATCGTCTTCCAACAACAGCGGCCGGCTGAGATAAAGTCGCTCAGTGGCGCGACACGCCGACTGATAAAAATAATGTTCCTCTTTCAACAAGGTCGCGGGTGAAATGTCTTCGAGGGTCAGACCGTCGCGCTTCAGACGCTCGCGTTCTTCATGCGGATAGATCCAATCGCGCGACGCTCGCAGTGGAAACCCACCTTCAACCAATCCGGCGATGAACACAGCGCGGAAACGGAGGCCGCGGACATCGGTTGCCTCCAATACTCGTAATCCGCCGCGGTCGGCGGCACCGGAAACTTGTGACTGCGAACTTAGGCAACGTCGCACTTCCTCAAGAAAGGTGAACAGCTTTATCTGTTGCGGTTCTTTTTCAGGGGGACTAATTGTGGCGGCGATCTCAATGCCCTTAATCGCGGCAACAAAGGCCCGCCGCAGCGCTTCGAGACTGTTGTAATTTAGGACCGCCTTGGGAAGTTCGGCGTCTTCGACCGAATGTCTAATGGGCCAGGCGATTTGCTCGGCAAAGTTGAACTGCTCGAGAAGCTTCATCAATGCCAGGCGCAAATTCAATGGCCTGCCTTCGCGGGGCACCGTCTGGATGTGCTCAGCAAACGACTGAAGAACGAGCGCCGCCCAGGCGATGGCCGCCGGATGAACGTCGCGCGATGGTCGTCTTTTCCGTTCGGCGTCTTTCTCCTCCATCTTTGCCGTTTCCGCATTTTCGAGCTGGTCGGCTAAGTCAGGGTCCCGGCCTTGATCGTCGGTTTCAAGGTTGAGCAGGTTGCGGGTTGCTTCAGCCCCCGGCAGCTCCTTGATTAGTTTTTGAGCCCGAGCCAGCCAATCAGTGACGCGAAGTTCGCTGCCCACGTAAGCGAACGCATTCTCGAGCGCGTCCGCGTTCCAAACGTAGGGGCGTCCCGCCGTGGACGCCCCATCGTTGCGTTCCGGTGGCGTCGTTACTAACCTCGTACCAATGTGACGATGGGGCGCCCACGGCGGGACGCCCCTACAAAGATCCGCATACTCTGTGTCGAAGCGCGCGGAAAGCAGCTTCAGCTCTTGATCGTTTAGACGGAAGTATTCCGACTTGATCAAATCCGCGATTTCAGAAGCCCTTGGCGGTGTCGTCTCATCCCGAGAAAGCTGTTCGAGAATTGCAAAGAGTTTAAGCGCCGCCCGGTTGGCGGGAATGTCGTTCGCTTCAATGCGCGTTTCGAGATTGCACGGCAACAACTCCTCGCGCATCACCCTGGCAATGGTTTCGGCGTAAGCAGCTCGTTGCCGTACTACCAGGGCGATGTCAGACAGGTGGTAATTCTCGCGCATGACCAGTTGTTTGATTTGCTTGGCGATGGCGCGAATCTCGGTATCGCGATCGCCGCATTCGAAATATGTGATCTCCGTCGCCACGTCTGCTTGTAACTCGTCGTCTTCCTCCAGCCCCCTGCCTCCTGCTCCTGCTTCCTGAGTCAACGACGGGTTGAACAGATCTCGGCGTAGATTCGATAACGACCCCCGAGTGGTCAGAATGCTCTCGGAGCTTCGTTTGATCTCGAACGCCTCGATAGCCTTCAGGTGGTCGATGGTTTCCTGAAATGGAAGGAAAATTTCCTGGTTGAGTTGGTCGTGATTGAGGTTGACCAACACTTCCGGAATCCCGGGAATCAGGCGTCGCAGGATCTCGCCCTGCACTGGCGTAAAGTCGAAGAAGCCATCAAGTACAAGCAACTGCAGCTTCGGAAGCCAGGGAATGGTGACTGACTGGCCACCAACCTCGCCCTTGAGAACTGAAAGCGCGCGTAACTGATCCGCATCCTGTTCCGTTAGTTGGTGACGGTTCAGCAGGTCGCTATAGGTAGAATAGATCAGGGCGACCTCTTGATCGAAATCGATCTGCAGGTGAACGTTACGATCCGTTGAACCTGTGCGCGGCGCAAGATCCTGGGCGCGAGCTGCGATTATCTCAGCCACTTCGGCGGGTGACTTGGCAGCCCGCTCGATTTCGCCCATTAGCTTAGCGATAGTATTCACGCACCCCTCGCGTCCGGCGAGCGGACCGATTGCTTTCAGTTCCCCCTGGGCTTTCAGCCGCGCAAGTATTTGTGAAATCAAACTCCGTTGCAGCGGCAGTTCTTCGCGGTCAATAGGAATGCGGGTGGGGAGGCCGGCGCCGGTTTCGTTGATGGCGCTCATGAGTATGCGCCGCACCAGGCCTCGAAAAAGATACACGGGAAGTTCCCCCCAGATACCGCGATTCGAGCTGCCGTCGAGGATCTCTTCAGTTACCAGTTCGAGAAGCGGGTGTGATGCGGCGAGATAGAGGAAACTGTCGGCCCGACCCTCCCAAGCAAGCGCGGAGCACCGTCCGATGAGACGCGCACGATTGTGACCCAGCAGAGGACCTAACCATATCTCTTTTGCCAAATGTACTCCGGAAAACTATTAAGAGTCCGTCAGTAGTTTACCAGCGGAGCGTTGAGATGGTTAGTGGCGGGGAGTTGACATGACCTCTTAGTCGAATGGGATGCGACTGCTCTTCACAGAACCGGGAGCGATAGCGACCGCACTCAACTAGCCCGAGCAGTTCGAAAGCGACTCGACTGAACAGAACCGGGAGCGATAGCGACAGCCCGCAACTAGCCCGAGCTGGTCGAATGCGACTCGACTGATTACAGAACCCGGAGCGATAGCGAACGCCCTCAACTAGCCCAACCATTGCGTGGACATGTCTTCTTGAGAAAGAAAAACGGACGAGCATAAGAAGTTTTGAGTGGGTTCAGATCGCAGCCTGCTCGCGAGAAGTTGAGTGCGGTCGCTATCGCTCCCGGTTCTGTAATTAGTGACGATGCAACATCTAACGCTCGCCACTGTCGCCCGCCGCTTTAAGACTGAATAACGGCTCATCCTCGAAGGCTGCGGGCTCGTCATCAGCGGAATCGGGGAAAAGGCCGCCTTCGTCGAGACGAAGCGGCCGAGTAGTCTTGTCGATGGGTTCGAGGATTTCGATTTCTTCACCGGCAATGGCACCACGTTCTTTGAACTTTCTTGCCGTAACCAGAACGCGTTGTTCAAGAGAGCCTACACCTCTATTGTAAGAATCCAGCGCGCGCTCGAGTCCTTTGCCGATGTCCGCGAAATAATTGGTAAACGTGCGCAGCCGGTCGTACAGATCTTTGGCAAGCTTACTGACCTCGTGGGCGTTGGTTGCCATCTGTTCCTGCCGCCAACCATACGAAACCGCTTTGAGCAGGGCTATCAGCGTAGTGGGCGTAGCAATAATCACTCCCAGACCGACGCCGTCTTCTATCAATTTCGGATCATTCTCCAGTGCGGCGCTGTAAAAAGTTTCACCGGGTAAAAAGAGCAAGACAAACTCAGGTGTCGGTTGTACCGACTCCCAATAGGATTTTCTGCTTAAAGAACCGATGTGCGTGCGCACCAGCCGAGCATGGTCTTTCAACCTGGCGCACCGAACTTCGTCGTCGGTCGTGGAGATTGATTCATAAAAGGCATCGAAAGGTACCTTCGCATCGACGACGATCGTCCGGTTGCCGGGCAGGCGGACTATTAAATCAGGCCGGATGCGACCATCTTCAGTGGCCACAGTTTCCTGTTCAACAAAGTCGCAGTATTGAAGCATTCCCGCCAGCTCAACAACGCGCCGCAATTGGATCTCGCCCCAACGCCCGCGCACATGTGGGGCCCGTAGGGCCTTCACGAGGTTCCCCGTTTCCGCCTGCAATTGCAGTTGAGACATGGCCAGCGTCTTAACCTGCTCACGCAACTCGGAATATGCTCCCGCGCGCGCCTTTTCCAGTTCACCAATCCGACCGTCGACTTTGTCGAGAGACTCTTTAAGGGGCTTCACGAGTTGGTCAATTGCATTCTTACGAATCTCGAGGTCACCTTTTGCCGTCTCTTGAATCTTTTCCAGGTTGGCTTTTGCCAGTTCCAGAAATGATTGGTTGTTATCCTTAAGCGCATCGCGGGACAGAGCTTTGAATTTTTCAGTTAGCTCCTCACCGGCCTGTTTGAAAGCTTCACTTCGTTCCTGGGCAGCGCGTCGTTCGCCCTCGAGCGCGGCTTTCAAATGGGTGTTTTCCGCTCTTACCATTTCCTGCTCAGCTATCTGCTTCTCAGAAGCCTCCTGGAGCTTCCTAAGTTCAAGTTCTCTTCCGGAGAGTCGCTCTGTAACCGTGGCCAGTCGAGGAGTGGTTTCGGCCATAGCGCGATCGTATTCATGCGTGATCTTCGACCGCAACGCCAGCCACATGACCAATGCGCCAAGTGCGAGGCCAAACAAAACATAGAAACCGGCAACAAGCATCAAACCATCTCCATTTAACCGCTGACTTTGCTCAGTCTTAATAGTTTACCAGTATTGTGTTGCAAAAATGAAACGCCGTCGCGTTTGCGGGCCAAATAAAAACACCACCCGGGTAAGTTGTCGACGAGATATCTTATAGAGCAGGTAAGTGGCACTTAGCGGGGCTGGGTGCTCGAATACTCAAGCCGCGGTCTCATGAGGTCAGTACCACCACGCGGGTGGGTGTGAAAAACCAAATTGAGACCGTTAAGCCTGAGACGCAGGTAACGCAGCGACTGACTACAGAACCAATGAGAGTATCACTCAACTACAGAACAGGAAGCGGTAGCGACCTGGCCGTTGCGACAGAATCAAATTGTGTTAGTGGTCCCGAGACGGCCAGGTCGCTACCCCTCCCTGTTCTGTAGTTGAGTGCATATCGTCAGACGGTAATGATTTCGCGTCCACTCTGTTTTCAGTTTTCGCCTGAAAAATGACCAATGAAAATAGGAAAAATGGTTACCTTCCAAAGCATTCGACCATTCGCTCGTAGACCTTGCGCGTAAGACGCACGTCATTGAGGTTGTATTCGCGAATCTCGGCGAGCTTGTCAGCCTGGTACATTTCGAACACCTTGCTTCCCTCGGCTTCCGCCGTCTTGCTCGACTCGATCCTTAGGGCCCAGGCAATGTCGTCCAGACTTATCAAGCGCTTCGAACCCATCCACCATTGATGCATGGTGTCGAAAACGCCGCGTACATGAAACTCTGAGAGGTCAAGAAAGGGCCGCACGCGAATGTTGTTGACCAGGCATCGCTGAAAAATGAAGGGCAGATCGAAACCCAGAATGTTGTGGCCGACAATCTCGTCCGTATCGGGATCGAAATCTTTGAGCAGGTCAAGAAAACCTGCAAGCGCGCTCTTTTCGTCCTCTTCATGGCCGTCAGGGTCGATACCAAACACGTGTTCGCTTTGCCTGTGTTCTAAACAGGCGATGTCCATGCCCGGAACCAGGCCCACATGCACGGCCAGACAAATGATACGGCCGGAGGCTGCGCTCAACGCGCCCAGCTGATAAGAGCGCTCCTCTTCGGCCGCGATATCTTCCAGATACCTCTGTTGTTGCTCGAGCCGCATTTTGCCCAGCCTCATGGTGCGCTCGAGTTGGAGGCCTACACGCTCGCGGAAGGCGGGGACCGCCAACGTTTCGATATCCATCGTGTAAGCCAGAGGCAACACGGGGTCAATCCCCTGATGCTCGCGATATTGCTCGATGGTAATCGGGCGATATTCTGCGACTACGAACTGCGGGCGATCCTGGAAGTTATCGAGTCGACCGGTGAGGCCCCAAAGTCCGGGCTTGATTTCTTTGCAAGCGTCGAGCACTTCAGACCAGATTTTCAAGACGATCGAACCCGTAGCGTTGCGAGCCAGGGCATCGCAATAACGCTTGCCCTGTTGCGATCTCCGGTCACGAACCGAAGTCACTACTACCATGAGCCAGACGTCTTCCCCGCGAGGAAGTTCGGGAATGGGAAGGTTGCCTCTCATTACTTGCGGTACCTGCTATGCGAACTGATCATTTTTCATATGTCATTTGACATTTCTCATTTGTCATCTAATGAAAATGTCACCTACGGAGAAAGTTGAACGCTAGTCCGATGAGATCAGTGACCGATGTCACCAGAAGAATTGGTACCTTGAACCCGTTCTTAAAATGACTAATGAGAGATGTCAAATGACATATGAAAAATGATCTTTACTTCTTACCCATACTCGCCACCCGCTGAACCTCCGCACCCATCTTCCCTGAAAGCATCAGGCCAATCATTTTGTAGTCACCCATAAACGACCAGAGGGGATGCTGGAAGGTTGCGGGTCTGTTCTTCTCGATAAAAAAATGACCAATCCAGGCAGCGCCATAACCCGGAATCAGTCCCAGTGGAAACAGCCACCATCTGCCGCTGGCAATAAAGTAAACCGCGCAGGCGATCCCCACCGTGGTGCCCATCAAATGAAGCAGCCGAGTAGTGGGTTGACTGTGTTCAGCCACGTAATGAGGCCAAAATTCGCTGAATGAGTTGAACTTCTGTGCAGTCATGGAACTCGGAATGTTGTCAGTTGTAAGTGGTCAGTTGTCAGTTGTCAGTTTGTTAGTGGAAATAGGATCGTAGAATCTTCAACCAACCACTGACCACTGACCACTGACAACTGACAACTGACAATTGATAACTGACCACCGAGCAACCTCGCAATCCTATTCCTCAGCAAACACACGCCGGTAGTCGTCCGGATGCGCCGGTTCGACGCGAACAAGTTGCAGGTTCTCGTCGACATGCTTCGAGTTACTCATGCCGACCAGTGCGGTGGTGATCCCCGGGGTCGACCGCACAAACTGAATCGCAGTTAGTGCATCGGTCGCCAGAGATCCCATTGGCTCTCGAATAGTCTCCGGCAAACCATGAGCTACTCGTCCCTGTAGAATCGAGGCGCTGGAGACAACGGTAATACTGAGTGCCGCCGCTGCTTCCACAGTTGAGACTTCTACTTCGTCAACAATTTGATTCCGTAAGACTAAAGCCTCGGGCATCGCCAGATTGAAGGGAAGCTGAATGAATCGAAAACCGTGCGATTCTCCGGCGACCTCTCGGGCGACCTCCTGCATGCGCGGCAATGAATGATACCCGGGCGCTTCCGGCGGCACACGAAAGCCGTTCCAGGTAGCCACGCCGTACATCTTGATTTTGCCTTGAGCAACATTCTGTTCCAGCGTTTCAAAAGCTCCGCGCAATCTCGAATAAAACTCCTCTTCGGAAACATGCCCGAGTTGTGATTCCGGATTGTGGACGTAATAAACATCGATACATTCGAGTCCCATGTTTCGTAGCGACTGGTCGAGTTGATTCTGCAAGTAGCCAGACGTCATGCAGTGGCTGCCGCTGACGAAATCCTCGAGACGCGCAATACCGGGCCGCACGAAGGTGTCCTCAATATAACCGCGCACATTTCTCGGTGGAGCGCCATCGAATGGCAGGTAACCGCCTTTGGAGCAGATGAGAATTTCCTCTCGCGAGAATCCTGTTGTGTTCGTCAGTTCACCCAGGGCCTTTCCGATTGAGCGCTCGCTTCTCTGAAAGCGATAGTTTGCTGCCGTGTCGATTACGTTGGCCCCAAGCTCCACAGCTCGCACGACTGCTTCGGAGTATTTCGCGTCAGTAACGTCATCTGCATTACCAAGGTAAGAGCCGATGCCAATCGACGATAACCAGAGGTCCTGTTCATTGCGAAAGTGATTTTCAGCGGCTCGTTCCTTGAAACGATCGCGGTAGCGGGCCGTACCTTCCAGTGTTGCGGAGCCTGATAGGGACATTGTTCAGCAGAAGCAATCGTGTGATAAGAACTTAACTCGTCATCGAGCACACTTCAGGCACCGGACTATAACCGCCACTGGTACGCCCTGCAAGCGCTCTTTAGGATTAACCAACGGTATAGTAGCTTTGCCACTCCAAGCATTTGTGAGTGCTGCATTTCCCACTTACTATCCCTCGAGGCATGCTTCAGAACAAAGACGCTGTTTCGAGAGTCAGTTACAGAACCGGGAGCGGTAGCGACCGCACTCAACCAGCGCCACGACATGTGGGTTGGCTCTATTCCGTAGCGGCGCATCCGCTGCACCATAGCCTGATAAGTCTGTTCTTATTCCGTAGCGTCGTGATTGCGGGAGTTGAATGCGGTCGCTACCGCTCCCGGTTCTGTAATTGAGGTTTGATTCGCGCTACGCTTGCTACACACAGTTCAAAGGAAAAGCTTGAATATTTATAGACCTCTTAACCAAGGAATCCATATGAACCACTTTCTCGACTGGCGTGGCCATGCGGGCGCGCAAGCTGAAAAGTTTTACAAGACCGCGCTGTGGCAGAGTGAAAACATGTTGGTGGGACTCAACTGCCTGGAACCGAACCAGACGCAGAATGTCCACGCGCATCAGGGTGCCGACAAGTTCTATTTTGTCCTGGAAGGTGAGGGCAAGTTTACAGTCGGAAACGAGGAGCGTACCGCGACGGGTGGTGCGCTGGTGGTTGCTCCTGCCGGCATTGCACACGGTGTCACGAACGTGGGAGGCGAGCGGCTATCACTACTGGTGGCAATCGCTCCAGGACCCAAATGAGCGAAACAGGAAAGACCTCCAACTCGCGTTGGTCTGATCTTGGACTATCGAAAGCGGAGATCGATTCACTCTCGTGGCAAGTAACCGGGCTTGTAACAGAGTACTTCGGCCGTGTATCCGAGCTTCCGGTTTTCCCGCACACCTCTGGCGCACCTACCATCGCACATCTCGAATCCCGCCTTCCTCAGGTCGGAGAGCCATTGGAGAAGTTGCTTGCCGATTGCCGCGAAATCATTAAGGGAATTCGTCATAACGGCCATCCGCGTCAGTTTGGTTACGTGGCTTCTCCGGCGACGCCACCGGGAGCTTTCGCCGACCTCATTGCTTCTGCACTCAATGTAAATGTAACGGCCTGGCGGTCTGCGCCGGCAGCCACGGAGCTCGAAAGGACGGTAGTGCGCTGGCTGGGCTCGATGATCGGATACAGCGACGAAGCCCACGGCGTGCTTACCAGCGGCGGATCCATGGCTAATCTGATAGCACTGCTTGTCGCTCACCGTGCGAAGGCGAAAGACGATATTGCGCGCCAGGGTCTCTGGAGTTGCGACTCGCCGATGACGATCTACGCGTCGGATCAAGTCCATATGTCGATCGAAAAGGCCGCGGACATCCTGGGTATTGGACGTGATCAGGTGCGGACGATTGAGTCAGACGATAGTTTTCACCTGAATGTCCGAGCATTGCGCGAACAAGTGCAGGAGGATCTTAGAAACGGGCTGAAACCATTTTGCGTCGTGGCCAGCGCCGGCACAGTAAATACGGGAGCAGTGGATCCGCTTAATGAAATCTCAGACCTGGCGGCGGAGTTTGATCTCTGGCTGCACATCGATGGAGCTTACGGTGCGCCCGCGACTCTTGACGAACGGAAGCGATCGCTCTTCGCCGGGCTCGATCGCGCTGACTCTGTCTCGCTCGACGCCCATAAGTGGTTGTATGTTCCAATCGACGCAGGCTGCCTGCTGTTTCGCGATCCCGCGGCTGCTCGTGCGGCCTTTGCCTCTGATGAGGCCGACTACATCAAGGTCCTCGAGCGGCCCGATACGGACGAGGCCTTCGCCTTCTGGGATTATGGAATAGAGTTATCGCGCCGATTCCGGGCTCTAAAGATTTGGTTGACCTTCCGATACTACGGCCTAACTCGTATAGCCGCGGCGATCAGCGAAGATAACTCACTGGCAGAGTACCTGGGGCGATGTGTTGTTGAGGCGGACGATTTTGAGTTGCTGGCGCCGGTCGAGTTGAGTATCTGCTGCTTTCGTTACCTCCCCAAAGGATCGAAGCCCGGTCTGGCGACGGCGTCGGTAGTAGAGCGAGCTCGACTCGACCGGGAACTCGATCAACTAAACACTCGGTTGATGCTGGCAGTGCAACGCGGCGGCCAGGCTTATCTATCCAATGCGACTCTTCGAGGCAGGTTTGCGCTGCGAGCCTGCATCACAAACTTTCGTACCACCCAGGCGGACATCGATAAGACACTGGAAATCATTCGTGAAGCAGCGCGGCGAGAAATGGGCTAGTTACCTGTCGTACCGCGAGTTAGCAGGTGGGTAGTCGTAGCGCGAATACGAGCACTCAACTCACAGAACCGCTTGCTGTAGCCAGCGGATGCTAGCACTCAACTTAGCAGTAACCGTGAGAGAGGCGGGTAAGTGAGTAGATAAGCAAGTAGATTCGTTGCGGCAGCAAGTGACATTTATGACTGAAGAGCGGTTGATCTGATGCCCCAGGATTAAGTCTTACCATAGTTGGGTGTTGAGCAGTTTCGATAATGTTGAGAGCTAGGATCATCTGGCTACCGAGACTCTTATGAAAATAGAACTTAGTTGAATCAGATTGACGGCTCTCGTTCTATTTTCATTCGCGGTGGCGAATCGGGATTCATGACCTACTGTGTGAAAACTAAATGGAAACCGTTAAGTCCGAGAACCGCGTAACACGGCGACTGACTACAGAACCAATGGCAGTAGCACTCAACTACAGAACAGGAAGCGGTAGCGACCTGGCCCATGCAACAGATTCAAATGTGTCAGGTACTGAGACGGCCAGGTCGCTACCGCTTCCTGTTCTGTAGTTGAGTGCATACCTCAGAAGATAATGATTCGCAGGCATTATGGTTTTTACTTTGACCCGACGCTACCGCAAATGGTTCTGGGAGTTTAGTGGCTCTTTCCAGGGTTCAGTGATTCCTGCTGGTGTTGAGTGCTAGCATCCGCTGGCTACAGCAAGCGGTTCTGTGAGTTGAGTGCTCATATCCGCGCTGCGACAATTCACACGTTACCGCGTGGTACTGACCTCAATCCATCGCACTTCTCCAATTGGGCGCAACGACATACACATTTAGATCAGCATTTGGATAGTGTGAGAGTATGTGGCACGAATGACCCGAACACTCCAATCTCAAACTTACGAGCACGAACTTCGTGTGGCACTGGATCTCGCTCGTGAGGCGGGGGCCGCTATACTCGAGTTCTATGAAGGTCCGCTTCAGATTGAACAGAAGACGGGGTCCAATGATCGCGAGCCGGTCACCCAGGCTGATCTGGTCGCGAACGAATTAATCGTTAAAGCGATTCGGAAAGAGTTTCCCAATGACGGCATTCTGGCTGAAGAGTCGGTCGACACAGCACACCGCCTCGACAAGCGAAGAGTCTGGATGATTGATCCGCTCGATGGCACGAATGGATTCATCGCTGGTAATGGTGACTTCGCGGTGCAAATTGGTCTGACTGAAGACGGACAATGTGTCCTCGGTGTCGTCCTTCTGCCCTTAACGGGGGTGCTTTATCACGCCGTTAGCGGACAGGGCACCTGGATCATTAGACCCAATCTAAAACCAGAGCGAGCGGCGGTATCCGATCAAAACGAGCTTTCGCTCATGCGGCTGGCCGCGAGCCGCTCTCACCGCAGTCCGCGAATGGACCAAGTGGTCAAAGCTTTTAGAGTCAAGCAGGAGATTCGGCGCGGCTCGGTAGGGATCAAGGTGGGTCTAATCATCGAACAACAGTGCGATCTTTACGTGCATCTCTCGCCGCGCACTAAGCAGTGGGACACCTGCGCTCCGGAAATAATCCTGACCGAGGCTGGCGGGCGGGTTACGGATCTTTTTGGCCGGCCGCTCGAATACAACTCACCTGAGGTGCAAAACCGCAACGGGATTATTGCGACGAACGGCGTGGCCCACGATCGTGTTGTCAATACGCTGGCCCCGCTGCTCGTCGAGTTTGGGCGGCTACCGGTCTAGGAAAGGTGTCGGGTGCCGGGTGTCGGGTGCCGGTCAGAGTTTATTCAAGCCCGACACGCGACACCCGACACCCGACACCCGACACCTGTTCCATTTGTCTTAACTGAAAACTGACCCTCTGAGTTAATATCGTTTTCCAATCTCGACGGGAGCGCGTGCTTGCCCATTTGCCCAAAGTCTTTTCTCACTCTGTTAGGTCTATGCCTGGCGCCGCTGCTGGTGCTGGGCGTCATAAACTACTTCAACAGCTTGAATGCGGCGGAATCAAAACTCCTTCAAGATCTGGGAAGAGAGCTGGATAACTTCATCGCCGCCGTAAGCGATCACGTCGATGAACAGGAAAACGAGCTTATTGGGCTTGCCGATTCAAAGACGCTACGTGATTATCTGCAGGCGCCTGCCAAACAGTCTGCCTCACCAGCAAACGAGCCGATTCGGACAGATTCTCAGATCGTCCTGGCGTCGACGCTCAGCAAACAGAGTCATATAGTCAACATCGCATTCTTTGATCAGCAGAAGCGTCCGGTATTTTTTGCCGAGCGTAAACCCGTTGAACGGGCGGGCGAAGGCTTGAGCTTTCGTAACCAGGATTTCCCGCCAGGTCTGCCGCAACCAGAGGATGGAGTGTGGACAGCGACCAAGTCTGAACCGCGTCATTCCCCCATCTCAATTACCTCATCCGGGACCAGCTTGCGAATCTCGGTTCCGGTTTTCCTTCAAAACGAAGGTGCCGAGACCTCAATGGGCGCCCTGGTGGCTGAGCTCGAGGTCGATGCAACACTGTCGGAGGCCGCGCGCCGGTGGGAAGTGTCGGAACCGCCGAGCGAGAGTTCATCAGACGACAATTCACCAGTCGAGAAATCAGCGGCGAGAGAAGGTGCAACATCGCGTGGAGTAGTAGTTGTCGATCACAACGGTCGAATCCTCTATCACCAAAACCAGGCTCTCGCTTATCAGTTGGTTAGTGACTCTCTGCCTAACTTCAACCCGGTTGCGGCCCGCATGATGTCGGGCGAATCTGGATGGCAGAGCTTCTCGTCGGCAACTGGTGACGAGGTGTGGGCAGCCTTCAGCACCTTTCCTGATATGAATATGTCTGTAGCTGTTATGGAGAGCCATGAACAGGCGATGGCGCCGGCGCGCCGCTCTGGAGCATGGGGGCTTGTTTATTCCATCCTAATAGGATCGATCACGGCGATTTTGCTGTCGTTCTACCTGCAAGGCAGGAGCCGGGGACTAGATCGCGTCAGCGAGGGTGTGGCCGCGATTGCTGAGGGCAAGCTTGATCACCGCATCGAGTTGACATCCAGCGACGAAAACCGAGTGCTTGCGGATAACGTCAATTTGATGACCGATCGTTTGCGAGCACAAATTGCGCGGGAGACGGAAGCACGTCAATTTCAGGCATTCGTTAAGCTCTCAGCCATGTTGACTCATGATTTAAAGAACGCGATTGAAGCGTTGTCGCTGATCGTGGGAAATATGGAAAAGCATTTTGACAACGAGGACTTTCGCGTCGATGCAATGAATTCGCTCAAGCTCGCCACGCAGAATTTGAGTGCCATGGTGACTCGCCTGACTAATCCTGTGGCCACGCTTAGCGGCGAATATAAGAAAGCGCAGCCAACCGATATCATTCCCCTGGTCAAGCGCGCGTTAACTATTACGGCCGGGCCTGGGACCGAGACCCACAAAATAGAAACAGAGCTGCCCCCAGCACTCTTAGCGTTGGCTGACGGGGAGCGAATTGAGAAGGTGATGGAAAATTTGATTCTGAACGCGCTGGAAGCGATGACAGAAAAGAACGGCACACTGACCATCAAAGCAGGCAAAATTGATGATCAAAAAGTGTTCTTCAGCGTGACTGACACGGGAAAGGGACTGACCCATGACTTCATTGCGAAGCGCTTGTACCATCCGTTTGCCACCACCAAAAAGAAGGGTGTAGGCCTGGGTCTTTACACCTGCCGTGAAGTTGTGCAAGCCAATGGCGGTTTCATTACAGTCGACTCAAAGGAAGGTGCTGGTACAACGTTCCGCGTGGTGTTACCATCGCCCAAATAATGGTGCCAAGTAGTCGCTGCGCAGAAGCCGACGGATTGGTTGACGTCCTGCCCGGTACCTATAGATCCTCAGTAGATCTGCCCAAGAACTTCTTTGCGTTCCGCACGCCGCTGTGCCTTGATTACGCCACGGGGCCTGTATTGAATGTCGGGCGAACAACCACAGGTGAAAGCGACGGTGTTAGTGGTCGATGACGATGAGTCGGTTCGTCGCGGACTCTACTGGGCGCTCAACCCTGATTTTCGCGTCCTCGAGGCGTCGACACGATCCGATGCCATCGAACTGCTGCAACGGGAAAAGATCGACGTGGTGGTTAGCGACCTGCACCTGCCGCCGCACGAGGATGGCATCTCGGAAGGATTGGCTATTGTCCAGGCGGCGCGCGGCACGCATCCTCCGGTTCAAGCCGTTGTGATCACTGGGACCAGCTCAAAACAGGCAGCGCTCGATGCCGTAAAGCACGGTGCTTACGGTTTCTTTGAAAAGCCGCTCGATGCGGATGAGGTACGTCATATCGTGAGCCAGGCAGCCCGCATGCGGCGTCTGGAGGTCGAGAACGCCCGGCTGCGTGATGAGTTGCTTAATTCCAGAGGCTTCAGTCATCTGATCGGCGGGAGCCACTCGCTGGAAAAGATAGTCAAGCATGCCCGGGCGGTGGCGGCGACCAGCGCCACGGTACTGATCACCGGAGAAAATGGCACCGGCAAAGAAATGCTGGCGCGGGCGATCCACGAAGAGAGCCCTCGCGCCGGCGCCGCGTTTGTTGCCGTCAGCTGTGCAGCGTTACCTGAATCGCTGATCGAATCGGAGCTCTTTGGTCACGAAAAGGGTTCGTTTACTTCGGCCACCCAAACGCGCAAAGGGCGGTTTGAACTTGCCGACGGAGGCACACTCTTTCTGGATGAAGTGGGCGACTTAAGTTCCACTGTGCAGGTAAAGTTGCTGCGCGTTTTGCAGGAACGTTCTTTTGAACGTGTGGGTGGGACTAAGACGATGACTGTTGATATCAGACTGATTGCCGCCAGCAACCGCGATCTGGAGCAGGAAGTAGAGGCCGGACGTTTCCGCAGAGATCTTTTTTATCGTCTCAACGTAGTGCCATTAGTGCTTCCGCCCCTGCGCACTCGACCAGAGGACATTCTCGTGCTCGCGGCACATTTTGTTGCCAAGGCTGCGGAGAAGTATCTCCGCCCTAACCTGGAGTTGGAACCCCTCTTGATTGATGCGCTGCAAGAGTATGAATGGCCGGGAAACGTACGGGAGTTGGAGAACCTCATTGAAAGGCTGGTGGTGCTAACCACTGGGCCAAAACTGGGTCTTGAATTTCTGCCGGAGCGAATGTTGCGGGTACTGCCTGATGCAAACGCAGCAGATGAGACGACGTTGGAGGGCGGCGTTGCAGCACTGAAACGGCGCATGATTTTGCGGGCGTTGCATAGCGAGGGTGGGAGTAAGGTTGCGGCTGCCAAACGGTTAGGAATTAGCCGGTCCTACCTGCACCGGTTGATTAGCGAGTTTGATCTGTAACCAAACTTGAATAGGTAGGGCCGTTAAGCCATTATGCTGGGAATGGCAAATGTCCTGCACCGGCTGCCGCAAAACGTTAGCGGCGATTTCTTTGTCGATGCAACGTGCATTGACTGTGACACGTGCAGCCAACTTGCGCCCGCGATATTTCACGATCACGGCGAGCAATGTAGTGTCTATCATCAACCGGAAACGGATGAAGAAACACGACTGGCGCTGATGGCCCTGGTTGCATGTCCAACCGGATCGATCGGAGCCACGGAAAAACACGACGCTCATGTCGGCATCGACGCCTTCCCGCTGTTAATTGCCGACAACGTTTATTTTTGTGGCTTTACTTCTGAATCAAGCTTTGGCGGATGGAGCTACTTGATTGTGCGGCCGGAGAAGGATGGCGGCAATGTGATGATCGACTCGCCGCGCTTCGCCACCCAACTCGTAAAGAGAGTGGCGGCGCTGGGTGGCATCGATCACATGCTGTTAACCCATCGCGATGACGTTGCCGACCACCATTTGTTTGCCCAGAAATTTGGTTGCGGGAGGGTCATGCATGCGGCAGACGATGCGCGCAGTCGGGGAATCGAACGAATAATCGAGGGTGAAACGGAACTGAGGCTCGACGACGATCTGATTGCAATACCGACGCCGGGCCATACCCGCGGTCACGTCGTTTTCCTGTACCGGCAAAAGTATTTATTTAGCGGCGATCATTTGGCCTGGTCGCCAGCGCGGGGAACGCTGACTGCCTTTCGCAGCGTCGCCTGGTACTCCTGGCCGGAGCAGACGCGTTCCATGGAAAAGCTCTTGAACTACGATTTTGAGTGGGTCCTACCCGGACATGGTGACATTCATCATGATAGCGTCGATAGCATGCGGGAACATTTGAAGCAATGTCTCACGTGGATGAAAAAGCAAAGCTGAGCGGTTGCATAGAATCTCCGGAATTCAACTAATTGAAAGGGAAAACAGTGACTAAAAACCAAAAATTTGCCATTGGCTGCGGAGGTGCAGGATGTCTTGGTTTGATCGTAGTCATTGCTGCCAGCGCAATTCTTTATTTCTACCTCAACCGGCAGCCCACCGTCCGGACTGCGGACCGCAATTCAAATTTCAACATAAACACAAACCGCGGCTCCAACAGCAACACTTCGAGCGAATCTTCAGATGAGACCTCCTCCTCCTCAATGTCCAATGACGATAAACACAAACTTTTTCAGGCTGCTGGAATGACCAGCGACAGTCAGCTTGTCTTGAGAGTGCTCGAAAAGATTGGGTTTGCATCGGGCACGGGCAGCGAGTATGAGGCGTTTGTAAACGACCATGCAGCGTGGGCGCTGAATAACCCCCAGTTCATTATTTCAGTTAACACCCCCGAAAAAGCGAGAGCTTACGTGGAGGCGCATTTGGACGATTAACGACCAGTTTGCCAAAGAGTCCTTCCCGGCGCACACACTCAACGCACAGAACCATTTCGGTAGAGACTGTGTGAAAACTCATTTAAGAAGCCGCTGACGTGCCGCGCTGGCTCTAAGCCCCTTTCACCCCGTCACGGGGTGAAATGCCGGTAAGCGCGTGCAGGCTCATCGAGACACTCACCCGTGGGTAGCCAATGGATCCCAGCATTCAGCCCCCAGCAAGGAATTCTAAGGCACGGAACCGATAGCCAAACATTGGCAATTAGGCACTGATTGATCCAGCCTCTCGCTTCTGCTCCTACTGATTGCTAGATCCATCGGGCTCAACACGGAGTGGTGGGTGAATGGTTGTTGCTGGGGCTGAGTGCTTGGATCCATTGGTTACGCGCAAATGGTTAGTAGAGTGGCCCCTGTTTGGGATGATGTGGATCCATTGGCTGCCGCAAATGTTGCTGTGCTTCGGATCAGTTAAGGCGGGCGCGCGTGCGGTTTCGCGCCCGTTTTGTTATTTTGAAACTAGTCAGTGGTCAGTTGTTGGTAGGCAATTGCCGGAACGGCTTCGAATTTATTCGTTGTTTCGTAACATAAAGTCGGCAACCTACGGACAACGGACGACGAACAAGGAACAACTGACCAATTCGTAATGACTCCCGAACACATCCGCAATTTTTCCATCATCGCCCACATCGATCATGGCAAGTCAACGCTCGCCGACCGCCTGCTAGAACTGACTGGCGCGGTCACCGGTCGCGACATGTCCGAGCAGATTCTCGACAACATGGATCTGGAGCGCGAGCGCGGCATAACGATCAAGTCGCACGCAGTGAGGCTCAATTACACGGCCCAAGACGGCGTGACTTACGTCTTAAACCTGATAGATACGCCGGGCCATGTCGACTTTTCCTACGAAGTTTCGCGATCGCTCTCCGCTTGCGAAGGGGCGCTGCTGGTTGTCGATGCGTCGCAAGGAGTGGAAGCGCAGACGCTGGCCAATACCTACCTGGCGCTCGATAACAATCTGGAACTTATTCCGGTAATCAACAAAATCGATCTCCCCGGCGCTGAGCCGGACAAAGCAATCGAACAGATCGAACACCTGATCGGTCTGGAGACGCACAATGCGGTCTTCACCAGCGCCAAGACTGGTAAAGGTGTGGCCGAAGTTCTGGAAGCAATCGTGCGCGATGTGCCGTCACCTAAAGGTGATCCCGAGGCCCCGCTAAAGGCTTTGATCTTCGATTCATGGTACGACTCCTACCGCGGGGTCATCGTTCTGTTCCGAGTCATTGATGGAAGTATTAGCATCGGTATGAAGATTCGGTTCTTTAACACCGGTCGCGATTATCAGGTCGAGACCTTAGGAGTAAATAAACCGCGCCCGACGCCGATTGATAAACTGGGCGTTGGTGAAGTGGGTTTTTTGACAGCTTCGATCAAAGAAGTTGCTGATGTTCAAATTGGTGACACCATCACTGAAGCCGCTCGCCCTACCAAAGAACCGTTTCCCGGTTTCCAGGAGATCAAGCCCATGGTTTTTGCGGGGCTCTATCCCGTGGACACCAACCAATATGAAGAGCTGCGCGACGCGCTTGATAAACTTCGACTAAACGACGCGTCAGTTTTCTACGAGCCCGAGTCTTCAACCGCGCTTGGCTTCGGCTTTCGCTGCGGCTTCCTCGGGCTGCTGCACATGGAAATTGTGCAGGAACGCCTGGAGCGGGAGTTTGATTTAGCCTTGATCAGCACCGCGCCAAGCGTGCGTTATACGGTGACGACCACCGATGGGCAGGTTGCAGACATTGATTCACCGGCCAAGATGCCGGACCCCGGCCGCATTGTTAAAATAGAAGAGCCGGTGATTCTCGCCACAATACTGACTTCTGACGAATACCTTGGCGGCATCCTGCCACTGCTCGAAGAAAAGCGCGGGGTTCAGAAGGGCTTTGAATACATATCCAGCAATCGAGTTATGCTTACCTATGAACTGCCGCTGAATGAGATTGTGCTCGACTTCTACGATCGCTTGAAGTCCGTATCGCGGGGCTACGCTTCACTCGATTACCACCTGGCGGGCCATTGGGAGAGTGACTTGGTCAAACTCGACGTTCTGGTTGCCGGCGAGCCCGTAGACGCTCTCTCGCTCGTGCTTCATCGCGACACAGCGCAGGCGAAAGGCCGGCTGTTGACGGAGAAGATGAAGCAGTTGATCCCGCGGCAATTGTTCGAGGTTCCGATTCAGGCAGCCATCGGCAACAAGGTAGTAGCGCGCGAAACCGTAAAGGCCCTGGGGAAGAACGTAATCGCGAAATGCTACGGCGGCGATATATCGCGTAAGCGCAAGCTGCTCGAGAAGCAGAAGGAAGGTAAGAAGCGGATGAAGAAAGTCGGTCGCGTTGAAATCCCACAGGAAGCGTTCCTGGCGGTGTTGAAGGTGAATGAATAGACCAAAGCCATGGGCAAGCGCGCCCCGCCGCTTGGTGCCAGTAGTCTGCTGAAAGAGAGTGAGCAGCTATAGAAGTAGTAAAGCGATCCACGAAATCACACGAACGAACACGAAAAGTTCGTGCGATTTCGTGGATCGTCTTTGGTTTTGATCAGCCTGCTGGAGTGGCCGACTTTCGAAAACTAACTGCGGTCAGTAATCTCGGGTTGAAGACGGGGTTACAATTGTATATTCTTCGGCTCCCGGTTCCACCTCGGGGTTGTTCGGAACCGTTGACCCTCCCTGACACATCAACTCGTGAATAATCGTAGGGTAGTAACCCGCAGGCGAAAGGTTGGATGATCTTGACTAGCAATATTTCGAAGGTTCATCGGAAATTTTTACTGTTCCCACTGGCTTTGTTTAGCTTGTGGGATTTTGGCGCTGCCACCTCCTTCGCGCAAGCGTCTCGCCCGGATCGCGCGCAAACCCCCGCTCGGCCAGACTACACACTGCGGATTTCCACAAAAGATCTGATCACAATATCTTTGAAGGCTGACAAAATACCTCTTTCAAATATCGCCGGCGAAATCTCGAAGAGAATCAAGGTCCCGGTTTTGCTCGGGCCCTCGGCCGGGAAACGGCGAGTGACTACAGACTTCAAAGGACTGCCTCTCGAATCAGCCATGCAGTTGTTGGCTCCGCGGGTTTATATCGATTACGAAATCAACCGCTCACCGGGAGCGCCTCCTCACCCCGTTGGAATTTATCTCAATGATGAGGGCGACCCATCTCCGGCGATTAATGCAGTAATTGCTAATAACTCTCAAGCGCTGCTAATCGAGGGCGATACGGAGGAAGGGTTGCAGCGTGAGGCGGTACTGAAAGAGCAACCTCTGCGAGTGACTTTTGAGCGAAATGCCTTAACCGTAAAAGCGAAACAGCAGCCCTTGTCAGTTGTACTCTACAAGATTGCGAACGAGCTTGGAATTCCCTTTGATCTTAAAGGGGACTCCGGCGAGGTGGTTGATCTCGACATCAACAAGTTGCCGCTCGAGGACGCTGTTGTACGGATGTCGCAGCACGTGCGGTTGTATATACGGGTCGATTTGCGACTGCTGGAAAGAAGACCGTTATTGTTGGTCCTGACGGCACCGAAAAGATCGTAGGCCGACACTCATTCAAAGGACAGATAAAATGCAACCGTCAACGCTCATTCCCGTTAATGACATTGTTTTCACAGATTTCGAAGGTGGCGAGGCGATCCTTGTCGACTTGAACACTACCAAGTATTACCAACTGAATGAAACCGGAGCGCTAATTTGGCGGGCCCTGGAGAAGGGCGGCACGCTTGAGGACATCGTCTCCGAAATGCAAACAGTTTATGACGTCTCACGTGAACACGCGCTCGCAAGCGTTGAGAAACTTTTGCTGAGTCTCGAATCCAACAAGCTCGTAAAACGTGCTTAGCTCGCAAGGCATCAGCGTTGACTAAAACGCGACGATTGTATATTCTGCGCCCTCGACTTATTCCAGGCCGGGGCTTGTCATCTAGAACGGCCCAAATCTAGCAACCTAATTTGTAGCCTGTAGCAGACCCATTCCGCCGAGTGAGGAGAACAGGATGTCGCCCAAAGAAGAAACTAAGGCCCCGAATGAGACTTCTCCAGCAACATTGAATGAGGGTGAAGAGCAGACCGCAGTCAAAACGGGGAAGCGACCGTTTCTCGAGCCGACAATAAGCGTTTCTCTCAACATCCTCGATGCGACGGCCTTTTTCGGGACGACACCAGCCCTCGATATGGGCGATTTATAGTCCGATGTTAGACTTGCAACCCACCCGGTAGTTCCCTGATGAAAAACTGCGAGACTATGCTCGAGCCCCTTGTTGAGGAAGTCTCCGAAAGGTTCTTCAAGATAGCCGATCGCCTCTTATCGGTAGAAACTGATGCCGACTGGGCAAGTCGTTTAGCTGAATTTTTTTTTAGTAGGTTGCACGTTTCACCTACGTTAGGTCATGTCACCGGGCCGGCCCACGTTCGGCTCAGAGTTATGACTGAGCCTCCACCGCCCCTTCCGACAAAACTGCAGACATTTAAGGTGGCGGGCGGAGTCTGTCATAAAAACCACCAAAGTTATTATCTCGAAGTTGAGGGCTCCAGGGTCGCAGTCGCTCCAAAAGATTCAAAACGGGTGGAGGTCTGGCTGGGTAACAGTGCGAAGGCGCGAACGACATCTTCTCTGATCACGGTAATGGCCTATGCGATTTCGGCTGCGCTGCGCCGGGTCGAACTCTACGATTTGCATGCCGCGGCCCTAATCGAACCCGAAAGTGGTTGCTGTTTTGTCTTTCCCGGCCCGTCTCGGAGTGGTAAGACCAGCTTGAGCCTCCGACTCGCAGCCTCGGGTTGGCATTACTTGTCTGATGACCAGGTCGTCATCTTGGAAGAGGAAGGTGTCAAGGCGCGTGGGCTTCGGCGTCCATTTATGACGTCAGATGATTCACTCGGGGGTTTGTTGCCACGGCTCGACGGCGCTCCGGGCGTGACGATTCCAAACGACCATGCGAAGCGCCGACTTGATCCCGAAACTCTCTTTCCTGGGCAGTTCGCTGCTTCGGCACAACCCGGGGTGCTCTGCTTTCCAGTGATCACTGGCGAGAGCGAAAGCCGGTTTGGAGAAACTACTAAAGCCGAAGCGATGATGCGCCTGATCTATATGTGTCCCTGGTCAAACTACGACGCATCAGCGGCGCGCGACCATCTGCGCGTCCTTGCTCACCTCGTGCGGCAGTGCAGGACATATACTTTGCATGCTGGCCGAGACATTTTCGATGAACAGGCAGGTGCAAGCGCATTGCTTGGTCGACTTGTTTAAGTGCCTCTGATGACCACCTTTCAGCATCCTATTCCCAGCATTCACTCCACGGCAGCCCCGCGGTTGAGCATCGAGTTGACAAATAGCTGCAATCTTCATTGCAGCTATTGCGTGCGGGATGAGGACAATCTATATCACACTACCGCAAAATTCTTCCCGGCTCCGCTGTTGCGCAAGATCATCAGTCGTGCGAAGGAGACCTATGGCGTACAGCACGTCTCGTTTACAGGTGGCGAGGTCACAATTCACCCGCAATTTGAAGAGATTATCGAGGCGGTCGCTGCCGAAGGCTTGCAGCTTAGCTTCGTTACCAACGGCTGGCACTTCGACCGCGTCTATCCCTTAATATTAAGACACCGCGAGGCGGTCCGTATCGTTGCGTTAAGCCTCGATGGGGTGACCCGCGAAGCGCATGACTACTGGCGCGGCGCCGGATCTTTTGCCCGCGTAGTACGAGCCATCACGCGCTGCCATGCCAGCAAAATTCGATTCATTCTCAAAGTCGGGATCCGTCGCGACACAGTCCCTCATCTGCAGGACTTTGCGCTCTTCGCTGCCCGTCTTGGTGCTGCCGGGCTCCACTTTGCGCACTTGCTGCCCACTTCTGCTTCAATGGAGCGCGAGTCGGCGCTTTCTCTACAGGAGCGCAGGCAGGCGGAGCATGAAATCGGCATCCTTGCCGGTACCTTTAAAATGCCGGTAGGTATTGTGGTCGGTTATCACAACGTCGACCCGTCGGCTCCTTGTGCAGCGCTTCTGGGCAAGACCTGCAACGTAGATTTTCACGGTCGACTAACTCTCTGTTGCAATCTAT
The DNA here is from genome assembly GCA_046261995.1 of Pyrinomonadaceae bacterium. Classification (GTDB taxonomy): domain Bacteria; phylum Acidobacteriota; class Blastocatellia; order Pyrinomonadales; family Pyrinomonadaceae; genus PSRF01. Next base: position 24,871 of record JBHENP010000012.1, read on the forward strand.
CGGGTTATCGAGGTGCTGATGGCGGCGAGCCGGATGTAGTGGCCGACCTTACGAAAGAAGACTTTGCCGTTGGATACGAACGTCTGCAGCGGATCGTAGTCGAGCAGAACGAGAGAAGACGAAAGGCACTTGCCTCCTTCGAAACCAGCGGACGAGACGTCGATCTATACACGGGATCGCCATGTCTCTTCTGCTTGCAGTCTTTCGGTAAGACACCCTGGCATACCAGTACCAATCCCGCCGACCTGCTAACGCGATCGCTTCCTGTGCTCCAAAGCCGCGCCAACGCCAGCTAACAGTCTGTCAGGATTTTGGTAAAAGCGCTCGTAAAGATCACTCAACCACAGAACCCAGGATACCTAACGGTCTGGCATTTTTGCAGGTTCGACCAGGCTAATACTTTGCTGGCATTTGGGCCACACGTCAGTCAATAGATTCCACTCTTGAACGAGACACCAGAATTACGTCTTCTCGTTTGCCTGGCGCGAACGACATTAGAACCGGCCCAGAAGGCGCGAGCCGGCGACCTGGTGCGCGGGCAGTTGGACTGGGACCGATTTCTGACTCTCGCCTGGCGTCACGGACTGATGCCGCTCGTCTTTAATCATCTTCTCAACTCCTTCGCTGAGCTCGTTCCCGCTCAGCATTTGCAAAAGATTCGCGAAGACTTCCAGCACAACACTGCACGCAACCTGGCGCTTGCCACTGAACTTTGCCGCGTGCTTGACGAGTTTGAGGAGCACGGAGTCACGACCATCGCTTACAAGGGACCGGCGCTGGCGATTCAAGTCTACGGCGACCTGAAGCTGCGCAGGTTTGTTGATCTCGACATGCTCGTGCGCAGAAGCGATGTGCAGCGCGCTGGCACCCTGCTGGCGGCGCGTGGCTACCACCCGCAGCTTCAACTGAATCCAGCGCAAGAGGCGATGCTCTCCCATTCGAAGTGTGATCGCGTCTACTTCCGGGAGGGGCGCCACTTTATGCTCGAACTCCACTGGGCGATCGTTCCGCAATACTTTTCGGTAGCCCTCACGACGGAAGCGGTGCTGGCAGACTGCGAGTGGGTGAAGATGTGTAACAGCAGAGTCAGGGTCCCATCACCGGAGATGCTGTTGCTACTGTTATGCGTGAATGGGACGAAAGATCTCTGGACCGCGCTCGAGCCGGTGTGCTGCGTGCATGAGCTTGTGAGACGCTACTCGGCCATGGACTGGCGGCTCGTGGTCACTCTGGCCCGTCGCGTGGGCGCTTCGCGCATGCTGCACATTGGTTTGCTCCTGGCGCGCCAGATGTTTGAGCTTCCGCTACCGGAAAATATTCTGACGTCGATCGATGCCGATCGCCCGGTTAAAGATTTGGTCCGAGAGGCGCGCACGCGACTCTCGGAAACTGAAATGCGGGTGCCGGGGCTGGTAGAGAAGACACGATTTCAAGTTTGGTCGAGAGAGCGCGGGCGTGACAAGGTGCGTTACTCCGTCCTGCGTTTCTTGACTCCGTCTTATGAGGACTGTTCGCCTGAATTGCCCCCTTCACTTTCATTCCTTTACTATGCGATTCGACCACTTCGTTTACTCCGAGATGGGCTGAAACGCCCGACGGACAAGCCTGTGCTATGATGCGCGCGCCTGAGTTAGGAACTACCCTTCAGATCCTCCGATGGAATCTCCTCGACAACTGCGCCCTCTTCTGCACTATCGGTACGCCGCGGGCGCAGTCCTGGCGATCTTACTTTTAGCGCTCGGTCCTCACCTCTATTTTCTGTACAAGCGAGGCAGCAATTGGAACGGCCTCTTTCCACTAACTCACAGTGACGAAGTCGCTTACTCCGCTTACGTCAACGCGCTGATCGATGGGAGGCCGCGTCGAAAGGATCCTTACTCGGGGCGCGATGAGACTCCTGATAGACCGCAGCCAGAATCCTATTTCTCAATTCAATTCTTGCCTCCCACAGTGTTGGCTATGGCCGTTCGCGGGACCGGTGCTTCGAGCGATCAGGTTATGTTCGCCCTAACGCTCATTGCCGCTGTAGTTTCCTCACTTGCCCTTTACTGGATGCTTCAGTGTGTCATCAACGACCCAAGGGAGGCGGCCCTTGGGACGCTAATAGTGCTGACGTTGGGAACCCTTCATCTGGTCATCAATTACTTTTGGACCGGAGTAGTCTCGGTCAACAACCTCGCATTTCTCCGCCGGTACGTCCCCGCGGCCGCATTCCCATTCTTGTTCATATTCTGCGGCGCAGTTTTGCGCGCGGTTCGGCTCGCAGACTGGAGAAGAAAGTTGCTTTGGATGGGCTTGGCAGGCTTGAGCTTCACGGTGCTGGTATATTCCTATTTCTTCCTTTGAAACGGCGGCGTTGGCATGGTTCTGTTGTTTCTCGATTATCCTGATGCTGGTCAGGAAGGAGGAGAGGATTGGCGCGCTCGGTACCCTGGGAGCGGTGGGCGTGCTAATGGCCGTGTCGCTGTCGCCCTATTTCATTTTGATCTCGCAGCGCGTTCACTCGACCGACCAGGCACTGGCGCTGGAGCTGACTCGCAGGCCAGACTTGTTTCGACTGACGGAAGTGTTGGGGTTCGTCGCACTTCTTGGTCTCGTTTACGTCGTGAGGAACAAAAATCATGGAGTGACAAATGAGACGCTGGTTTTCACCGCTGCTCTAGCACTCACATCATTCGTTGTGTTCAATCAGCAGGTGATTCATGGACGCTCACTCCAGCCTTTCCATTATGGACTCTTTGTCGTCAACTACGTTGCAATTGCCGCTTTGTTCATCACCCTTGTGCTTGTCTGTAGAACGCTGAGCTCTCGCGGGCAAAAAATTTGGCGGGTTGCAATCTATGTTCTCACCTTCCTGGCGTTGCTCTCGGGAGCCTACCAGGCCTTGTTGGCAGGCCGGCGCTATGCGGCCGCCAATTTCCGCCGTGACTCGGCGCTGCCGGCGATGCGACAACTGGCGATTATGGGTCGGAACGCGCAGGGACAAAGCCTGGACACGAACTCGTTGGTTTTATGCACGGACGTCACCGTCGCGGATACGCTGCCCACAGTAGCCCCCCAACCGATCATGTGGGCGCCTCACATGTATCAGTTCTCAGGTACCAGCGCAGAAGAAGATCGTGAGAAGTTTTCTTTATATCTTTACCTAACCAGTGTGTCCCTGGACAGCGTTGATCGCACGGATTTTGAGCAATTGGACCCGTTAAGAAGATTCTATATTTCTTTTCTTATTGGCCGTGGGAGGTCCCTGCGAGTGCTTCGCTCAACCTGGACGCCCATTACCGCCTCTGAGATCAAAAGCGCTATGGATCGTTATCATGAATTCACCGCAACGGTCGATCGGGCCCTTATCGCTCGACATCCAATCACTTAACCTGCTGACATCACCGAAGGAAGGTATTGATTTTACAAATCTGGATAGGTGGTACCAGCGCGACACGGGTGAACTTTTTGACGAATTCACATTATATCGCGTGAGGATGCGGCCATGACTGGGCCAAAATGGCTCTTCATGGAGCATCGACTCATGCTAATGCTCGATTCGGTCGGTTAGAGAGGAGAGCTGGAAATTGCAGACGTCCTGCGAAGGGAAAGCGTAAGTCACTTTATATTTAGGCGCCGTAGTTTCCAATATTGGTTTTCCAGCAACTTCCAGCCAGGCGTGCCCATCAACTGCGCCGTCAGCCGCCTTGCGCATCCCAAAGACAATCCGAGTTGAGATTCCGTGCAGCGCCAGGTACCGATGCAGGATGGCAGCTCTCTTCCAACAGATGGGTTTGAAAACCAGCAGGTCTGTTGCCAGCAAAAGATCGATCGCGCTAGCAAGCTTTCGCTCTGTTTCTATTGATGGGCCCGGGTAATCTCTGGGAGCCTTTATAGCCACCATTTGCAAAGCCCTGGGCAGTGACTGGAACTTCACCAACAGTGAAAGGATCGAAACCCACACCGCCATTCTGAGGATTAAGGTCGATTCACCTGGATCCCGGACAAGCTTGCGTCCGCCACGAATGACAAGTCGCAGCAGTCTGGCGGCAGTTTGACCTTTTTGACTCAACCGTTTGCACCCTCCCAAGAGCTTAAATTCTATCTTATTGGGCGCGGCAGGCGCGAACATGCGAGTTAGTGGCACCAGACTTTAGTCTGAGATCGTTGGCCATCCTCAACGTTCAACTCTGTAAGGCGGCTACACAGACTGAAGTCTATGCTACTTTGACGTGAACTGCATTTTGAGAGATGCCGTGTTAGGCTAAATCATAATTCGTTAACTATTCGGGCTCAGACTTCTAACCTGAATGACTTTGAAGTCTTCAAAAAAAGCAAAAGAACCGCCCAAGGTCCAGCGCCCAAAAGAGGTCACCATCTTTTGCGATGGCTCGAGTCTTGGTAACGGCCGAGCTGACACGCGGGCGGCAGCCGTGGCTTTGCTTGGGTTTCGGGGTATCTGGCGCTCGGTCGGCACTTATCTTGGTAATGCGACAAACCAGCAAGCAGAGATCGCCGCTGCCGCGGTAGGCCTGGAAGCTTTGCGGGAGCCCTGCCACGTACGTTTGTTTACTGACTCGCGCTACGTCGTCGAGACAATGTGCGGCCGCTTTCGTCGCAAAGCCAACCATGATTGGTGGCAGCGTCTTGATAAGGCTGCAAGCAGACATCAAATCGAGTGGGAGTGGACTCGAGGCCACGCGGGGCATCTCGTTCAGGAAGCTGTCGATTGCGCGGCGAGACGTATTGCTACCCTTGGGCGGGTTGACGACGATGTTTTGCGCGACGCTGAAGAGAGGGTAGGGACGGTTGAGATTTCAGCAACTGATGAAGCCTCACTACTGACATGATCGCCACGCTGCGCCCCCTAAAAAGAAACCGCTTCTTCTCGGGAAAACTCTTGACGGCCGAAGATTTCGAGCTTGAACAAGAATACTTTCGCGAGAAGTTGAAAAGGCACAACCGATACCTGCACGGATTCGGAATAGTCTTCGGACTCGAAGTTTCCAAAGGGCGTAGTGCTGTAGTTGTTTCTCCCGGACTTGCTATCGATTGCCAGGGTAACGAAATCGCAGTACCGGAGCCTTTGGAAGAGTCGCTTCCCAGTCCAGACTTAGGTAGCACACTCTTTCTCAGCATTAAGTATGTCGAAAGGGAGACTGACCCAGTCCCTGGTGCGTTGCCAGATTATTCTGAGATGGAAAATTCCAGAACGGAGGAAAGCGTGGTTGCGGTTTTCGAAAAGGGAAACAAAAATCAGGGCCACAGGCATTTCAAAGGACGTTGGCGCGCCTGTGGCGAGTCGCACGGACTGACTATCGCCAGGCTCAGATTCAGTTCCGGCCAATGGAGAATTGACCGTCGTCTTCACGCACCTCTGATCAAATAATTCCGGAGATTAGCTTTCGCGGGGCTTCATCTCTATAATCGCTGTTCCGGTAACCGCAAGACTCCCCAAGGTAGTTTCCAACTAGAACGGAAAATCGTGTCTTTGGCCCCATCATTCCTGGATATTCGCTTACGGTGGGCCCGCTACGGCCGGGTCCGCCTGATGCTCGCGTTGCTGCTTTTCTGCCCCATTCAGTCACTGGCCCAGTACAACGACCGCGGGTGGGAATGGCAGAATCCGCTGCCTCAGGGCAATTCAATTAATGCCATCAGATTCGCGAAGGACAAAACAAATGGCTGGTCAGTAGGGGCAGATGGCGTAATTCTCCGCACCCGCAACGGCGGTTTTAACTGGGAAGAACAGGAATCGCCCGCCAACACGACGCTCTATGGTCTTCACGTCAGAGACAAATCGCGAGCAGTGATTTCAGGAGCGCGCGGCATAGTCTTAACCACCAACAACGGCGGTGGAAGATGGACCCACAGACTTACAGGGATTACAGACCATCTTTTCTCCGTCGCTTTCGCTAAAGATGATCCTCTGCAAGGATGGGCGGTCGGTACCTTTGGCGCAATCATCTCAACGACTGACGGTGGTGTTACCTGGAAGAGACAAAATTCTCGCACGAAGGCCCACCTCTTCTGCGTCTCGTTTGTTGATATCAGGACCGGGATTGCTGTTGGTTCGAGGGGCACGATTCTGGTAACCAACAACGGCGGGTCGGAGTGGAAACTGAATACCGGCATGAGCGCTCTGGCGTTGACGGGTGTCGCCTTTAGTTCTGCAAAGCGAGCCGTGGTTGTCGGCTACGGTGGAACCATTCTGGAAACGGATGACGCTGGTATTACCTGGCGGTCAAAAAATTCGTTAGTAACCACAGATCTTCTTTCCGTCTTTTTTGCCGACGACAAATTGGGATGGGCTGCGGGAGATGATGGCGTGGTTCTGACCACCGGCGATGGGGGTACGATTTGGCTGCCCGTTAATGTGCGCACAAGTCCCAAACTGGCCACCGTTTTTTTCGCGGATGAATCGTTGGGATGGGCCGCAGGTGCCGATGGGCTCGTAGTCCGAACCGATGACGGCGGTCTCTCGTGGCGCCGTCTCACCGAGGGCGGGCGTGATGATTTGGCACACATCTTCTTTCTTGATGGTTCTCGCGGAGTGGCCGTGGGGTCGCGCGGCAAGATTCTTTTTACCAGTTCGGGGGGAAAGAGATGGATCCTGCGACCATCAGCTACCACAGCGCGCTTGAACGCAATCGACTTCATCGACCAGAAGCAGGGATGGATAGTAGGAGACAAAGGGACCATTCTGAGGTCTGTGAATGGTGGCGTTAGCTGGTCGCAAGTGCCGATGGAGATTCGAGAGGATCTGTTCGGTATCGACTTTGTCTCGGCGCAGCAGGGATGGATCGTGGGAGCGCGCGGAGCAATTCTGCATACAAAAGATGGTGGAGAGACCTGGGAATCCCAGCGTGCCGATTCGTTTAGTTGGCTTGAAGATGTGCGTTTCACCAGCGAAAAGCGCGGCATTGCCGTAGGGTCCAACGGAACAATCCTGCGCACCGAAGACGGTGGCGAGATCTGGAAACGAATTGACCAGAACTTGAAAGAATGGCTTTACGCGCTTACCTTTGCCGACGCTCAGCGAGGTTACATCGTAGGAGCCAGTGGAATCATTCTCCGCACTGACGACGGTGGGGCCAGCTGGAAGGATGTTGAGAGCGGCCTGAGCACAAACCTCTTTGCCGTTGGAGCCGTGGGGCGGGACGACGTTTTGGTTACCGGAGACCAGGGCCGAGTCTTGCACAGCAAAGATGCAGGTCAAACGTGGGAAGTGCAGCCAATGATTACCAGCACTCCACTTTTCTCAGTTGCATACCGAGGTGGATCTAACCTCTGGGTTGCCGGCGGCGGTGGCGCAATCCTGCGACGTACAGATGACGTTGCGACCGTCAGAATTCCAACACCCAAGCTTCCCCCGGCTCTCCGTCGTGATCCGCCAAAGATTGAATCACAGAACACTCAGCTTGTGATCGACGACGGTGATATTCCACGTGCCTCCCCTCCACAAAAACAGCCTGCGCGACCGAGATAAACGTCATCGCTCGCTAGCGAGAGTGTGTAAGAACTCAACGCTGTGTCATGAAGTCAGTATCACAACGCGGTAGCGTGTGGCTCGGATAAGGAACTCGAATCTTAGGCCGTCAGCGAGCCACACGCTACCGCGTTGTGGTACTGACTTCACGACACCGCAGCGAGAGTTTTCACACAGTAGGTCATGAATCCCGATTCGCCACCGCGAATGAAAATAGAACGAGAGCCGTCAATCTGATTCAACTAAGTTCTATTTTCATAAGAGTCTCGGTAGCGACCGGACCCTAAATCAATTTTGATTCTGACGTTTCTGCGCGTTGAGTGCTTGGATCCGGTGGCTACCGCTCGCGGTTCTGTATTAAGTGTAGCTGTCAGACACGAACCGGATGATCCTTGGCGTACGAGTAAGCTGTGTACGCAGCGATGATGTGACATATCCAGCCCAGAGTTCCCCCAGTGCCAATCCAGAAACCGGGTGTGATGATTAACCAGAGTATGCCCGCGAGAATCCGACCGTTGTAGAGTTGCCCCACTCCGGGAATAAAAAAACTTAAAAGTCCGGCTGTAAATGGATCGCGCATTAGTAAATAACCTCCGCGCGAAAGTACGACGAGTCAGCCGGCTTTGTTCAATAGAAGTTTGGGCACATGCCGCTCGGCTTGGGGGGGGTTATCGAATCCAGGCGGGGCGCTTGCTTTCGTAGGCGGAAATCTCCGCTTCGTGTTGGAGCGTGAGCCCAATGTCATCGAGGCCTTGCAACAAGCACTGTCGCTGAAATTCATCAATAGAAAAGACAGCCAAGAACCCTTGCGAGTCGGTGACCGTGCACGCTTCCAGATTTACCGTGACTTGATAATCCTTATTTTCCTGTGCGCGTTGTCCGAGTTCTCCCACTTGGGATTGAGGTAGCACGACCGGCAACAACCCGTTCTTAAAACAATTGTTTGCAAAAATGTCAGCGAAGGAGGGCGCTATGATCGTGCGGAAGCCGAAGTCTGCGAGTGCCCAGGGCGCGTGTTCGCGTGAAGAACCACAACCAAAATTCTTGCCGGTAACAAGAACTGACGCACCACGGTAGCGTGGCTCATTCAGCGCGAAAGACGGGTTGAGCCCACCGTCGGGCAAGTAGCGCCAGTCATGAAAGAGAAACTCTCCGAAGCCTGTTCGTTCGATGCGCTTCAGGAACTGCTTTGGAATTATCTGGTCGGTGTCTACGTTTGCTCGATCAAGCAACGCGACGCGCCCTGTGTGAATGCTAAACGGAATCATAAATAATCCTAGGTGCTGGGTGTCGGGGATGTAACCGCGTAAATCCGCGGCTAAATCTCCGTTACTTGAATTCCCATTTTCTTACGTCGGTAAAGTGGCCGGTGATTGCCGCCGCGGCCGCCATCATCGGGCTGACAAGGTGGGTACGTCCGCCGCGGCCTTGTCTACCCTCAAAGTTTCGATTGCTCGTTGAAGCGCAGCGTTCCCCGGGATTCAGGATGTCCGGATTCATCCCTAAACACATCGAGCATCCAGCTTCCCGCCACTCGAACCCCGCTGCGCGAAAGACTTGATCAATTCCTTCGACCTCGGCTGCTCGCTTAACATTCTGTGAGCCTGGGACAACCATCGCTTGTACGGTACGGCTGATGCGATATCCATTTACGACTCGCGCTGCGGCACGCAGGTCTTCAATCCGGGCATTGGTGCAGGAACCGATGAAAACGCGGTCGATGGAGATGTCCTCCATGCTTGTGTGCGGCGCCAGGGCCATGTACTCAAGTGCGCGTTCCGCACTGCCGCGATCAGCCGCAGTTCGCGCTTCGCCGGGATCGGGAACGTTTCCGGATATGGGCACCACCATTCCGGGACTTGTACCCCAGGTCACGAAAGGCTCGAGTCCGGCAGCGTCAATCTCAACGACCTGATCAAAGGCCGCGCCGGGATCAGTTTTGAATGTTTGCCAATAGGCGATGGCATCGTCACGCTCCGCCCCGCTCGGAGCAAATGGTCTTTCCTGGAGATAGCGAAACGTCTGTTCGTCGGGCGCAATCATTCCCGCGCGCGCGCCCGCCTCGATGCTCATATTGCAGAGCGTCATGCGACCTTCCATCGAAAGCGAGCGCACTGCTGCGCCGGCATACTCAATGACATGTCCGGTGGCCCCATCAGTTCCAATCTGGCCGATAATTCCCAGAGCCAGATCCTTCGCGCACACTCCTTCCGGTAAATCTCCCTTCGTGTGAATCAGCATCGTGCGCGGCTTGTTCATCGGCAAGCACTGCGTGGCCAGAACGTGCTCGACTTCACTGGTCCCAATACCAAAGGCCAGCGCGCCAAAGGCACCATGAGTGCTGGTGTGACTATCACCGCAGACTACAGTCATTCCCGGTTGCGTCAGACCAAGCTCGGGTCCGATGACGTGAACGATTCCCTGTTCCGCGGAATTGATATCGAAGAGTTGAATATTGAACTCGCGACAATTTTGCCGCAGCGTTTCTATTTGAGTAGCGGCAATAGGATCAGCAATGGGTAGCGCGCGATTGGTAGTAGGAACATTGTGGTCGGCGGTAGCAAAGGTCCGGTCCGGCCGACGAACACGTCGACCCGCCGCGCGCAGTCCGGCAAAAGCCTGGGGGGAGGTCACCTCGTGAACCAAATGTAGGTCAATGTAGAGAAGCGATGGTCGCCCTGCCTGCTCATGCACTACGTGAGTGTTCCAGAGTTTTTCGAAGAGGGTGCTGGGCATAAAAAGCAGTACTTTGTGCTTTGAACTTTGTCCTTTGTACTTTGACTTTGTACTTTGAACTAGAACTACCTTGGAAGCTTAATCTCAAACTGGATCGAAGTACAAAGCACGAAGTACAAAGCACAAAGCACAAAGCACAAAGTTCAAAGCACAAAGTTCAAAGCACAGCGACCAAGATCTAAACCGCGTGGTACGCGTGCCGCATATCAACTATCTCATCAACCGCATCGCAGACTAACTGTCCGATTTCAGAAGTTCTGGCAATGTAGCGCGTTCCCCCGCTATCAATGTCTGGAGTGCGATACCCGGCTCTGAGCACTGCTTGAATCGCCTCCTCAATTTCATCCGCCTCCTGCTCAAGGCGCCCGGTATATCGCAACATCATGGCTGCTGACGCAATTGCGCCAAACGGATTGGCAACTCCGCGACCGGCAATGTCTGGAGCTGAACCATGCACCGGCTCGTAAAGACCGACCACACCACCGATACTGGCCGAAGGCAGCATTCCCAGGCTCCCGGTGATCGCCGCTGCTTCGTCTGAAAGAATGTCTCCAAAAAGATTTTCAGTGAGGATCACATCGAACCTGAGCGGGGTTGTAATCAGGTGCATCGCGCAAGCGTCCACATATAGGTGGTCAAGCGTAACCTCAGGGTATTCCATGGCTACACGGGAAACGGTCTGCCGCCAGAGCTGTGATGTTTCAAGAACGTTGGCTTTGTCTACCGACGTGACCTTACGGCGCCGTTTGAGGGCGGCTGCAAAAGCAATATGTGCCACCCGCTCAATCTCCATCACCGAATAACTCATCGTGTTCCTGGCAACCGAATCACCGTTCGAGCCAAAGAATCCACGCGGTTCCCCGAAGTAAAGGCCGCCCAGCAGCTCCCGCACAATTAGAATATCCGCGCCGGTGGCGACCTCCCGGCGCAGGGGAGAAGTTGCTGCAATTGCATCGTAGGAGATCGCGGGGCGCAGATTCGCAAAGCCCCCGAGGGCACGGCGCAAAAGAAGTAGCCCCGCTTCGGGCCGGAGGTTTGGCGGCAGTGAGTCGTATTCCGGAGCCCCCACGGCGCCCAACAGAACCGCATCGCCAGCCAGACAGGCGTCCAGCGTGAGGGGAGGTAAAGGCGAACCTGTCTGCTTGATTGCGACGCCGCCGATTGGTCTCTCCACGAATTCGAATTTATGACCGTGGATTGCGGCCACCGCCCGCAAAACTCGAACAGCCTCTGCGGTTACCTCAGGACCAATGCCGTCACCCGGCAACACTGTTATCTTCATATCCCCACCATAGCCACATCATGACCCGTTCAAAGTAAGAGGCAGAACCAAACCCGCAGTTTTCAAAACCCGAACCGCTCCGGTCCTGCCTTCAACAGCCCCTAAAGCTTATCAGTAGCTGGAAGCCCGCGCGCGCGGCGCCGCAGCTTCCAGAATTGCCAGCTCAGCACGTGTTTTCATGTCTGCACTGAGCAGTGAAATCAGATCTTGATCGTAGATTCGTTTTTTGCGATCGGCCAGCTCAGTGAATCTACTGTAGGCCGCGTCGAGCTCACTCTGCTCAAAGAAATAGCCAAGCTCCTCATACCGCAGGCCCAGAGCGTGACGGCCGGAGTGTTTGCCGAGCACTAGACTGTTACTGGGGACGCCGACCGACTCAGGAGTCATGATCTCGTAACACAACGGATTATTGATTACGCCATGCTGATGAATGCCGGCCTCGTGTGCGAAGGCGTTGCGGCCCACGATCGCCTTGTTAGGTTGCACGTCGAATCCGATGATCGCTGAGAGTAACTGACTGGTTGGATAAAGCCCGCGCGTGTCGACGTTGACCTCGTATGCCAACTGGTCCGAGCGAACGTGCATGGCCATGACCAGCTCTTCCAGCGAAGCATTGCCGGCTCGTTCGCCGATACCGTTGACCGTACATTCAACCTGACGCGCACCGGCAGCGATGGCCGCCAGGCTGTTGGCCACTGCGAGACCTAGATCGTTGTGACAGTGGACGCTAATTGTCACTGCTTTGTCCCCCACCACTCGGTCGCGAACAGTTGAGACAAGGGACGCAAATTCGGAAGGAAGCGTATAGCCGACGGTGTCCGGAACGTTGAGAATCGTGGCTCCCTCGTCGACAGCGACTGAGAACACTTCGCAAAGATAGTTTATATCGCTGCGGGTGGCGTCCTCGGCTGAGAATTCCACTTCCTCTGCAAAGTTTCGCGCCATCCGCACGGATGTCCGGGTCATTTCCACAACCTCGCTACGAGTTTTCCGCAGTTTGTGTTGAAGATGAATGTCGGAAGTGGCGACGAAGGTGTGAATACGCGGGTGCGCGGCGCCGGAGAGTGCCTCGGCGGCGCGGGCTACATCCTGCTCAGCTGTGCGGCAGAGCGCGGCAACCGTTACCTGACGACAAGCATTCGCAACGGCCCTGGCAGCCGCAAAGTCACCCTCGGAAGCGATAGGGAATCCGGCTTCGATCACATCAACTCCCAGCCGTTCCAATTGCCGGGCCATCTCCAGCTTCTCCTCCAGGTTCATGGAACAGCCCGGGCTCTGTTCCCCATCACGCAAGGTCGTGTCGAAAATGGCGATTCGCTCTGTGGTCATAGACGGTCCTCCAGCTGCTTAAGTGGTCAATCCTAGGAGTCGCCGCCCTCAAAGTCAAAGTTATTATCTTTATGGAAGGATAACAAATTATGATACGATAACCCGCAAACCAGGGGTTCATAACGGCAGGTCGAGGGGTCGATGGATATTAATCAGCTTGAGGTGCTGGTAACCGTGGCGCAGGAGCAAAGTTTTTCCCGCGCTGCCCAGACCCTGCATCGCACGCAGCCCGCCGTGAGTCAGGCGATTCGTCGGTTAGAGGTGGAGCTGGGGGAGCCGCTTTTTGACCGGTCGTCCAAGGACGGGACTTTGACTGCTGCGGGTCGCGTCCTCCACGAGTTTGCGCAGCAGATGCTCAACCTGCGCCACGGCGCCCACACCGCCATTAAAGAGCTAAAGGATCTGCAGCGGGGAAAACTAACGCTCAGCGCCAACGAATACACGGTGATGTACCTCTTGCCGATAGTTCCCGTTTTCCGGGCGCGCCACCCACACATCAAGGTGGAAGTGAAGAGAAGTCTTGCCAGCCGAATTCCTTCGGAAATTCTCGGGCGTGACATCGAAATTGGGGTGGTTTCCTACAAGCCGAGCGACTCCGCGATCGCATCTGTTCCGGTGATGACTGACGAGTTAGCCTTAATTGTCGCGCCGGATCATCCGCTAGCCAGCAAAGAAGTTGTTTCGATAAGGGAGCTGGGCGCAGAATCATTTATTGCTCATAACGTGCCCTCACCCTATCGCGAGAGAGTTGTCCGTACTTTTGAGAAGTACAAGACGCCGCTGAATATCTCGATGGAGATGCCGACGCTGGAAGCGATAAAAAGATTTGTTGAGCAGGGAATGGGTGTGGCGTTGGTCCCGCGTCTGACTGCGCAGACAGAGCTCGCGAGCAAACAAGTGGTGGCCTTAACCGTTCGTGAAATGCGTTTGGAAAGAGCTATCTACCTGATTTATCGAAAGGGAGCGACTCTATCGCACGCGGCTCGAGCATTTCTCAGGGTTGCGAAGGAAGGCAGGAAGCAGGAGCAGTAGGCGGGAGGCAGGCGCAGAAAAGAAACATTTTTCATTTCTCATTTGACATTTTTCATTGACCATTTGGGACCTATTGTTGGTGTCCGTTTCGTGTTATTAGTGGATCGTTCTTAGTCTCCCAGCTAACAAGCGATCCGCGAAATAACGAATCACCACGAAATGAGATCTGAAAAATGACCGATGAAAAATGTCAAATGAGAAATGGACAATGTTTTCCCTGCCTACTGCTCCTCGGTGCGCCGCACATCAACAATCTCGCCGCGAAAGGTGCGTAGCATTTGTTGAACCACGGGGTTTTCTTCGGCAGATTTGCGCAAGCGTTGTTTATCGCGAAGTTCCTCGTCTTCTTTCGAGATCTCGGCGTCGGCGGGCGCAGTCAGGTCTTTGATGACGATGCGCACACCACAATCCTGTTTAGCAACCTCGTAACAGACCTCGCGCAGAATCTTGATGTTGTCGCTTTTCGCGAGGGTATCGCGAAGGTGCCGGGCTTCGGGCGCAAACTCGACATAGAGCTCGCCGTCTAACAGCGAGGCGGTTCGTGCTCCTTCCATCGCAGTCACTAAAAACATCTTTCGTCTGCCTTCAAGGCCTGCCTTGATTCGCTCGATATCGGAACCGGCCACACTTGCAACGGGACTGATTCCGGTTACGGATCCAAGCTCCGCAGGCGCGCTTACCTGGGAGAAAGGTTCGGACGAAAGCACTGACAACGGTTCAGTTTCAAGCGCCTGCCGCGCCGCGGTTCCCGCAACAGATCTGCCCATCGCGTTCGGAGGCGAGCTCGCTGAGGAAGTTTGACGTCTTTCCCTTAAATCTGGAGAGTCGCTTGTAACAGACGAAAAACTCTTTGTTGCTACTGGCAATTTGCCAGTGCGCAGAGACTCTTCCAGAGCCGCCAGCCGATCCAGCAGATGCCCAAGCGGCTCCAGCCGGCGCATCTCCATCAATTTCACTAAACCGATTTCTATCTGGTAACGAGGATGAGCAGCAGTCTTGAGTTTGGTCTCCGTCTCGGCGAGGGAGTGAAAAAAACGCACGAGGTCAGATTCGGAGAAGAGAGCTGCTTCTCGTTTCAATTCGTTGGCATCACAAACTGCCGCCTCCAAAAGCTCCTCATTTCCGGAAACCTTGGTCACCATAAGATCGCGCAGGTGGGCCAGCAGGTCCCGGCAGAAGTTTCGCAAGTCGTGACCGCGCATTACCACATCGTCAACGACCGCGAGCGCTTCGGCAGGCTTATTCTCCGCAATCCCGTTGATCACGCGAATCAAAATATCTGCTCCGGCCACGCCCAGCGCCAGTTCTACGTCTTCTTTTTTGATCTGCGCGCCGGCAAAACTTATCACCTGATCAAATCCTGACTGGGCGTCGCGCATAGATCCTTCGCCGGCCCGAGCTATCTCGCGCAAAGCATCATCAGGAACATCGATCTTTTCGGCTTCGGCGATGAGCCTGAGCCTTTCGAGAATTTTTGCCGTCGGTATTGTACGAAACTCAAATTGCTGGCTGCGAGAGAGTATCGTTTCAGGCACCTTGTGGCGCTCGGTGGTCGCCATGATAAACACGACGCGCGGTGGCGGCTCCTCAATCGTCTTTAGCAGCGCGTTGAATGCAGCCGACGAGAGCATGTGAACTTCGTCGATGATAAAAATCTTGTACCGGTCCCTCGCGGGCGCAATTCCCACGCTGCCGATAATTGACTCGCGTACATTGTCGACGCCAGTGTGAGACGCGGCATCGATCTCCTGCACATCAATCGAGCGGCTTTCAGTTATCTCCCTGCAGGAGGGACATGCCTGCGGATCATCTGTGCGACAGGGACTATGCGTGGGTCGAGGAGACTTATGGCAGTTGAGCGCTTTGGCCAGCAGTCGCGCAGTCGTGGTTTTTCCGACACCGCGGGCACCGGAAAACAAATAGGCGTGATGCAGCCTGTCGTGCTCAATCGCATTACGCAGGGTGCGAGTGATGGGCTCCTGGCCCGTCACTTCGTCAAAGCTCTGGGGCCGCCATTTGCGGGCGATTACTTGATACGTCATATCGGATGATTGATGAGTGCTGAGTCATGAGTACTGAGTGATGAGTACTGAGTGATGAGTTATGAGGGATGAAGTTGATGGGTATCTTACTAGTACTCAGTACTCATCTCTCATCACTCAGAGATCAACACGATATTGGCCAGACCCCGGACTTACCCGCAACACACGCCGCGATTGCTACCGTTGCTCCGTTCCCGGCCTGGCGGGGTTCACAAAGCAAGCGTTGTGCGGAGCCCGGGATCTGATAAGCATTTTGGATTTCCAATTGCCAATTGCCAATTGGAAGACGATCCCGAGTTTATGATCTAAACTTGACTGAGCTTCAACATCCAATGCCAGCGACCAATTGGCAATCGGCAATTGGCAATTGACAATGCTTATATCTGCGTCTTCCGGTGAGCCACCATTCTCAGCAACCCATTGATAATGAGATGCAGCATAACGTAGGCAATTATCGCCACGACGATTGGTAACATCAATGTATGTCCGTCCTCCGTCCGCGGCGCGTCCACGATACCTCTGAACGGAGCGTAAAACGGATTCGTGATAGCCACGATGAACTGGACAAACCCAGCGGTGCTGCGGGCTGCGAGGAGCGCGAGTAAAAACCTCATTGCCAGCAGCCCGTAGATAACATAGAAAATGTAATCGATCACCTGGGAAACGCGAGCTGCCCCGCGCCCTCGTTCCACCTCTCGCTCAGTATCAACTACTTCATTTACTGCCTTGGCGCGAAAATCGCTTGCGACATTCTCAATTTTCCGCGCCTCGCCAGGCGGCGGGCCCTTACTCGCTTCCTGAGCAATCTCAGCGTTAACGTCGCCTTCAACCTGTGCTTTTACTGAGTCATGCTGTACGGAGCGTCGCGCTTCGTCAGCCGCTAGTTTGTTATCGTCCATAAGCTAACCTCACTCGAATTTCGGATTGCGGATTTGAAAAACAAAGCCCGAGCTCGGGTCAAATTCGAATTCGAAATCCGCAATTCAATTGGCGGAGAGGGTGGGATTCGAACCCACGGAACGGTTTCCCGCTCACAGCATTTCCAGTGCTGCCAATTCAACCACTCTTGCACCTCTCCCCGGGGATTTCGGATTTCGAATTGCGGATTTCGGATTTAAAGAAACAAAGCCCCGAACGCTATGGCTAAATTCGAAATCCGCAATTCGAAATCCGAAATTCCAATGGCGGAGAGGGTGGGATTTGAACCCACGGTGGAGTTTCCCCCACTCCGGTTTTCGAGACCGGTGCACTAAGCCACTATGCGACCTCTCCGCAAGAATTTCGGATTTCGAATTGCGGATTTCGGATTTTAAAAACAGAGCCGGAACGCCGTAGCTAAATCCGAAATTCGAAATTCGCAATCCGAAATTCATGTTCCGCGCCTGGTGCGAAAAAAGTGCTGCATCAATTTGCGGCAGTTTTCTTCCAGCACCCCGGCAGTGACGGCAATCCGATGATTTAAGAAATCCGTGTCGCAGATGCGAAATCGCGACTCAACCGCGCCTGCTCGTTCGTCTGGCGCACCATAAACCAATCTTCGCACTCTTGCTTGTATGAGAGCGCCGGCGCACATGGCGCAGGGTTCAATCGTGGAATACACGACCACATCCGGCAGTCGGTAGTTCCCCCTCTTACGAGCTGCCTCGCGCAAGGCGACCATTTCCGCGTGAGCAGTCGGATCAGTATCGGTGCGTGTTCTGTTTCCGGCAATCGCCAGCACTGTTTCACCGCTAACGATGCAAGTGCCGACAGGTATTTCGCCACGCGCCTCAGCATCAAGAGCTGCCGCGATTGCCTGACGCATCCAATGCGCATCCTGATCTGTGTCCAGGGCGGCAGTCAAATTAGAAGTCTTTCAATCAAACAGCGGAATTTGGAACTATAGGTGTCGCACTTGAAGACTGTCAAGCAGGGCATATTTGACTAAATTCACCTATGAAAGCCGCTGGTTTTCCTGGAACTTAACTACAAGCGACTCTCGAGCGCGTGCTATTATGACTACCCGGAGTCCGGACGCCGCTCTTCCCGCCGCGCTCCTTTCGAGTCCAGCCTATGACCATGGAACCAAATCAAAGAGGCAGCGGCCCGTTATCGTCAGAACGGGCGCCAGGTCGACTGCGACCTGGTGCCGCCGCCGACCCTCCCGCCTCTGACCGCAACCTCCAAACGCCGGCGAGTATGATGAGGAGGATGGCGGCGGGTGAGTTCAACACCGCCATGATCCATTTCTATCGCGGTGAGGTACAACGTTCCAACACCTGGCGAAATCGTCTTGATACGACAACAAATTGGGCAGTCTTAACAGCCGGCGCGACCCTGTCATTTGTTTTTAGTTCGCCCAGCAATCCGCACTTCGTAATTCCGATAAACTCGATTCTGGTGGCCATCTTCCTGCTGATGGAAGCGCGTCGCTATCGCTACTACGAAATCTGGTCGAGTCGTGTGCGGGTGTTGGAAACCGGCTACTTTGCCCAACTATTAGCGCCCGATAGTGTGCCGCTTGATGAATCCTGGGCTCAGCATCTTGCATCGGATTTGATTACGCCCCACTTTACCATCAGCGAGTGGGAGGCAGTCGGCCGAAGACTGCGCCGCAACTACCTGTGGATCTTTGCGCTCCTGGCGTTGAGTTGGAATCTCAAAGTCTATCTGCATCCGCTTCCTGCACGTGACTTCAACGCTTTTCTCGATCGCGCCACTGTCGGCATTGTTCCTGGTTGGTTCGTGTTTTTATTCGGTGTGATCTTCAATGCCGCGATTGCAATCTTCGCCATCGGTACGGTCCGTTTGCGCGAAGCCACCGGCGAGGTGTTGCCTCAGCATCAATTCTCGCTGCGTCCGATCATCACCATGAAGAGATGGACCCGAGCAGCCACCGGCACCGGACGGACAACCCAACGCGCAAAACGGGCACGCCAGCGGGTGCGGAGCGGGACCATGACTGGCGAGTTTAAGAAAATCGATATCTCGGAAACCCCTGATAAGGACTCAAGAAAGATCGACATCAGCGAGAGTTCCGAAACAGAAACTCCAGCAGAGACACTGACAAGAGGCTGAGGAACGAGGGTTAGCAAAACAAACACGATCCACGAAATTACACGAAACCGCACGAATAGGTTGTCTTAGTTCAAATTACTTCGTGTGATTTCGTGGATCGTTCTTTTGCTGTACTGCTTACCAGTCTTCAGCATATCTTTATGCTTGAACTGAACGGCCAGAGACTCTCCCTTCAACAAGTCGCGGAAGTTGCCGGTGGCCGAGAACATGTTTCGCTCTCGGCGGACGCGCGTGCGCGGGCCGAGGAATCGCGTCGCGTCGTGGAGAAAATCGTAGCCGAGGGACGCACGGTCTATGGTGTTAATACCGGTTTTGGAAAGCTATCCGATGTCCGCATAGAACATTCTGCCTTACACGCCTTGCAGCTCAACCTGGTACGTAGCCATTCCTGCGGTCTCGGGCCGCCGCTTGCGGAGATCGAATCGCGAGCCATGTTACTGCTGCGAGCGAATGTGCTTGCGTGTGGTTATAGTGGGGCTCGACCACTTCTGATCGATGCGTTAATAGCTATGCTCGAGGCAGGCGTTACGCCTGTCATTCCCGAAAAGGGCTCAGTAGGGGCAAGCGGCGATCTGGCCCCGCTATCTCATCTGGCGTTGACGGTAATTGGAGAGGGCGAAGCTTTTTACAAGGGCGAGCGCTTACCGGGAGCGGAGGCGTTGCGACGCGCCGGTCTTCAGCCGTTGGAGCTGCAAGTCAAGGAAGGCCTGGCCCTACTAAACGGTACGCAAGCGATGGCAGCAGTCGGAGGTCTCGCCTTGTATCGTGCTGAAAGGCTCGCTCGGGTTGCCGACGTTGCCGGCGCAATGACACTCGAAGCTCTGCGAGGGACACCTGTAGCCTTTGACGAGCGGATTCATCAAGCACGTCCGCACTCAGGCCAGAGCGAGGTTGCCTCTCATTTGCGTGACTTATTGCGCGACAGTGAGATTCGAAAGTCACATGTGGAAAATGATCCGCGAGTGCAGGATGCGTACAGTTTGCGCTGCATGCCGCAAGTGCATGGTGCGGTGCGGGGAGCCCTGGGGCATGCCCGTGAGATCGTTGAGATTGAGACCGGGAGCGCCACAGACAATCCACTGGTGTTCGCCGAGACGGGAGAGGTCTTATCCGGTGGTAATTTCCATGGCGCGCCATTGGCCATGGCTTTCGATTACGCTGCAATTGCGCTTACAGACTTGATGAGCATTAGCGAGCGACGGATAGATCGGCTTGTAAATCCAGATACAAACGAGGACCTACCCCCGTTTTTGACGTCCAACCCCGGTATCGCTTCCGGCTTCATGATGCTCCAGGTAACGGCGGTCGCACTCTTGAACGAAGCAAAAGTGCTCGCGCATCCCGCAAGTGTGGACAATGTTCCTACTGACGGTGGCAAAGAAGATCACGTTTCAATGGGCATGACAGCTGCCACGAAGCTGCGTTCGATTGTAGAGAATGCTGAGTTGATCACGGCGATTGAATTGATTACCGCGGCTGAGGCACTTGACTACCGGGCTCCTCTGGTTCCGGGACGAGGCGTCAAACAAGCCCAGGAGGTAGTGCGCCGGCAGGTTCCGCGTCTGACGCACGATCGCTCGATGTCTAATGATATTAAGAAAGTGGCGCAAGCTCTCGGTAGCGGTGAGTTTGATTCGCTGTTGTAAATTTGCAGGTTGGGAAGGGTGGTTTACCCCCGCTCGTATTTAATGAGAGGCAGGCGGGGGTAAACACCTTTCCCGACCTGCGAATCACCGTAACACCTGATTTTGCTGTTAACTCAAACGTGCGAACGTGGTACTACTTTCATTCGATACTGATCTTTTAACCAAGGAGAAACAGATGGCAGACTTTGATGATCGTAGGAAGGGATTAGAAGAGGAATACTTTCACCGTCAGAACAAAGAGGCAATTGAGAAGCTGCGAGCAAAGATGGCGGTCGCGGAGCAGGCCAAAGCAGCGGGCACCTCTTCAATGAAGTGCCCAAGATGCGATGGCAAACTGGAAGAAAGCAAATTTGAGGAAGTCTCGATTGATACTTGCGATAAGTGTGGAGGTGTCTGGCTCGATTCCGGAGAGCTGGAGCAGTTGACCAAGCGCGAGGGCGGTGGTTGGCTCAGTAGACTTCGCAACAGATGATCCGCGACAGGACCTCATCTTTCGATCTATGTCTTCAAGAACAATCAGGGCCCCACGTGGAGCTCAGCTTAATTGCAAAGGCTGGCATCAGGAAGCGGCCCTGCGCTGCCTGATGAACAACCTCGACCCCGACGTAGCCGAGCGACCAGATGAACTCATTGTTTATGGCGGGGCGGGAAAGGCTGCTCGCAACTGGCCCGCTTTCGAAGCTATCGTTCGCGAGCTGCACCAATTAGAAAACGATGAAACACTGCTGGTGCAATCGGGAAAGCCCGTCGGGGTCTTTCGCACTCACGAGTACGCGCCGCGGGTCCTGATCGCCAATTCCAATCTCGTGGGCGCCTGGGCCAACTGGGAACAGTTTCACGAACTCGAGCGCAAGGGATTAATGATGTACGGTCAGATGACTGCCGGTAGCTGGATCTACATCGGTACTCAGGGAATCGTGCAGGGGACGTTTGAAACCTTTGCCGCCATGGCCGATAGACACTTCGGCGGCGATCTAACAGGCAGATTAATTGTGTCGGGGGGTATGGGCGGGATGGGTGGCGCCCAGCCGCTGGCGGCAACGCTTAACGGGGCGGTGTTTCTCGGAATCGATGTTGACCACGCCCGTATCGAGCGCCGTGTGCGTACCGGCTACTGCGATCGCATCGCGTTTGACCTGGACGAAGCGCTCGACATCTGCGAGGACGCGCGTGAGCAGAAGCGGGCAGTCTCAGTTGGGCTCGTGGGCAACTGCGCTGATGTCCTTCCTGAGATAGTTCGCAGAGCGGTCAGCGTTGATGCGGTTACTGATCAGACCAGTGCGCACGATCCGTTGAACGGTTATGTGCCCGTCGGTGTAACACTTGAGGAAGCTGCTGAACTTCGTGGCCAGGACGCCAGGGCTTACGTGCAGCGATCCATGCAGTCGATGGCCAGCCACGTGGAAGCGATGCTGGCCTTGAAACGGGCCGGCGCGGTCGTCTTCGACTACGGCAATAACATTCGCAAGCAAGCATTTGATGCCGGCTGCAAAGATGCCTTTGAAATCCCGGGGTTCGTGCCCGAATACATTCGGCCGCTTTTTTGCGAAGGCAAAGGCCCGTTTCGCTGGGTGGCGCTCTCAGGCGACGCGAGCGACATCCGGAAAACGGATGATCTCGCACTGGAATTGTTTCCGGAGGATGTCACGCTGAATCGCTGGCTCCGTCTGGCGCGCGACCGAGTTCAGTTTCAGGGATTGCCTGCGCGTATCTGCTGGCTCGGTTATGGTGAACGAGCAGAGATGGGCGAGGCTATCAACGATATGGTGAGGCGCGGCGACTTGAAAGCTCCCATCGCCATCGGCCGCGATCACCTCGACACCGGTTCAGTGGCTTCACCGTTTCGCGAAACAGAGGCAATGAAGGATGGGTCGGATGCCATCGCCGACTGGCCGATTCTAAATGCCTTACTAAACACGGCGAGCGGTGCGAGTTGGGTTTCTTTCCACCATGGTGGTGGCGTCGGCATTGGCTATTCACTGCACGCGGGGCAGGTCTCTGTTGCCGATGGCACTGACGAAGCCGCAAAACGTCTTAATCGCGTGCTCACAAACGATCCGGGTATTGGTGTCGCTCGCCACGTCGATGCGGGCTACGACAAGGCGGGAGCTACCGCGCGTGACAAAGGACTCAAGATACCGATGATGACCGAGTGATGCGGATTGCCAATTGCCGATTGGTTTTAAGGTGCCCTTGAACGGTTTACTAGTAACAACAGCCGACCAACTGGGTAAAAGCAGCGCAGCCTTCATACGGAACCGGGAGCGGTAGCGACCGCACTCAACCCGCACCAAGACCAAGAGGCATAGAACCAATCTGCGAGGCTTTGTTAGTTTCTAGGGAATCTCATAGATAGTTCGGTTGTTGAGGGACTCGTTATTGAATGCGGTTGCTATCGCTCCTGATTCTGTTCCAGCACCTTGTGCTACCTCTGTTGGACTTTTAAATAATTAATGGTCGCCAATTGGCCGTTGGCCAGTGGAGATGACAAAAACTTGACCAAAAACTTTCTCCGGACCCTGCTATTTCTTGTACTGCTAATCCCGGTCACAGTCTCCGCCCAGCGAGATCCACCGGTTACGCAGATTGAGTTAAAAAGCGCGTTGCTGGGTAGGACGATAAATTATCGCATTCTGTATCCGGTCGCATATCAGAGCGCCGGCAAACTGGAAAAGCGATTTCCCGTTCTTTACCTTCTTCACGGCCTGACTGGCCAGAGCTCAAACTGGATCGATCGAACAAGCATCGTTTTGTACGCCACTCATTATGATCTGTTCATTGTCATGGTTGAGGGTGGCAATGGTTGGTATACGGACAGTGCTACGGTCCCGACGGACAAATACGAGTCCTACATTCTCCGGGAACTCATCCCCGATGTCGAAAAACGCTTTCGTGTCAGCCAGGAACGTGGCGGACGCGCGGTGGCAGGTCTGTCAATGGGAGGCTACGGGGCCTTTAAGTTTGGGATAAAGTACCCGGAGATGTTTGCCCTGGTGGCGTCCATGAGCGGGGCTCTAGACGCGGCATCGTGGACGGAAAAAGAGTTAACGACTCCCGGTGCGGGCAGGGATTCAATTATGAAAACGTTTGGTCCGGCGAATTCTCCGACCCGTGGCGCCAACGATATTCTTAAGCTAGTGAGAGAGGTTCCCTCTGAACGGATAGCGGCCCTTCCGTACTTCTACCTCGACTGTGGCACTGATGATTTCCTCTTCAAGAACAGCCGCGATTTCGCTGGACTGCTGGTTGAACGCAAGATTCCGCACGAGTATCGGCAGCTGCCTGGAAGTCATAATTGGCCGTACTGGGATCGGCAGATAAACGAGATTCTCAGACTAACAGCGCACCATCTTGCGCCACCAAAATAACCGGTAGCACCGGAGAGTCCTAGTTGCTTAACTTCGCAATTCAAATAGCTCGCGAGGCCGGCGGCGTTCTCATTGATCGCCTCGGGCGTGCGCAAATCACAAACAAGGGCACTATCGATCTAGTTACGGAGGCCGATCTTGCGGCGGAGGAGTTGATCATTGACCGCATAAGATCGCACTATCCCCGCCACTCCATCCTCGCTGAGGAGTCCGGTGCCTCGGATGGAATAACCTCGATTGCAGGTGAGAGCGAGTGGAAATGGATCGTCGATCCGCTTGACGGCACCACCAACTACGCCCACGGCTATCCCTGTTTTTGTGTTTCTATCGGTATTGAACGGGCCGGGAGAGTTGAAATCGGCGTGGTGTATGACCCCATGCGAGATGAAATGTTCGCTGCCGAGCGTGATCGGGGTGCGACCTTAAACGAGCGCCCCATTCGCGTTTCCGAAGTGCAGGATCTGAACAACGCGATGCTCTGCACCGGTTTCCCATACAATGTGCGTGAACGCCCAAACTTCGCTCGCGACTTTACCAACTTCACGCTGCAGGCCCAGGCAGTGCGCCGCGATGGCTCAGCAGCACTCGATCTGGCATACGTCGCTTGCGGTCGTTTCGACGGTTTTTGGGAAGATGGTTTGAACCCTTGGGATGTCGCTGCCGGGATTCTGTTAATAGAAGAGGCGGGAGGACGTGTCACTGATTACCAGAATCAACCGTTGGATATTTACACTTTAAAGGTTCTTGCCAGCAACGGCCTTGTTCATGAAGCAATGATGAGTGTCTTGGGTAGCTGAAAATAAGAATGCAATGAAGAGTGTTTCATGAATGAGAGAATTCGTGAAGTTTCGTGTGATTTCGTGGATCGTCCTTTCCTCCACCGTGACGTACGATCCACGAAATCACACGAAACCTTCACGAAAAAGAATTCAACTAAACGAGCGCCGCTTGACTGAGTGCGGAGCGAATGATCGCAGCCAGTTGCTCTGTCTCGCGGCGAGCGCACCCGCGAGCGTCTTCCTCTGGCTGTTGCTGTGGATAAAAAAGGGGATGATAGGTTATTTCGATCTGGCCCATGCCCGGGACCAGACGTCCTCGAGGCCAGACACTTTGGGCACCGCGAATCGTTACCGGGAGAATAGGAACTCTGGCTTCCAAAGCGATCCGCACCGCGCCTGCTTTGAACCTAATCATTGAACCATCGGGCTGTCCCCGTCCACCTTCTGGAAAGATCATGACTGCGCCACCCTCTCGTAGCCATTGATGCGATCGGCGAATGGCGGCCGGATCACTACCTTCGAGGTGCAAAGGCCAGGCTCCCAGCACCCTCATCACTTTACCTGCAACCGGCCAGTTCAGGACCTCGCTCCAGGCCAGGAAACGTATTGCCCGCTTGATGGGAACGGAGATCGCGAAGGGGTCTAGATAGGACTGATGATTTGAGGCGATGATCAATCCGCCTGCTGTGGGAATGTTTTTGGTGCCGTTGAGTTTGAGGTCCCAGAAAGTGTGACCAATGAGTCTGAAAGCGGGACGCATCGAATTGATGGCCCATTGCGGGAGGACGAATCCCGAGGGCTTCATTCGCCCGGTAGATCTTTCGCGCGTAATAGTAACTGAGTCGTTCAAATGATTCCTATGCCGGGTCAAAGGCTTATCGACGTCAATTGATCGGTTTTTCGGTGGGGCTCCACTCATCCGGAACGTCCTTGTCGCTCAGGTTGTCATCATTCCACCGCTTGCAGACGCGGCATTCAAAACCGTGATACTCGCGGGCTTCCTGCTTCGTCAATCCTACCAGTGTTCTGGCATTGCAATCGGGAAAGAAACAACGGCGGTCAATCTCAACCAGAAGGATTTCGCGTGGGATAAACATTAGAGTGGCCATTCGCGATCAATAAACTCCACATGAATCCTTATAAACCCGTCCGCGCCCTTGGCACACGACCGTACGGTGGCAAAGAGGGTCAAGTTATATTGTTGACTGGTCAGGCGAACAAAGCGACCCTTGGAGATATCCAGACTTGTGAAGAGCATCGCGCCACGCACGCTAATGTTCTCAGTTACCGTGTTCTCGGACTGGGCTACAACGCTATTTTCGTCCAAGGTTTCCAGCAGGATGTCCACTGCCATGTTGTGACGCGTGTACTCTCGATGGCCGGGTGTGGGAAAGCCCCTGAGCATTTGATCAGGGTCATCGGCGAGGGCAGTCTCCATTGCCGAGGCCGCAATATCGTATCTCGTCGCCGGATCCTCCTGATAACTTTTTGGGGGTCGTTTTCCAACGAACGCCACGCCGACATGGAACACCGTCGCATTTTCGCCTTCAGCCGGGCGCGGTGCCACATAACGCACCAACGCCCAAACTCTATACTGGTCCTCGACGTGATCAAACACGCGCAACTGTCGTGGCATAGGAATCGTCATGTGGAGCAAGCGGCCCTTCTCACATGGATGGTTCAGCGTAAATCCGGCTCCGAACGGCGTGACATCGATGAGACGAGTGATTTCCACCCACTCAAAGTCAGCCGTTTCGCGACAGTGCACACGTACTGGGAGCTTGAGTCCTAACCGTTCGCGAATTCGTCTTTCGGATTGTTTGTCACTCCCTGGCATTGCAATCGGGAAAGAAAAAGCGCCGGTCGATTTCAACTAGAAGGATTTCGCGAGCGATAAACATTAGAGTGGCCATTGGCGATCAATAAACTCCACATGAATCCTTCTAACTCCGTCTGCCCCCTTACTAGACGAGCGCACGGCTGCAAAGACTGTGACCTGGTATTGTTGGCTGTGTAGTCGAACGAAGCGACCCTCCAGGATAGCCAAGCTGGTAAAGAGCGTCGCACCTTTCGGGCTAATGTTTTCGGTTACGGTGTTCTCGGATTGGGCGACTAAGCCCTTTTCGTCCAGGATTTCCAGCACGATGTCCACTGGAATGCTGTGACGGGTAAACTCTCGTTGGGAAGCGGAAGGCAAAGGTCTGAGCATCTGATCAGAGTCTTCGGCGAGCCCCATCTCCGTCGGCGAGCTGGCAACTTCGTATCGCTTCGCGGGATCCTCTTGAAAACTTTTGGGAGCCCGTTTTCCCACGAACGCTACGCCTACTTCAAACACTGGCTCCTTATCAGCCTCCGCTGGCAACGGTCTAACATAACGCACCAGAGCCCAAACTTTATATTGGTCCTCGATATGATCAAACACTCGCAACTGTCGCGGCATAGGAATCGTCATGTGGAGGAGTCGGCCCTTCTCGATGGGATGCTTAAGAGTAAACCCCGCACCGAAGGGAGTGACGTCGATGAGACGAGTCATCTCCACCCACTCAAAGTCAGGAGTTTCGCGACATTGCACACGTACCGGCAGCCGAAGTTCCAGGCGTTCGCGAATTCGTCTCGGGGTCTTTTCGTCGCTCATCTTAGGTCGGACTGAGCAAGGGGGCCCAACTTCACCAAAATCCCGCCGCGTCTGCCGCGTTTTACAGGTTGAATTTCAAGGGTGACGTGACACCGAAGCTGTTGATTCCATTGGGCTTTATCCGTCTCTCCCGGTTTGCCAAAATGAGCCTTTCCGGCTACAATAGCACGTACTCTTAAGTCACGTAATTCCTGTCTCGACGAGCACCGGAAAGATTGAATCAAGCGCTTAATGAATGTTCGTTAACGGCTGCACTTTAAGTGCAGTCGCCGGCGTTTCTTCGCCTGGGCATTCGATTCAAGCAAAGGGCGGATTGTACTGTGAAAGGTCAATAGGATGGAAACCTCTGAACGCAACCATATAAATATCGAAGACGAGATGCGGCGATCTTATCTCGACTATGCAATGTCGGTGATCATTGGCCGCGCGCTGCCCGATGTTCGCGACGGACTTAAGCCTGTGCACCGGCGCGTGCTCTGGGCGATGCACGAATTAGGCAATACCTACAACAAGGCTTACAAGAAAAGCGCTCGTGTCGTCGGTGATGTGATCGGTAAATACCATCCCCACGGTGACCTTCCGGTTTACGACACAATCGTCAGGCTCGCTCAAGATTTCTCGATGCGTTATCCGCTAATCGACGGCCAGGGGAACTTTGGTTCGGTTGATGGAGATGCGGCGGCGGCAATGCGCTATACGGAAGTCCGCATGGCGCGGATCACTAACGAGATACTGGCGGACATCGAAAAGGAGACTGTCGATTTTCAGCCCAACTACGACGAGTCTCTGAGCGAGCCCAAAGTGGTGCCGGCCCGCATACCGAATCTACTGATCAATGGGTCAGACGGAATCGCCGTAGGAATGGCAACAAAGATTCCGCCCCACAATTTGACGGAAATTGTCTCGGCCACGCTCGCTCTGCTCAAAGACCCTGAAATTCCCATTACAGATCTGACGAAGATCGTGACCGGTCCCGACTTTCCCACAGGGGGATACATTTACGGACGGGAAGAGATCAAGAGTTCGTATCTCGAAGGGCGTGGAATTTTGCAGTTGCGCGCCAAAGCTGGCATCGATCGCATCGGACGCGGGACCCAGGAGCGTGATGCGATCGTGATCACGGAGATTCCCTTCCAGGTCAACAAGGCCCGCTTGATCGAGCGGATCGCGGAGTTGAGCAACGAAAAGAAGCTGGAGGGCATTTCAGACCTGCGAGACGAATCCGATCGCAGCGGCATGCGTATCGTCGTCGAACTCAAACGCGATGCCGTGCCGCAAGTTGTCCTTAATAAACTCTTTAAGCTAACACCGATGCAGTCATCGTTTGGTGTGATCAATCTGGCCATCGTCAATGGGCAGCCACGAGTTCTCAATCTAAAGCAGATGCTCGAATGCTTTGTCGAGTTCCGTCGCGAGGTGGTGCGCCGGCGCACGGAGTATGAGCTGAGAAAGGCCAAGGCGCGCGCGCATATTCTGGAAGGACTGACGAAAGCGATCGACGCCCTTGATTACATCGTCACCCTCATTCGTAACTCGCGCTCAGTTGATGAAGCGCGCCAGTGGCTAACTGGCGTTATGAGCACGATGAGCGAAGTGAAAACCTGGAAGGGCGCTCCCTCTGATTCACCGCTGAAGACCTATCTTAATAAGCTGCAGAAGACGATGGAACAACTTAGCTTCTCCGAAATTCAGGCACAGGCGATCTTAGACCTGCAGTTGCGCCGTCTTTCAGCCCTTGAACGACAGAAGATCACGGATGAGTATGAAGGAATAATCAAACACATCGCTGAGCTGGAAAATATTCTGGCGAATGAAAGTGCCCTGCGTAGCGTAATCAGCGATGAACTCGAAGTGATCAAGAAGGAGTTTGGGGACGCGCGGCGAACAGAAATCATCGACGAGGGCGCTGAATTCTCCATCGAAGACTTGATTGCCGACGAGGACGTGGCCATTACAGTTACCAATAGCGGCTACATCAAGCGCACCCCAATCACCACCTATCAGCGCCAGGGCCGTGGTGGCAAAGGGAGATTCGGGGCTTCGGCGAAGAACGACGACTTTGTTGAGCACCTTTTCATTGCGTCAACTCATGCTTACCTGATGGTTTTCACCGACGATGGTATGGTTTATAAACTCAAGGTCCACGAAGTTCCCGATGCCGCGGCCTCAGCCCGAGGTAAAGCCGTCGTGAATCTGATTAACATCCCATCAGATCGTAAGCTTGCCGGGGTCGTGCCGGTACGTGAGTTTTCCGCCGGACGGCATGTGGTGATGGTGACGCGCAAGGGTGTGATCAAGAAAACGTCGCTCGACAATTTTCAGAACATCCGCACGAACGGGATCATCGCGATTAATGTCGATCAAGGCGATGAGTTGCTTGATGTGGTGTTAACTGACGGGACTAAACGAATTTTTATTGCCACCCATAACGGCCTGGCTATTCGCTTTGATGAAAAGAAAGTAAGGCCCATGGGCCGGGCGACGCGTGGTGTGCGGGGCATCGATTTGCGCCCGGACGACTTTGTTGTTTCAGTATGCCCGGTCTCTGCCGACGACACTGAAAGAATGCTGTCCGTGTCTGAACTGGGCTACGGGAAGCAGACTCCCATCACGACTTACCGGTTGCAGTCCCGAGGCGGCAAGGGCGTCATCAATATGAAGACCACTGAGAAGACAGGCAAGGTGGTGGCTGTCTTCCCGGTTGAGGACGACTCGGAGATCATGATTATTACGCAGCAGGCCAAGCTGATTCGCCTCGAGGCGAACTACATTCGCAAAACAGGACGGAGTGCCCAGGGTGTGCGTCTGATTAAGACCGATGCAGGCGACAAGGTTACGAGCGCTTCGCTGGTTGAGGCGGCAGCGGAAATAGAGGCTGAAGAGACGCCGGCTAATTAGGAAGAAGGCAGGGAGCAGAGAGCAGGAGGCACGAAGAAGCATTTATCATTTGTCATTTGACAGTTTCAGTTGTCATTTTCAGAGTTCGTTTCGTGTTCGTTCGTGTGATTTCGTGGACTATCCGTCGAATCACCACGAAAGAGATCGGGAAATGACAACTGAAAACTGTCAAATGACGAATGATAAATGATCCTTCCCCTGCATCCTGGCGCTACTCAATCTCTCCGGAGCCTTCGACCCACACTGAACCGTCCTCGAACACTTCCTTCTTCCAGATTGGCACAGTCCGCTTCAATTCCCGGATCGCCCATTCGCACGCTTCGAATGCCGCGCGGCGGTGAGGCGCACTCACAGCTATCACCACACTCGTCTCGCCGATCTCCAGTCTGCCGGTTCGATGAGCAATCCCGATGTGGGCGATGTCAAAGCGATCGCGAGCTTCGTGGCCGAGGCGCTGCATTTCGCGCAACGCCATCGATGGGTAAGCTTCGTAAACCAGATGCAGGGTTCTCCTACCTTTTGTCCATCCGCGCGCATAACCATCAAGCGTGACCGTTGCTCCGCATTCGGGCAGAACAACTCTGCGCGCAACCGCTCCGACATCGATTGGCGCGGTGGTCAATTCAAAAAAATCGCAGGTATTCGTTCCTGCCGGTGGGGTTTTCGCCGTTAAGGTGGGAGAGCCGTCGTCGGTCCCATTCTGTTTCGCCGCGTCGCCGCGTCGCCGCGTCTCCCCCTCTCCCTGTATCCCCGTGTCGGCCTCCGGCCCGCAGCCGCCGCTGACCGATGGAAACACCGCCAGCTCATCTCCAGAACGCACTTCTCGATCGGGCTGCGCGTACTCTTCGTTAACCGCAAAAAGTAGGGAACGTCCAAAGCGACGTAGGTCCGGAAAGGCAGCCAGGACCTGATCAAAGGCAGACCCGGCATTAGTGTGAGTGCTGAGGGAGAACACGATTTCAGCCTGGCCCACAGCGTCTCGCGCAGCTCCGAAGAAGAGTACGCGGACCTCTATCTGACTTGTTTCATTTCGGTGCTCTTCTGCACCAAAAGCTTGTGACTGATTGCTCATTAACGTAGTCGATCTGCGTCACGGGATTTCAATCTTCGTGCCGCCGTGTCCATTTCCTTTGGCGAGTTCATGGATGCGCGCGCGCTCTTCATAACTCGTCACCGAGCGCCCAAGCATGTCACTCAGTCTTTGCAAGCGTTCGGAGGTAAAGCGAACCTCCAGTAGTTCCTGTTTCAACTCAACCTCAATCTCCATCGCGGCGGCTACCAGGAAGGAAAGACGCTGCGGCTCCGTATCAGAAATATCAGGTAACGTCGCGCGCTCGTCGTTAATGATTCTTACAGCCCGGGCGATACGTGTAAAAGTTTCGGCTACATCCTGTGAGCTTTGATTCAATTGCTCATCGGACTCTTCCTCATCCTCAAAGAAGCTGACCTTCGCTACCAGGTATGGATCCCCACGCTGAACATAATCTTCGACCCGGTACCTGATCAGGCCAATTGTCAGGATATTGGAGCGCCCATCGGGCAACGACTGGGTTTCCGTAACTTCTGCTACACAGCCAACGTGCCCAGTCGGGGGCGAGTCAGTATCTGAAGCACTCGAGTCGAAGTAAGAAAGGCCAAAGAGATTATTACCCACGCGTATGTCATCAAGCATCTTCCGATAGCGCGGCTCAAAGATGTGCAATGGCAGAGGTACACCCGGGAATAATACGACCGGCAAAGGGAAGAGAGGCAATTCGCGCACTCCCCGCACTCTTTCCATCACATCACTCATGGTCAAGGATTCGAGCACCGACGCTATTAACCTGATACAGAAACATCAGGCCTCAACGCCAATGAAGCCACCAAAGCAAAACTTTCAGGATGAGTCATTATCGCAGACGGATAGATAGAAGTCAGTAGCAGGGAAAAGGTGGAATATTGGTTAGGGCGCAGGCTGCTTGGCGAGAGAGGTCAGGGGATCATTTTTCATATCTCATTTGACATTCCTCATTTGTCATCGCAGGAGTTATGTGGACAAGTCAGCCTCTCTGAACCTCTGAGTATGCGCTTCACGCAACGTAATTAGAGGCCTTCTTGCAATGACAAATGAGAGATGTCAAATAATGTCAAATGACATATGACAAATGAACTCTTTCTGACTGGACATCATTCGAGCTTGCGGAAACGCTCTAGCCAAAATCTAGCTGGCGTAGAGGTGCCAGGCGGCGCATGGTGGAGAGTAACTTCTCGGTATCGAAAGGCTTGTCGAAAAACTCATCAGCCCCGCGGGCGTAGCAGGCTTTTTGGCACTCAATGTCGGTGGCGGAAGTGATGACCACAACTTTCGACTGCGGAACGTGAGTCTTAATGTAATCAAGAATTCGCAAGCCGACGTCAGGAGAGTCAAGGGAGGGCGGAAAATGGAGATCGAGTATGGCCACATCCGGTTCGTAGATTTTGGCCCGGCGCGCAGCAGTTTGCAGATCATTGGCTGTCACGACTTCGTAATCGTCGCATAGCGTCCAGAAGAGCTGCTGCGTGATCGCCTCGTCATCATCAACTATTAATACTGTGGGCTTCATTGGGGGAGGCCTCCTTACCTCCTCACATGACAAGCAACCGGCATACCTCCGAGTTCCTTAACCACACAATTGAAGAATGGCAAAGATTCCGTTAAAACCGCCGCTGCAAGCAGTCTTGCATGTGGCTTAGGTAGAACAGATCGGATTGGCCTATGTGTACAGATGTCTACGGTATGTGGAGGGACAACCCACAGAACCATTTACGGATAGCAGCACTCAACACCAGCAGGAATCACTGAACCCTGGTAAGAGCTACCCAACACACAGAAACATTTGCGGTAGCGTCGGGTCAAAGTAAAAACCATAATGCCTGCGAATCATTATCTTCTGAGGTATGCACTCAACTACAGAACAGGAAGCGGTAGCGACCTGGCCGTCTCAGTACCACTAACACATTTGAGTCTGCAGCATCGGCCAGGTCGCTACCGCTTCCTGTTCTGTAGTTGAGTGCCACTGTCATTGGTTCTTTAGTCAGTCGCCGCGGTTCTCAGACTTAACGGTTTCAATTTAGTTTCCACACGGTCTCGGTAGCCAATGGATCCCAGCACTCAGCCCCCAACAGGGGTCACTCAACCCACAGCCTGGAGCCACTCAACCCGTCCTGGAGCACCCAACCCACAGAACCATTTGCGGTAGCCCATGGATCCCAGCACTCAACCCGAGCAGGAACTTACTGCGTCGTCCGGTGGCGATGCCCCTGTGGGTTGATTGGCTCCTAATTGGGCTGAGGGGTGGGCTCAGGCGGAAAGTCTTTTTCATCGATCTCATCGATGACCTTAAGTTCGGCGCCATATTTCTGATAGCCCCGGAAGCGGATCTCATTCCGACTCTGCACCACTTGTCTCTTATTGATCGCGGTGATTAAGACCTCGGAGCGAGTGGGTAACACAAACTTATTCTCTCCGATGGTCACCCAGTCGTAATCGATTAAAGTGCTGGCCGCGGTAATGGGAAAGTCTGAGGGGATCTCAGTAGCTATCTGTTCGAAGCGGAGAACACGACTGGTTTCTCGGTCGATCCAAATCCGCCCTCTCGAACCAGCATTCGCGGTCACAGTTCTATCGCTCAGTGTGAGGGTAGAATAAGGAAGCTTTACTTCGTATTCATAAACAATCGTGCGTCTGGTCTGGAGTAGATCGGTGTCGACCGGCCTAAAGGTCGTTTTGGACTTTGGTCTGAAGATGTCCGCCAACGACGAAATGTATTCGACTCCACTGGAGCTGGCTCCGCCTACATACTTGCCGTAGTCCCTGCTTTCTTTAGCCTCCTGCGGCATACCATTAACAGTGAGAACCTTATATTCTTCGCCGACGTTAGCACGGTAACTCACGGCGATGCTCAAATTATCCAAGGGGATCCAGTTGTTGGTGTTTCCGTAGGCGGCAGTGCGCCTAATAAGTTGCTTAACAATAAAGTCCGGCATCGCTTCTGCAGCGGCCAGCGTCGCCTCCCGAGTGCGGGCCAGCAATTCGTTAGCTTCCCCCTCAGTGGGAAGGGCAGAAGCCGTCGGATTGGTGCGCCGCCTCTCCGCCTCTTCCAGCGTCCGCCGCAACAGGGCGTCGTTGCCACTTTTGGTCGCAACGAGTGAGCGCAGACCGGAAGTTAAAGGGAAGCCAATACCGCGGTTGCGAATCTCCTCGATTATTTCGTCGCGCTTCTCAGGGTGCTGGGGCAACTGGTAAACGAGACTCACGATTTCTTTGCTGGTTAATGGACGGTTATGACTTTGCGCATGAGCGCAGCCTGACCAGATAGAGACGGCGATTATCGCGGGAAGAACGTGCGTGAGAAACTTATACATCAGGAATCTTTCTAATAGGTGCAGCGGCTGTCCAGAGTCCGATGGAGCAACATCGGACCGTGGTTGCCTCGAGATTCTAAATGAGCTTAACCCAATGGGCTTAAAGATCGAAGCTAGCAGATGCGATTACGTATGTGCTCCAGGGGTGATCCAGTGTCCTAAGCGGTGAGCTAGACTAACGCAAGGTTGTGGGTGAGGTCCCGACCTGGAGCCCACTCAACCCGCAGAACCATTTGCAGTAGCCAATGGATCCCAGCACTCAGCACAGCATGGAGCCAAGCAGACCGAGAAAGAGCCACCCACGCACAGAACCATTTGCGGTAGAGTCGGGTCAAAAGTGAAAACCATAATGCCTGCGAATCATTATCTTCTGAGGTATGCACTCAACTACAGAACAGGAAGCGGTAGCGACCTGGCCGTCTCAGTCCCACTAACACATTTGAGTCTGTAGCATCGCCCAGGTCGCTACCGCTTCCTGTTCTGTATTTGAGTGATACTGTCATTGGTTCTCTAGTCAGTCGCCGTGTTACGCGGTTCTCAGACTTAACGGTTTCAATTCAGTTTTCACACAGTCTCGGTAGCCAATGGATCCCAGCACTCAGCACGGAAGAAAGTTCAGTTTCTTCCCACGGCTACAGACAACAAAACTCGACAGCCTGCCTCAATATCTCTACGCATCTATCAAGTTCGTCAATTGGCACAAACTCACCTGTTTGGTGGGCAACACGGATATTACCTGGTCCCATAACAACAGCCTCGGCTCCGAGTTCCATCATCTGAGCTGCTTCGGTGCCAAAGGCAACTGTTCCTGCTTTCTTCCCTGAGATCCTCTCCAGCAGCTGAACTATTTTTGAGTCGGCGGGAATTTCGAAACCTGAATCGGCACGACTGGCAATAACTTCGCACTCAAAGCCATCGTCGAGCTTCTTTTCTTCACTTAAGGCCATCTGCAACAGGTCGAGCAGATAATTTGAAGATTGCCCCGGGATTGGCCGCCACTCCACTGTGAAGCGGCATTCACCCGCAATCACATTCTTCGCAGTGCCTCCGCGAATCACACCAATATTAAGCGTCGTGAAGGGCGGGTCAAACGACGCATGCCGCCCTGCTGTCAACTCTTCGGCAATTTTTTCAATGCGAACGACTACTCGCGCGGCGCGAAAAATTGCCGAAGCGCCGAGCGCCGGGTAGGCACTATGGCCTTCACGCCCGCGCACGATGATCTCCGCAAGACAGTAACCCTTCCCGGCCCGCATTGGTTGCAGAGAAGTAGGTTCTCCGACGATGCTGTAGCGCGCTTGGAGTGGGCGGGTGTCGGCCAGTCGCTTGGCCCCCACCAATCCCACCTCTTCATCCGCAGTGAAGATCAGCGCGAGCGGCTGGCGCAAAAGTTTTAAATCGATGTATTCGATGGCGATCAGAGCTGCAGCGATAAAACCCTTCGTGTCGCAGGCCCCGCGCCCAAATAGCTTGCCCTCACGTTCGATAAGGGTGGTGGCCTCGATCCAGTTTGGATCGTAAGGAACGGTGTCGGTATGTCCTACTAGAGCGAGTTCAACACCGGTTGCATCGGAAAAATCGGCTCCGGCGACAGCGACCAGGTTTATCTTTTCCACCCCATTCTCGTCCACGTATGGA
This sequence comes from Pyrinomonadaceae bacterium, assembly GCA_046261995.1. Taxonomy (GTDB): domain Bacteria; phylum Acidobacteriota; class Blastocatellia; order Pyrinomonadales; family Pyrinomonadaceae; genus PSRF01. The sequence continues at coordinate 61,167 of JBHENP010000012.1, forward strand.
AATCGTTTCACGTTTAGGCCCAGTGCCTCACACCGGCTGCTGAGAAGCCGGACGATCTCCGCATTTGACCGCGATGAGACGGAATCAATACTGACTAGTTCAGCGAGCGTTTCTTTAACAGTCATTTGTTTCTAATTGAGACGAAACGCTTATCCAAAACTATCCACAGATTACGCCGATTTCACGGACGGGAAGAAAAGCTGAACACAAGGTATTTTTGAGTTCGGTCGCCTTACTGCCCAAGTGTTTCTGCGTAATCTATGAAATTTGCGGATAGCGTTGGGGCGGCCGGGACGCCCCTACAACTATTACACAGAACTGTACGGTCTCCTTGAGGCCAATTGAAATACTTCGGACACCATATCGCCCAACGCGGGGGACTTGGGAATCTTGCCCTGAAGGGCGGCGAAGGCGCCCAATAAAACAAAGTGCTTCAGCCGCGCACGTTTGCTGGCGATAGTCTTATCAGCTTCGGTGCCGTTATCAGCTGGCGGCAATGCCTGCAATGTCATTCGAGCGGACGCAGCGCAAAACATGGTGGCAGCGCCGTTAAGACCTAGCTCGTGAGCTCGCCCCGCCAACTTGGCGAAGCGCAGTCGCTTCGGCTCCGCGTCTTCTGTGAACAGATCTGAGAGTCCATTCTTCTTGTACCTAACCCGCAAATATTCGATCGAGTTAGGCACGAGGAATTGTTCGGAACGTAGTTGCCAGAACACATTAACGGAGATAGACAAATCGAGCGAGCGGACGTGGTGCCACCAGAAAGGCGGAATGAACAGCGTGTCGCCAGGATGAAACTCAACCGTGATCTGCGAATCGCAGGGAAAATTCGGGAAGCGACTCTCATCGACGGTCTCAGGGTCAACGTGGCTGAGGAGGTGGGTCCCGGTGAATTCCATCGGATACATGCGTTCATGTTCGGACGATGGAAACAAAGTCACTACCTTGCTTCCGTGCATCTGCGCGAGCAAATTGTTTCTTGTATCGTAATGGAGAGGTGTGACGGAGCCTGGTGAACTTACCCAAAGGCGTTCACTTTTTTTCGTCTCGCGTGTCAACACGAAGGCGCCTGGCAGAGTCGCTTCATTACCTACTCCGAGTTCTGTCAGGAGGTTCCGCCTAAGGTAGTAACAGGGACCAGGTGCCCTCGAGGACTCTATCAAATCCATCGCCTCACCGAATGGAAGCAGAACGTTCGAGTACTGCGGCACGCCGTGCTCAGTGTAATCGAATGTAGCACCGTCCGAACGAGTGAGCAGGACTTCCCTGGCGCCAATCAGAGAGCGCAGGCCGAACGGGGTCCAAAAGGTTTCGCGAATCCGCGCGTCCACGCTGTCCTTAACCAGAAAAGGTCGGCTGCCTTCTTGTAATAACTCTTTGAGCTTGGCCGACGAACCGGCGTCGACTCGCTCGATTTCGACGCTCATGTCAACTCCAAAGCTTCTTCTGCAAGGCACAGAATTTCCCGACGATTTCATCCTGGGCAGCGTGTCGCCCATCTTCAACAATTCTCTTGCCGCCTACTACTACGTCTCTCACCGCAGTTCTCGAAAGTGAGAAGACAATGCCGGACAGAAGATCATCCGGAGATGATCCGGCTATTGAAGGGTCGTTAAGATCAACTGTAAAGAAATCTGCAGGCCGTCCGGGTTCCAGTTCGCCACCAGGCGCGCTAATGCTCTGAGCGCCATTGATAGTGGCGCAATCAAGAAGTCGGGATGCCAGATCGGACTGTCCGGGGCTGTCTCTTCCTGAAGCCAGAACGATGCGTTCCATCTTTTGCAGTCTTAAGTGATATTCGAGTTCCCGAGCGTCTTCCAACAGATCAATTTGTATCTGACTATCTGTGCCCAATGAAACGCAAACGTTTTCTCGGAACAATGTATCCACGGGGACGATTCCATCACCAAGATTTCGCTCGGTGGTGGGACAAGCGCAGACCATGGCGCGCGCCTGGCCCAGCATGCCCGCGGCTTTGGGCGTGATATGGATTACATGCACTCCGGTGAAGCTCTCGCTCAGCAGACCTTCCGTCTCCAGCAGGGCAACGGGCGATCGGCCATACTCTTCAATACAGGCGGTGACTTCCGCCGGCTGCTCAGCTACGTGCATGTGAATCGGCAGTCGTTGCTCGTTGCCGAAGCTCACCACTTGTTTCAGGTAATTCAGCGGCGTGGCGCGCACACTGTGGGGAGCTACTCCAACCCATGCCTGCTCCGCCATCTCGTCGAGATCCTTTTGGAGTTTGGTGACGTGATCCAGGTAGACGTCCGCATCCGCTTCAATGAAGCGAGCCTGGCGCGGGTTTGATTCACTCTGGAAACCCGAGCGTGCATAGGCGACCCGCAACAAAGCAATGCGCAAACCCACGTCGCGCGCGGCTCGAACTACCTCTTTAGCGAGCAGATTCGGATCATCGTAGGGAGTGCCGTCCGGTTGGTTGTGAAGGTAATGAAACTCTCCCACTGCGGTGATGCCGCTGAGGGCCATCTCCAGGAAAGCCATACGTGAGGCATCGTAAATGTCTTCCGGGGTGAGTCTGGTGGCGGCGCTGTACATCATTTCACGCCAGGTCCAGAAACTATCCTTTTCGTTGCCGGTGCGATATTCGGTGCGTCCGCGGATTACACGTTGAAAGGCATGCGAGTGGGCATTGATCAGACCGGGAAGCATCGCGCGGTTCTTGAGGAGTACAGGCTTCTCCGATTTATCATTCGGAGCGAGACTGTCGATTTTACCGTTGTGGTCAGATACCAAAGCGAGGCCACTTTGGAAGTGATTTCCAGCGTAAACAAGCTTTGGCAGCCAGAATGTTTTCTCAGAACCATCCAAGATAAATAATCTCGAGGTTAGGAAGGGCGGTTTACCCCCGCTCTCAGTTAATCCTCGCTCCAGCTCGAAGAAATTGATTCGGGTAAAGGGTTTCTTGCGGTAAGTTCCAATGTCGCGTGCTGAGTCTATACATTTAATCAATAACAAGTCTCTTACTCCAGAATCCCGTTAGGGATGCGAATGTTTTAGACTCCTGTTACCAAAAAAGTCTGAAAGCTCCGAAGGAGCGAAAAATGTCCGTTGCGTTACCCACCGGTCGGAAGATTTCACTCCTACGGAGTTGGGGCTATAACCGTAAAACCAGCGGTCTATAAACATTCCATCCCTACGGGATGGGTTGCGAACCTATGACTTCGTTTTCTTCACAGCAATCCACTGAACAACGTTTCGCTCCAGCACATCCAGCGGCACGGCGCCTGAACCCAGCACTACGTCATGAAACTCGCGGATATCGAACCTCGTCCCCAATTCATTGCTCGCGCGCGCGCGCAACTCCTTGATCTTCAACTCGCCAGTCTTGTATGCGAGGGCCTGACCGGGCCAGGCAATGTAACGATCGATCTCGTTGATAATGTCCAGCTCCTGCTTAGCGGCATTCTCCATGAAATAATCGATCGCTTGTTTTCGCGTCCAGCGCATCTGGTGAATGCCGGTATCGACGACGAGACGAACTGCCCGCCACATCTCGTAGGTAAGCTGTCCAAACTTCGAGTAAGGGTCGTCGTAAAGCTTCATATCCTCACCTAGCGACTCGGCATACAGACCCCACCCCTCAACGAACGCGGTGTAGCCGCCATAGCGCCGGAAGTTGGGAATGTCCCCTTGCTCCTGGGCCAGAGCGATTTGCAGGTGATGACCGGGAACCGCTTCGTGAAGGGAAAGCGCCATCATCTCCCACTTGGGACGGGACTCCGGCTTGTAAAGATTCACAAAGTAAGTACCTGCCCGCGAACCGTCTGCGGCGGGCTGACGGTAGTAAGCCGTGGTCGTGTCGGGAGCAATCGCCGAAGGTATAACTTCAACCCCGTACGGCATGCGAGGCAGAGTCTTGAATATCTTGACGAGATGAGGATCAATTCTTTTGGAAATTGCCTCATATGCAACCAGAAGCTCTTCCGGCGTAGCGTAGTAGAACCTTCTGTCAGTTCTGAGAAAAGTGAAGAACTCCTGCAGCGTTCCCTTGAAACCGACCTGGTTCATTACCTTTTGCATTTCTTCGCGAATGCGGCGCACCTCACTCAGTCCCTTTTCGTGCACCTCCCGCGGAGTAACTTTTGTCGTCGTGTATTTTCGGGTGAAGAAGGCATACATTTCCTCGCCCTGCGGCATTTGCCAAGCGCCGACCTCATCGAAGGACGCGCGCAAATACTCTTCGACGAAGAACCGTTTGAATTTTATGTAAGAGGGAATGATGTTTGCCGAGATCGCGTTGATCGCTTCGCGCATCAGTCGTTCCTGCTCGTTACCAGGAATGCTCGAAGGAAATTGTTTGAACGGTTTGTAATAGAGGCTCTGATCCGGATTGGCTACGATTTGCTTATCGATCTGCGCGGGAACGCGGTTCATGATCACTTTTGGCAGTAGCACCCGCGCCTTAATGCCCTCGCGCATCAAGGCCATCGTCTGATCCATGTAGGTGGGGAAGCTCTTGAGGCGCGCGATCCAGTCCTCATAATCTTTGACCGTCTGAAATCGCAATGAATCGGCAAGCTCATTCCCAGATTGGATGCCGCCGCGTTGGTTGAGCGGCGCCAGATACCACTGGAATTTGAACTCCTCAATGCCCGTCTCGTAGTTCTTCTTGAACAGATCGTAGTTCAACTGATCCTGGGACGAGAGCTTGCTGCGGTCAATTTTTGCCAGTTGCTCCAGTGTCGCCCGATCGTGATCGTGGTCCTTCTTGATCGACTCAAGGCCGACATCGGGCCAACGGTCATTCCAGCGGCGATCGCCTAGCTGCGAGGCCCGGGTCGGGCTCCGTTCCATTTGATATTCCCACTCACGATTGAATAGATCGTGTAGAGCTTTCCTGGATGCGGCGTCCTGTGCGAACACCGTGGTGCCGAACAACACAAGTGCACATGTGAATCGCATAAGGTTAAAGAAAAGAGAGCCCATCATTACCTCCCAAGTCATTACAAGGATTGTTAGCCGCACCAAAAAAACCAGATCCACGAAAATCCACGAAACGACACCAAAGGCAATTTCGTGCTAGTTCGTGTGATTTCGTGGATCGTTCTTTCTTCAAAACTTTGCTCAAAAACAGTAGGGGAGCAGTTTTTTCATAGATAGATTCACAAGCCTTTGACTGCCAGTACCTCTCTTGCGGTCGTGCGATCTCCGGTACAACTGATCCGGCGTGGCGCTTCCAAATAGCTGAGAGTGAACCCGAGTTTCTCATAAAGACTCACAATTCGCGGAGTGGCCTGGTTTGACAACACTAACGGACCCGGGTGCGCGGCCAACAACTCCGCAGTGCGCACCTGGTCTTCCCAGGAGAAACCGCCGGCGCTATAAGTGGTGAACTCGACGTCGTACGGCGGATCTGCGTAGATGAAGTCATCTCTTTGGAGCGGAATCGCTTCGAGATCTCTGCTCGTAAACTTCCAGCTTGCAAGGAGTGTCTGGTACTGATGGAAATCTGTAACGTAGTTGATCTTCTTGTAGGTTCCGAAGGGCACATTGAATTCGCCACTCTGATTGAAACGACAAAGACCATTGAAGCAAGTGCGATTCAGGAAGTAGAAGAGTTGGGCCGCCGAGGGGGTTTGGCTTTTGCCCTGTTGGATCATTCGATTAAACCGATCACGGTGCGCGTAGAAGAGTTGCTCATCATTAGCCATCTCAATCGTGACCTTTAGACCCTGCTGAACCTGAGAATAAAAGTTGATTAGGTGAGGATTAATATCGTTGAGCAATGCGCGCCCCGGCTGCAGACCGAGAGCCATTGCGAGCCCACCACAAAAAGGTTCGACGTAGCGCTTATTGCTGTGCTGTTCCCAGATAGTTGCGACCTGCGGCACCAACCAGCGCTTGCCTCCGGCCCACTTCAAAGGGGGACTCAATAAGGGCCCTTCAATCGATTCCAGAGTACGCATCCCACTCTCGATTTGTGACAGGCATGATGGCACCGAACTCTCCGCCCTCAAAAGCTATTCTAAAGATTTCAGTGGCGACCGTAATATCAACTTCGGAGTCAGCCCAGAGCCCATTGTTACCATATATTTCCACCCGGAGAGAGCCGTCACCCTCGATATAAAAATTAAGGCTACAGGCAGCAGCGTCAACCCGAAGGCTGCTCCGATGATTCTTTAGTTCTTTCAGCAAGTAAAAAGCTTCCTCGGATCCTAAATCAAAATCGTGCACTAAGAAATCAGCACCCTGCTGATAGCGCGAGCGAATCGGTGCATCCGGACTATAGTGTGTAAAGCTGACCTTCATCTGTTTTATGCATCGGCTCCGACGCTCTATGCCGTAAGGTCTAATTTCACCTTTGCGAAAGGTTGCTGGCCCGCAAACGCCAGCCGTGCGGCCCCGAGAAAGCCAGCGTCGTCACCGCACTCAGCACGAATTATTTTTAGATTCCGAGCTGGAAGCTGAAACGCTCGCTCGATCACTTGCTGGTGCATGTGCTGTTCAAAGAGCTCCCAGCCATTTGCCAGCCCTCCGCCAATAACAATAATTTCCGGATTGAGCAGGTTAACCAGGCTCGCAAGGCCGATCCCTAAATACACACCCATTCGCCTGAAGATTTCGAGAGCAAGTGTATCGCCTTTCACTCCGGCCTCGTAGACAGCTTTCGAGGTCAGATCATCGCTCGTTTGAAGTATCGAATCTGGATAGCTGGCCAGGGCTTCGCGCGTCATTCGTACAATTGCCGTGGCCGAGGAGTAAACCTCCAAACAGCCGCGGCTTCCGCAACCGCAAGGAACGCCACCAAAAGGATCAACGCCCAGGTGTCCTATTTCCGCCGCTGAACCATCCGCGCCGCGCCAGAGTCGTCCATACAGAATAATGCCGCCGCCGACGCCGGTTCCCAGTGTTACGCAAACGATGCTGCTGTAGCCCCGGCCGGCTCCCTGCCACATCTCACCTATAGCGGCGGCGTTCGCATCGTTCTCAAGAATTGCCGGCCACTTAAGTTCGCTCTCCAGGGCCGGCCCAAGTCGAAAGCCATCAAGACACGGCACGTTTGGTGCTTTGACCACCACGCCGTCCTCAATGTTAACCGTTCCGGGCACGGCGACTGAGATTGCGGAAATCTTTCCACCTTTCGCAGCAGTTTGACGCTCGCCTTCGTGGGCAGCGGCAACTAAGGCATGCACGATTTCATCCGGCTTTTCGGACTTAGGTGTTGGCTGTTTGAGCCGGTAATGTATCGTGCCATCGCAGCCAACCACGGCCGCGCGAAGGTGCGTCCCTCCTAAATCAGCGGCGAATATGAGATCTGATTTTGAAGCTGATTTATTGGAAGTGGACATCGGCGTCATATGGTAGCAATACTGGATTTGTGCTTTGTATTTTGTTCTTTGTGCTTTGTACTTTGTTCTTTGTACTTGGTACTTGGTGCTTGGTGCTTTGATCTGAGATCTGAAATTTCAGATCTGAGATCCTCTAAGTACAAAGCACAAAGTACAAAGCGCAAAGTACAAAGTTTCAAATCTTCAAACGGACCGATAGACCTCTACTGCAACGGGCGCCGGAACATGCGATAGCCCCACGCCTCCAACGAGAGCGCCGGAAGGCCCACGTTGCGCTTCCGAACCGTTTGTTCGGGTACGGGCGCATCAGGCGGCAGTGGTGGCGCGACATCAGGAGTAATATCCACGTACCCAGTCGCACCTGCCGTCTCAACTGAACCAAAGAAGGGATGACTTGAAAGATTGATTGCCACCAACAACTCTTCGTTATTTGTGCGTCGTGAATAGGTCAACACCCGGGTTTCGTCAGAGTTTCGCAACCATTCGAGCGAACCTCGTCTTGCCGCAGGGCTTTCGCGCCTGAGCGCCATAATCTGTTTGTAGAATCGCGGGAACTCGGGCCGGCGATCGGCGATGGGCCAGAAGATCGGTAGCTTCTCAAACAGCGCCGGAGCCCCTGATTCGGTTGTATCGCCTACTTCCATGCCGTTATATAACAGCGGAACGCCGTCGAGCGTGAACGTCAAAGCGGAAGCCGCCAGCGCGCCGCGTTCTCCAAAACGCGCAATCGCCCGCCGTTCGTCATGATTGTCTGAAAAGCGCAGGTGCAGGGAGTTGCGCGGCCACTCCTTCGTCTCAGCTTCCCAGGCTACCCGAATTTCCGACGCGGGTTTGCGGCCTTGCAGAACGTCAGTGAGTGCGCTGTGCACCGGCCAGGAATAATCCGCGTCGAATGCCTTGACCAGTAACTCCGCTTTGTGGGCCTCGGCCAGCATGAAAATGTCAGGCTTGATACGGTCCAGCTCGACACGCACGTTTTCCCAGAAATCAGTGGGCAATTCGGCCGCCACGTCGCAGCGAAAGCCGTCGAGATCAAATTCACGGATCCAGTACTTCAACATGTCTGTCATGTACTGGCGCAGCTCTTTGTTGTTGTAGTTAAGTGCTGCAATGTCGTACCAGTCGTAAGGGTAAGTGATCTTGCCGCTGGCGTCGCGCTTATAGAACTCGGGATGCTTCATCAGGACACTGTCCCAGGATGTGTGGTTGGCGACGATGTCGATAATGACTTTCATTCCGCGGCGGTGGGCCTCGGTGATGAGTCGCTGAAAGTCGGTCTTGGTTCCGTAGTCCGGATTGATCCCGTAGTAATCACGGACGGCGTAAGGACTACCGATAGTTCCTTTCTTCTTCTCCTGCCCGATAGGATGGATCGGCATCAGCCAGAGAATGGTCACTCCGATGTCTTTCAGGTTGTCCAGACGCGCAGTGATCCCGTTGAAGTCTCCTTGTTGCGAAAACGCGCGCGGGTAGATTTCGTAGACCACCCCGTCACGCACCCAATCGCGCGTGGGCCGGGCGGATTCCTTCGAGACATCACGGGCCGATGGCTGAGCCAGACTTCGTTGAGCACCCGCGGCGAAGATAGCAAGAGCCAGGAAAAGAATCTGCGATGATCGAGTTAGTCGCTTAGCTAATGACATAGTGACTTCCTTTTGAGTGAGGCCCCAGGCTCACATAGACTTAAGAACTGTTAATTCGCGGAACTTTTTGACATCGTTCATCCGTATTTTTCTCAATCTCGTTTCGTGTGCGTTCGTGTGATTTCGTGGATCGTTCTGTTCTCTCGTCCCGGCTAAACGATCCACGAAATCACCACGAACGCACACGAACAGGAAGTAAAACAATGCCGAAATGAGAAATGGAAAAATCATGGATGAAACAACCCCATTACTCCTTATCAATCAATCCCGTGCTCGGCACCGGTTGAGCTGTCATGGGCGGAATAAGGGGCTCATGAGCATCAGCAGCGATGACTGCCGCTTCGGGCACATCGACATCCGCGACGTCGCGAACGATCGTTACCAGCGCAGCGGCGATCAGCATAAACACGCCCCCGGCGATCACCATGTAAAGCGGAGCGATGGTGCTGTTCTCTCCGAAGATCGCTCGTATGATGCGTCCAAAAAAGATCGAAGCAATGATTTCCGGAATTACAATAAAGAAGTTGAAGATCCCCATGTAGACGCCCATTCGCGTCGCCGGCAGTGCGCCCGAAAGAATGGCGTAAGGCATGGACAGGATCGAAGCCCAGGCGATGCCCACACCGACCATCGACACCAGCAGCATCCATTTATCCTGTATGAAGTACACCGAGACGAGGCCCAGGCCGCCACAAATAAGAGAGACGGCGTGCACGGTCTTGCGACTGGTTGCGATCGCGATCTTCGGCAGCAGAAAAGCGATGGCGAAGCAGACAATCGAATAAATGGCAAAGGCGTTACCACCCCACTCCTGACCCAGCGCGAAGCGCGTATCGTCGCTGTTGCTGGCCCCGAAAACGTGGTACGAGGTCGTCAAACCAAAGAACATCCACATACAGAACAGTCCCAGCCACGTGAAGAACTGCACGGCTGCCAACTGCTTCATTGTCGTAGGCATATTACTGAAGGCGTTGGAAATCTCGCGCAGAAGTTCAGCAATAACACGGAATACTTTGGTCACGCCGGTGGCATCGCCGTAAGTCGCCCGGCGAGTGCGCTCAAACTCCTCGATGTTTTCAGGTGGGTATTCTCTAGTGGTGAAGACCGTCCACAGCACCGAGAGCAGAAAGACGACGGCTCCGATCTTGAAGGAGTATTGCACCGTCAGAGGGATGCCGCTGGGAGTGGTACCAGTCACGCCATACTGCCGAAACAACCAGGGCAGAGCATTGGCCAGCGAGGCGCCGATGCCGATAAAGAAACTTTGCATTACGAAACCCGCCGTGCGCTGGTTGACGTTTAGCTTGTCGGCGACGAAAGCGCGAAAGGGCTCCATACTAATGTTGATACTTGCATCCAGAATCCATAGCAGACTCGCAGCCATCCATAGCGCTGAAGAATCCGGCATGAAGAAGAGGGCGATGCTGGCGAGGACAGCGCCGATAAGGAAGTACGGTCTGCGACGGCCCAGCCTGTTCCAGGTGCGGTCGCTCATGGAACCGATGATTGGTTGAACAAGCAATCCGGTCATTGGTCCAGCCAGCCAAAGCAATGGGACGGCATCCGGGCTCGCCCCAAGGTACGTGTAGATCCCGCTCATGTTGGCGAGTTGCAATCCCCAGCCAAACTGGATGCCCATAAAGCCGAAGCTCATGTTCCAGATCTGCCAGAAACTCAAACGTGGCTTTTGCATTTGTACTCCTCCATGAAGAGGCAGGTCATTACAGAACCGAGAGCGGTAGCAACCGGATCCTAAACTCAAGTGGACTTATTCCGAATGGTGGCATTTTTTGATTCTTATAGGGACGATCCACGAAATCACACGAACCAACACGAAATTTAGTACCAATTCGTGTGGGTTCGTGGATCGTTTATTAGTCATTGCGCAGTTTCATCTGGGCACCAGGATCGCGGCCGAACGCTCCAGCATCACGACTCTCAGCCTGCCATCACTTGCACGGACTTCTTCTATGACTCCCAACCGGTCAATCAAAACCACGCCATTCGCCAATTTAAGGGGCGAAACATCAAACTCGATTTGCGCGGGCTTAATGTCGTTATTGATTACGGTAACGACTGTGCCACCTTTGCTGGACCGCGCATACGCATACTGCTGATCAGAAACGTGAAGATTAATCAGCCGACCTCGTCGCAGCGGCTCGAGTTCGCCGCGCAACCGGGTAAGTGTCTTGATGTGCTCGAAAATTTCCTGTTCTTCGTTTGTGCGACCGTCGCGAGTGAACGCATTTCGGTTGTCTCCGGGAAAACCACCGGGAAAGTCCTTACGAGTTGTCGGTTCATCGGGACCAGTCATCGCGATCTCGTCTCCGTAATACAGCTGAGGCACGCCGCGTGTGGTTAACAGGAAAGTATTTGCGAGTTTCAAGCCGGCAATCGTCGCCCCCTTCTCGCTCATGAACCGGCCGTCATCGTGTCCGCCCAGCAATGTCACCAAAATCTCGGAATCGGTGTAGAGGTAGTCCGCTGCGAGTATTTTCGGGATTGCATCCAGGGGCTTGCCTGCGGCGAACGCGTGCCGAATCGGATAGAAGAGAGGGAAGTCGAGCAGAGAATCGAGACCGGAATCCACTCCGTCGAAGCGGACTCTGCCTCCCTGAAAAAAGGACGTGTGGACCACGTCGCCATCCTTCACCTCACCGACTACCTTGAACTTCGGAAATTCGCGCTTGATTGCCGCGGTCCACTTTTGCCAGAAAGAGTTGGGCACATATTGCCAGGTGTCCATGCGCATGCCGTCGAGTCCGGTAATTCCAATCCACCACAACGTGTTTTGAATCAGGTAGCGCTCGACTTCTTTGTCGTGCTGGTTTAGGTCCGGCAAGAAGTCCAGAAACCAGCCTTCCATGGTTTCGCGTTTCAACTGCTCAACCGGGCGTGGATCGTGCAGCACCCAGGTTTGAAAAACATTCTTAAGGTGTCGTTCCTTAGTTCCATTAAACCAGGTTGGCGTGGGCGGATCGTCAATCCAAGGGTGATAAGGGCCGGTATGATTGACGACCTGGTCCTGAATAACCTTCATACCCGACTGGTGAGCGGCTGCGACTAGTTGTTGCAACTTCTGGAGCGTGCCGAAGTGCTCTTCGACAGCATAGAAGTCCTGTGGATTGTAGCCATGAAAACCCGTGCTCGGTTTTCCTTCTTTGTGCTCGATTTGATTAAGGCTATCGTAGTTGTCGTACCACGGCGTGAGCCAGAGCGCCGTTACACCGAGTTCCTTCAGATACGGGAGGCGATCAATAATTCCCTGAAGGTCGCCGCCGTGATAAGCGAACTTGTTTTCGCGGTCATAGATTCCGCGCGATCGCGGGGGATCGTTGTTCGAAGGATCGCCATCTGCGAAGCGATCGATCATGATCAGGTACATCACATCGTCGGGAGTGAATCCTTGAAACGTACCGGTGTGGTTTAGTGTGGGGAGGATCTCAAACGAGGCGTAGGCAAACTTTCCAGATGTGTGAATTAACAGACGACGTTTTCCCGGCTTGGCGTTTGGCGCGATTGCCAGATCGACAAAGAGATAGCTGCCGCGTTCGTTTACTTTCGGGAGACCTACGACGCTAAGCCCGTGGCCAACCGTGGTTACTCGCGCACCTTTCAGATCCGACCCGCGAATCATGATTCGAATTGGATTCAGGGAACTCCCTTTCCACCAGCTTTGAGGCTCAACTTTGGAAACCTTGAGTATGCTCTGGGCAGAACACGAGATGGCAGCTACGAGGACGATAAGAAAAGGGCAGATGAAATGACGCCAGCTAATAAAAGACTGTGTCAAAACTCTAAGTTTGACATTAGCGAAAATCGAGCGGGGGTAAACCGCCCTTCCTAACCTGTGAGATTTTCCGACTTGAATGATCATCTTGGTTGGCCTGAGAGCTTACAAACGTTTTGATTTTGAGAAGCTTTCAATGCGCCGAAGCTGCGTCAAACTTGAGAACCTCGAGGTCGGGAAGGGCGGTTTACCCCCGCTCGACTTTCGCCAGGCTCCGGACTGTCTTTAATCAACTCCCTGACGGTTCTTTCTGCTAGCGATCGTCCGTAGAGCTCCGTCATTTCCTGAAGGCGCGCCGCGAGCTCAGTCGTCAGTGTGCCAGTCTTAAAACGCCACGACCAATTGCCCTCCATGCTGTTGGGAAGATTCATCCGCGCTCCCGTTCCGAGTCCCAGCAGATCCTGCAAGGGAACCACAGCCGTGTTCGCCACCGACGCCCACACAGCCCGAATAAAGTCCCAGTGAATTTCCTTGCCCGTGGCGTTCAAATAATTAAGGCAAAAAGTTCGCTCCCGCGCGATCTGCCCAGCCGTTCTGGTCGAACCTTTACCGGCCACACTGCTAAACCAACCAACCGTCGTATCGTTGTCGTGAGTGCCGGTGTAGGCGACAACATTGGGTAAGTAGTTATGCGGCAGATCCGTGTTCTTAGGGTCGCCGCCAAAAGCAAACTGCAGAATGCGCATTCCGGGAAAACCAAATTCGTCTCGCAGGGCAACGACGTCCGGAGTTATCACGCCCAGGTCTTCGGCGATAATCGGCAGCTCACCTAACTCCCCCCGAATTGCTGTGAATAGTTCTTTACCGGGCCCTTCTACCCACCGACCACGCTCGGCTGTATTGTCGCCGCCGGGAATCTCCCAACAGGCCGCAAAACCACGAAAGTGATCTACCCGCACGATATCGACTACCCTCAAGGTCGACTGCACGCGTCGGATCCACCAATTGAATCCGTCAGCGAGCATAAGGTCCCAGTTGTACAAAGGATTGCCCCAAAGCTGTCCGGTGGCGCTGAAATAGTCAGGGGGAACGCCGGCAACCACGACCGGAGTTCCGTCCTCATTTAATTTGAACTGGTCCCGGTTGGTCCAGACATCTGCCGAATCATGGGCCACAAAAATGGGAATGTCCCCGATAAATTTAATTCCACGTTCATTGCAGTAGGCCTTAAGAGCAAACCACTGTTTGAAGAAAAGAAACTGATAGAACTTTTGTGCTTCAATCTCTTCGCTGAGCGTCTCGGCTGCGCTCACAAGTGCTAACGGTTCGCGGCGGACATATAAGGTGCCCCATTCATTCCAGGCCACGCCACCATGAGCATCTTTGAGTGCCCGGAACAGCGCATAGCTGCCGAGCCACGAAAGATTGCGCTGGCGAAATTCTTCAAACTCGGTGCGAAGGCTTGAATCATCGTTCTGAGTAAAACGTGCAAACGCCTTGCGCAGAACTGAATCTTTGAACTTATGAACGGCTTCAAAAACAACTCGTTCATCGGAGCCAGTTGCTCTGACAGTCAAATCCTCAGGTACGAGGAGTTTGTCTTCGACCAGTTTTTCCGGACTTATCAGAAGCGAATTGCCCGCAAACGCGGAGTAGCAAGCGTAAGGCGAGTCTCCATAACCCGTCGGCCCAAGAGGCAGCACTTGCCACAGGCTCTGTCCACTGGCGACCAGAAAATCAGCAAACGCATACGCCTGCGGACCAAGATCACCAATACCAAACGGCCCGGGCAACGAAGTCGGGTGAAGCAGGATGCCGCTCGATCTGGGAAAGTTCATATTCTTCTATTGCGCCCGCGTTGTTCCTCGAATCGGTATCATCGAGTAATGGGTCAGTTTTAAGCTCTTTGCGAAAGCAACGGCGCAGTTATTTTTGAAATTCTTTCTCTACGCAATGCGATACGATCCACGAACCCACACGAAACAACACTAATCGAGTTTCGTGTGATTTGGCTTTCGTGTTTATTCGTGTGATTTCGTGGATCGTTTTGTTCCGTCAAAACTTTGCTCGAATAACACACTACTACTCACCGGACTAAGTATGCCGCCGCGGTCTTGGGTGGAAGCGTTAAAGTGACGGTACCATTTGCAATAGTTGCTATTTCGTTGCTTCCGATTGTCCCTATCGCTCGCGATTTGTCTCTTAAGCCAATTGCCCCCGCGGCCACGGTAATCTGCTTCTGCTGCGCACCGCGGTTGAATGCAATGATCACTGTTTCGCTCCTGTCCTGCCGCGCGAATGCGTAGGAGTCGTCGTCGTAAAAGAGGTCTATAAGGCGTCCGTTTCTAATTGCTGTATGTTCCGCTCGCAGACGAATCCAGGCACGCGTCCATTCAAACATCCGTCGCTCTTTCTCAGTGCGCCCAGAGGAATTAAACGCACTACGTGTATCGCCGGGAAAGCCGCCCGGGAAATCGCGGCGGTTATCGGGGTCTTCCTTTCCTTCCATTGCGATTTCTTCGCCGTAGTAGAGTTGTGGGATACCGCGAACCGTAATCGAAAACGCCGAGTGCATCATTGCGCCCTCGAGATTGGCCCCTGCAATCGATAGGAAGCGCGGCGTATCGTGATTATTCAGGAGCATTGTCACTTTCGAAGCGTCCGGGTAAAGCGCGTCATACTTCAGCTGGTCGCGTAGGGCGCGCATAGAGATCTTATTTGTGAATGCGAGCAGGGAAGCGTTCCAAAGAGCAAAATCAAAAACCGAGTCGAGCTTCGTATCGATGCCATCCCAACCAACATGTCCGCCGACGAAGAAGGAAGTTTGAGCAGCATCACGTTCAAACACCTCTCCAACCATCCACATCTTCGGATATTGCTTGTGCAAGGCGTCAGAAAGTTGGCGAATGAATGCACGCGGCATGTACTGAATCGTGTCTTGCCGAATCCCATCGATACCAGTCATCCCTACCCACCAGAGCGCGTTTTGTATTTCATAGCGAGCCACCTCGGGTTGCTCCTGATTCATATCCGGCAAGTCGTCATTGAACCAGCCATCGAGAGTGTTGCGTACCTCCTCATGATTCGCATGCGGGGAAAGCAGCACGCTATTCTGAAACTTGTTTAGCGCGTATCTCCACTCCCGCGCCGCGGCGGCATCCGTAACGCCGGAACGTTGGTTGCGAGTGCCGTGAAACCAGTCGTCGAGAGGTGGATCGGCAACCCAGGGATGGCGTGAGCCGACGTGATTCGCAACCTGGTCCTGTATGACTTTTAATCCCAATCGATGAGCCTTGTTGACTAACTCCTGCAGCATTGCCATATCGCCAAAGCGATCTTCCACGGCGTAATAGTCGATAGTGTGATAGCCATGATAGTACGTGTTTGGACACCAGGGTTTATCGCAGGTGTTAACCCCATTCCAGTTGTCGTACCAGGGGGTCAGCCAGAGTGCGGTTACGCCGAGTTCTTTGAGGTATGGCAGGTTGTTGATAATGCCGCGAATGTCGCCACCATGGTAGCCACGAGGGTTCCTGCGGTCGTTGGCGGCGGCAGGAGAATCAGTCGGAGCGTTGTTTGATTGGTCACCATCAGCGAAACGGTCAGGCATGATCAAATAAATCACATCATCGTTTGTAATGCCCTGGAAATGTTTTTGCGGATCGAGTGACGTTCCAATTGTGAAAGGAATCGTTGTTTTCCCGTGCGCCGTTTCCACGACCAAAGGATATGGTCCCGGCCGAGCCGAGGCGCTGACGTTCACGTCGAGGAAAAGATAACTGCCGGCTTGGTTAACCAGGACGTTTGAGACTCTTATTGCGGCTTGGGTTGGGCGAACACGGGCGCCGTGCAGATTCTGCCCACGCACCAGGAGTCTCACCGGGTTTATCGTGTGCCTGGCCCACCACGACGGCGGCTCGACCTTGTTGACTACTGGAGATCCGGACTGCGGCAAGGCATAGCCAGGATTCAACCCGAAATGTATACATCCAAGCGTGCTAAAGAACACCAGGATGCATCCGAGTAAGCCTTCGGCAGACGCGCGTAGAGTTGCAGACTTGCACATTGAACAAGGCGGTGGACGTTTGAAAGGAAAGGCTGACGACCCGATCAATTCTCTGTTGTTTCGTTCCGCTGCGTTAGTGGCTGCATCCGTGCTCCATTGGAAGGCTTCAAAATTCGACACGGCCGTTCACGACTATGCGGGAGACATCCAGGTTAAAGTTAGTAACCGAGTTCGCATTTGCGTCACTCATTCGAAAAAGCAGTTTCTTGTGATCTACGTTAAGCAGGGGTTTGCCTTGCTTATCTTTTCTGGCGAACAAGAAAAACGCCTCGTCGCCGGGAACACGTGGGGGAATGAAAGCAGCCAGATCGCGACGGTCGCCGCGGTCATTCTGGATATAGATGTATTTCTTAAGCGATTCGACTGATTGACCTCGGAACCAGTTGTATATCGGGTCGACACCCTGGCTATTTGTCGACCCAAAACCAACGCTAATCACATAATGGTCAACGCATTCCAGGCATTCGAGCAATTCTCTCGTCTGCGCATCCAAAGATTTTTTCTCAGTCGCCTGCATGCGATCATAGTTTGAGTCGAGCTGTACAAGTCGCACAATTGCTTCGCGAACCGGCAAAGCCGAACGAAGTCGAACGGTAAAACTGTAATCAATCGCTTCCTCTGCGCCGCCCAGAGCAGCCTTGCCATCAGTCGGAAGAGGTCCCTCTGAACCCGGCGTGGCGCTGACTTGCCCGGCGACCGACCGCATTTGTCTTTTGGCGGCAATGCGGACTGTCTGAGTCTTCGCCCAGGGAGAGTCGTTTAATAACCTGGTAACGTCTTGCTTGGTCCATTCCTTATACGGCCTGGAATTTCCCTCATTCTGCAGCAACATTCCCGGACCGAAGTAAAAAATAACCGCTGAAAATGCAACACTCAAACACAATGACATTGAAATACTTCTTTCCTAAGCTCGCTCTATACCAGCCTTCCGAGGCAACATTTACTGTTTACGGTACCGTCTGGCCGAGCATCTGTTGTGTACGCAACCTCTCATCCAGGTTGCGTTCCTGTTTGACCTGCTTCTCCAGCGCCTCCAGACGCTTAAATTCCGTCAGCTCTGCCTGGGCCTTGTCGGTCTCCTTGAGTCGCGAGTAGGTCAGGAACAGCTGGTAATGCGCCTGACCGTGGGTGGGTGCAAGGCTAATCACTCGCTGCAACCTGGTGGCCGCTTCCGAATAATCGCGTCGCTTCACGGCAATACGCGCATAGTCATAAAGTGCGGGCACATTTTGCGGGTCGAGTTTCAATGCTCGCGCGAGCGGCGCCTCAGCTTCGTCCATGCGACCCTGTTCGATTGCCACATAGCCAAGACTAGCCAACGCGTCAACGTGATCCGGCTGCTGGGTCACAAATTTCTCCAGCAGTTCGCGCGCGCGATCGAAATTACCGGCGGCGCGATGGGCAAACCCGCGCAGGTAGTCGATGTTCTCGATGTTAGGATCAAGAGTAGCAGCCAGATCGAAATCAATAGCGGCTGCGATCCACTCATTTTTGCGAAAGTTCGCGTTCCCGCGCGCCAGCACATATGCGGACTGCTTTGGATCGAGTTCCAGCGCGCGGCTATATTCGTTGATTGAACCCTCCCAAAAACCGACACTGAAATACTCGCGCCCCAGCATGTAGTGGTAGGGAGCATTTTTTTCGTCGCGTTCGATAGCGTGCTTAAACTCTTCGACTGCGTTTGCGTGATCCTTGCGCGCGCTGGCGATCAGGCCCAGCCGCATGTGAGTCTCTGCGGGGACTGGATTGATATCGGCGGCCTCTGCCAGATACCGCGCGGCCTCGAGGTTACGGTCGAGGTTGTAGAGCGCGATGCCAAGATTGTAGAGCACTTCAAAAGTGCGCGGCTGAGCTTCGTTGACCCGCATGAATAGCCGGGCAGCACGCTCATACTGCTTGTTCTGGGCCAACACGCTCGCCAGCGTGAAAAGGCCTCGCGCTTCCGACCCCATAGAACGCTCCACGAGATCGACGGCGGCGTTGGCTTCGGCCGCGCGATTGGCGCGGAACGCGACATTGAGAAAGGCCAGCGCCAGTTGCGCATCGTTAGGCGCAGCAGCCCGAGCGCGGACAAAGTGGTCGGCGGCCTTGGAAAAGTCGCCGGCATCACCGTACAACGCGCCAAGGTTGTAATGAGCCTGCAGATGGGTCTTATCGATCTCTAGAACTCGCCGGAATTCCGCTATTGCTTCCGCGGTCTTACCTCGCGCGGCCAGCATGCGCCCGAGATTGTTGCGGGCGCTGACGAAGTTCGGATCAAGAGCGATGGCGGCATTGAATTGGGCGAACGAGTCGTCGCTGCGTCCCTGGCGGTCCAGAATGACGCCCAGAATATTGTGAGTGACCGCCGAGCGCGGGGCTGCTGCGACTGCTTCACGCGCCGAGCGCTCAGCCACTTCCAGATTATTTTGCTCCAGAGCCGTAACGGCGGCCTCGACGGCTGCACGCGCGCCAGGGCTTAACTCCGCTCCCGCAACTCCGGCGCGTGGGCCAACACTCGCGGGCCGACGTGCGTTGGTGCGCTGGCCGTAGATCGGCATGCAAAGCGAAAGCGCAAGAAGCAGGCAAAAAAACAGAGGTTCAAAGTCGAAAGTCCAAAGTTCATGGTCCCGCGGATTTGACCCTGAACTTCGGACTTGCATGATTTTCATTTTGGGGCTTTACCTTCGTACTTAATGTCTAACTGTCCGCGCGCGGAATTTCGCGTTGAGGCGGTCGACGATTTCGAACGCGCGCGCTGCGTCGTCATTACGTCCGGCCCGCCGTAGGGCCAGTCCAAGTTGATAGTGTGCGTCTGGACGATCCGGCATAAGCGTGACCGCGTGCTGGAAAGCTGATATCGCTTCGTCGAAACGAGACGCTAGTGAGAGCGCGCGACCCAACGCCCAGTGCGCTTCAAAGATTTTTGGATTGATAGTAGCGGCACGCTGCAACGCTACGATTGCCTCGGACGTTTTCCCACGCTTGACCAGCAGAGCACCAAGCCCGACCTGACCGATCGCAGACTCAGGATCAATTTTAACCAACTCCTGATACTCGATCATTGCCGCTTCGGAGTCGCCGGACACTTCAAGCGTGGTACCGAGAAAGAAACGCGCTTCTGCATGACGCGGGTTAAGCGTGACGGCGGTACGCAATGCTTCCACAGCAGACTGGTATTCGCGCAGCGCATATTGCACGCGCCCCAAATAAAAATGCGCGTCAAAGCTCCCGGCATCAAGTGCCACGGCTTGCATCAATGACTCGGCAGCGTCGACGTCGCCTCCGCTGCGTGAAGCGAGGATAATGCCTAGCAAAGTATGTGCTGCGCTCGTACCGGCATCAAGACGCAAAGCACGCCGCGTCTCGCGCTCTGCGTCGAACACCTTTCCCGAGTTGAAGAGGGAAAGCGCGTGGAAATATGCGACCTCAACCGAATCCGGTTGCCGTTTAACACCTTCGACAAAGGTCTCAGCAGCCTCATTCCAACGCCCCAGCTTAATAAAGGCCAGGCCCAGATCCTGCCAGGCGCCCAGGAGCGTCGGGTCTTGCCGCAGGGCTTCACGAAAGCCGTTGATAGCAGCGTTCAAATCGCCGCGGTCTGATGTAAGGAGAGCATCAATGTAGGTTACGCGGGCGTCGGAGGGATGGGAGTTTTGAAGTAGCTTCAACTGCGCAAAAGCCTGGCCCGCGTCGCCAAGCGAGCGGTAAGTAGTCAAGAGGTCGAAACGAATGTCGGTACGACGTGGATCTATCTCGAGCGCGCGGCGCAGATGCACGGCCGCCTCAGCCAGTCTCTGCTTGTCGCTTCCGCCAGTGAATAGTAGGAAGCGGCCCAGTTGGTAGTGGGCGGTAAAGTTTTTCTCATCGAGTTTAATGGCGGCCCGTTCGGCTTCGATGGCCTCATTGTGACGACCGATCTTCCAAAGGACATAGCCAAGGCTGGCACGATATTCGGCGTGAGTTGGGCGCAGTGTGACGGCGCGGCTGAGATCGTCGTAGGCTTCTTGGTAACGACCGGTGGTCATGCGTGCATAGGCCCGCGCGTTCAGCGCGTCCACATCGTTGGCGTTAGTATTGAGGTTGGCGTTCGCAGCCAATTCGGCTCGCTTAGCTCGTGCTTCGGTGCTGCTGAATCGCTCAACATGGGAACGCTGCTGATCTGGAGTCGGTACCTGTGCAAGGAGACTCGTCGCGGTACCAATGCAGATAACTAGAAGTTGAAGAACCGGATGTCGCATATCCAAAACTAATAAAACTCGACTGCGAGGAGGCATTCTAACAAAAAGCGACTGCACTGGCCTGCGGAACGCCCGGCCAAAAAGGAAAAAAGCCCGGAGCGATCACAACCGCCCAATCGCTCCAGGCTCAGACGTATGCGCGCGAGTTCTATGCTTTTACGCACTCGCGAGTCTACCGCTTAGAAGATTAACTTGAAGCGGTATTGAACAACCCGCGCGGGGAGGGCGGCGTCAAAGCGCCCGAAACCGCCTCCATCCCTGAAGTTATTATTCGGTACCGTGTAACTGGCTTGATTGAATACATTAAAGAATTCGAGGCCTATCTGCATCCTCAGTTTTTCACTCAGACCCGTGTTCTTAAAGACTGAGAAGTCCGTGCGTATAAACGCGGGTCCTCTGAAGTTGTTGCGTGGGAGACTCCCGAAGCTGATGGTTCTCCCGGCTGCGTTCACCACCGAGTTATTGCAGCCAGTGAAAGCTGCCGCGTTGAGGTAACGTCCTCCGGTGCCATTCGTGCCTGCGAACGGATCCCCGAGTAGCGTGGCGCGGGTGCCGTTGCAGTTGTTATCCACAACATCGAAAGGATACCCGGAGCGCCCAGATACGATGACGTTCAGCTGGACGCCGCCGAATAACTTATCTGCGACAGCACTTGAATTCATATATCGCTGACCTTTTCCGAAAGGCAGGTCAACAATCGCGTTTGCCGATAAAAGGTGGGGAACGTCGAGCGAGGACACCCCATACTCGGCTTCGATGTCAAACGGATTATTCGGGCCGCCGCGACTCCCACGCCCCTCGCCGAGACCGTTGAAGACGCCGGTCGAATTGTCTCTGTTCCTGCTGTAGGTATAAGAAACCTGCCCCTGCACATTACTCGCGAGCCGTTTTTGAAGCTGCATTTGCAAGGAGTCGTAATTAGCCCGCGCAGTGTTCTCGTAGAGCTGGCCCGAAAGGAAAGCGCCAGCTGCGTTGCGCGCTTCTGCCGTACCACCTGAGCCAATGTCTCGCGTCCGCAGCAGATGTCTCGAACGACTGCCGGCGTAACCAATGTCAAAAGAATAGTCGTCTGCAAATTGGAATTGGTATGTAATGTTGAACTGGTGAACGAATGCGGTGGTTTGCTGAGGTTCTTGCCGGAAAACGACTACCGACGGCGCTCCCGTGCTCGGATCAACGAGGATGTTGGGATCTACGAGTGGCACATTTGGGGGACCGGTCTGCAAGCTGGTCAGATTGCGCAATCCATTGCTGAAGGGATCAAACGTTACGCTGTTAGTGAACGGTGGATTCTGAACCAGGGGCGGCCGATCCGTCGCATCCAGCGTGTAAAGGAGGCCATAGCCGCCCCGCAGGACCATATTCTTCTCCGCTCCAATGGCGTAGGCAAAACCAAGCCGGGGGCCGAAGTTGTTCATGTCGGTTTCAATCAACCGATCACCACTTCCCGAAGCAAGTTCAATCACGCGGGTTGCCGGATCGTAATTGCCAAGACGTCCCTCCTTCTCGGTGGCCGATGGGAAGATGTCATAACGCAGGCCCAGATTGAGAGTGAGCCGATCGCTTGCTTTCCAGTCATCCTGTATGAAGAATCCGTACTCCTGTGAGCGCAGGTTAAAAGCGCCGCCAGGAACGCTGCCGCGGAAGGCCTGGATCGAAGGCAAGCCGAGCAAAATGTTGAAAACTGCGAGGCCGGTTCCGCCATAAGGAATGCCGTTCGCGTCAATGAAACAACGAGTTTGAGTGTCTACGACTATGGTGGAGGCAGCGGGACAAACCTGACCAGTGGTCAAAGCCCGCGCTTCCGGAGCGCCGTCGCCGTATGCGAGGTTACCCTTTAGACCGCCCGTGCGTCCGCCATCGATTGTGTTCAGGTAGCGCAGCCGGGTTTCAAACCCCGTTTTGAAAGTGTGGTTGCCTTTGACGATGGTCAGCGTGTCCGCGATGTAAGGATTTTTGCTGAAGACGATGAAAGGCCCGCCGTCCCCGGCGAATTCTACTCCCCCGTTCCCGAAGCCTCCGGTGAGAATAGAGCCCGAACGCTCGAAGCTTCCATCGTTGACGTTAGGAATTCCCACATCGTCGGAGAAGGTTTCGCTCAGACCGCACGCGCCCCCGGTACCACAGTTGAGAATTCCAATATCAATCTTCGTGTAACCGAAGCGGAATTCGTTCAGCACCGTGGGACTGAACGTATGCGTATCGCTGATGACGATCTGTCGCGTGTTATTCAACTCCTCGCCGTTACCGAACCCCGCTGGGACGACGTCGAAGAAAGAACCGCGAATGGTCGCGTTGTTCTGGCGGCTGTAGCGACCAGATAGAGAATTGTTCTCGGTTAGTTGATGGTCAATCTTGATGTCGAAGTTATCAATCTTCTCTGAGACACTGCGTTGGCCGAAGAAGTTTCGAACGCTGCTGTCGTTGGTGTTAAGAATCAGGGCGCTTGGATCTGGATAGGCATTTAAGAAGTTTTGAGCAACGCTGCTGATGCGACCACTCGGCAAAGTATTACCTGCGAAAGGAAGTCCAGTGGCGGGATCGCACAAGACCCCTGACACACCGCGCCCGCAATCTCTGGTAGAGGTAAAGTCGCTGAAGTTACCAGCGCGACTATTCAAGGTGGGAACGGTGGTCCGGATCGCTGTCGGCAGGTTGTTCCGGGCTCCCAGGTAGTCGAAGAAGAAGAAGGTGCGATTCTTAATGATGGGACCACGGAGGATTCCACCAAACTCGTGGATCTGTTGCACGGCCTTTGATAGGACTTGTGCGTCGCCGCGAGAAAGCTGTTCGGCACGGGTGCGCTTTAATAGCGGATGGTAAGCGTTGAGCGTGGAGTTTTGCCCATAATAATAGAGCGAACCGTGAAACTCGTTGGTTCCGGAAAGAAACGAAGTATTGATCACCGCTCCGGCCGCGCGTCCAACTGAAGCCGGGGGTACACTGGTCGTCACGCTGAATTCGGCAATCGCATCAGGGTTCACAAAAACGCCAATACTCCCGAACTGCGGTTCGTTATTGTCTACGCCGTCAACTGAGAAATTATTGGTGGTAGGCCGCTGCCCGTTCGCCGACAGTACGGCGCCACCGGAACGAGAAAAGCGCGCCGACTCGGTCGAGCCGACAGGATTGCCACCCCCCGGCCCCTGGCCACCGGCGTTCGGATCGCCATTGTTATTCGCACGCGCGTCAGATAGCGTGCCGATAGAAACGCGGGAGACACCGGGAGTAAGAGTTGCAAGTTGAGTGAAGTTGCGCCCCGAGAGTGGCAATTCAGTAACTTCTCGACCAGTTACCACGCTTCCGCGATCGCTCGTCTCAGTGTCTACCAAGCTCCCTGCAGTAGTAATCGTGACCTCTGCCCCTACGCTGCCCGCTTCCAACGTGATATCGAGTGGTTGCGTCTGCGACGTCTGCACTAAGACATTTTCCTTAATTGCCTTTTGAAGCTGGAGCGCTGCTGGCGCAACGACTTCGACTCGGTAGGTCCCCGGGTCAAGCAGCAGCAAACCATAGGTGCCGTCATCGCTGGTGGTGACGGTGCGCGTTGCGCCAGTTCCTGTATTGGTGCCCGTGACTTCTGCATTCTGAACGACCGCTCCGCTTTGATCTCTCACCGTTCCTTTAATTTCGCCTTTGTTGGTTTGGCCAAATGTGGGGAGCACTAAAACAGTGAGTAGCAGTGTAAATGCGCCGCCAAGTCTCAGCAGGTGGGGGTTGGTGCGATGGTTAGTCATGGGCGATCCTCGTGAACGATGCAAAGAGACCCATCTCTGCCTTTCCGGCTGAGATGGTCATTCTCCGCGTTTTTCTGAAGGTAATGGCCAAGCGAAATGCGTGCAATTGGCTCAAGTAGAACTTGGGATTGGGTGCCTTAAATGCTTGGGGCCCGGTTTGTTGTCTAAGCGAACGAAGTTTTTAATACAGTTTGCTGGGGGTGTCAATGGTTTTTTGGTTTTTCATTAAATAGCCGGCCGGGCGTTCAGAACTTGGAAAGAGGTGAGACGATTATGCAGCGAACGCGGCGGCAAACTTGCTCGCAAGAACGAGGCTTAGTGCACCTCTCAGCGCAGGCTTATCTCCCAGGGTCGAGGGCATGATTCGCGCGGACGGAAGTCCGCGGCGTACAGTGCGTTCAATTCTTTCGGTTAGCGCATCTTCAACAAGGCTCCAGGCGCGCGCGATGTCGCCACCTACAACCACGGCTTCCGGACTAAAACCGACGACCAGGTTGGATATCCCAATACTCAGGAAGTGGGCGGTCTCAACCAAAGCAGCCTTAGCGTTTGCCTCGCCTCCTAAAGCACGATCAACGAGTGCCGGAAATCCACACGACGAGGTCTCTCCACCACCTGACAATTTTGCATACCGCGCGAGTGCGGCTCGTTCAGAAGAGAAAGCCTCCCAACAGTCATGATTGCCGCACGAACAGGCGACCGGTGCGTTGGTTCCGATGACCATGTGGCCAAACTCACCTGCAGCTCCTCGCTGACCGCGATAAACCTGCCCGTCAAAGATAATCCCGGTGCCGACACCTTCAGCCACGAGTACCATAATAAAATCCCGAGCGTCAGTTACTTCTGGTCGTCCAAACCAAAGTTCGGCGAGGGCCACTGCGTTTGCATCGTTATCAATGATGACGGGTAGACTGATCGCTGAACTGATCACTTCGCCCACGGGCAGATCCCGCCAATGAAAGTAGGGGACGTAAATGGCCGTGCCGGTCGCCGGGTCTACCAAACCAGGCAGGCTTACTCCTACCGCTTCGACGCCTTTGTTTAGCTGAGAGTGCTTGCGAACAAGAGCGATAACTTCATCGAGAGTCTTTCGTGGATCAGGGTTAGTAAGGAACTCCTGTTGAGAAATAACCCGTCCAGCCAAATCGCTCGTTGCCACCGTAGTTAGAGTGGGAGTAATTGCAACTCCGAGAGCGATCGCTTCTTTCGTGCGCAACTTCAACATGGTTGGCCTACGACCACCGGTCGACTCTCCCTCGCCCACTTCCTCAATGAGTCCTTCTATTTTCAGGGCCTCGACGATGGCCGAAATGGTTGAGCGTTGGAGTTCCGTTTCCCGCGAGATCTCCGCGCGCGAGATGGGTTCACGCTCGCGGACATAGTTCAGCACAATCTGCCGGTTGATATCGCGGATTGTGTTCAGATGGGCCGTCTGGGCCTTTCTCAGATTGATGCGTCGCAAGGTGTAAGCTCCAGTCGTCCACAGCCGGAGTAGGAATGACAGAGGAATAGTATAAACGGCATAGCCGATCAAGCTAAGGATAATAGGCTCAAGATGGAATCCCAAGCTGGAAAAGCTCTCACCACAGAGCCCGGCTTACTTTTCCACGCTATTGCCTTGGACGATGGTGTAGCTCTTGTTTACCGCAGGAATTTTGAAAGTTTCCATCGTGCCGTTCGGCCACTGGATTTCCAACTTGTCTACCTTAGTTGCCGAACCCAGGCCAAAATGTAGAGTCGGGTCGTTCTGGGAGCAGTAAACCGCACCGCTAACGACATCCATTCTTTGCCGGACTTTGCCAGTCGTTAGGTAAGCAATGCTCCCGATCGCATCTTTCGGGCTCTTCCTTGACACATCGCCCACCAGACGCAGATCAATCCAATGTCCGGTGGAAGCTAACACGTTTCGCAGGATCGCCGGCTTGGCGTCGACGTTGTTGATCACCAGATCGGGTCTGCCGTCGCCATCCAAGTCGCCAACCGCAAGACCGCGACCAGACCAGGCGATGGAAAGTCCGCTACCCGGCGCCGCTCCAACGCGTTCGAATTTTCCGTTCTTCAAATTACGGAAGAGCAAAGGCTGTTGAGCCCAGCTCGTTCCCCACTGATTCGCATCTACAGACGGATAGACGTGACCATTCACAACAAAGATATCCACCCAAGCGTCGTTGTCATAATCGACAAAGCTAGTGCCCCAGCCCAGGAAGGGAATTGTTGGTTCGCCTAAACCCGATTGAAAGGTCACATCCGTGAAATTCCCTTCGCCGTCGTTGTGATAGAGCACATTGGAGTCGTCCGAGAAGTTGGTGATGTGAAAATCGATACGCCCGTCATTGTCGTAGTCACCTACAGCCAGCCCCATTCCCGCCTGTTCGCGGCCATTTTCGTTCAGGGCCACCCCGGAAGGGTAACCCACTTCTTCGAAGCTTCCGTCTCCTTTATTTAAGTAGAGTTGTTTTGGAGTTGAATCATTGACGACGAGCAGATCGAGTAGCTTGTCTTCATTGACGTGTACGAAGGCGGCGGTGAAGCCGTAATACTTCTGCGGGTCATGTACTCCAGCTTTTGTGCTCACGTCTTCAAAGCTGCCGTCGGCCTTTTGGCGATAGAGCGTGTCGCCCTCTCCTGTGAGTCCACGTGGACCACACATCACCGGCACACCGCGAAACTGACAGAAGTTCTGACCTAAGCCGCCTGGCGTACCGGCCTTGCTCGGACTCGGTGGTAAATTGTTGAGATCGATCTCAACATAACCAGGAACAAATAAGTCGAGCCGTCCATCTCCATCATAGTCGCCAAAGGTCGCGCCGGTGCTCCAACCCTTCCGTGCTGTGCCCAGTCTTTCTGCGACATCGGTGAAGGTGCCGTTACCGTTGTTGCGGTAGAGGCGGGAAACACCAAAATTGCTGACGTACATGTCGGGACGGCCATCGTTATCGAAATCGCCTACCGTTACAGCAGTGCCCCAGCGCTCATTTGCGACCCCTGCTTTGCTGGTGACATCCTCAAACTTCCAATTTCCAAGGTTACGATAAAGCGCGGAGCGCGGTGGTTTTTCCTTTCCTTGTATGGCCGGCACTGTCGAACCGTTTAGTAAATAAATGTCAGGCAATGCATCGCCATCGTAATCAAAGATGGCGACGCCGCCAGATGGGGTCTCAAAAATGTAGTCCTTCTGTGGATTGCCTGATCGATGCCGGAAATTAACCATCGCCGTTTTCTCAGTAACGTCTTCATAAACGACCGGGGCCTTGGGATCCGTAATTCCCACTGTTCGTTTCGATGTGTAGGTCGCCGGGGAGCCAGTTGAGGCGCCGCCCATCGGCTGTTGCGACTCAGGTCTTTTCGGCGGTGTTTGAGCTATGAGAACGTAGGGTGTCAGCAACAACAAGAAGAGAACGAGTCTAAAAGACTTGAAGTAAGGTGTTGCTTTGTTGCTAACCATCATTCAGTAGGGCGCGCGTTTGCCGTCTATTGCGACGAACCCCTTGGTAAGCGCGGAGTTACTGCCGGCGAGAGACTGAACCGAAAATACGCGGGACGTGTGGTTTATGTCAAAAGCAGACTAAGAATCACAGGTGTGCACTACTTCGCGTCGATGAGTACGTAATCGCGCCCGTTATAAAGCCGGATGCGCTCACCATCCTGGGACATCATTAAGGGACGCGGCCGCCTCAATTGGCTATCTTTGGTCGTCGAACCGGAGAGGATCTGGTTGCCGGCCAGGTCCATGATGTTCACCTTACCGTCGTTGGAAAATCCAAATCCGTATGCGCCGCTCTTCAAAGTCTTTCCGTCGATAGTGATGTCGGAGTCTGCGATGAGAAAGCCCTGATACTTTTCGCGCACGTCAGCAGAATATCCGGATGTATCGACGAGTCGAGCAATCACGTGACAGTCCTTCCCCCAACGTGCGGCGGCTGCGTTGCGCATCTGCGTTGGCGCACTGAGACCTTGAAAATAGAATCCCGGGGGCACGACCCGCGAAAGTTCCGTTCCAGCGAGTATAACCGCGCGATCCTGCGCTGCCACGAGGCTGGGTAAGGAACAAGCAAGAAGCAAAACGGCTCCCTGGATTGAATATCTTTTCCAGTTATTCATGAAAAAAAACACCTTCCGCGCATCATCAAAATATCGGAGCCGCGATTATTACCCAATTAACGAAAAAAGGGTAATGACCGCGCTTTCTCGATTCGGAGTTATCTGTGACGAACCAGGCGGCGACGCCTTCATTGTTTTAAGGGCTATGGCGATTTAGAGTCTTGGTTGATCGCGGATCTGACTTCACTCCACCTCAAAACCATTTATCAGGAGAAGCCATGCGCTTGGCATCCGATTTGAGACGCGAGCCTTTCGGAGCATTGAAGTCGGATGGAGCGGTCGTCGCCTCGGGATGCAAAGCACAGTATTGACGTGGTTCGTTGCCGCTGGGATAGGTCATCGTGGTCTTCATCGGGCAGGTAGGTCTCGCAATCTTGCCGCTGTATGGATCAATCACGACCGTGACGGTAGGTAGCGGACGCAAGAGCGTTGCGCTGGACACGCTTGCTGCTGACCCGACAGGCTTTTCCCTGTGAGGTTTAGCTTCAAGGCGATCCCTGCGCCGCCGCAACTCATCCGCCGGAGCTTTGACACTAGTCCCCGGTTGTTGCCCCTCATAATCAGGCTGAGCCGAGACTTGTTCGATCGCCGGCACATGGCTCTGGTAATTCTTTTCGGCGGGACGAAGAAGTGATGGGGAAGTAACCAAAAAGACCGCCGCAATGATTAAGAGTGAAACCAGCATTAACCGCCAGGGGGTTCTTCGCACCATTGCCACACTGCCGGTCTGCGTTTGCGCATGCCGGTCGTAATGTGTCCGCGGTGGTGTTGTGTGGCGTTCGCTAGTCGGCCTTGACCTAAATTGTTCGTAAGCTTCGTTGATTTCCTTTAACTTCTCTTGTGCCTTTGCCTGAAGACGAGGGTCATGAACGAATCTGTCAGGGTGCCAAACTTTGGCAAGATCCCGGTACGCCAACTTCAACTGCTCGGGAGACGCACCGGGACTCAGACCCAGAACGTCATAGCATTTCTTTAGTTCATAATTCATGACGCTCTCCGTCAGGATAGAATCCTGGCCAGCCGACCCAGGTCCTCCAACTTATCGAATAGATCGGCGGGCGCCGGTACGGGTAACCCCAGGTAGTACATCATCACCATCGTACAGGTCGCGAAGACCACGCCAGTAATCATAGCCCGCAGAACCGCAAGGCAGACCTTGCTCATCAACATAACAACCAGGCGAACGAGCCTTCGAATAAGCCGAAGCGCTCCCTGCTGAAGGAATAGGAAAACACCTGGTAATGAGGCTGAAATCATAAGGAGCCCCTCATTGTCGACGGCATAGAGGCCAGGCCCGGAGTCCGCTGGATTACTGGTTTGTTCCGCTACGAGAATACTGTGGGGCGTTGATTTGAAATGCGAGACCGACAAGCGAGGTGGAAATCTCGCTATTGAGTATCGCAAACTGAGCGGGCGTTTACAACTGTCATTAGGCTGACCTTCGCACGGATGCCAGATGTGCTGATTCTCAGTGGAATTGGAAAAGGTGTGGTGCCGGAGGTCGGACTCGAACCGACATGAGTTTGACCTCGCCAGATTTTGAGTCTGGTGCGTATACCAATTTCGCCACTCCGGCGCGCGTGGGAGATAATAAAGCCTGTTGCTTTGAGGCGCAACTATGCCGACAAATCCTGCTGTTCTGGGGTTAAAGACACTACTTTCAGTTCCGGCTGCTCGACAAGCTATAGACTTGGGACTAGAATAATCGCCAGCCCCCTTATTTAACCGATACTCTCTCCCGTAAAACTTGCTTGAAAGGGAAGAATGACTATGAAGAAGGCACTTGGTCTTTTGTTGGTGTTTGCTATGTTAGCGCTTATGGCAGTACCCGTATCGGCCAGGACGTGCGGGAGATTGAGGCACCGGCATAGTAAAGTCACTCATACCCATTCTGCTTGCGTCGGGGATGGACACAAGCACGGTCGTAGCTTCTGGCAGAAGCATCGCGATAAGTTGACGACCGCAGGGGGTGCAGGAGTTGGTGCAATTGTCGGGGGGATCGCTGGTGGAGGTAAGGGCGCCGCTATTGGAGCCGCGGCTGGAGGCGGGGGTGCCGCCGTCTATACCTACGGCATCCGCAAGCGCCGTCGCTCGGCTCGCTACTAAAGCGTTTCACGCGTTCAGTAAAAACATGCGCGCCTGCAATAACAGATTGCAGGCGCGTCGCTTTTTGGGGTTTCAAGCTATTTTGAACCCCGCCAAAGAGCACTAACTCCTTTAGATTAAAGGATTACACTCCAGTAAAAAACGTGTTTGCCAGAGGTCAACAAAATCTGTAGAATTCCTGAGCCTGCCGTATTGCAGGATCTCTCTTCCAAGGGTTAGTTCAATCCGTTCCTCCCTTTAGGCTCCAAAGATTTATGGCGATTGGGATTGATGTCGCCATCCGTCCCCCGAATCAGGAGTTATAGAAAAATGTCAGGTGACTTGAAGTCACGAATTCTCATCGTCGACGACGAACATGAGATAACTGAAATCCTAAGCGATCTGCTCAGCGATGAACACCACTGTGAGAAGGTGGGGTCCGCAGAAGACGCGCTGGCGCGGTTAGCTGATAGCGATTTTCAATTGGTGATCAGCGATATCACCATGCCCGGAATGAGTGGGCTCGAAATGCTTCCCTTCCTCAAGAGCATTTCACCCAACACGATCGTGGTAATGATCAGCGGTATGCAAACGGTCGAAAGCGCGATAGGGGCATTGCGGCTGGGCGCATTCGACTATGTGATGAAGCCTTTTGACCTCAGACAAGTTGAGGCAGTTGTAAAACGCGCGCTCGAACACTATGGATTGATTGTCGCTAAGCAGCACTACGAAGATCATCTTGAAGAGTTAGTTGAACAACGGACGGCGGAACTGGACCAAGCACTCAACTCACTGGAAGACGCATACCGGTCTACCTTGAGGGCTTTGACCTCAGCCCTTGAGACGCGAGATTCAGAGACACATGGCCACTCGGAGCGAGTCGTAACTTATAGTTTGCGCCTGGGCAGAGAGTGCGGGCTGGCTAGCGAGCATATGAAAGCTTTGGAGTTTGGCTCGCTGCTGCACGACATCGGCAAAATTGGCGTGCCGGATTCAATCCTGCGCAAGCCTGGTAAGCTGACTGAGGAAGAATGGGTGAAAATGCGCGAGCACCCGGTGCATGGCCGTCAAATACTGCGCGGAATCGAATTTCTCGAGGGCGCGGCCCGAGTAGTGGCTCAGCACCATGAAAAATGGGACGGGTCTGGCTACCCGCTTGGGATGCGTGAAGAAGACATCGACGTTTGCGCTCGCATCTTCGCCGTGGCCGATGCCTTTGACGCAATTACGAGCGATCGTGTATATCGCCGCGGTAAATCTTATCAGGAAGCCGCCCAGGAATTAGACGACTGGGCTGGAAGGCAGTTTGATCCTAAGGTTGTCGAGGCATTTCATCGCGTCCCGCAGGAGGACTGGGAAGAATTGCATCGACAGTCGTTGCTCCCAAAGCAAGACGAATTCGATCTGCGACGAATGGTTGACTTGTTGGAGACTCGCCTGGAAGCTGTCGTTACATAAACAGGAAAATTAGCCGCGGATTTACGCGGAGTCATGCGGATCAGAACTGAAATCCTAAAATCGACCAGCTAGTCCTCTCAAGCTCTTTATTCAGATCCGAGTGTTTCCGCGCAAATCCGGCGGCCAAATTTTCTCCTCATTCATTCCGGTCGGGTACCACATATCCACGTCGGGAACGAAGAGTCAGTCCTACTCTGCGCGAGGCAACTTCGATTCGGCGATATTCGCCCTGCCTGGAAGAGGTAAGCGGTCGCTT
>JBHENP010000013.1:0-87305 GCA_046261995.1 Pyrinomonadaceae bacterium
CGCCAGCTTGGTAGCGCGAGAAATCTCAGTATTGCTCACCACATATACAACGACCTGGGCCTCCAGCAGGGCTTTGAAAGCACTTTCGAGCGAAGTTCCCCGTCCGCTGTCGATGCCATCAGATAAGACGATAACTGCGCGACGAGATTTGCTGGAGCCAAACTGTTGCTTAGCGGCCAGCATTAAGGCGTCGTTAAACCGTGTGAACATGCCGGGCTCAATTCGACCCAACGCACGGCGGAGTTGAAAACGACTTTGCGTCCAGTCCTGGAGCAGCTGAACGCGGTCATCGAATTTGATAAGGCTGAGGCGATCATCCTTCGCCAGCCGAGCAGCGAAACCATCTACGGCCTTCCGAAAGTCGTCAAGCATGCTCGCCACCGAAGACGACGCGTCCACCATCAACACAACGTCCACCGGAACCTGTCTCAACGCCAGGTCGCTCAACGGTTGCTCGCGACCATCTTCGAATACGCGAAAATCCTGGCGCGTCATCTGACTGGCAAACCGGCCGTTTGCATCGCGAACGCTGACCGGCAGCATCACTTCCGTGGTATCGACGGAAATGATATCTCCTGGGTTAATCTCCGGCTCGGCCTTCGGTGTCGGTTTCGGTGTCGCTAGTCGAAGAGGTGGTGGTGGCTCGCCCAGAGCATCATACTCGGAGCGAGGAGGCGTGGGCTTGGGAGGCGCCGTCTTTGCGCGTTGGGAAGCCGAGCGAGTTTGTTTTTGTCCTGCTCTTTGGGCCGAAGCGATTAGTGAGTTAGGCACCCTCGGCGCCGTAAGAAGCACAATGCCTGCCAACAACAGCAATGCGGCTAACAGCCAGAGGAGTATCCAACTCCGAGGCGTGCGAATTGTGCTAGTTTTTCGGCGTGCCATCGGATCCAGGTGGGTTCTTGGCGGGACTGGAATCTTCACCAGTCGCGGTTTTCATCGCTGCCAGTATCTTTTCACTGACGCGGTGCTTGCGAAGTTCAATCAAATGATTGGGAGAAAGATCAAATTCGACAGGCGATTGTTCAATGCGCCGGATAATCGTTCCCTCCGAGAAGCCAGCCTCAACCAGCTCCATGACCGAAGCGTTGGTGAGGCTGCGTGTCTTTTCTAACTTCATCGGAGCATTGGCCTCGGAGGGGGGCCGAATAATCCTCACTGTCGCGGTTCCTGTAGTTACCGTATCCCCCGACATGGAACCGTTTCCGCCGCGACTGCGCGTTTCCCCTTTAACACCTCCGCTCGAGCCAAAGATATCAGCACTCGCCCCATCGCCGGGAGTCTGGCTCTTGGCCGGATCATTTGTATCGCTAACGCCGCCTTTGTTGAAGAAAGGATCATTGCTCCACGAATCATCCCCCATGTCCATCCCTTCCTGGCGTGAGAGCATGGCTAGAATAATCTTTTCAGTGACTCCGCTGCGCTTCAACTCAATCATCCGGTCGGGAGAAAGATCAAAGTGCGGCGGGCGGGCGACGATAATGGATATGATTGTGGTCTCTTTGAAGCCGGCGCGCGAGAGTTTTACGATCGCCTCATTGGTGAGCGGCACGCTATTCGGGTTTTCCTGAGCTTGCACACTCGAAGCCCAACCCAATGCAAGGCAAACAATTAGAACATTCGTAGTAACAATTGATTTCATTTTCGTTCCCCTAGCGTTGCGGAACAGGTCAATCATTGTCCTTACTCGGCGTGGTGCCGTGAAGTCCATAGCGTTTGCCGATCCGCCTTACGTATTCTCGAGTCTCCCGGTAAGGAGGAACGCTGCGGCCATATTTCTTCACCGCGCCCTCTCCGGCATTGTAGCTGGCCAGCACCAGATTAACCTGTCCGCCAAACATGTCCATCAACTCCCTGAGATATTGTGTCCCCCCCTTAATATTCTCAGCCGCATCGAAGGGACGTCTAACTCCAAGTCGTCTCGCGGTCCCGGGCATCAATTGCATCAGACCGCGTGCGCCTTTGGGGCTGACTGCCCTGGACCGGAAGTTGGACTCTTGTTCGATGACACAGAAGACAAGATAAGGGTCAATCCCATAACGTGCGCCGTTGATTTTGATCAATTCATCAACGTTTGCGTTGCCTGAAGTCCAGTCCCGGTTCGTTGCGTCCGGGGTGGTTGAACCAGGTTCTATTCGCTCGATCCGAGATATGCGTTCGCGCGCAAGAAACACCGAAAGAGTTCCTCGGCTATACCAGGCGCCTGCCGAAGTTTCGTTCACTTCATCGACTTTGAAACGAGCGCCGCCAACCAGGTAGATCAATATCGAGGGAGCCTTAACGGAGCCTGTTTTAGTCTCCGTCGACAAAACTGAATTTGCTCCGCGAGCCTCCAGCCCTCGCCCGGGAGCATCTACGGATTCAATGGCTTCCACCCCACCGTCCAAGCTTTGAGTTACACCCGCGCGCGTGTACCAAACTACCGGTCCATGACTCCAGGCCTCGTCCACTAACAGAGACCTGCCGTCAGTTAACTTGATTCGCTTTCCCACAGCCTTAACTGGCTCTCCAGCATTGATAGCGCCGGCATTTGAGTCGGCATGAACGTCGGGCACCAGGAGTCGGCGGCCCTTTCTCAGTTTGTTTCGCACACTAAGGCCATTCAACTTCGCGAGCTCCGCGGCAGATATTCTGTACCGCCGTGCAATCGCACTCAGCGTGTCGCCCGATTGTGCGTGCACCTCCCGGAGTCGGCCGCTGGTCTTAGCGGCAGGCTCTCGGCTGGTCGACCGCGGGGACGATGAGGTGGCGTCGATCTGGCCGCAAACGACGGCCACGCAAACGAGGACGACCATCAATATTCTAAGGTACTTTGACATCGTGTTAGACCACGGCGGGCGAACACAGTAGGCGTCGGACCAGCTCCGGGTTAAATCAAACAGTAACTGGACCTGCATGAGCTGCCGTCCCCAATGCTTGTTGCCGCGGGTTTATACAGTTCGCCGCACCGAAGTAGCTATTCCATGCGACATCGATCAATTCGTTAGTTAGCTGTAACGCACAGCCTCTGAACAAACAGATATCTCGGAGCCGGTTCAACAGGTCAACTGGCTCGCTGCCTCTCATCGGCCGTTGATCGTCTTCGTATTTTTTCATCAGGTGACTAACCTTCGACGAATCCGCCTGTATTCCACGTTCACTTGCGGCTCGATTAAAGATTTCGATATAGGCAGGTAGTGAAGGTTGTTCGATACGCGCCCGGTAAGCAATTCGGCGCAGGAAAGCCTCATCCACGAAACTGTGTTCTTCAAGATTGGTGGAGAACACCACCAGGGATTCGAAAGGGAATTCAATTTTCCGGCCGTTGCGCAAGGTTAGCAGATCAACATGGCGCTCAAGCGGCAGAATCCATCGATTGAGGAGATCCTGTGGTGCAACTCGTTGCCGGCCAAAGTCGTCGATAACCAGAGTGCCGCCGTTGGATTTTACCTGGAACGGAGCTTCGTAAAACCTCGACGAATCAGACCATGACAGGGCGGTGTGTTCCAATGTCAGATCTCCGCCGACGGTAATCAAAGGCCTTTCAATCTTAACCCAGCGACGATCGTGTTCGAGGGTAGATATTTCCGGCGCGGTCTTGTGACAGTGGGAGTCAAAGATGCGAATGATTTCGCCGTCGACCTCCAATGCGTAAGGAATCCAAATGAATCCGAAAACAGCGCGGTTGATTCGTTGAGTCAGCGCTGTTTTGCCCGTACCCGGAGGCCCGCTCAGAAAAAGAGAAGAACGTGAATTGATGGCGCAACCTACGGTTTCGAGTAGAGACTTAGGCAGGACCAGATCACGGACTGCTGCACGTACCGACTGCATAGAGGCTGGC
The DNA here is from genome assembly GCA_046261995.1 of Pyrinomonadaceae bacterium. Lineage (GTDB taxonomy): Bacteria > Acidobacteriota > Blastocatellia > Pyrinomonadales > Pyrinomonadaceae > PSRF01. The sequence continues at coordinate 3,818 of JBHENP010000013.1, forward strand.
CGCGATGGTTTGGCCTGGAGCCGCATCATGTGGCGGTAATCGGCAAGCGAGACGGGGGCTGGTCCGACATAGCCACACTGCTTTTCCAACTGGGCCACGCGTTGCCATCCGTGCTCCAGCATCGCGTAGCGGGTAGCTTCAGCGGAGCTTTGGAGCCGCATCTCAATTAGCTTCTCTCGGTAGAGCTGATAGAGAAGTTCCTCAATCAAAACACAGGGCAAATTGAGCTTTTCGGCAACGGCAACGGAGTTTGGATCAACGAGTCTGGCCAGATGTTTTAGAGCAAGATCGCGGAGCACATCGTCGGATACACCGGTATCCAACAATTCTTCGGGAATGGGTGGCCCGAGACTCTCAATCTCGTCTCTGGTAAATATGCTCAGGTGTCCCATCGGTTTTCCGTAAGCTTCCTGGCCAAAGATTTGGCCCGCTCTCATCTATTGGAGTCCATTTTGGCGAGAGTTTGGAGCGCCTCGAGATAACTTCGGACGCCTTGAGCCTGCCTCTGTTTGCCGGTGCTTTCGTAGAGGGCCGCGAGCCGAGTAAGAACGTCTGTGGACTTTGGTTCTAAAGTGGACGCCTTTTCCAGATGTTTGATAGCCTTTTCGTCGTGACCGAGACTCTCTAAACGCGTGGCGATATTCAGATGTCCCTTAAACTCGCCGAGAGCACGTGCGAAGCTCTTATAGGCGTCGTCAAATTTTCCTCGTTCAGTTAGGGCGAGTCCAAGATTGTTCCAGATGCGTGGATTGTCAGGGGCCAGCTTCGCGGCGCGCTTCAGATACTTAGTAGCGGTCTCGTACTCGCCCTGCTTCAACAGCACGTATCCCAGGTTATTAAGGTACTCGGGCTCATCATCATTCCGGCGCACGGCGTTTTCAAAAGACCTCAAAGCCCGGTCACGCAGACCCTTCTGTGCGTAGGCCAGACCCAGAAGATTATGAGCTTCAGCTGAGGTTGGCTTATTCGATGCGGCCACAGACAATTGCGCGATGGCCTCATTGAGATTTCCGGCATTGAGCAGTTCGCGCCCTTGCACAAGGTAGTCGGAAGAGCGGATTTCCGAGTTGACTGAAAGCTTCTGCTCAGCGCTGGGTTTCACGGCTGCGTTAGCTTTGACCGGATCAGCGAGCGTGCTCTCGAAGTTGCGTAAATCTTTTTCAGAAATCCTCTGTAATCTGCCCTCTTTTTTCTTTCCACCAAATAATCGGCCCAGGGCCTTGAAGGGGGCCGTGAGACCGCGAACAAAGCTGTTGCCCTTGCGCTTATGACTCGTGTCAGATTCTGTTTTGGAGTCGGCTTCTTTCCCGGCGGAGGCATCCATAGCAGCGAGAGTCGCAAGTTCCGTCTCGGTCATTATCACACTGTAGACCGACTGCAGCGGGACGGACATGATCAGCGCGAACGTTAGCGTGACGGCCACCAGTGTTCGTTTCAGTTTTAACGACTCTCCTCGACGACCTCGTCGTACGCTTTTCACGAGTTCTCGCATCTCGATTTCTCCTCAGTTGAATAGAACGTCCACCAGATTTAGGATCGCGGGGCCAAGCACTACCAGAATAATTACCGGGAAGAGAAACACCGTCAGGGGAAACAAGAGTTTCAATGCCGCCTTCTGGGAGGCTTGCTCCGCACGCTGGCGCCGCTTTGTGCGTAGCGAGTCAGCAAACACCCTCACCGCTTTCGCAATAGAAGATCCATAACGGTCGGATTGAATCAGCAAGGCGACAAAACTGCGAATGTCGTCAACTCCCGTTCTTTCGGCCAGATTGCGCAGGGCCTCTTCTCGGCTGCGCCCGACATTGATCTCTAGATTGAGTAGAGCCATCTCACTGTGCATGTCGGGATGCACATCCTTTATTTCCTCACCCACGCGATTTAGTGCGGCGTTTAAGCCCAGACCCGCCTCTACAGCAACCCCGATCAAGTCCATGGAATCCGCGAGCGCCCAGGTGATCCGCCGCTGGCGGCCTGCGATCTTTTTGTACAATATGTACCGAGGCAGGTAGAAACCTACAGCTGTGCCAAGGAGACCCCAGATAAGAAAGTTCGTTACCGGACGATCCAGGATAAAGCACGCCGTCATAAGGAGACATGGGTTAGCCACCATCAAGGTAATCTGAATAGCGCGAAAAGCGGTGACAGCGTCGGGCGAACGATAGCCTGCCTGCAGCAACTGTTTTTGCAGTTTAAGGGCCTCGATGGCGGATATCGGAACCATTCGATTGAGCGGTTCAGCGACGCGCTCAGCCATCGTTGTGACGGGGTTATTCTGAACCAGGACCAGCGAGGGATCCATAGTGTCAAGACGCGCATTTACGACGCCGCCAGGGCGAGCAAGTATCCAGTAGACGCTCATTACTGCGAGCGCCAGGCAGCCGAAAGTTAGGACGACGATAAGCACCATCATGATTCGTACTCCCTTGAGGCAGCTTTTGATTTGTCCTCACACTTTAATGTTCAAAATCTTTTTTATTGTGATTATGCCTAGAATCTGCAACACACCGGCTGCCCCCAGGACGTACTGACCGCGCCAATCGTAAAGCAGCACACTCATGTACTCGCGGTTTACTGCGGTCATCAAAAAGATAATCACAAAGGGCAATCCACAGAGAATCCAGGCCGAGGCGCGCGAGCTGGTCGTCATCGTGCGAAAGTCTTCCATGAGCCGGAACCGATCGCGAATAGTTTGAGCAACCCTCTCAAGAATCTCCGCCAGGTTGCCACCGGTTTCGCGTTGAATGTGCATCGCCGTCACGCAGAGGCGCAGATCCGGCAGGGGTACGCGTTCGTTCATGCGATCCAGCGCGGCTTTGGTGGAGAGACCGAGCTTCTGCTCTTCAAAAGTGATGCGAAACTCTGACGCTATAGGTTCCGGCATTTCCGAGGCAACGTGATATAGCGACTCAGACAAAGCATGGCCCACCGCGAGGGATCGGCTCATGAGATCGAGTGTGTCTGGGAGCTGAGCATTAAACTTCAATAAACGCTTCTTGCGTTTCCAACTAACGTGAATCACTGGCATCGCGGCTGCGAGAATTGCCAAGAGCACCGCCACCAGGGAATTCGCAACGGTGTACGTTGCGAGTCCCGCCAAAAGCCCGGCCACACAGCAGAAGGCGAGCAGGCGGGTGACAGTGATTTGAATGTCCGCCTGTCCGATGATTTGATCGAGCTGTTTGGCGAAATTCAAAGACGACAGCAGCCGATTTACCGCCAGCGGACCGCCAATCGAATCTTCGCGAGAGATCTGTACGGTTCCATCCGAGGATGCCTTGTCATGCAAGGCCTCAGCAACGCGTTGCTCCAAACGCGCCTGACGGGCGTCTGACTTGCGCGAAGCCGCCAGGAACGCCGCGTAGGTCAGGAAGAGGAAGAAGAGAAATACGACTGTCGAAATCAACATCTTAAGCCTCCTAAAAGAACGCCGGGAGTTGCATCCCATACTGCTTCAGCCGTTCAGCAAAACGAGGACGAACGCCAGTGGGGCGAAAGCAACCTATAACCTTGCCCGCGGCGTCGACACCGGTGCGTTCGAACTGGAAAATCTCCTGCATCGTGATTGTGTCGGCTTCCATTCCGGTGATCTCCGAAATCGAAGTAATCCGCCGTGTGCCGTCACTCAACCGCGCTATCTGAATTACAAGATCCACAGCGGAGGCGATTTGTTGACGCATGGCCCGATCGGAAAGTCTCATTCCCGTCATCTGGATCATTGTTTCCAGGCGTGAAAGTGAATCGCGCGGTGTGTTGGCGTGAATCGTCGTCAGTGAGCCATCGTGACCGGTGTTCATGGCTTGCAACATGTCGATGGCCTCTCCACCTCTGACCTCTCCAATCACGATTCGGTCGGGGCGCATACGCAGCGCGTTCCTGACCAGATCTCTCTGAGCAACTTCGCCTCGGCCCTCAATATTGGGCGGTCGTGTCTCAAGGCGAACGACGTGCGGCTGCTGCAGTTGCAACTCAGCGGCGTCTTCAATAGTGACGATGCGCTCATTAGAGGGAATGTAGGCCGATAGTGCATTAAGAAGGGTGGTTTTGCCCGCACCCGTCCCTCCAGAGATGATCACGTTCAGGCGTGCGCGCACGCACATCGCAAAAAGAATGGCTATCTCATTCGTCAGGGCGCCGTTCTCGATCAATGCGGGCATCTTCAGAGGACCCGCGCCGAATCGGCGGATGGAGAGTACCGGGCCATCGATGGCTAGAGGAGGGATTATGGCATTGACGCGCGATCCGTCGGGCAGCCGAGCATCAACCATCGGTTGCGCTTCATCTATGCGTCGACCTACGGTCGAGACAATACGTTCTATAACACGCATCAGATGCTCGTCGTCTTTAAAACTAATCGACGTTTTTTCCAGTCTGCCGCGCCGCTCAACGTAGATGCTGGCAAAGGAGTTGACGAGGATGTCAGAAATGGTGGGATCAGTTAGTAACGGCTCAAGCGGTCCCAATCCAAACAACTCATGGTGAACTTCGCCGACCAGTCGGTCGCGCTCCGCGACCGAAAGCGGCACATTCTCAGCCAACAGTAGATCTTCGGCAAGGCGCCTAACCTCAGCATGCACTCGATCGGGCGAAAGCATATTGAGTTTGGTCAAATCCAAACGTGCGATGATCGTGCGATGCAGCCGGGCCTTCATTTCCTGGAAACTTTGGTTCCCGTAAGTCACTTCGTCGACAGCAGCAGCAGTGCCGTCGGCGCTAATCTCTTTTATGTATCGTTCTCGAAGAGCCATCTTGTTCCCTTGTTTGTCTCCGAAGTTCCGGTTAGCCTGCGGCGCTCCCCCTGGTTCAGTTGAAATGCTTGAGTTAACGCTAAGCGCTGTCTGGCATTTCCATCAGCTCAAGCGGGCCGGTTGATTTTGGGCGACCAAACACCGAGCTCAACAACCTCTTACGGGGTTGTGCAGAAGTGTGATGATTGCTACCGGCTACGAGCGCTGCGATCCGCTTAATCTCAACGGTCAGTTTCGAGGCCGGCTCACTCAGGACCAGAGGCTGGCCCAAATTGATCGATCCAATGACTTTCCGGTAATCGTTGGGCACCAGACCAATCAACTGCTCATTAAGGTGTGCCTCGACCTTGCTGAGTTCTACATCAATGCCTTTGGTAAAGCGGTTGACAACCACGTGGATTTTGCCTCGTGGGTAACCCATGCGTTCGAAAACTTTAAGGGCGCGTTTAGTGCTGCGAATACCTGGAATGTCCAACGTCATTACCAGCAGAATGTCATCTGCTATGTCGAAAGCCGAAATGGTTATCGGATCAAAAGTATGTGGCAGGTCCAGGACGAGGCACTCCCATCTCTGGCCCAGTAAATGGAGGACTTCAGTCACGTGGGCTGGATCGATGTCTTCAGACTCGTGAGGTTCCTGGGGGGCCGCCAGCAAGGACAAACGTGTCGAATGCTGAGTGATCAAGCTGTTAATCAGTGAGTCATCAAGTCGGGTTCGGTTGGTAACGAAATCTGCCAGGGAATACCTTGGCTTCAGTCCGAGAAAGGAGGCTGCGTCTCCCGCCTGCAGATTTAAATCTATCAGCAGCGTTGCTTTACTCATCGCGGCGGCAAGATTGGTGGCCAGGAACGAGACGCCCGCTCCGCCTTTTCCCGAGAACACAGCGATCACCTTCCCATTTTTCCTTAAGGCGTTTTCCTCCTTTTCACAAAAACCGGCTACGCGTTGAAGGACCGTTTGCCATTCGTTTGGAATGATCGGAAGTTGGAGAAACTCTCGGGCACCGGCGCGCAAGCTGCCCAGGATTACAGTAGGAGAGCAGTCACGGGCGGCAGTGATAATGGCTGTTTGGGAACCCTTGGCCGCAAGCTTGGCAATGAGATCCAGATTCCTATCTGAATCCACAGCGTCTAAAACGATGATTGCCGCGGTCGGTTTCAGACGCAGTACTTCGGAAACAAAATTATCCGCATTATCGCACTCCCCCAGCAGACGCGTTTGCCCGCTTCCGGTTAATGCCTCTCTAATCTCCCTCACAGCTTCGGGATTTCTACTTAGGGTAATGAATGTAAGTGATTGCATGTGTCTTTGTTCGTATAATTTCGCCTAGAGTTAACGGTGACGATGGGGATGTAACATCTCTAAAGGTCGGGCGGTATAAACCCTGCGGCTTCACCCGTTAAGGTCGTACGGTACGGGGGCATCGCAACTGATGTAGTTAAGGTGGGTGCAACGAAAGGATAAGAATAATTACTTATCGTCACGGTGACCGTGCCGGACGCCACGTTTAGTGAAAAATAGTTCACCGACACGTTGTCCGGCGTTAGGTTGTGTATCAAAGAAGTTGCACCTTGGGCGGGTGTGTCGGTTCCATAGACCACCACATTTTTGACCGCGGCGTCGCTGCCGCTTGGGTTAAGTACAGCGTAACGTGCACCCCTGCGCGTCGCTTCGACCAGGGCGTTGTGGGTATAGTAAAGATTTCCGGCGGCTACAATGGCGACCAGCATCAAGAAAAAAGTGCTTGCCACAACGGTAAACTCAATCAGTGTGGCGCCGCTCTGGCCGGCTCGTTTTGTGTTTCGCTGCTTTAACACGTTAATTACCTCGCCCTTAATTCGGCATGTAGCGCATTCTGGTGCTCGGACTAAGCGTAAAATTGAAAGTGCTTCCCGTCATCGCGTTCAGGTTGAACACCGCCGGTTGGTAGGTGAAGCCGGTAATTTGAACCGAGACGTATTTGACTGCGGCGGTGCCGGCTGGAGGAGGCGTAACCACGATATTCCCGGCGGTCAGATTGGGAACGATAATCGCCGGTTGATTCTGCCCACCACAACCGCTGGCGCTGCCACACAACACAATATTTTTTCCTGCGGAAGTGCTGTTGCCGACATTTTGGACAGTCGAGAGATAGCGCGCGCCACTTCTGGTTGCCTTAGCCAGCGACGTGTATGTATGGAAGAGGCGCCCGAGCTCAACCACGCCGGCAAACAGCAGGATTAGAATCGGGAAGACGATCGCAAACTCGATCATTTGAGTACCCGTCTCAAGCCGAAGGAATCTGCGAAGACCCCTATTGAGTTGCATCAACATTGCGCCTCCCTACCTGTACAGAACTGGGATACTTAGACTGCTGTCCCCACCGCCAGGGATGAAGCTGCCGCGACCAATTACGAGCGCTTCATCTATCCATTCGACGTCAAGCTGTGCACAGTTTCCGGCTTGCGAGCACGGATTCTGCACAGTCGAACGTCTCCTTATGAAGAAGGCGCCAAACTTGATGACAACGGCGTTGGGAGGGCTATATGTTCCCGGAGCGACAATGGGCACGATCAAGATGCGGCGGTCGTCTTTTCCCGGGGCGTTCGGGCTGGGCGGCGTCACAGCGGTTCGGTCGCTGTACTGCTCGTAGGCAATATTCTCTTGTACGTTGCTGTCCGGGGGAAAGGTACCAGGCTGTAGGGCATTGCCATAACCACGAGCGTACTCATTAAACCTGGTGTTTACGCCGTCTGAAATCTGTCGTGGACCATTGTTTTGGTTTGCACTCGGCGTCATGTGAAAAGGGACACTGGTATTAAGTGTCTGGCAAATGTTTGTAAGGCCCGCCGAGAGGACCGCAGTCTCAGGACCGCCGTTACCATTGATGTCGGGAACGTCCAGAATGATGTAGTCCTTGTCGGCAACTGTGGCGGAGTTGCCGGTGCCCTGGATAAAGTTGAGCGTCATCAAAGTGTTTGGCGCGGGATCCGGATCTTGCAATGCAACCGCAACTGGAAAGAAATCGCAGATTGTATTTATTCCCACTGACATTCCCGCCACTGCATTCCTGGCTTCTGCGTGGGATGCGCCGAGAACACTTGCGGAAAACAACATCGGGGTCGCACTAGTCTGAGTGGTTACGCGTACGAAACGGATGTTGTCAGGATTAGCTTCGGCTGCGACTGGACTTACGTATCCTCCGTTCAGGTTAACGGCAAACTCTACGTTAACGATGGTGACCGCCGCCCGATTGAAGCCGTAGTTGTTAACTATTGTGGTTGCCCGGGTGACCGCGTCCTGAATTCCGGACACACCAGAGTTTAGTTCTCGTGCGGCGGCCAGGGCTGCCGCATCTGCCCCATTCTGAAGTTCGGCCCGCACCATGTAGATGCGCGCGACATCGATGCAAAGCCCCACCGCGAGGATTATGCCGGCCATAAGGATGGCCGTCATAATCATCACGCTGCCGCGTTCTCGTCCTGGAGTCTTCTTAAACATCTCTCACCTTATTCACTGGTTAGGAATTGGTTTGGAAGAGGTAGCGACCGGCACCGCGATCGCGGAGACTTCGGGTGTAAGTGTCGTCTTTGTCGGGGCCGTCGGCTTCACGGATTCTTCAGTCTTCGCCGTTGAGCCCGAATTTCTAATGAAACCGGTAGGCCCGTCGATATCGCCTTTGTTCTGCTCTAATCCCAGCAGCGAGCCCTTCTTCAGATTGTCGACATTGGGCAGTGCCGGAAGATCGTCGCGATTCACTGGTTTTACGATCTGCGCAGTGACGATGAACATTAACTCGCTTTCGTTTTTCTGGAACTGCTTCGAACGGAAGAGATTTCCGAGAATGGGAATGTCCCCAAGACCAGGGACCTTGGAAAGGGTTTGGGTTTCGTTGTTGTCGAGAAGGCCGGCGAGTGCGAAGCTCTGACCGTCGCGAAGCTCAACACCGGTTTTGGCCCGCCGGACCCGTAAGGCAGGAATCAGGAATCCTTCAAACTTCACGCCATTGACAAAGTCGAGCGTGGAGACTTCGGGTTCTAACTCGAGTCTGATGTGATCCTCATCAATAATGGTAGGCTTGAAATTCAGGCGCACGCCGTATTCCTTAAAGATAATTGATACAGTGCTACGGTCGCCGCCCGACTGGACGATAGGTACAGGAAACTCGCCGCCGGCCAGGAAGCTAGCTTGCTGTCCATCCATAGCGATGAGGTTTGGCTCCGCGAGTGCCCGCAACGCACCCTGTTGTTGCAGAGCACGAATCATAGCAAGAGTGTTGCCGCCCATTACGAAAAGATTTAAAGAACTGGCGAGGGTGCCCCCCAGTAATCCGCCGTCGACTTTGCTGAGCGATCCTGGTCCCTGGCCGCTGTTTAGGAATCCACCGGCACCGGGGCTGCCCTGATAGGAGTACGCCGTTCCGAGTTCCCGCATGCGATTACGGCTCACTTCGGCAACCCGCACCTGGAGTTGAATCTGCGTCGTGTCTTTGACTGGCGACTCCAGCAAGTTGACAGTCTTAAAACCTGCCGCCTGCACCACCGCCTCAGTCTGCGTTGCTATCCTGGGGTCGCTGACCTTGCCGGAGATGACCACTGACCCATTGGCCTGGCTCAGGCGAATATCGTCTTTTGGGAAGAGCGCGCGAATTTGCGAGTCAATCAGCGAAAGATTGGTGCGCACGTAAACATCAAAAATAACAAAACGTCCGGTCGATTTCTCCCAGGCAATGAAATTAACCTGACCAAAAGCTTTTCCGTTGACCACCACCTGATTCGAAGAAACCAAAACGGCCTCGGCAATTTCCGGGTTAGAGACCGAGAAACGCTCAATGGGCTGGTCGAAGCTAATCAGCCTCGATTGGCCCACGAGTACGTTGACTGAAACTGCTTCCCTGGAACCATTTGCGAATGATGCGGTAGTAGTTAAATCCTGCGCGTAGCCGCAGAGCGGAAACGCGAAAAAGAGAACTCCTAAAACGTGGACGAGACGGACAGGAAAACGGGCGTGCATGATCTTTTCACTCCTTCAATGGTTAAGAAACATCTAGTATCCAAACGGGCGTGTGCCGGCTTCTTGGGCCTCCCGCTGTTAGGGCAGTTCGACGTCGCGTCTCTTCGCGCCCTCGATCAACTCGACTGAGTTGCGCGTCGGTTGCGCAGCCCGTCCTTCATGTGTGGGGACGGCGCGCCTAACCGCAACTGGACGTCTGACCGGGAGGGGCCTGGTTTGTTCACGTTGGTTCGGTGCCGGAGGTTCAGGCATTGAATCACCACTTAGAAGCGTCTTTTTATTAGCTCCGGTGGTTTGGGTATCCTCCTGGTCATTGTAGTTGCGCATTACAAGTTGCAACTTGCCCTCGTTGGCAGCGAGCACTAACTTTTCGGCTTGTTCAGGCGTGACCTGTAGTGTTACTGCTTTGGCGGTTGATGGCTCGCGTTGATTTTCCGGAGAATCGATCTTCTCGCCGCTTGCCAGGACCTTAATCTGTTGCAAAACGATCTTGGAGATGGGGCCTTGCCCTTCCACACCCTGCGCTGCCAGCGGTACGATGACCGCCACCACGTCGACATAAGATCCGGGCATTAGAAAACCGGATACCCCGACCACCTCGTCGACTTTGACAGTCATTGCGCGGTAACCCTCCGGAATCACCGCGGAGAGACCGGCGCCTGTACCTTCAGGTGCAAGCTTCAGACTCGTGATGGTCTCTCGCACCCCAATGGGGGTGATCGCTACGCGACCCACAACGGCGTCTAACTTTCTAAAAACGCCTTCTGGGGCGGAGCCGTTTGGCATTGGCGCGAAGGCCAACTGGTCGGCCGTGATCTCCTCACCAAGCTGAATTGATACCTTCGCAACTACGACGTTGCCCAATTCTTTTGTGTAAGCCTGTACGTTCGAGAGGTAACGAGTGACTAACATGACACCGAGCAGACCGCAGAGCACTGCACCGGTAAGAGCGATGATGAGACGTTTATTTCGCATAGCTAAATTCTCCATTCACCAAGCTAGACCGCCTCAGGCGCGGAAGAGAAAGAAAGAAACCAAGCTACCGATACAGATCGGCACTGCATAGGGCAGCGTGAAACCTGAATCCGCAGGTACATCAAATCGGGGCACCTTCTGACCGGGCAGCAGACCGTAAAAAAATTGAACGACGCCCAGCATTGTTGTCCCGGTCCGGCGCGCTTGGACCATTTTGAAGACGGCCAGAGCTCCGCCCGTGATAGCGACGATCAAGAAAGTCTTTGGAACTAGCGAAGTGCCGATCATCGCACCGATGGCGGCGAATAACTTCACATCACCAGCGCCCATCGTGCCGAACGCGTGAAGCAAAAACATGATTCCGAACGCGAGGGCCATTCCGCCCAGACTACTAAGAAGGCCGTGCCGGCCTTCAAAGGACGTGTTGAGCGCAAGACCACCAATCAGGATAATAAGAACCAATTTGTTGGGGATTCGCCGGTAACGAATATCCATGTAGGTTATTAAGACTGCCAGCGGGATAAACATCACCACAAGTGCAGTACTCTGGGGCGCGAGCATTTACGGATCTCCAGATATCTGACCGAGTCAGGTTGAGACTCTTAATTGCTGAGCAGTGGCGTTCATAAATAAGTGTGTCTGAGAATGGTGGCCTCGAGCTTGTGCCAGCTGTTCCTTCTGGAAAAGGTCGTTAGCAAGCTTTGGTGGCGCGAAGAAGCCTGTTCTCCAAGTTAGTTCTCCACAGAACCGCCGGTGTGGCCTAGACTGCAACTGCAACTACAGCAATGAGGCCGGCGATAACATTTTGAATAAGATGATCTCGAATATGGCCCCACGCGGGAATGATAGTGGCGGGACTGAGCGCTGCACGCACTTGCCCGCCACTTGACGGGATTAGCTTTGGTTAGTTGCGCCAAGAAGCCTGTTCTCCAGGTTGGTTTTCCACTGTCCACCTGTGGCGTACACTGCCACCGCAACAACAGCGATGAGCCCGGCGATAACGGCGTATTCCAAGGTCTCCATACCTGACTCGTCGTTGATAAAGTTCATGATTCTTTTCATTTCATTTGCTCCTTCACTCTTTTAAGGGGTTACGGGTTTCACCCGAACGACTGGACTTGTTCGGGCAATAGGATTGCACCGAATTGCAGGCGTCATCTCAGGAAACCTGAGCGATCGCTCCCTGCCGATCACGGCAACGTTTCGAGTGCGCGGGAACCTCGTGCAACGGTTGTTCCACTATCACCAAAACGCTGTTCAGTTCTTCGTTTCAGATTGCTCAAATGAGAGAAGTGTTATTCTGTCGCCAATTAAACTGTTGAACAAACAGTTGGACCAGAACGGCATTGCCAAGCGAAGGAGCGTAGTTTGAGTTTAGCACTGCTCGCAGGCGCGCACTTGTGGCGGAACACATGATTATGAATGGTGCGGCTTCTTACTGGACCAGGTCGAAATGGTTTGTGCTCGTGTCGATGGCGATTGTCCTGCTATCTGTAATGCCTCAGTTCCACCTGTGGTTTGTTCGAGGCGCGCAGTGGCAAGGGGCCTACACGATCCTTCAGGGCGACGAACTCCTTTATTCATCCTACGTAAACGCGCTCATGGATGGGCGACCTCGCCGCACGGACCCTGCAACCGGACAAGACGATCATTCCGAAGTGCCGCTTCCTGAATCGTTATTTTCGATTCAATTTATCCCGCCGTATGTAATCGCTGGGTTAGCTACCTTGTTCGGCTTCTCAGCTTCAAGTGCTTTTGTCACACTACTTGGAGTGGCAGGCTTCCTGGCAAGCTTATCAATCTATTGGCTCCTGGCTTCAGTGAGCAATGATAGAGGATTAGCGGCCGTCGGAGTGCTGGTAGTGTTGTGTTTTGGCGCTCTTGCTGGTGGGCAAGGCTTGCTTGGTTTGCTGCTCAAACCGGACGTGAGATTTCTCGGAATGCCCTTCCTTAGGCGCTATGAACCCGCGGCGCCATTTCCGTTGTTCTTTATCTTTTGCACACTGATTTGGTTTGCCCTCACGACGGCAACAAAGCGCATCGCGATCATTACAGCCCTTTCGGCAGGAGTTACGCTTGGTGTCCTTATCTTCTCATATTTTTTTCTTTGGACGGCGGCGGCAGCGTGGCTTTTTACCTTCGCTTGCCTTTGGATGGTTTTGCGACCTCGTCATAGAGCGAGGGCGGCGAGCATATTCGGAATCGCGTTGTTGCCTGTCGTCATTGCCCTGGGATTCTATGCTTATTTGCTTTCACGCCTGCCTCCCGGCTTCGATAAGGCACAGGTTCTCACCTTCACGCATGCGCCAGATCTTTTGCGAATCCCCGAGATAATTGGGGCATTTATTCTTGTGGGTCTTATTTTGGCGGTGCGAACCAACAGATTCTCGTTTCAGGACCCTAAGATCATCTTCGTCGCCTCTCTCGCTTTGTCGCCGTTTGTGATCTTCAATCAACAGGTAATCACGGGACGTTCAATTCAACCTTTTCATTATGAGATTCTCATTGCAAATTATTTGGTACTGGTGGGAGTGGTTATAACGATTAGGTTCTTGCAGCCCTCCATACCACGTCGCACGATAATTCTGATCGTTTCCGTCTGCCTCTGTTGGGGAACTATCGAAGTAAACATATCCGCTCCAGTGCGCACAACTGTGGATGTAAAGAACGATCAGATGGTTCCTGTGCTGCGTCGCCTTCGGGAACTGGCGAGTACCGACGGGACCTGGGAAGCCTTGCGCGATACTGGCAAAGCATCGGCGCTGGTCTTTTCACCGGAGTACGGAATCTCGAGGCTACTGCCAACCTGGGCTCCTCAGGGATTGCTGCTGGGTACCGGTAGTGCTGCTTTCCAAAGCCTATCTGAAGCCACACGCAAAGAATGGCTCTACACCCATTACTACTACTGTGGAAGAAACATGGAGTATGTGCGTGGAATATTAAACGATCAAAATGAAGATCCCTTTCTGACTTATTACGCCAAGAGCACTACGTTTGGCCCAGAGAGAGTACTGCTGTTTCTGGGCCTTAACACTCAGCCGATTACCCAGGAAGAAATTGAAAGGGAGGTAACAGCTTATGGAGCTTTTGTAGATTCTTTTTCACGAGAGTTAGTCATAAGGCGTCCCATTGCTTATGCCATCACATCTGCGCAGGGATTTGATTTTTCCTATCTCGACTTGTGGTACGAACGCGATGCCGGCGAGCAGGTCGGGGCCTATATCCTCTATCGGATGAAACTGCGTCAGTGAAGTAGAGTGTCGCGATTGCGGTTCAAGTTGCAGGGAATCGAGCCATTTTTCTGTAGACACTTGGTTGCTTACTAGCACTATGCTCGCTAGCGAGCACCTGTTTCTCCTTCGCTCACTTTCGTCTGCCCCGGGTAGCAGTAAATCGCTTTTTCCCAGTGCTAATCATGGTCTTTACGCGGGGCATACATCTTGCTCAAAATTGAAGGCCTCCCGATAACCGCGCTCTGGCTTTTGAGGGCTAATTATGCAATGCACACGTTTGTTGTTCGTTCCGGTTCTCCTTATCTTGATCTGCTCTGTGGCGTTCGCGCAGGTAGACCTACCCCTTCGCGCACCCACTCGTGCCCTCCTGAATAGCGACGTCCTCCGCATGCATAAAGCCGGCGTCAAGCCGGCTGAGATCATCACCACGATATGGATTTCCGAGTGTCGTTTCGACATATTTCCGCCAGTACTGCGTGACTTGAAGGTGCGTGGCGTCCCGGATAGCGTGCTGAAAGCGATGGCTCTTGCTCCGTATGGCCCCTCCCCCACCGCCAAGGTTGCCTCTCCCAAGCCCGCTCCTCTACAAACCGCCAAGGTGCACATCCCTGTCGGAACCGTCATCGAGGTGGAACCAGCTTCCCCTATCTCAACTGCCGATGTCGCATATGGCACTCACTTGACCTTTCTGGTCTCCCGGCAGGTCTTCGTTAACAGAGTGCTGGTAATAGAGCGAGGCGCGGTCGCCCGGGCCACTGTGATCAAAAGCAAGGGATCAGGAGCCTGGGGCCGAGGTGGCACCCTCAATTGGATCATGGAAGATGTGGTTGCCGTTGACGGAACACGAGTTCCAATTCAATTCTTTGGTCAGGTGAAGGGAGCCAATCGGAGTACCGCAGTCGTCGCTGCCGCGATCATCACCGGGGCTGTCGTTTTTCCTTACACCCCTCCGGCAGGCCTGGTTTGGGGACTGAAAAAAGGCGAACACGCAGTCCTCTATCAAGGCCGAAGGTCAAAAGCCATCGTGAGCACTAACACGGAAGTCTCAGGTTTGGTGCCGCAAAAGCAGAAAATGATCTATCACTCAGTAGACGCGCTAAAAGCCGCAGAGGCGCAAAGCGCTGCGGGCCTTCCAGCCGTCAATAACAGTTTCCGTGCAACCCCGATAAGAAACTAGACAAATGTAACCCCCGCTCTAACCCTTTAAACTTCTAGAGCACTAATCTATCAATGCTTTTCGTTGATACGTGTGAGAAACGGACTGGTACAGGTCCGGCGGGCTTCTGAGAGCCAGCAATGCGGCGCTCGAAAGGGCTTACATTCTGGATTAAGGATTTGAGGAGTTGCGAGTTGTCAACGTTCCAAGTGCGTAGTTGCAGGCCATCCAGTCTGTTCTTCCTGCAAGAATTTAACCGCCATCACGCCGTATTGCTTTAGCCGCCGGTACAGCTTGCTGCGATCGATTCCCAATGCAGCCGCTGCGCGCACCTGATTACCGCCGAATTGCTGCAAGACTGACAGAATGTATCGCTTCTCAATCTCAGCCAGGGGCACCGTGTCGTTCATATAAGCCTCAAGCAGTTGGCGCAGATCATCGGCACCTGGTTGTATTTTGCCTCTGGAAAACTCACTGGGCAGGTCCTCGATTCCAAGCTCTTCTTCTGTCCCGATGGCCAGTGCATATTCGACTGCGTTCTCAAGTTCTCTCACATTGCCGGGCCATGGATATTCGTTGAGGGTATGCATTGCCTCCGTCGTAAACCTTCTCAGATGCTGCCCCAAATTTTCGGCTTTAACGCGCAGGAAGTAATCAACCAGAAGCTCTACATCCCCGGTGCGAGAGCAAAGCTCAGGTAGCTGTAAAGGCAATACCCGGAGCCGGTAGTAGAGGTCAGGACGAAAACGGCCGGCAGCGACTGCCTGCGAAAGATCGCAATTGGTTGCGGAAATAATGCGAACGTCAACGGCAATATTGGCGCGTGCTCCAATTCGGCGCACTGTTCGCTCCTGCAAGACTCGCAGCAGCTTGGCCTGAGCCGAGAGGTTTAAAGCGTCGATTTCATCAAGAAAGAGTGTGCCTCCAGATGCCTTTTCAAAAAGGCCGCAACGGTTCTCATGAGCGCCAGTAAAAGTACCTCGTTGGTGGCCAAATAGTTCAGCCTCGATCAGCGTTTCCGGAATCGCTGAGCAATTGATATCAACAAAGAGGCCGTTGCGACGTGAGCTTCGATCATGGATGGCCCTCGCGACGAGTTCCTTGCCAGTCCCCGTTGCTCCAGTTAATAAGACCGAACTATCAGTAGGCGCCATCCGGTCTACGACACAAAAAAGCTTCTTCATCGCCGGCGATTGGCCCACGATAATCGGCCGGACTCTGGATCTTGTGGGAGACGTTGCCCCGCCCAAACGTTCCCCCGGTTGCTCCATTGGAGGCCTAATCAGAGATCTCATAACGGCAAGGGGCTCCAGATATTTTGGTCGGTTCTTGACCTCGCTACGCGAGTTGAAATTGGCGTTTCGGGATGACTTGTTGCGACTCGAAATGCTTAGAGAATGGGAGTTACCTCTCTGACTTCGAGGTTAGAAAACGCAAGACAAAGACTTTCAAAACCCGTTGGCTTCCCATGATAAGTGTTTGGCGGCTTACGGTTTAACAATGACTCGTCCGGGAACTCGATTCCAAGCTGTTATTGGAGTAAAGCCGAGAACTGCAGAAGGTAGGTAAAGCTTTAAGTCGCCGTTCGCTACAGTTCCAGTCCTAGAGACAAGAAGCTTCTTTACTTACGAATTGCGTTCTATCGGCTTCCTGGCTGCCAAAGTGCCGCCCGCGTTCGCGCAACTTTGGTAACTATGTATTTTGTCGCTGTCGCAGCAAATCTGGGACCGCAATCGTTCGAAGTCTAATGGCCATAAAAAGAACATAATACTGTGAGACTTCACGCGTCGGTGTCCATCATCTGGACTCAATTCTAGAATCCAGACGCCCAAGTGACATTTTCTGTCAACCGAGAAATTCAAAATACGGAGCCTTCCGCATTCAATTCAGGGTCTGGTGTTCTGAGTTCTATGCCGGCTTCGGCACGGCTTTGCCCCATTGAATTCAGAAACTGGCGCCATGAGTCTGTCCAGGCTTCGCTATGGCTTTGCCCCGGATGTGAGGCGCGGGCTCCGCCCGCCGGAAGTCGCTCCATTAGTTATTCGGGGCTAAGCCCCGGGGTGAGTCTGTCGGGATAAGAGGTTGGCTTCTCATTCACACCGCGGCTTTAGCCCGGTGCTACCAAGCCAAACCGAGTCGCGAGAACCGTTTCAACGGTTTTTCTGGGGTACCAAATTAGTAAGTGTGTTAAGCGAGGACATGGCGCGAGGTTGAGTGATGTGTGACCCTTTCACCCCTGCCGCGTGTTTATAGTACTCACTGCAGCGCAGCCATCGCCCTTAGCAATACTCTGACGGAGCACGCTCTGGTCGTGTATCATCTCGCAAATTCTTTGGTGAGGATTCTTCCATGTCAAAACTCCTGGTATCGATAATTGTGTCTTGCTTCCTTGTGGGCCACCTGTTCGCACAAGTTCCGCAAACCGTTGCTCATGATTACAACAGCATTTTCAAAACAGTTAAATGGCGTTCGATCGGGCCATTTCGTGGCGGGCGTTCAGTTGCCGGCACCGGAGTGGTGGGCGATCTCAAAACTTATTACATGGGGATAACGGGAGGTGGCCTCTGGAAAACGGATGACATGGGAATCACCTGGCGGAATATCTCGGATGGTTACTTTAAGACGGGTTCGGTCGGCGCAATCGCGGTTGCCGAAAGCGATCCGAATGTCGTTTATGTGGGAATGGGAGAACATGCAGTTCGTGGGGTGATGACGCATCATGGAGACGGCGTCTACAAATCAACTGATGCAGGGAAGACATGGAAGAGAATTGGACTGGAATTAACTCAGCATATCTCGCGCATCGTCATCGATCCGAAAGATCCCAATCTCGTGCTCGTCGCGGCACAGGGTGCCTTATATAGCCAGTCACCGCAAAGAGGTGTCTATAAATCCATCGACGGCGGAGTCACCTGGAAGAATGTTTTATTCGTTGATAACAAGACCGGTGCGTCGGAACTATCAATGGACATGACTAATCCACGAATACTTTATGCAGCGATGTGGGAACATGGCCGCCTTCCCTGGAAGGTGATCAGTGGCGGCCCTGGCAGCGGTTTGTATAAATCCACCGATGCCGGCGATACGTGGGAAAAACTGAAAGAGGGACTGCCGGAAGAATTGGGCAAGATGTCGATCGCCGTAAGCCGTTCGAACCCTGAAAGAGTTTATGCACTTATCGAAAGTGACTCTGATAAAGAAGCCGGTGGATTATTTGTCTCGACTAATGCCGGTAAGAAGTGGAGCCGGATTACTAATGATCACCGACTGGTGCAGAGGGCCTGGTATTACATTGAGCTGTTCATTGATCCGAAAAATGAAAACACTATTTATGTTCTGAGCGCACCTGCACTGCGTTCGACGGATAGCGGTAAAACATGGGAGACCTTGTCCGGCACCCACGGTGATTTTCACGATCTATGGATCAACCCCGACAATCCCAACAACTTCATCATCTCCAACGATGGCGGTGCGGCCATCACCTTCAATAGCGGAAAGACCTGGAGCACGCAAAGCAACATGCCGACTGCGCAGTTTTATCGCATCAACGTAGACAATCAGTTTCCCTATCGCATTTATGGAGGACAACAGGACAACACATCTGTTTCCATTGCCAGTCGTGAGTTAGGGGGCGGCGGGATTACCACAGCAAGCTGGACGGCTTCGGCCGGCGGGGAGAGTGCTTTTGTCGCATTTAATCCGGATGATCCGAAATTTGCATTGGGTGGCAGTTATCAGGGAACGATCGAGGTACTCGATGTAAACGCGAAAGCCGGCACGAATATTATGGCTGCACCCATTCAATATCTGGGGATGGATGCGAAAGACCTTAAGTATCGATATAACTGGAATGCTCCGATCATCTGGAGCAAACACGAACCCAACACTTATTACCATGGAGCTCAATTCTTGCTGAAGACAAGCGATATGGGTAAATCGTGGAAGGAAGTCTCACCTGACCTGACCCGCAATGAAAAGGAAAAACAAGGCAGAGGCGGCGGGCCATACACAAACGAAGCGGTCGGCGCCGAAAATTATGGCACGCTGAGTTACGTCATTGAGTCGCCTCACGAAAAAGGGGTGCTCTGGACCGGCAGTGACGACGGACTTGTCTATTTGACTCGAGACGGTGGCGCTAACTGGAAAAACGTAACTCCGAAAGGTTTGGCGGAATGTTTGATCAATGCCATTGAAGTATCGCCGCATGACAAAGCAACGGTTTATATCGCTACCACCCGCTATAAGTTTAACGACCATGCTCCGGGTTTATATAAGACCGCAGACTATGGAAACACCTGGACAAAAATCGACAATGGGGTGCCTGCCAACGCCTTCACCCGCGTTGTGCGCGAGGACGAGGTGCGAAAGGATCTTCTATTTACGGGTACTGAACTCGGTATATTTTTGTCCTGGAATGGTGGAAAGGATTGGTCACCATTTCAATTGAACTTGCCCGTTACCCCAATAACTGATCTCCGGATACACAAGGGAAACCTGATCGCATCCACGTCGGGAAGATCGTTTTGGGTATTGGATGATTTGAGTGTCATTCGTCAATACAGAAAAGACTCGGCTTCTTTCGCCATCTATCGACCCGAGAACGCTTACCTGGTGAACGGATCCAGCGAGTTGGACCAGTCGATGGATCAGGCTGCGGCGGAGGAGTTTACCGGAGCTAACAGTTTCAGGGGCGTAAATCCCTCAACCGGAGTGGTGGTTTACTACCAACTGCCCGAGCTGAAAAAAACAGACGAAATTACTATGGAGATCAAAGATGGGACGGGGAATACCGTTCGAAGCTTTTCTTCAAAAGCTGATGAAAAGTACGTTAAGTACGATGGGGCTCCCAGGCCAGAACCGCTTTTGCCAAAAGGAAAAGGGCTGAACAGATTTGTTTGGGATATGCGTTATTCAACGATCCCGGGGGTGCCGGGCGTTCGCATCGAAGGCAGTTACGCCGCCCACAAAGCACCGCCAGGGAAATACAGTATTACCGTAAAGATGGGTGAACAGACGGCGTCAACCGAGACCGAGATACTTGCCAATCCTCTCTACCCTACAAACACCTCAACATACATGGAATATCATCAGACCATGTTAGGTATGGAAAACGAATTGACGTCTATGCACCGCATGATCAACAGCCTCTACGAAAAACAGAAACAGTTAGAATCACTCCTCAGCTCATTACCCGCCGGGGATAAATTCAACGCTGTAAAGAAAGAAGGCGATGCGCTGTTAAAGAAAATGAAGGCCTGGGATGAGGATATGGTGCAGCGTAAATCAAAGGCATACGACGATGTTGAGAACTTTCCGAATAAGTTCACAGCGAACTATATGTTTCTGATCAACCAGACAGAAAGTGATATTCCGAGAGTGAATCAGCCGTCGCTGGATCGCATGCAACAACTGAATACGGAATGGTCGGCGCTGAAGGCGAGGGCCAGTGAAATTCTCGATAAGGATCTTCCGTTGCTTAACAAACGCCTGTGGGAAGTCGGACTCGGAGCGATTTGGAAGAGTTAGGATTTATTCGTGACCCAGGGTTTCAAGGCAGACGCTACCACGGCGACCCCGGTCCCGGGCTGAAGTTAGCGAACGCTTTCAGCGTACTGAACAACGGTTTCAAGCTGCGCTCCGATTTCCAACGCAGCCGGAAAGATTGGCGACCTCGGTAGCGAGTGCGTACTGGTCAAAATTCCTTCACGGAATTCCTCGACACCTCGTCGCGAACCATGATAAAAGCCGCACTCGAGACGACGATTCGCGCGTTGTCCAATACTCAACCTCATGTTCCCATCAAAATTAGTTCAGCGAGGTTGGAAGGACTCAGGAGAATCCAGCCAGACCTCTCCATGCAATGATCCACCAAACTCTCAAGGAGAAATCCCCCATGCGAAATCGCAAAAAGGAAAAAGGACTGACCGCCAACGTCATAGCTGGTAGCCACGTAGTCTTCTTCGGTCTTGATCTCACACCCGCCAAACGCCCCGGCTTCCGCGGTTTCGGTTTAAAACGCTTCGATCACCAGGAAGGTGAGACAGTCTGGCACAAAGGAATGAAAACGTTTGAAGAAACTGAACCTCATCCTGCGCGCGGCGAGATGTTTTCCACCCGCCATCATCCAGTTCAGTCTTTTCAGTGGGCCGACTATGCGGTCTACCCTGGTCGCAAGTATACCTACACCATAGTGGCGCTATATGGAGACCCCACCGATCTCGATCCGAAGATTGAGATGAAGGTTGATATCACCACCGAAGTTCCGACTGGCCCAGGGCATTCAGCCTTCTTCAATCGTGGCTCGGTTGCTACACAGGAATACGCGCGTAGATTTCAAAACGAAAAGCCGAGCGTTGCCGGGCAAGGAGCCTACGACTGGCTTTCTCGAGGCCTCCTCGAAGCTCTCGTAGAGTTTCTCGGCCAGGCAAAAACTGGATGGTCGGTGCATGGTGCGGTCTATGAGTTCCAGTGGCCGGCGGCGCTGGAGGCAGTCAAGCGGGCCCATCAAAACGGCGCTAAGGTGAAGATTCTATTTGACGACATCGCTGGCGCTACCGGTCCCCGAAAAGCCAACCGTAAGGCGATTGAGGACGCCGAAATCAAAGGCCTCTGCAAGGGTCGGGCGAACGGCAGGCTCATGCACAATAAGTTCTTCGTTTTGAGTAAGAATGGCAAGCCCGTGTCTGTATGGACCGGGTCGACGAACCTGTCGGAGAACGGAATCTTTGGACACTCCAATTTGGGGCACATCGTCGAGGATCAGGATGTGGCCCAGGCTTTCCTGGACTACTGGGATCGATTAAATGACGATCCGGAAGTTGGGGCACACTATCGGGAAGCGAACATGGAAGCCACGCCCGCGCCGCCTGATCCCTGGGAAGCTGAAACTTCGGTAGTCTTTTCGCCGCGCGGAACAAAACTCGATGCGCTTGAGTGGTACGCGGACGTCGCGAGCAATGCTAAGAAGGGGCTTTTCATGACCTTCGCCTTTGGGATGCACAAGAGCTTCAAGACTGTCTACATGCAGAATGATGACGTTCTGCGGATGGCCCTGCTTGAGACGGCGGTTAACAATCCCAACAACGCGGAACAGGACAAGAAAGACATTCAGACACTTCGCAACCGGCCCAATGTGGTAGTGGCAATTGGCAATCGCATCGCGACCAACGCATTCGATCGCTGGCTTTGGGAAATGGCCCAGGTCAAAAACAATGTACATGTTCGCTGGATTCACACAAAGTACATGCTGGTTGACCCGCTGGGGGCAAGTCCGATCGTGATTAGCGGCAGCGCTAACTTCAGCAAGGCGAGTACCGATACCAACGACGAAAACATGCTGGTCATCCGCGGCGATAAGCGAATCGCCGATATCTATTTCGGCGAATACATTCGTCTATACAGCCATTACGCGTTTCGCGAAGCGGTGAAGTGGGCGATGGAAAAAGAAGCACTGGGCGAGCCTTCGGACTGGAAACCGCAATACCTGATAAACAAGGACAGCTGGATGAAAGATTACTTCGATCCGAACGATAAGAGCGCAAGATACGCCAGACGGAAATACTTCGCTGGTCCGATGGCCTAATAGCACCCCCCAAGAGATCGGAATGAGACTAAATGATTAGCATGGATAATGTGCAGCTTGAGCGGGGGTAAACCGCCCTTGCCCAACCTGCGAATTTCCTCTGTTCAATTGTTGAATGGTTCGTCACGCACTGGTGAGTTCAGCAACAATTTCGTAAGACCTGATGCGGGCGGCGTGATCGTGGATGCTGCATACAACCATTAACTCGTCCGCTTTCGTTCGAGCTACGAAGCTTTCCAAATCCCTTCCCACGCTCGCGGGCGAACCAAGGATCGAATGCTTGAGCATGCGCGCCGCCTGGTGCTTTTCTGGCGGCGTCCAATACTCTTCGATGTCGTCTATTGGCGGTTGCAACTGCCCTGGACTGCCGCGCAGGAGATTTGTGAACGACTTTTGCACCGTAGTGAACAACCGTCGCGCCTCCTCATCTATATCCGCAGCAACAACATTCACGCCCACCATCGCGTATGGATGATCAAGCTGTTTCGATGGCTTGAATTGTTTCCGGTAGATCTCGAGAGCATCAAACAGAGCATCCGGCGCGAAGTGTGAAGCAAAGGCATAAGGCAGTCCCAGGGCGGCGGCGAGTTCAGCGCCGAACGTACTTGACCCCAGAATCCAAATAGGAACTTCACTGCCGCGGCCCGGAACCGCACGAACTGCCGGGCGAGGTTGGCCGGGTTGGACGGTTGCCAGGAACGACTGCAACTCCATAACGTCCTGGGGAAAGTTATCAGTGCTCATCGGATCGCGGCGCAACGCACGCAGCGTTCGCTGGTCCGTGCCGGGGGCACGGCCCAGGCCTAAGTCAATCCGACCCGGATAGAGTGATTCGAGCGTGCCGAACTGTTCCGCGATTACGAGTGGTGCGTGGTTGGGCAGCATGATGCCGCCAGAACCTACGCGGATAGTCCTGGTGCCGCAAGCGAGAAAACCGATAACCACGGAGGTCGCCGCGCTGGCAATGCCCGTCATGTTGTGATGCTCGGCGACCCAGTAGCGCTGGTAACCAAGGCGCTCAGCATGCTGAATCAGATCCAGGCTCTTACGTAGAGCTTCGCGCGGTGTTTCACCCACGATGACAGGAACGAGATCGAGAATGGAGATCGGAACCATGATTCAGATTAATCGGAAGTGGGGAAAAGGGAAACGGGTAGGGGGTAAAGCTCCGAGCATACCGAACCATTTGCAGCACGGGTCAATGGATCCGGACACTCAACACACCATGAGGTGCAGAAACGCACAGAACCATTTGCGGTAGCCAATGGATCGCGGCACTCAACGATAAACGAGGGGCTCAATATTTTTCCGGTCGGGATACTCATCCTGAGTAAGCGGCGATCACTAACGGAATCCCTTCGAGTCGAAATCTGTACTGTCCACAGCTATCGCAAATGATTAGCAGAGCAAGGTAGAGTTGAGTGCCGGGCTCCATTGGCTACCGCAAATGGTTCTTTGCGTTGTGCGGCCCATGGCGTGTTGAGTGCCAGGCTCGATTGACTGCTGCAAATGGTTCTGTGAGTTGAGTCGTTCAGTTAATTGAGTCAACCCACCATTGTAGCCAATGGATCCCACACTAAACTTCAGGAAGACAACAGGGTAACGGTTCGCTTGATTGGTTCTGTTCGAGTTGAGCGCCTGGATCCATTGGCTGGTAGCCAATGGAACCCATTACTCAACCCGAAAGAAAACTCCTCAACACACAGAACCATTTGCGGTAGCCAATGGAACCCATTACTCAACCCGAACATCGACGACCCAACACACAGAATCATTTGCGGTAGCCAAGGGAACCCATTACTCAACCCGAACATCGACGACCCAACACACAGAACCATTTGCGGTAGCCAATGGAACCCATTACTCAACATGAGTATGACCGCTCAAACATTTACCTTAGCGATCTGATGGGCTTGCATGGAAAGTAACCGCGGTCGCGTGGCTCCTGCCCACCTTGAGTGCAGGGATCCGTTGGCTACCGAGACTGTATAAAAAACCAAATTGAAACCGTTGAGCCTGACACGCGCGTAACTAGAGCGACTGACTACAGAACCAATGAGAGTATCGCTCAACTACAGAACAGGAAGCGGTAGCGACCTGGCCGTTGCGACAGACTCAAATTGTGTTAGTGGTAGCGAGCCGGCCAGGTCGCTACCGCTTCCTGTTCTGTAGTTGAGTGCATATCGTCAAGGGTAATGGTTTCGCGGCCACTCTCTTTAGTTTCCACACATTCTCGATAGCGGGGTGGGTCCGTCCGCAACAGTCGTTCTCGTTTCGTATGGACCCACCCGCTACCGCGCGGTGATACTGACATCATGACACCAGAGTTAACTGTAGCCGATCACCGACTTGATCCGAGGCTCCTTCAGTATGTGTTGCTGATTGAGTTTTTAGGTCATTAATAGAATCTGGCTAGCCTGCGAATCACAGCCTGCAGTCCGTCCCACATAAAAGGCAAGCCACGCTTCTAGGCGGCAAGCCGTCGATTCAGGGTCGCTGAGTTTTGACCGCCGCTTCAACATGTGGTGTACGAAGTTGAAGGCCGGGCTCTGTGTCTTCCTGGAGAAAATCACCGATATCTATGGCCAGCCGTTTGAGCTTCTTATAAAGAGTCTGCCGCGAGCCCAGACCCAGGGCCTCACTGGCTCGTGCCACATTGCAATCGTTGCGCTTCAGGGCTTCAGTGATGACACGGCGCTCATAGTCCTCGAGTAAGGCCTCTAGATTCTCGGGCGAACGACCATCTGAAGCTCCATCATGAAGTCTCTGCGGCAAGATGTGTCCGCTAATGTGTTCCGGCGTTATATATCCATTCTGGTCCGCGTACAGGACCAGACGTTCAATTTCCGCTGCCAGTTCTCGAACATTGCCGGGCCAGGTATGTTCTTCCAGAATTCGAATAGCTTCCCAGGTGATGCCGGCAATCTCCCGGTCGTTTCTGCGAGCATAATGTGTAAGAAAATATGAGATGAGGGTTGAAATGTCTTCGGGTCGTTCCCGTAGGGGTGGAATTTTCACCGTCAGCGCGGCGATTCGGTAGTAGAGATCCTCTCGGAAAACTTTATCGCGCACCAGTTCCTCAATATTCTTATGGGTTGCCGCGATCACCCGAACGTTTACTTTGCGCGGCATCTGTTCGCCCAGAGTGTGAATTTCACCCTCCTGAAGAAAACGAAGCAGCTTAGGTTGCAGCGCGAGGGGAAGGTCGCCGATTTCATCCAGGAACAGCGTGCCATTTTCAGCCGCTCGAATTAAGCCTTCATGGTCGGCAAGCGCTCCGGTAAACGTTCCCTTGCGGTGGCCAAAGAGCATGCTCTCGATTAACTCCGCCGGAACGGCCGAACAGTTGAAAGGAACAAATTGTTTTTCGGACCTTTTGCTGAGCCGGTGAATGGCTCGCGCAATCAGATCCTTACCGGTTCCCGATTCACCAGTAACCAGCACAGTGGAATCCGAGTCTTTCACCCGCTCAACCGTGCGGGCCACTTCCGTCATGGCCCGGCTGGTAAAAACCATTCCGGGAAGTAAGGCGCTTGCGAGTCGAGTGTCCAGGTCTTCCTGCTCGTTCGGGATCGGGGATTTTGCTGTAGCTACATGTGAGTGGGCGAGGTGGGCCACATCAAGCAGTGCCCGCAGATTCTTTGCTTGCTGTTCCGTAAGCGGTCGTACGCAACAGCCATAGAGTGCGGCGCCTTCACGCCGGCCGGTCGGCGCCGCCAGCACAAAACAGAAGGCTGAGGAACCAGCGCTAATAATCGGAAAAGCAGCCGCTACGCTGAGCGTCTCGGCAACGACATTTTGACCCTCTGCAATTTCGTCCTCATCGAGACCTTCTGCCCATTTAAGCCGCGGATGCTGCCCAGTTGTGAGGGTCCAAATGGATAACCCGTAGGTGGGAGCCGTTGCTTCCACCATCAGACTCAATTTCACCATCACTTCGTAAAGCAGATCTGGGCCGGAGCCTGCAGCTTGGCAAACCGCGCGCACTATCGAGCTTATTGGAAGACTGTTTTGATCTGAAGGGGTTTCTTCCACGGTAGTCGAAAGTAATTCCGGCGAGGACATATCTCACTTTCCGCTCTGATTGATCTGATTGATCTGATTGATCTGATTAACTTCGAATGGTCTGGCGACTAGGGGCATTAATCACGCCGCGACGCGTGTAGAGGTGGGCAAGACCATGAGTGAATTAGCTCTCGCTAGTCATCCGGCTGAACTTTCAGCCCTGTCCGAGTCTAGCCTTCAAGATAGACTAGTGTCAACAAGTTTTGCTAAAGGCCAAACACCCTAAAATCCAGCCGATTACCGTTCGCCAAGCGTTCGCCTGTTTGGTCTATTAAGCGCTCTTAGTTCATGTAAACGTTGAACTTAGATGGTTAAGTGCTTGTAAAGAAAACTCTTTACTAGCTTAAGCACGGGTGCTATGTTCGGCCATCCTGTTGCTAAAGTGTTGACTGGCAACGGATTGGCGACGGCAAAAGCACATTCCCTTGGGGCGGCGAGGTCAGAAATACCAAGTATCTTGTGGTCGGGAACCCCAGTCCAAGTTAAGCAGATTCTTAAAAGGTCTCAATGCCAATTCGCTTCGGTACCTCTGGCTGGCGCGCTGTTATCGCGGACGAGTTTACCTTTGTCGGCGTTCGCAAAGTCACAGAAGCGATTTGCACGCACTTTGAGAACACCACCAACGCAAATAACCCGATGATTGTCGGACACGACACCCGGTTCCTCGGAGAGCGTTTTGCCGCCGAATGCGCAGGTATTGTCTCGGCTCATGGCTTCCGTGCCCTACTCTGTACTGAGCCTACGCCAACGCCAGTCATTTCCCACGCTATTCTTACTGAAAATGCCGTTTGCGGAATCAATTTTACCGCCTCACACAATCCGCCTGAATACAACGGAATGAAGCTCTCCACTTCTGATGGCGCTCCGGCTCTTCCGGAAATCACTCGTCACGTGGAAAGTCTGATCTCGGACCCGGGAGCTGACTCTCCGACCGTCAACAGGGAAAACGCCAAGACGGCTTATGAGACTCACGCGCCCCGGTTAGCGTACCTGGCCGACCTCGAAAGCAAGATCAATTTCAGCGTCATTGCCTCTGCTGGCGGAAGGTACGGATTTGACCCGCTGTGGGGCACTGGTCGGGGATACCTCGATGAAGCCCTTCGGAGGCACGGAATTGAAGTTGAAACGATTCACGACTGGCGCGACGTTCTCTTTGGCGGCCGCTCTCCGGAACCCGAAGCCAGCCACCTGGACGAACTTCGCGAGCTAGTGCTGGCGAAAGGCTGCGCACTTGGTTTGGCGACTGACGGAGACGGAGATCGCTTTGGAGTAATCGATTCAAATGGCGCGTTCATCACTCCGAATCAACTGATCGCCGTGCTCTTTGATTACCTGGCAGACTCCAGAAAGTGGAATGGCGGCGTAGCACGCTCTGTGGCCACGTCCCACCTGGTGGACCGCGTCGCTAAAAAACGAGGCCTGCCCGTATTTGAGACCCCCGTTGGATTCAAATACATCGGAGAATTAATCAATGAAGACAAGATTATTCTTGGCGGCGAAGAATCGGCGGGACTGTCAATCAAAGGTCATTACCCGGAGAAAGATGGCATCCTTGCGTGCCTGCTTGCTGCGGAGGCAGTCGCGGCGCGCGGCGCGAGTCTGACGGAACAGCTGAATGGGCTCTATGCGCAGGTAGGCAAACTGGAGTCGGGAAGAATCGGTGTGCGTCTAACACCGGAATTGATGGGCTCTCTCCCCGGGAAACTCGGACGGGATGCCGCAGAGATTGGCGGCCGTCACGTCGACAAGACAAATCGCAGCGATGGAGTGAAGTTTATTTTCGCGGACGGTTCCTGGTTACTGATGCGCCCCTCGGGCACAGAGCCACTTGTCCGAATTTACGCGGAATCAGAATCAGCAAAGGACTTGGAGGTGCTTCTTGAGCAGGGTCGCAAATACTTATTGGGTTGATGAACGAATCCGGTCGCAGCGGGTAGCAACAAGGGCGTCGTCTCCTTTCGCTCCGATGCGCGAGATTTCGTTGGACATAATTGGAACTCGCGCTGAGGTTCGCAGGCGCGGGGGAATCATACCGTCCTGGGTGATTTTTGGAATGATCATCATGGGAACATTTGCTGTTTGTGTCTCGGTAACAGTGCGCACCCGGGCCAGGATGAACCTGGCGTCCCAGCAGTTCGTCAGGATGCAGACGGATGTACAGGCGTTGCGCAGCAGTAATCAGTCGTTGCGAGTGGAGGTTGAGCAGTTACGCAATGACCCCCGCGCTATTGAGTCCGCCGCACGCAGCCGGCTCAACATGGTTCGGGCCAATGAGATTGTAGTACCGGTCGAATGAGCAAAAGGAGAAGCTCATTCGCCTCGGAGGGTGCTGGATTCAGTTTTTGCCTGCCGAATGCCGCTGCCAGTCTCCTGCTTGAAACCACACGTATCCCGGGTCCTGCCCTGCTTGCGCGGCTGTGACTGCCATCACAGCCGCGTCCCCTCTAAAAAAGTATTCAGTAACGCGGAGCGGTTGCGACACCGGAGATTCCCGCCACAAACCTTCCGCCACGAATCTCACCGCGCGCCCTGATCATTCCATTTATCGTTTGACATTTTTCATTCGTCATTTGGCCTAGTCTACATTCTTGTTCGTGACCGTTCGTGTGATTTCGTGGATCGTTCTGTTTCTCTCGGCCCAGCAAACGATCCACGAAATCACACGAAGTACCACGAAATGAGACTCAGAAAATGACCAAATGAAAAATGGCAAATGAAAAACGGAAAATGATCCGCTCTTCGTTTTATTAACCAGCATTTTCCCAACCCGCGCACATCACCACCCAACAAGCCGCGGTTGACACTCCCCTACCCCTCTACTAATATCGAAATCTGACCACTGACCACTGACAACTGACCACTTAGTCGAGAGGGTTATGCCTGAAATAAAGGAAACTACTTCACCTGCGGAAGCCGAAGTCGAACGATGGGAACGTGAAACCCTTGAGCCCACAGTAAAAAAGAATCCCGAAACCAAGAAGCGTTTTGAAAGTGTTTCACTGGATGAAGTGAACCGGCTTTACACTCCAGCGGATATCGCTGATCAAGACTTCGCTGAAGACATCTCATTCCCCGGCGAGTTTCCCTACACACGCGGCATACATCCCACCGGCTATCGCGGCAAGCTCTGGACCATGCGCCAGTTTGCCGGCTTTAGCACTCCCGAAGAAACTAACGCTCGGTTTAAGTACCTGCTCGAACACGGCCAGAACGGTCTGTCAGTCGCTTATGATCTGCCAACTCTGATGGGCTACGACGCCGACTCGCCACTTTCCGAGGGTGAGGTCGGTAAGTGTGGTGTGGCAGTTTCCTCGCTGGCTGATATGGAGGTGCTATTTGATGGGATACCACTGGACCAGGTGACAGTCTCACAAACGATTAATGCGCCGGCATCAGTTCTGCTGGCCATGTACCTGGTGGTTGCCGAAAAACAAGGGGCTGATTGGAAAAACATTTCCGGGACGCTGCAAAATGACATTCTCAAGGAATACATTGCTCAGAAGGAATGGATCTATCCCATCCGTCCCGCCATGAAGTTGGTGATCGACACCTTTGGTTTCTGCAACGAGCACGTGCCTCGCTACAATCCGGTTTCCGTTAGTGGTTATCACATCAGAGAAGCCGGCGCCACCGCTGTACAGGAACTCGCCTTCACGTTGCGCGACGGCCTCGAGTACGTCGAGTGGGGCGTGCGCGCCGGCCTCGATCCGGATCGATTTGTTCCGCGCATATCCTTTTTCTTTAACGCGCATAACGACTTTTTTGAAGAGGTTGCCAAGTATCGCGCCGCCCGCCGCATCTGGGCTCGAGAGATGCGGGATCGCTTTGGCTCAACAAACGAACGCACCCTCAAGTTACGCTTTCATACCCAAACTGCGGGAGTTTCGCTTACCGTCCAACAACCACTAAACAATATCGTTCGAGTGGCGATTCAAGCGCTGGCGGGCGTGCTCGGTGGCACCCAGAGCTTGCACACTGACGCGTACGACGAAGCGTTAGCGCTGCCCACCGACCGCGCCGCGCTCATCGCACTTCGGACACAACAGATAATTGCCGAAGAGACAGGTGTTGCCAACACGGTGGATCCGCTGGGAGGCTCATACTTCCTTGAGGCGCTGACTGAGAAGATGGAAAACGGCGCTCGCGATTACTTCAGGAAGATTGATTCGATGGGGGGTATGGTCGCCGCAATTGAGAAAGGCTTCCCCCAACGCGAGATTCAGGACTCGGCTTATCAATATCAGAAGGCCGTCGAGCGCGGCGAGCAAGTGATCGTGGGCGTGAATAAGTACCAGATGGGGGATGAACCGCAGATTCCTACGCTCGTGATTGACGAATCTGTCCGTGTACACCAGGTCGAACGTCTCGAACAGACGCGCGCGCAAAGAGACTCCGGGTCTGTTGCTAACTCTCTCGAGAAACTTAAGCAGGCTGCTCAGAACGACGAGAACACAATGACGGCCACTATTGAGGCGGTTCGCGCCTACGCGACGCTGGGGGAAATTTGCTCCGCCCTCCGCGATGTTTACGGCGTATATGAAGAGCCAGCATTCTAGTTAGTAGCGTGTAGGCCATCGGGCAAAGATCATTTTCCATTTTCCATTTTCCATTTCTCATTCGCCATTGAAGGCTCTGAGTTGATCGGTGGTCTCCAGGGAGCTAAGCCGCGCTTATCGGATACTGTCCAACGTTGGATACTTCTGAAAAATGGCAAATGGTGGATTCAACTTGAAGTGCAACAAAACAGCGCGACCCTTATACAGAACCGGGAGCGATAGCGACCGCACTCAACCACGAGGAAAAGAGGCGAATTGAAAATCAATCTCCATTCGGTTGAGTGACGTATCCGAGGCTCATATGTAGCTTGTTCTTGAAAGATCCTGATGCTTGAGTGCGGTCGTTATCGCTCCCGGTTCTGATTTGCTCAGTGCGCTGCGTCTGTTGCACTTCCAAGTTGAATCTGCGAATGAGAAATGGAAAATGATCTCAACTCTCGACCTTGGGAATAACCACTAACTATGTCTGAGCGCAAGATACGCGTACTAGTAGCCAAGCCCGGACTCGATGGTCATGATCGAGGGGCCAAGATCATTGCGCGTGCGCTGCGTGATGCCGGGATGGAAGTTATTTACACTGGCCTGCGCCAGACGCCAGAGATGATCGCTGCAGCGGCCTTGCAGGAAGATGTCGACGCCGTCGGCGTTTCGATCCTGAGTGGCGCTCATAACACCCTTTGCCCGCGTATCGTCGAGTTGCTCAGAGGACAAGGAATGGACGATTGTCTGGTACTGCTCGGCGGTATCGTGCCCCAGGAAGATGTCCCTAAGCTGAAAGCTGAAGGTGTGGCCGAGATTTTTCTACCCGGCACCTCGACCGAAGACATCGTGAAGTTTCTCCGCGAAAATGTTAAGCCCAGAGAATGAGTGAACCCTCTTTCTCATTGACCACAGAACTCAACGGGTCCGTCGCGGTCATCCGATTTAATCGTCCTGCCGAACGTAATCCATTATCAGTTTCTACTCTCAACGAACTGAGAACCTCCTTCTCGACGATGGCGACGGGCTCAAATGTCGAGGCTATTATCTTCACTGGCACCGACGATGTGTTTGCTTCCGGCGCAGACATTCGCGAACTGACCAGCCTCGACTCAGCGTCCGCCCGAGAGTTTTCGAAGATGGGCCAGGAATTCTTCCAGACGATCGCTAGCGCACGACAGGTGACAATCGCAGCGGTAAACGGCTACTGCATGGGTGGCGCATTCGACCTTGCTCTGGCTTGTGATATTCGGTTGGCCTCAGCGAATGCGGTTTTTGCTCATCCTGGAGCTCGTCTGGGAATCATTACCGGTTGGGGTGGGACTCAGCGATTGCCACTGATCATTGGTAAGGCCCGTGCCCTTGAGTTCTTCGCAACGGCCCGGCGTGTTTCAAGCGAGGAAGCCCTTGCATTTGGTTTAATCACTGGGATTCATGATCCTGTCCTGGAGCCTGCTCTTGCTCTCGCCGGCACGCTGCTCGAACGAAGAAAGGCGCCGAGCAAAAGCCCGGCGCCTTGCTAACGCACCAGTAGATTTTCCTTCTAGAAGGTGAGTCGAGCACCCAACTGAAGAGTCAGTGGCCTACCCACCGGCGGACCAAAACCGGGTCCAAACAGCGAGACTGGCTGCAGGAAAGCTCCCGCACTTGTGGCCGGACTCAGATGGAACCGGTTTGCTAACGCCAAGTTCTCCACGTTGAAGACGTTGTAGATGTCCGCATAAGCGTTGAGTTTTATGCGTTCTCCAAAACTGAACGCTTTGTTAACGCGCAGGTCAAGGTTGAAGAAACGATTGCTTCGCTCGCTAATAGCACCAGTTGAATCGACGACGAAACCGCTGCGCACACTATTGACCTGTGCTTGGGTGCAGCCGCGCGGATTCAAGTTTCTGATGGCCGTGGAATTCCCTCGCGCGGCGAAGACAGCATCAAGACTCACACCATCACAAAGCCGATCGTTCGTGGCGAGTCCATCTCCGTCAATGTCCAGGCCCGTGGTTGGAGAGAATGGTCGAGAGCTGGCAAGCTGCATGATAGGAGCCAGCTGGAACCCCCAGGGAATATCAAATACACCACTGACTACGATTCGGTGGCGTTCATCCAACCTCGTCGGTCCAAACTCTTCCGGCTTGAACTGGTTCTCGGGTGTAGTGGCGATACCGTTGCCTGTATAACTTGCCACCGGTTGGCCACCCCAGGACCGCGAGCTACCCAGAACATAACTTGCCGACAAGAGCGATTTACGGTTGCGCCATTTAAAGGTCGTCGTCCAGCTATCAAACAGCGAGCGATTTGTCGTCCCGATCATGTTGATCTGTTCGACTCGCGCCTGTCCCGCAGCGTTTATCGGAAATCCTGCATCCACGAAGGCCCGATCAAACAGCCGGCTATTTACTCCGCGCACGCACAGTGGTGAAGCAGGGGTCGAGCCGGGGTATAACGGGTTACAGATGTTCTCGATGCGAGGGTTGATCACTTGAACTCGGGATTCATGCAAACCAAGCGTGTGCACATAATCGCTTGCCAGGGTCATACCCTCACGAAGTTGGGTTTCAAATCCAAGCGAGAACTTTTGGATGTAGGGCTCGCTGGCATCGGGATCGTTAATTCTGCCGAAACCACCGAATGCCAGATTACTAAACGAAAATCCGGCGGGAGGGGTTGGCAACGGATCGATTCCATAGCGAAAAGTAGGTAGTTGGCCGACGCCCACGTCCGAATTTGTGAGACTCAGAGCCGTCTGGTAAAGCACCGGGTTGCTTTGTGTCAGAGAAAACAGCGTAAGGTTTTGGAAGAGCTGATCGTAAAAGATTCCATAACCCCCGCGGACGACCGTCCGTCCCGTACCCTTCGGATCCCACGCGAATCCAAGCCGCGGCTGAAATTCCGTCCAGCTGGGCGTGGTACGGCTCAATTTTTCCGGATCCCCCGTTATTGCTCGCGCCAAGGGATGATTTAGGAGTTTGAGCAACTGAATTGTCCGGTTATTTGTTTGATCGGGTAGATTGCCGATGTTGGCATCCCAGCGCAGACCGAGGTTCAAGGTAAGTCGAGGCGTGACCTTGTAGTCGTCCTGAAAATAGAAGGCGAGTTGATGGATCTTCTGATCGTGAGTGCCTTCGCCATCGGAAAAGCTGATGTTCTGGACGGCTCCCGGTGTGGCAAAGCCTAGGGGATACCTGCCATTCGTGTTGTTCGCGATCGTCAATGGCGAATCAAACCAATTGACCGTGTATCCCTTGGAGCCGAAGAAGAAGAACCCGCCCAGCTCAGTGTTGATGTAGTTCGTACCAAACTTCATGGTGTGATTCCCGGCCTGCCACGAGAAGTCGTCTCTAAACTGATACTTCCGCTCCGTTGTTGCTTGCGGGACGTTTACATTGGCGCCGATTTGGATGCCCCCAGGAAAAGTAAGCAACGGATTAGTGGTTACGCCAAGGATCGCATTACTGAAATCCTGAAAATGAAACGAAAACTGATTCAGCTTCGAGGGGCTGATGGTATAAGTGTGGTTTGCCACGAAACTGTAAATCGTGTTGTTGTCCGTATTACCGCCGGAGA
Organism: Pyrinomonadaceae bacterium; assembly: GCA_046261995.1. Lineage (GTDB taxonomy): Bacteria > Acidobacteriota > Blastocatellia > Pyrinomonadales > Pyrinomonadaceae > PSRF01. Next base: position 38,663 of record JBHENP010000013.1, read on the forward strand.
GATCGGTGTTGGCAGGATTACCGACCTGATCATTGGGCGAGTCGTTCTTTTGATACGAGAAGCGGTAGAACATCGTCTGGTTGGCGGCTAAGTTATGATCGACCTTCAAGGTGAGCAAAGTGTCGTTGTAAGGAGTGGGAATCTCAGTGACAAATTGCACTCCGGGAATAGCCGGCAGTTGCAAAGCCGCAGCCTGACTCACCGGCACATTTTGTCTTTCTCGAAAGCGTTCGAGAGCGAAAAAGAAAAACAGCTTGTCCTTACCGCTGTAGGTTGATGGTCCACCTTCGCCAAATCGTGGAAAATGAAGAGGCCCGCCCAGCGAGCCACCTATTTCCTGGCGGCTGAAGGAAGGTTTCACGAACGCGGGATTAGCGGCTAGCCGCTGCTTCTCAAAGAAGTCTAGTTTGCGCAGCGCTTCATCGCGGAAATTCGCGAAGAAGGATCCATGAAACTCATTCGAACCGGATTTTGAAATTACATTGACCACACCTCCCACCGCGCGACCGCTCTCCGCAGTCCAGCGATGTTGCAGGACTTGAAACTCCTGGATCGACTCGTACGAAAAGTTCTGCAGCAAACTTCCCACGACGTTGTCTTTGTTGTCTCCGCCATCGACGTTAACGTCTACCTGGCGGCCGTCTCCGCCGTTAAAGGCGACATTTCCCACGCGGGTCTTAGTGGGATCGAAGTTACCTACGGGTCGCGCCTCGGGCATAATCACGGAAAGGGCAGCGAACGTACGATTCAGGAGGGGCAGGTTTTGCACTTCCAAGGGTGTCACCACCCCGCCGATATCTGACTTGGTAGTTTCAATGGCCAGCGAATCCGCCATTATCTCAACGACTGCGGTTACGTCGCCCGGCTTCAATTCTATGTTTAAAGTCCGGTTGGCGCCCACATTCAGTTCGTAGTCTCTAACCAGGCTCTTGTTAAAGCTTGGAGCTTCGATCGTAATGTCGTATTTTCCGGGTGGGAGATCAGTTATCGAAAAGTCCCCGGAGTCGTTGGTAGTGGAGGTCCTCGCCTGGCCGGTGCTCTTGTTGGTTGCGGTAACAGTTGCTCCGGGCACGATCTTTTCAGTTGAGTCCACGACCCGCCCAGCAATGTCGCCAGTAGTGCCCTGAGCCAAAGCGGGTGATACCAGAAACCAGACCAGACCAATAGAAATAGCTAACCTCAAGAACGAAAACGTGCGGTTCATACCAAAGCCTCCTTACGGAAAGTCGGATGTTCTATTTTGCCGGGACGTGTGAAGTGGGCATAGTGGCGCGTCGTCTCTCGCCAAGCAACCAATGTTCCAGTACAAACGCTCGACTCAGTGAGCCATTTTCAAGGCAAAACTCGGACATTAACCAAATCGAACCGTCGTTTGAGTGAAAGTAAATTCAAAATCGTGGATTTATGATGGTTTTCGGATTTTCGCTTCAGGAAAATATCAACCCTTTTTCGTAAAGCGGGCTATGCCCTTCTGGCAGTCTTCGGTCATTCGAGCGATGACGTTTAGGTCAACTCCAGTTTCCAGCGCTTCGGCAAATGCCATTCCATCCGTTTGATAGAGCAAGGTCTTCGTAAGCTCTACGGCGGACTTACTCAGCTTTTCAAATACGCTGACGTAAGAGTTGACCTCATCATCAAATGTCTCGTCACTGAATACCTGGTTTACTAATCCAATCTGCTTCGCTTCCTCCGAGGTGATCTCTGCACCCCGAGTAAGGAGTTCGAACGCGCGCTTCTCTGAGACGTTACGCTTCAAGATCGCCAGAACCATCGCCGGAACAAAACCGATCTTCACTTCAGGATAACCAAAGCGGGCTGAGCTTGACGCTAACACCAGGTCGCACGCGCTCGCCAATCCACATCCGCCGGCGAGGGCCCTGCCTCGAACCCCTGCCACCACCGGAACCGGCACTTGCCGAATCAGCTCAAAGAGCTCCATCAGAGAGCGCGCGTCTTTCACGTTCTCCGACACCGACGCTTCGGATATCTTTCTGAGCGCATCGAGGTCCGCTCCGGAGCAAAAGTCCTGACCAGCGCCCGTAATTACGACCACCCGCACCGCTTCTTCCGACCGCGCCCGGAGCAGGCCGTCTTTCAGGCCCGTCACCATCCGTTCGTTCAGTGCGTTTCTTTTCGTAGGACGATTGAGTGTAAGGCGCGCGACGCTTCCATCGATTGTAAATAAAACCGGTGAACTTTCGTAGGTCATTCGAGTTTGCCAGCGGGTAGTGGGTTAATTTGAACCCCACAAAGGTGGTTTCACGCAAAGACGCAAAGGTGGCAAAGACGAAAAGAAGCGCCCCTGACCAAGGGGTTCATCGCTGACTGTATATCTTTGCGTCTTTGCCACCTTTGCGTCTTTGCGTGAAACCGTCATTCGTCATCGTAAATGTTTGCACCAAAATTATGCCGAGCCTAGAAAGTCGATGAGCGCTGCGTTTACTTCCTCAGCTGCCTCGTTCTGCACCCAGTGCCCACTATCAGGTATACGCAACTCACGGTAAGGCGCATCGATATAGTCTTCAACTCCGCGTACCGTCTGGGGAAGAATCGCGAAGTCCTGCTCGCCGAAAATAAAGAGCGTCGGCACCCGGATGCGCCCATCCTTTTTCGTCTTTTCAACTGCCGGCTCAGTTGCAGCCGTTTTTGTTCTGCGCATTATGCGAAAGACGTTCGCACGATAATAGTTGATCGCGCTGGTCAGCGCACCCGGACACGGCCCAAAGCCTCTTTGTAGGTTTCAACATCGGCATCCGTGAAACTGCCGGTCCTGCCGACTTTCTCTTTGAAAACTCGGTCGAGACCACCGAAGCGGTTCCTTCGTATCGCCCACTCGGGTACGCGCGGAAGTTGGAAGAAAAACATATACCAGCTTCTGAGTAACTGACTCACACTGAGATTAGCGCGCCACGCGGCGGCCGGAGGAACTTGTAACACTACCAGTTTGGAAACTCGTTCAGGATACGTTTGTGCGACGGCCCAGGCCACGCCGGCGCCCCAGTCGTGACCGACGATGGCCGCCTGGGCCGCGCCGAAGTAGTCCATGAGACCAATCACGTCGTCGGCTAAAACATTCGTTGTGTAATCCTTAACTCGCGGGGGCTTATCGCTCAAGTTGTAGCCCCGCATATCCGGAGCCACAACATGAAAACGCTTGCCAAGGGCGGTCAGCTGGTGACGCCACGAATACCAGAACTCCGGAAAACCGTGCAGCAGGATCACGAGACTGTCGCCGTTGCCACTTTCGGCGTAGTGGAGTTGTATGCCGTTTGTTTTGGCGTAGCCATGCCGTATCGCCGGCTCCGAGGTGCTGTCTTGGATGTCTAACCCAGCTTTCATTCACAGCACTCAAAAGGACAGCTCAATCCGCGTAAATTTGCAGTCCGGAAGGCGGACCCTGTCCCCGCTCTTACGGTTAGTGGATTGCAAGCTTGAGGCGGGGACAGGGTCCGCCTTCCGGACGCAGATAACGTAGCCTTGTTCTTGGATTTTCACACAGCCTTTACCGCCGCGGTTGGCGGTTGTTATGCGCTCGCAGCTAGTTCGTCACCAACATCTGTACATCATGCTAACCGAGTTCCAAACGGCGGGCTTCGTCGTCAGAAATATCAATCTGCATTCGCAACAGCGCGGTAGAGAAAGTCTTGCCCTGGGCGTCGGTCATCAGGGAGAGTGTTCCGCCACCGCCCAGGCTTTCATGCAGCAGGAAGTTAAGTGCACCAAGATTCTCCAACTCGAACCTCTCCACGTCGCCCTTGCAGATGCCCTTGAAGTGTTGCTTAACGCGCTCGGCGGTGACTTCCCGAACTAGAATCGGATAAAACTCATCACGGAGCGCAATCAGGCCTATGTTCGCCGTGTCGCCTTTATCGCCCGAACGCGCATGAGCAAGTTTTATTAGTTGGATATGCATTGTTCAGAGAGTTTTTTGTGCTTTGTGCTTTGTGCTTTGGCCTTTGGCCTTTGGTCTTTGGTTTTTGGCCTTTGGCCTTTGGTCTTTGGACTTGTGTGGTCTATTCGATCCTCACACGTCGAGTATGTCCGTACCTCCTTTCTCCCCTTATCCCGTTCTCCGTGTCTCCGTGAGTCACACCTCAATGACCTGAACCTTCGGCCTGATCTCTGCCTTCGGTATCAACGCAGGCCAGTAGGCAACAATTTCTTCAACCTTCGGTCGACCGCCAGCGAAGCCGGTCACCCCTGGTGGGCCGGTGAGCACCAACGGGGCAATCTCCTTCGTAAATCGCTCTACTGCGATGCGATCTTCGCCGCGGACACCCACGCGCAGCTGTACCTCAGGCAAATCGATGCTCGGCTCACCGGCCAGATCGCCGTGGGTGGCGTTGGCTCCAACAAACTCGGTGAGCACCTGATCAAATTCGAGGCCAAGTCGATCAAGACGCGCGCGCAAAATCTTGTCGGCTACCTGCGCTTTCGCGTAAGCATCCGGCCAGGAGTACACGAGCGTACCGACAGCCTTGTATCCGGCCGAGTAACTTATCGAGACTTTGAGGAACTCGGTTGCCGGTCGTCCTTCGATTCCATACACGCGAACCCGATCACGGCCTTCGTATTCGAGACGCACGGTGGTGAAGTCCGCAACGCAATCGGGCGTAAGGTATGCACGCGGATCGCCCATCTCATACACCAGTTGTTCTTTGACAGAAGGGATAATCACCCAGCCGCCGGTGCGTTCGTGCTTCGTGACAACAAATGTGCCATCAGGTGTTGCTTCGACAATTGGGAAACCTACATTGGCAAGGTTGGGGACACTGCGCCACTCATACTGGCAGTTGCCGCCGGAACACTGGGCACCACATTCTATAATGTGCCCGGCGATTGTTCCTGCAGCCAGTTTGTTCCAATCATCTGCCGCCCAACCAAACTCATGAATCAACGGAGCGAGTGTTAGGCCGGTGTCGGTCGCTCGACCAGTGATTACGATACGCGCGCCTTCATTCAACGCCTCAACCATTGGCCAGGCGCCCAGATATGCGTTTGCACTTTGAATCCGATCGCGCACGGTTGCGAGCGGTTCTTCAGTGTCCATGTTGCGCAACTCGATTCCTCGGCCCAGTAGTTCATCGAGCCGGGACATGATGTCGTCGCCGGTCACGATTCCGATGCGCAACTTGCCGGCGAGCCCGAGCTCCCGAGCAACTTCACGAACAGCGTTCGCGCAGCCCTCAACGTTTACACCACCGGCGTTTGCGGTGACACGGATATCCCGTTCGACGCAAGCCGGCAGAATCTGTTTCATGAGGGGAACGAAATCCTTAGCGTAGCCCGCGTTTGGATCTCGCGAGTGTTGCTTTTGCATGATCGACATCGTCACTTCCGCGAGATAGTCGAGCATAAGGTAGTCGATCGGACCACCTTCAACCTGGCGCACGGGTGCATCGAGCAGATCGCCCCAGAAGCCCTGGCCGGCAGCAACGCGAATCTTTTGTTTCATCTTGAGCTCATCTAACCGGGAGCACTAGCGAGCTGATTCATTTTCCATTTCTCATATTTCTCATTTCTCATTTAGTCAATTTTTCTAGAGCTCATTTTCGTGTCCGTTCGTGTGATTTCGTGGATCGTTTTCCGGCCGAGAGATGAGAACGATCCACGAAATCACACGAACGGACACGAACAAAAGTCAAACGATGCCGAACCAGAAATGGAAGTGAACTTCTGGCCAGAGCAGGAGAAGGTTGGCGGGGTCGCTACCTTTCCCGTCTGACAAGCGGCGCTCTCAGACGACAATCGGCGGCAGCACAAACTGACCAATATGCGGACCGGGGTAATTCAAGCTGGTGCGAAGCGCGAGCTCCAGCGAGTCACGCGTGGATTCCGGCATAATCACTGCATCGACAAAACCGCGCGCCGCAGCATATTTCGCATCCAACTCCATCTCGTACGTCTCGCGCACCTGGTCCATCTCAGCCTCAAGCTTGGCGCCGGGCTGCTCCTGGTTCTTCTTCAACTTGTCGAGCTGACTGCCAAACACGGCCTGCACAGCAGAGTCGCCTTCCATGACGCCCATACGACCGGTCGGCCAACTAAAAATAAAGTCCGGATCGAACCCCTGCCCCGCCATTGCATAGTATCCGGCCCCGGAAGCATGGTTCACTGTAATCACGATTTTAGGCACTAGAGCCGTTGCCATTGCTTCAACAAAGCGAGCGCCCGCGCGAATGATTCCAGAATGCTCCGCTTCAGGGCCCACCATGAACCCGGAAACGTCCTGGATAAAGAGCAAGGGCGTTTGGCGCCGGTTGCACGTGTCGATAAAGTAGGCCACTTTCTCGGCCGACTCCGTATAGATGATTCCGCCAAAGCGCGGCGGGCCGCCGCCTGGTGCGCGAATCATGCCGCGGTTGTTGGCGATCACGCCCACCTGAATGCCACGCACGCGCGCATGCCCAGTGATCATCTCCTGCGCATAGTCGGCTTGAAACTCATCCAGATGTCCGCCATCTAACAGGCAGTCAAGAAGGTGCCGGGCGTTGTAGGGTTGCTTGTGATCCTCAGGAATGATGTTGTAAAGGTCGGAAACGGCTCGCTTCGCCTCCACACTGGGTAGTATTGGAACTACGCTCGAGGGTTTCATTGGCAACTCAGAAACAAACTCGCGAATTTTAACGAGACAGGATTTGTCGTCCGCGACGCGATAGTGGGCAACACCAGACACGGCATTGTGTGCCCGGGCGCCTCCCAGCGTTTCATTGTCGATCGTTTGCCCGGTTGCTCCTTTTACCAGATTCGCTCCACCCAGTCCCATGAACGATGTGCCTTCAACCATCACAATGACGTCTGAGAGGGCGGGCAGGTACGCGCCGCCGGCAATGCACGGTCCCATCACGGCTGAAATCTGCGGAACCTTCAAATACCTGCGCATGAGAGAGTTGTAATAGAAGATTCGCGACGCGCCATACTGACCTGGGAATACTCCGCCTTGGTACGGCAGGTTGACGCCGGCGGAATCGACCAGGTAGATAATCGGCACGTGCGAGCGCATGGCGATCTCCTGCGCGCGCAGAATCTTTTTGATCGTCTCCGGCCACCATGATCCCGCCTTCACAGTCGCATCATTGGCCACGACTACAACTTCTCTATCCTCGATGCGACCTACAACGGTAACTACACCTGCGCCGGGAGCGCCACTGTCGTATTGATCGTAAGCGACCAACAGGCCAATCTCCTGAACGTACGAGTGCTTATCTAGTAAAAGATCGATGCGCTCCCGAGCGGTGAGCTTTCCCTGCTTGTGCTGCCGCTCGATCTTCTCGGATCCGCCACCGAGCCGCAGCTTCGCCTCCAGCTCTTCCAACTCAGCCGTCAATTCTCTCAAGCGCTTGTTAGATTGCTTTGACGCGGTGCTTTTTGAGGGCTCTTTAACCGAGTATTCGTTGGCGCTGCGTTTCACGGGTTAGGGTTGACGGTCAATAATTTTAGCTTGCCGCCCAAAGTAACATGAGGAGAGAGACGGTGACAATTCGAGGGGCTTGAGAGGTAGTGTGCCGGTTTCATTTGCTTAATGCGCTAACAGTGTAGGCGAGACAGAAAGAGGCCAATTCGGGCACATACAGAACTATTTGCAGTAGCCCATTGATGCCAACCCTCAGGCCGGACACCGCAAGGCCAAATGGGGTCACAACAGATAGAACCATTTGCAGGAGCGACTGTGTGAAAACTCAACCTCTCATTCTCACCAACATTTATGTTGGGGATCAGCGGCACCACGGATGAAATCGCAACCATTTCAATGGTTTCCTCTTCGCGTCATTCCAAGCCATTCTTTCTGCCTCTTATCAATGCCATTGGTTCGCGGTAGGGTCTTCTTAAAAACCATTAAAATGGTTCGGCGCAGTATAACGTGCGACCTGAACCTCAACATAAATGTTGGGGAGAATGAGACGTTGAGTTTCACACGGTCTCTCTACCGCGCGGTGGTACTGACCTCATGACACCGAACTTCGCTTTTTTACACACTCTCTATTCGCAAATGGTTCGTGCGGTGAGTGCCACTTACCGGGTTCAGTGGTTCTCCCGGTGGGAGTGATGGAATCCATTGGCAAATGGTTCTGTCTGTTGCGTGGCCCCTGCTTACAGGCAGGATCCCCAAAAAAAAGAGAGAGGCCTCCGCATTTCTGCGAAGACCTCTCTTACTGACCGATCCCTGCCCGAATCGATCAATCCGATTACGGCCTTGGACTGGTATTGCTGTTCGCGTTCCGGTTGTTGCTGTTAGTCGAGCGAACGCCGGCGGTGTTGGCGTTACCGTTGTCATTAGTTACAACTCCGGTGTTTGACGAAACGGTCTTGCTGTTCGCGTTCGCCGGAATGTTTGCATTGGCATCCACGACGCCTTCACGAGGCGGGTTGCCAGCAGCATTGCTGTTGTTGGCATTAGTTGTGCTGTTGGTGTTGCTGTCTGCGCCGCACCCTGCCAGGGCAACGGCGCCTGCAAGCGCCAACGCAAGCGCTAAATTGCGTTGCATTCTTCTGTCTCTCCTTGTTGGTAGTTTTGGCCTGGAGGCCAACATCAGTACTTAGCGCTCAAACCTAGCGATAAAGCGACTCGGCTTTGTTTGTGGTCCAGTCTTTCTCAAAGTAGTCCGCGTCTTCATTAGTGCGCGGATTGACTCCCATGACGATTCCACCCTCACGGATTCCCTTTTCGTATTTCTTCGCATGCTCCTCGGGGATCCCGTTCCCCACAAGTGCGCCGACCAGGCCGCCAGTCAATGCGCCCGCGCCACCACCTGCGAGTGCCGCCGCGATAGGCCCGGCGATTAGCAAGCCCAAACCAGGCAGGGCCAGGGTCGTTCCGATAGCCGCGATAGCTGCCAAAGTCGCTCCCACACCGCCTCCGATTGCCGCGCCTTTACCCGCGCCTTCCCAGGCCTTCGTACCAAGCTCAGTGTCCTGGTCGGCAAAATGCTTCTTGCGGGTATCTTCCGACATTAAGAGGTTAACGTCGTCTTTGCCATAACCGCGTTCACTTAATCCCTTATACGCACGCTCCGCGCTCTCACGATCTCTAAACAGACCGGTCAGCATACGATTCTCGCGCTTGGCCGCTGCTCCCATTGAGCCTTCACTAATGTTGTCCTTGTTAAAATCTCCCATTTGCTCGCTCCTTTGTTTTTAAGAAAGTTTCTTGATTCAAGCGCACAACGAGCGCTCCCGCAGAGCGGCGCCTCGCAATAGTTGTGCACTCATTTAATTTCCCACACTAGGTTTCCCCGCTAACCGTGCAACGCTCATACCACTAGCCAGCGGATCGGGACCTTTAATCCATATCTACGGTGCCGTGTCTCGGCGGTTCTGAACGTTTCGGCCCTGCCGAACATTGGCTACAAGGGACTTTGCGCGATTATCGGAAGCTTCTGGCTAAAAGATTCAACCCCGGTGATTCAGGTGCCAATCAAAGACCTCCGTTTAAAGAGTTTTCACGACGGCCGACACGCCCTGCGGGGCAATACGAAATTGATACAGATCGTTCTGTAGTTGTGCAGGCGAAGGACTCTTCGTCGCGCCTAACCGGCCCCAGGGTATTCGTCGACACTCAAAAGCCCTTCAATTTGGCACTCAGGGGGAAACCCGTTGAACGTTCTGTCTAATATGTGTAATCTCTGACCTAGCGGATTCTCACGAACGCGTCCCCAGCGACATTCATCCGCGGCCCCGTTACAACCTGACCGGAGGAGGGTCGCGATGAAACGTTGCTCACAGTGTGATTTTATTTACGAGGACGATCAGCACCTCTGCGACATGGACGGGCACGAGCTCGTCTACGAGCCGACGCTCCATCCCGTCCAATTAGACATAGCAACCAAACCACTCGCTCGATCGGCGGAGGCCGGAGCACGGCGACAAGCACTTGCGGCTGGCGTCGCGGTGCTGATAGCGATCGCCCTGTCCTTAGGCTATTCCGGATTCACCAGAGAGTCCGCCCCGCAGCACACCAAGGCTCCCTCAACAGAGGTCATTCCCGCGCCACCACCTGAGCCTGATCAAACCCCTCCGACGCCCGCTGTCAGTCCCACGCCTTCTCCAAGCGACTTGGAAAAGACGACAGTCGGCCCTACCAGTGCGTCTCCAATTGCATTGTCCACACCACGATTAAGCGACTCCAGGCGGGAAAGGATTAGACCCCAACCGGCGAGGGCCAATCATAAGAAGGAATCACGAATTGGCGGCTTCTTGAAGAAGACGGGCAATCTACTGAAAAAGCCGTTCAAGAAGCTCTAGGTCCCGGGTTTGGGGTGCCGGGTTTGGGGTGCCGGGTTTGGGGTGCCGGGTTTGGGGTGCCGGGGTTTTGGGTGCCGAGTGTCGGGGTTCTAAGCGCTTCGCCGCTTCCCTTGCGGAAATGCCTCCGGCTTCCGTGACGATCTAATTCAAACAATCGAGGCTACGCCTCTCGCGGCTTCGCCGCCTCCCTTGCGGAATACCTCCGGCTTTCTATCATTAATCAAAACAGGGTGAGGCTGCGCCTCACATTGCGGCTCCGCCCCCTCGCTTTTTTTAAACGGAAAGACTATCCTCCCTCACAGCTTCGCAACCCTCACACGAAAGGATGCACCTCATGTTTCGCATCTCGAAGGACACTCCTGCTTACTACCTCACTTCCGTCGCAAAAGATCGATTACCCGTTTTTCGAACCACAGCGGTTAAGAACATTCATCAGAATCCTGTCCGCGCCGGCCTGGTTAAGTGTGCGGAAGAGTATCGCTGGTCCAGTGTGCGCTATTGGGCACGCATCGAGCGAGAAGATGAGCCGTTGATCATGGATCTCGATAAGGTTGCCTGGCGGGTTAGCGAGGCAAAGCCTCGCTCTAACTTGAAACGGGGGCGCGGATCGGAAAGCCGGACGCTTTCCGCAAGGGATGCGCCGAAGCCGCTACTTGGCAGCGAGCCATCCTTCTAAGCAGCATTTCAGACTCAGCACACAGTACTCAGTACTCAGCACTCAGCACTCAGTACTCAGCACTCAGCACTAAGCACTAAGCACCCGGTCTCAGTACTCAGCGCTCAGTACTATTCAAATAACCGACTCTAACCTACGGAGGACCTCACAATGAGCGAAACCAAACTCAACCTCTCAGATGCTCAACTTACCATCAGTGGAACGATTCACGCTTCAGTGGCCGACGCGTGTATCGCTTCCCTATCAGCGGAACCGGAAACAATCACCGAGCTTGAGGCAGCCCTGGCGCGCTACCAAAAACCCTCAGGTGACATCAGTCCATTCGGGTGGTTTCGCAAAGGCGACACAGACAATGAGCCGTGGGACGCCGGGATCGTCATCATCGATCTCGCGGCGCGGATCATCGCCTTTGAGTCGGCCTACTCTCGACCAGGACCAGAAGGTGAAGTGAACTATCACGACGGCGTCTGCGCTACCGACATCTCGATCCCCTATCGCCTCCCCGACGATTGGCTGTTTCTCGAGTCTGTTGACCAGTACGAAGGGTCGCGAGAATCTCGTCGGGTAGAGCGACTCTCCGCGCCGCCTCTCGACGCCCGTGGCATTCTCTACGGGCGACCGTTGTTGGAGTTCATCGCGGGCGCAAGCTGCCTGCTTAGCGACCAATTCGCCCCGGCTGCGGAGTGCGTTGGCAGCGTCGAAGTCGAGCGAGTTCTGACCGCTCACGTGGTTGAGCCTGCTCTTGTCGGGACGGCAACCCTGACTTTGGTCAGTAACTCGAGTGCGCCATCCGCCCGGGAGGTCGAACACCAGCCATCCGACGACCCCGACGATGACGCTTTGCGTACGCAGATCTCGCTGCTCCATGCAAGTTGGCTAATGACTCCGCGTGATGACCTGCGGGGCCAGTCGCCCAGGGAAGTGTTACTAGCCAGGCAGGATTTCATAGACTACGACCTGCACACGCGTTCGATGCAGTGGAGTATGCAAGGCGAGGGACCGCCGTGTCTGGGCACCGATTCTTCTGCGTATCGTTTCGCGGGCTTCGGTACCCATGAGTGGGTAATCTACTACGATCTCGTTCGTCACTTGCTTTGGTGTGCGCGGAAAGTAGAGACGGGTAGTAACAAACCGGTAGAACTGGAATCGGAGATCACGCGACTCGAAAAACTTAAAACAGAGTGGCTGGAACTACCTCTGGGGGATTACGACGGGAGGATTCCGGCGCTCCTAATAGAAAATGAGCGGATACGGTTGCCGATAGCCATGCGCGGCCATGACATGGTCATCGATGACGATTGCCCTGTTTGTCAGATGATGGCCAACGACGCTGAATTAGGAATGGAAGTAGGTTTCTGGCATCTCGACGGCGCGCATATGGACGACGATTTTGCGTTTTCCGAGTTGCGTACGCGCGAGGAGTGGGAAGCGCAGCGGAGGGAATGGGAAGAATTCACTGAGAAGTTCAATCGAGAATGGGAAGACCGCCAACAACGTGAACGCTCGGCCGGCATAGAGCACGTCGAGGTGTCTTCGGATACTTCCAACTTGGACCGGATTACGGAGGAGGAGGGGCTAATGGATTCGAACAAGCCGGCATCCTGACGCTAATGGGATTAGGGGACAGGGCGGGCGGAATCGGGGAGTGACAGCTTCATTTCCATGCTCATTTGACATTTTTCATTTGCCACTTTTCTGATCTGATTCGTGGTGCTTCGTGTGATTTCGTGGATCGCTTTGTTCGGCGTTGAGAGAAGAACGATCCACGAAACCACACGAAGGGACACGAACAAGAAATCAATGGCAAATGAAAGATGTCAAATGAGAAATGGAAAATGAACCTGTCGTCGCTCGAACTGCTCCTCTACTACCGGCTGCCCTTATCCAGCCTGCCAAAGTGCCAGACATCTCGTCCTGCGAAACCGCTCCGATCCGGTAGATCAAAAAATGCGACGACTTCTTCGCCTTGCTTGAGTTCCGCAAACATCTCCCGCGTGAGGGTCAATGTGAGCGTGCGACCGTTGGGGTCTCCGGTGAGCTCATTGAGAAAGAACCGCTTCCCAATCTGCAAACGCAACGCACTATCCCGCGGTGGAAACGGCCGGTTAGTTCTTAACTCAATCTGGACCAGCGGCATCCGCGTAGCACCAATTACTCTCACAGCACTGCGGATGCCAACCACGTCATTCCCCTCTTCCTTTTCATTACTTGATCGAACATTGGACTGATATTTTAGCGGCTCGTCTAACGAATACATGTCGCTACCGTCAGAGTGTGACACAGATATTTTCGCGCCATCCTTCAACACCGAACGGTCATAGATCAGAGTGCTGATTTCCTCGGAATTGAGCGAGTACGTGGGAAACCCCGCATCGTCGAGCCAAATCATTTTAAATTTGGAAAGCGCCGGTGCGCCCGCTGTGCCTTCCCGTTGAGAACCCCGCAATTCCGCTCCTGCGAGGGTGAGGCGGTAGGCAAACTCCACTGTCACTCTCCGGCCATGAATCTCCATCACTCTTGGCTCGGGCAACGTCAGCTCCGTCAACTTGTACCTGATTGGCTTTCCCGTTTCGGAAGCCCATGAACCTTGCCCCTGCGACAACACTCGGCCTTCAACAGTGCGCATCTTCATCGCTACTTGTTCGTCAAGCACCGCAGCTCCCGCGGAGACAGGCTGAGGTTTCGGCATCGCTTTCGGCTGAACTTCCGCTGGAGTTCTTGATCGCGCGCCTATGCGAGTGACCGTATAGGAGATATTTGCCGGAGGGTAAAAGGGTGCTTGTGCCTGGATGACGATGGTTGTAGGCACGCTGACCATTGATCCTCTTGCAAACCACGGCTGCGGATCAAGGGACGCGAAAGGAAACTCGAAGCTGCCGGTCAGATAACCCGAGAGCGATCGCGAGTGGATTGGTTGATTCGTGCTATCCAGAAAAGTGACAACGAGGCTGGTGCCATTGCTGCGCCCATTGGACCAACGCAGAACGAAAGCAATCGGCTGACAATCAGCAACGTTGATGGGAATATCAATCGTCTCTCCCACGCGACGGAACCCATGTGAGCCAGAGGTTTGCGGAGCCGGATCCGGGCACACCTGTGCGTGAGCCTTTTCCGACTGAATTTCCTGTCCGTGAGATTCCTGCTCATAAAGGCTACTCAAACACATGAAACCTAGCGAAACAGACAGAGCCCAAAGTCGGATACCCATCCGCCGACATCTGGTGCCCGACACCGTTATTATCGCGGCGGTTTTTAACTTCCTGATTCTCATAAAAACTCCTCCCGTAAATAGGAGAAACATACTGATTAAGGAGACAAAACTTCCGGGCAAGATTGTAATGGGGTCTACTTCGGCTGCTACGTGAGGCTGGATTCATACTAGCGGGGAGTGACTCAACCTGGCAAGACATTTACCAGGAGGATTTGCTTGTGAGCTTAATTCACCGCGCCGGAGTGTCTCCCCCAGGCTACAAGACCCCTCCGGCTGCTTTCCGTTGGGCGGCTGCACCTTCTTTTATAGAGTTAAATCAACGCTATGCGGGTACAAAAACAACAGCCCACCACCAAGTGTTTAAATAAGGCATAATGCCGAAGGCTGGGTATTATCGATATGAAGCGTTGTCCACAATGCAGTTTCCTTTATCTTGACTCGGATCAGCTCTGCGATCTCGATCAGACTCCCCTCGTCGCGGACCCCTCCGCCAACGTCGGTGCGATTGAGCAGTCAGACCACGATGCTGGCCAGCGGTCGCCAAAGGGATCCGTGCGCCAGCGGAGGCCCAACCTGAAAACGATCTCAGCGGCAATCGTCGGGAGTCTAATCATTGGACTGACGATGCTGCTTAGCTATCAAAGGATGCGTCTCGAGGCCAGCCAGGCTCCGCCAAGTTCTCAAGCTAAGACCTCCCAAGCCAAGACCTCCAAAGTTCAGGCTACCCACGCTTCACGGGTGTCCCTTGTTGCTCAGCAAGCCTCAAACGAGATTTCAACCGCGGCGCCCGCGCAACAAGAATCCGACACTTCCCCATCGCCTGACAACACATCTCACTCAGCCGCACCATCGTCTTCGACCACGTCGAGGACAACTCTCACCCCTCAACCTGATTCCGCACGCCTTCGCGTAAGCTCGAGTCCAGTTTCGACGGGCAATGTAGCAAAACCCGGCCGTGGTCCGGTGACCATCAGACTTGCCGACGGCTCGACCCTGCAAGCCGATGAAGTTTGGAGAACGAAGGCCGGCATCTGGTACCGCCGCAAAGGCATCGTCACTCTTCTGAAGCCCAACCGCGTCCGCTCCACCAGCCACTAATTCCATTTTCCGTTCGTTACCTATTCTTCGTGTGCGTTCGTGTTATTTCGTGGATCGTTCTTTATCTCTGAGCCAAAAGCGCTCCACCGAAATAACGAATCGCCATTAAAAGGGTTCAGAATATGAAAACCTGCGAATGAGAAATGGAAAATGGAAAATGAAGCTGGCAATTCCACCTTCTCCCCGTCGCCGTGTCCCCGTGTCCCCCTTGTCTTGTCCCGCGTTGAGAAATGAAGCTAGCATCCCCTTATCCCCTTCTCCCTTTCTCCCCTTGTCTCCATTTCCCCAGCCCTCCTTCTCCCATCCCCTCGTCTCCTCTCCCCCAAGCCCACTGCCGTTTACTATTAGCGATTCACGATTTACGATTCACTCGTGCCCACAAAACCACGCAGCCCTTATCTTCAACTCGCCGCAGTTGATCCTGAAACTAGCCAGTTAAACGTGATCGTCGACACGCCCAAGGGAAGTCGAAACAAATTCAAGTATGACGAAAAGTCCGGCCTGTTTAAGTTGTCGGGCGTGTTGCCGGCGGGCTCGAGTTTTCCTTACGACTTTGGCTTTTTGCCTTCCACGCGCGGTGAAGATGACGATCACATCGACGTCCTTGTGTTGATGGACGACCCGGCTTTTGTCGGTTGCCTCGTACCCGCACGGCTGCTTGGAGTGATAGAAGCCGAACAGACAGAGCGTAATGGCGAGACGATGCGCAACGACCGTCTCATCGCGGTCGCCGCGGACTCAATTACCCATTCCAATTTAAAAACACTGGGAACACTGGATGAGAACCTGGTTGACCAGATCGAGCACTTCTTTATTTCCTATAACGAGGTCAAGGGTAAGCGATTCAAACCACTCGGCCGCTTCGGACCCACAAGGGCGCGCCGCCTCATTGATGAAGGCATCAAACTCTTCCGCAAAAAGTAACCAGTCGCAGATTGTCGCGGATACTTGCGGACAGAACTTGCGGGAAACTACAACCGCAAAGCCATAATTGTAAGGCGATCCCCTCCGAGGGCGCCCCATCGACGCGAGGCAGGCCTCCTTCCACGGCGATGGGGCGCCCACGGCGGGACGCCCCTACAAATGTTCACCACGCCTCACAAGGTTCCTGCGGGCTCCTCACGATTTACGATTCCCGATTTACGATTCACGATGTTAGAATCTGGTCCAATCCAAACATTGATGATGAAAGGGTCAAGCATGCTTACCAAAGCGTATCAAGGTTTCATCGTCCCCCTCGTCGTTCTTTTCATTTTGTCCATGGCTCTGCCGGCGCGCCGCAACTCCGTCTCAACCGCGAGCGGTATCAACCGGGTCGACACGCAACCTCTCAGAACCGCGAGCGGTGGCGACATGGTCGTATCCAAGTTGAGACCCAGCAGGCAAGAAACTCAAAAAGCCCAGAAGACGGCGGCCGATACGCCCGCCCAGGCCTGCTTCGCCGCGGAAGCGCGGGCTCTCGCTGAGCGAACCGCGAAAGTTTGGCAGGAGCCTGATCTGGACTACGATCCCGTACTCGGCTACAGCAGCGGCAAGGGTGGACCACGCGCCGGGGATCCTCCGGTCGATGCCAGTGGACTCGCGCAGCCGATCAAGTGCGTCGCAAACAAGGACGAAACAAAAGGCTCCGGCACCACGCCGAAATTCCACTGCTCCGTCCCGGGCGTTGTCGCTGACAACGGCGATTTGGTTCGCTACAAAGTGAAGCCTCACTTCAAGGGCCAGTCGCGAGAGAAACGGAACGGCGAGATCTACGGCGAGTTTCTCTCGTCGCGATTTTCGAAAGCACTCGGATTCTTCGCTGATGATGAGTGGGTCGCTGACGTCACCTGCCCCGACTGCGAGAAGAGTCTGACCAGCGGGTTCCAGGGCGCGCCTTTCACACCCTCTCAACCGGCGGCCGGGATCGAACGTTCTCTGGGCACCGGGATCGATGTGAAGTGTAATAAAAAGGACACCGCAGCTCTTGCCGAAACGCTCAGAAAGCTGGAGCAGGGCGGCCCTTCTCCGTCGACTCGCGCTGAGATCGACGCATTTAAGCTTTGGCTCGCCTTCATAGACCATGGCGACACCAAGGCTGACAACCAGAAGTTTGCGTGCCTCGACTTGCAGAAGAACCCCGATGGTAGTCGTACGTGCAAACCAGGCCAGGCGGTGTACTACATCGCCGACATGGGCTCAACCTTTGGGTACTCGAGCGCGAGCGAGAACAAAGCCAGGCTTAAAGAATGGAAGGAGAGGAAGGACCCGATCATCGTGAGCAGGGGCCGCTGCGCCACCACTGCCAAGGGTGTCGGTGCCACAAAGATCAGCGAAGCAGGGCGTCAGCTACTGGCCAACGGTCTTCAGAGGCTTCTTGATAGACAGAAAAACGATCGCTTGATCACACGCGTCTTCCGCGCCTCGCGCAACCATGAGCGCGACGAGTCGCCGGAAGCCTGGAGCGCGGAATTCCAGCGCAAGGCCCGAACCATCATCGACGCCCGCTGCGGCAACTGAGAAGAATTCGGATTTCGGATTGCGGATTTGAAGAAATGATGATCCCTTCCCGATCAGCCGTAGTGTTAGATACGATCCACCTAAGATACGATCCACGAACTTGCACGAAATGACACTAATGAATTTCGTGTTGGTTCGTGGAGTTTCGTGGATCGTCCGCTCTTTAAATCCGCAATCCGAATTCGAAATTCCCCCCGATTCCCCGCGTCTGCGCGATCCCTTGCACCATATGGTCCCAATGGAACGCCATCTCTCACTTAACTCCTGCAAATCGACGCGGCACGGTGGTTGCGCTCTTTCTCTCGGAAGAGGGGAGATTTCGGCAACATGAAAAATTTTGGCAAGAAAATAGGCGGGCTGGTTTTGACGCTCGCTTTTGTTTTTAGCATATCCGCAGTGGCAGGTGTAACCACTCAAGCACAGTATCGGAATGATGATGATCGGTACCAACGTCAACGCGACCATGATAAGAAAGACAAAAAGGACAAGAAGTGGAAGAAGCATCGAAATCGTGACGATGAGGCTCGGAACCGGGAGTGGCGACGCGACCGCGATAGGCGAGATCGACGATCGAGCAACAACGGTTCCTATGGCCGCAACGGGGGCTACGACAACAACGATCAATACGACAACAGGAATCAGGTCGAGCTAAACCAGGGTTACCAGGCTGGCTTGAACACCGGCGCCAGTGATGGACAGCGTGGTCAGAGTTACAACCCGCAGCGTTCGCGCAACTATAAGAATGCCTCGACGCAGGCTTTTCGTGAAGGCTTTGTGCGCGGCTATGACGAGGGCTACCGCCAGTACTCCAGGAATGGAAGCCAGAGTAACGGCAACCAGGGCACCGGTGGTTGGGGAGAAATTCTCGGCGGCATTCTTGGCCGACCCTGAGTAATGTACAAACAGATCTTAAAACACATAATGCCGCAACCTTCGGGTCGCGGCATTTTCGTTTCCGGGACCTCGGTCAGGAAGTTTGAATCGACGCAGACACTTTTTCGTGTGATTTTCGTGGATCGTATAAGGTTTCCAGCGAATCTCATGTTTCTTAGTGATAAGACATGAGTGGATCATTTTCGGTCTCACTCTCTTCCTTTCTAACCGCGTCGATCCGCGTAAATCCGCATCCTTTCTCCTAATTCCGAAATCCGAGATGCCTCCTGCATGGATTTTCTTGGTGACAGCCTCTAGAATTGCGCTGAACTAGGGGGGATGACTAATTGTGCGAGCTGAAGAAGGAAATCTAATCTCTGCCGATGCCTCTCTCATTCGTGCAGCATCGAACGGCGACGCAGAAGCTGTGAAAGCCCTGTTGGCTGAGGGTGCCGACGTGGACCAGAGGGGTCGAGGAGGGCAGACGGCGCTCATGGTCGCCGCAATCTTTAGCCACGTCGAGATTGCGCGCCTTTTGCTTGCCGGAGGCGCGGACGTCCGACTCAAAGACAACCTCGGCTTGACCGCAAGGGCGTGGGCGGCACGGAGAGGTTCCGCGGAGGTCGCTGATTTAATCTTCAACGACTTACCGGAAGGGGAAGTGCCCTCCGAGAAGGAAGAAGCGAATGAGGTCCGTCCCAAAGTAGAAGCTAACAGCGGCAGACTTGCGGCCGAGGGACAAACTTCGCTGCAACAGTTAGCTCTTCGAATGACTAAGGGGCGACCGAGAACGTCGGGCGGTCCACAGCGCGGCGAAGAGAAAAATGTCGCTACCTCCTTGTCAGAACCGGGAGCTGAGCGGATTCCGCAGGCGACCAGCCGACCTGCCGTGGATGCGACCTCATCTACAAAGGGAGCAATGCGCGAAGTGGAAGCGGCGGGCCACGCCTCTGAGCACGAGGCAAAGACCCCACCTGAGCCGGACACCCTCCGGTTCATGAAATTTCACAAACAGATAATGGCCGCACAGCAACGACGCCAGGCGGAGCAGGAGCGTCACGATGCGGAACGGGAGTACCGCAATACGGAACGGGTGAGTCGGAACACAGAGGATGCTGCCACCTCTGTCTCAGAACTTGAAGCGGCTCGGCTTCCCCAAGCGGACCAACTTCCCCAGACGGACCACCTTCCCCAAGCGGACAACCAGGCTGGGTTAATGGATGCGAACTTGCCCTCAACAGGAACGCACGCCGAAGTGGAACAGACTCAGCAGCCATCTCAAATAGAAACAAACACTGAACCTCTTGAAACAGACACTGAACTTCTGCAGGATGTTACCAGCTGGTCTGAACAGGGAGCGGTAGCGACCTGGCCGTCAACAGATGCAATGACCTCGTTAGAACCGGAGCCCGTAGCCACGCCATCCTCAACAGATGCAACGTTCTTGTCAGAACAGGGAGCGGTAGCGACCTGGTCCTCAATAGATGTAATACCCCCGTCAGAACCGAAGCCCGTAGCCACGCCATCCTCAGCAGATGCAACGTTCTTGTCAGAACAGGGAGCGGTAGCGACCTGGTCCTCAACAGATGTAATACCCCCGTCAGAACAGGCAGCGGCAGCGACCTGGTCCCCGGACTCAACACCCTGGTCAGACCAAGAAACGGTAGCCACCCCATCCTCAACAGATACAACGCCCTTGTCAGAACAGCAATCGACGCGATCCTCGACGGACTTAGCAATCTTGTCAGAATGGGACGCCTTATCGACCTCGTCATCAACAGATTCGACGCTCTTTTCAGACTGGGAAGAGGTAGGCACCCCGTCCCCGAGAGACGCTACACTCTTGTCAGAGCCGGTAGCGGTAGCGACTTGGCCCTCAACCGATACACCGCTCTTGTCAGAACAGGGAGCGGTAGCGACCTGGTCCTCGACCGATACACCGCCCTTGTCAGAACAGGAAGTCGGAGCCACGTCGCCCTCAGCAGATGCAACATCATTGTCAGAACAGCGAGAGGTCTCGCCTTGGTCCTCAACCGATACACCGCCCTTGTCAGAACAGGAAGTCGTAGCCACGTCGCCCTCAGCAGATGCAACATCATTGTCAGAACAGCGAGAGGTCTCGCCCTGGTCCTCGACCGATACACCGCCCTTGTCAGAACAGGAAGTCGTAGCCACGTCGCCCTCAGCAGATGCAACATCATTGTCAGAACAGCGAGAGGTCTCGCCCTGGTCCTCAACAGATGCATCGCTCTTGTCAGAACAGGGAGCGGTAGCGACTTGGTCCGGTACCGATACACCGCCCCAGTTAGAACAGGAAGCCGTACCCACTCCGCCCTCCACAGATGCATCGCTCTTGTCAGAACAGGGAGCGGTAGCGACCTGGTCCGGTACCGATACACCGCCCCCGTTAGAACAGGAAGCAGTAACAACCCCGACCCCATCAGCTGCAACACTCTTGTCAGAACTGGAAGCGACGTCCTCGACCGAAACGAACCTGTCGCGGCCAACCGCCTCGCAGCTCTCACGCATAGCAGCCACGATAGATCATCTGAGAATCCTGGAAGACTCTCGTCAACGACCTGAAGTTGAAGTTCCCCCAAAGTCCGAAAGAACCACGCCTGCTGAACGCGAGTTGGACCACGACCAGAGCGACATCACCCTCCAACGGAGCGCGTTACCCATTCGGCCAACAACACTCGAACCCAAAACGCTTGAATCGTCCAAAACCCCACCTGTCAAACGCTGCCCTCAGTGCAATGCTACCTATGGAAATCCGGTGCTAACGTATTGCGCTTACGACGCTACCAAATTAGTTACCGCCGATCATCCTTTGTTCGGTTACTCAGCACAGAACGACAGGTCGCGGCAAACGCTGTGGGCGCTGGTAGCAATCATAGCTATGTTAGGCGCCTCGCTTGGATACCTTTTAAACAATTATCGATCTAGAGACAGAGCATCCAATCCGCCTGTTGCCGAAGTATCCACTGCGCCTGTTCCAGCTCGCGTGGGACAGCCGGAAACCGCGAGAGAAGGATTGCCATTGGTAGGCGGCGAGCTTAGCGGGATGGAGCTTGATGTGCCTCAGCCGGAATACCCCGTTCAGGCCAGGACCGAAGGTGTTTCGGGCACAGTTACGGTTCGGGTTCAGGTGAACCAGCGAGGCCGAGTCATACGGGTGCGCAGTTCCGGTGGAGACTCGCGGCTGCGAGCGGCGGCCGTTGAGGCGGCACAAAAGGCAACATTCTCTGCCGAGAAACTTGCCGCCCAGGGAAAAACCGTATCAGGGACCATCACCTACAACTTCGCAGCACAAACAGAATCCGCCACCGCCACTGGATCACCAGCCCCGGCGCAGGCTAACTCGCCATCTGCGATTGAATCGTCATCCGCACTAAGATCATCTGATGGGAAGGAAGGTCAAGATTACCCGGTAGTTGGCGGTCCGCTTGCCGGCGCAGAGAACAATCTGCCTCAGGCCGATTACCCCGAAACGGCCAGGAGCAGAGGGATCGACGGCACCGTCACGGTAACGGTTCGAGTGAACCGAGCGGGTAAGGTCATCTCGTGGCGCACTTCGAAGGCTGACTCTCGACTACGCGCCGCGGCTTTGAAAGCTGCACAGAAGGCCACCTTCTCCCCGGAGAAGCTCCCTGGCACGGGCGAGATCGTAGGAACAATTACCTACAACTTCAAACAATGATTTTCGGAATTTCGGATTTCGAATTTGTAGAAATGAGCGGGTTGGTTCCGAGGCTTCCCTTTGCTCGTTTCCCCTTTCCCTTTTCTCTTTGCCCGTTTCCCTTTCCCTTTTCCCCTTTGCCCGTTTCCCTTTCCCCTTTCCGCGTTCTTCCCCCGCCTCTCTTTAAATCCGCAATCCGCAATCCGAAATCCGAAATTCTTTTCCTATTTAACAATCGCCGCCACAAACCGGACCGAAACCTTGTACCTTCCATCGTTCAGACGGCCATCATCCTCATCACGTCCCGTGACGGTCTCTCCTGCGACCGAGAATTCTTCCAGGTGTGAGCCACTATTGCTTTCCTGATACTGAGTCGGGTGAAAGCAAACCCAGTAGGACTCTTTGTCTGGTTGGATGACGTATTCCAGCCCGCGAATTTTCTCATCAAATAGCAACCCCTGCGACTTAATCTCCGCAGCCACAGAGTCCGCCGGGATGGGTTTATCGGTGACGAGGACGATGATGCTCTCGTGATCCTGTCCGAAACGCTTTCCCCGCCCTGCATAGGCATATTTCAGTTCCACGGTCTCACCCTTGCTGGTGTAACTCCCACTCGCCTGCCCTACACTCAACGCGCTTTCCTCTTCCCCCGCCGTCTTCGTATCCGCCGGCGTTGCAGCTTCCCCAGCCGTCGTTACTTCACCTGCCTTCATTCCTTCCGCCACCTTCGTTGCTTCCGCCGCCGTCGCTTGCACCGCCTTCGCTTTTTCCTCCGCCTCCTTGTTTGCCGGCGTCTCCCCCGCCCCCCGATCCATTGAACACCCTAAGAGCATTAGCAAGCACACCATCAATAACATCATAAGTACCGCGCCGTTCACCGTTCGATTCATTCTTATCTCCCTCTCTACCGCTTTCTTTCTTGCTTTGCGTAATCCGCGAAATCTGCGGATGGCATTTAAGCTTTTCGGCAGTCAGCAAAATCTCTTCGACTGCGGTGATTTCACGGGCACTCAACTACAGAACAGGATGCGGTAGCGACCCGGCCGTCTCGGTACCAACTAACACATTTGAGTCTGTGGCAACGGCCAGGTCGCTACCGCTTCCTGTTCTGTAGTTGAGTGCCCGTCTCAGACGGACCACTACTACCTCTTGCTCTGCTGAATTCCCACAGCTTATCCCTATTGCCTAGTGCCATCGAGGCTTCTCCACTCGCCGGATTGAATGAAGCTGGCCCAGTAGAAGGGATGACTGCGATCTTCGCTCAGTGTCATCTTCCCACGCTCGATACTCAGCCCACGCTGCTGTGCTGGTGTACCTGGCACTGTGGCTGGAGTTGTGCTTGACGCGGTAGTTGGCGTTGTACTTAGCGCTGCACTGGGCGCTGTCGTACCTGCTGCGGTCACCTGCATCTGCCTACTGCCGTCTGCCTCCTGCCGCCTGCTCACTGCCGACTGCTCCTGCCGTATGCTCACTGCCGTTTGTTGCCGACTGCGGGCTGCCGACTCCCCAACCCCGCTCTTAATCATCTCTAGCTGCACTTGCCTGAGCGCCTCCGTGCGACCTTCGCCTGCCTGGAGACGTTGGTAGTAAGCAGCCATGAGGTCGCGTGTGGCGGCATCCGAGACTTGCCACAAACTCATTACCTGGCTTTCGCTGCCGGCTAAGACAAGAGCGC
Source organism: Pyrinomonadaceae bacterium (assembly GCA_046261995.1). Taxonomy (GTDB): domain Bacteria; phylum Acidobacteriota; class Blastocatellia; order Pyrinomonadales; family Pyrinomonadaceae; genus PSRF01. The sequence continues at coordinate 62,616 of JBHENP010000013.1, forward strand.
GGCGCAGTCCATATACCCCTTCACCATTCTTGATTTCACCCAGGCCCGTCTCACACGCGGAAAGAACCACTAGCTTGGTCCCCCAAAGATCAAGCCCGGTCGCCTCCAGGGCCGTCAGCACGCCATCTTCTCCTGCTCCACTCTGACGTTGATTAACCCCGGCGAGTGCGAGGCCTGAACGCAGTAACGGATTTTCATCACGTCGGGTTTGCGTTGGTGTCATTGAACCAGACGAGGGACCAGACGAGGCAATACCGAGGCCTCGAGCAGACTCAGCATTTGCTTGCGGGCTACTTGCCTGCGGGATGTCCGGCAAGAAGAATCCATGCGTGGCGACGTGTAGAATTCTCGGGCCCGAGACCCGTTTAAGCGCAGCTTCGGTTGCCTGAGTGCCTGTGAAGATCTTTGCATCTGACAAAAGGTCAGCGAGCGCTTTGGCCTCCCCTGCTGTGCCGGGCAAAGGGCTAAACTTTGCCTCCCTCAAATCTGCGGATCGCCGTCCCCTGCCGCTCGCATCTGCAATTCCGCGATTGGTCTCGCCCAACTCAAATAAGGGATTGGCGAAAACTACCGGTCCCTGCTTACTGACCGGGTGAATTTGCAGCCGCAACAAATCGCGCCCGCTCGTCAGGTAAGTAATGGAGTAATTCTCGACCAAATATCGATCCTGTTCGTCCACGAGGGCGCCGAAGGGAATCAGGTTCAGGTCCCCGTCCGGCGAGATGAATAACCTTTGAGTGTTGCCGACTAGCGGGAGTAGAGGCCGCATTACTTTTCCATATAATGCCTGCCCCACTTGCTTGAAGTCCGTGCTGCGCGGGCTTATTAGCGCTTTCCTTAGAGCAGCCACATCAGCATTGATCGTGGCGGCGTCGCCCAGGTCCACCCACTTCGGCTGTTCCACCACCCCGGCTTCGGAGCCCCTGCGTAAGACATATGCGGCGTAACGCGACGGACCATAACGCTCTAATCTATTCTTAGCCTGAGCGTTGAAGGAGCGATAAGACGCGATCTCAACGAGGGCAGTATCCAACGGCATCGCTTCCCGCACACTGTCTATAGTTACCGGTTGTGATTGTGCGCGGAACTCTGCGCTGCGGGCGCTTACCGCCGCTTCGAGCCGTTGTACTTCTGCCTCCAGTTTAGCGACCGCAGCCTGCCGCTCAGTCCCGGAACTCTGCTTGACTGGTCCACTAAGCACCAGGGTGGCAAGTTCTGAGCGAACGGCATCCAGTCGCTCAAGCAGTGCCCGGTCTTGCGGGTCTGATCGGCGACGCAAGCTGGCCAATTGCTCGGTCATAGCGTCGAGCGCGCGTCCTTTGCGACGCAAAATAGTCGTGAGCGCCAGACGCGCGGCGCTTAAATCATTCGGAACAGAACGCAGATGCAAGGAGATTGTATAGTCAGTTTCGCTGGACAATGTGCTCATGTAGCGGCGCTTCTGTTCCTCTGAGCCGGTCGCCAGAATAAGCGCCGCGTTGTACTCGGAGGTATCAGTGCCGCGGGTCAAGTATGAGATCGCCTGCGATGTCTCGCCGCGTGCTGCCGACAGCAGCGCAAGATTCAGGACCATGTTGGTTGTGTCCGGATGTTTTGGGCCCAGCTTTTTCTCGTATATAGCCAGGGCCCGGAGATACAAGGCCTCGGCGCCCTGGTTGTCGCCTTTTCTCTCCTTTAACGCCGCTATGTTGTTAATTGCGATCCCGACATCGGGGTGTTCTGGCCCCAGCGCCTTCTCTTTAATTGTTAAGATACGTTGGCTAAATGTCTCCGCTTTATCGTAATCACCTTTGTCGTAATACAGGACCTGAAGGTTACTTAGGACCGTAGCAACATCGGGATGCATTGGCCCAAGCGCCCTTTCCTTGATAACCAGAGCACGCTGGAGCAGTTCTTCGGCCCGTTCGTAGTTACGCTGCTCGTGATACAAAACTGCCAGGTTGCTGAGGGTAGTGGCAATTAGCGGATCCTCGGCCCTGAGCGTTCTCTCCTTAATCGTAAGTACGCGTTTGTACAGCGCCTCCGCCCTTTCGTAATCGCCCTTCGACTGGTAGAGAGTCGCGAGGTTATCAAGCGGAGCGGCCAACGATGCGTCATCCGGGCCGCGGGCTTTCTCCAGGATGGTTATGGCCCGTTGATATAGCTGTTCTGCCTTAACGTAATCGCCCTGATTCTTAGTATGCAAAGCAAGATCGCTGATCGATGGAGCAATAATCGGGTTATCTGCTCCGAGCAATTTCTCTAGTCTGGTGACCACCCGCTGAAAGAGGGGCCCCGCTTTGTCGTAATCCCCCTTTGTCTCGTAAAGAGAGGCCAGGCTCTTCAAACTTTGGATAACATATATCTCTTCGGTGCCTGAACCTTTTTCACGAATTGCCAGCGCCCGCAAGAGTAATTGCTCCGCTTGTCCGTAGTCTCCTTTTTCCTGGTACATCGCGCCAAGGTTTGTGAGCGTCGTGGCCAACTGAGTGTTTTCCGGCCCTAGCGTCTTTTCTTGTATATCCAGAGCACGCCGGTAGAGCGGTTCCGCCTGGGCGAAATCACCTCGCGAGCCGTAGAGGCTGCCAAGGCCGTTGAGAAGAGTAGCGACGAAGAACGGCTCGAGAGCTGAACCGGGTTTCTCGGCAATCGCAAGCGCGCGCACGTAAGAGTGTTCGGCTCGGTTGAAGTCACCTTTTAGAGCATATAGTTGGGCCAGAGCAGCAAGGGACATCGCGACAGTACCGTGCTCGGGTCCTAAATCCTTTTCAGCGATCTTCAGAGCGCGATCAGCGAACGATATTGCCTCGTCAGTCTGTCCCGCTCCTTGTTTTTCATAAGCCTGCCTCAGCAACGCCAGCACCTGGTCGAAGGGAGAGCTTTCGGGCGCCGTCTGACTCGCGATGTTGGGTTTGTTCTGCGCACCGGCGACACGGATGCGTGAGTTATCAACCCATTCGTCCCATGAGCTAGCGTAACCATCGTAATGAATCTTGTACTGGTTCCCCTTAACTTCGATCACAGCTGCCTGATACCAGTCGCCTTGCCACTGCACTTCGACGCGGTCGCCCGCCTTCCAGGTCCTCTCCTGCGCAGCGACGTAAACAGCAGATGATATGACTATTGAAAAAGAAAAGATTGTGAAGAGAAGGAGGCGTACTGAATGAAGGTATGAGCCGCTACTGATTACCATTAGATAACCTTATCCACAGATTACGCAGATTTAACAGCGCGGCCTCGACCGCGACAGGGTAGTTTCACGCAAAAGACGCAAAGGGGGCAAGGACGCAAAGAAGAATACGTTCTAGACTCTGCGTCTTTGCCCCCTTTGCGTCTTTGCGTGAAACTTCTTGCTCGGAATACAAACACGAAATCATCTCACGCGCTAACTTATGCGGCGGGCGCGGATGGGGGCGCCGTTGAGGCGCAGGACGGCGTGGGTTACCTGGCCTTTACGATCTCTAACAAAAGTTACTTGAGCGTCGAGGCCTTTGAGGAAAAACTCAGTCTCTGATTCGGGAAACAGTTCTGCCGCGGGCCGCCTTTTGTCATCAGGTGTGGCCACCAACCGGTCGCCGTCCCTGGTGACGCTGAAGGTGAAGATGGGACTGTCATACTTGCCGAGGTAGTCGTCGTAAATTTTCGGGTCAACCTTGACGGCGGTGTGCTCTCCGGGAATTGTTTGCAAATGCTCAGCCAAGAGTTGCCACTGACGTCGCCGCTTCACGTAGGTGCGGGTGTAGCGCGCGTAGGCCACGCCCCATTGGTTGTTGTCAGGGCTTCTTCGCCTCTCTACACGTTTCCCGACGACGATTGCGGTGTCGCCATTGACCCGGACGTGCTCGTCTTCGCTCGTTAAGGTGAGTGTCGGATCGGCCGGCTCTTCTCTAAGGAAAGCTAAGAGACCGGCTTTGTTGCCGACTCCTTCCGGAATGGTTACCACAAACTCGTCCGCGATGAGGCGATCGGTGGCCTTGATGTCTCGCTTTAGGTAGGCGGCTCGCTGTTCGCGCTCAGCGTTGAGGACATCTTCTTCGACGGAGCGTTTTTGCACAATCTGTGTTTGGGCGAGTGCGGATGTCGACAGGGATACCGTTAACAGCACCATTGAGAGAATGGATTTCATGATTGGATGCACCTCCGGGAAGATTGTTGGAGCGTTGGAGTGTTAGATACCATGTGGCAGGGTTTGTTCCAGGACTGGCAACAGAGTGGCTCACTACAGAACCGCGGATACAATCGGGATTCGCAGGTCAGGAAGGGCGGTTTACCCCCACTAATGCGCTACGCTCAAGGCCCAATGTTTGTGTTCTGGTTTCCTGGACTCCGCACCATGGAGGGTAATCTGCCAAGTAGTGTTATCGACGCAAGTGGGGGTAAACCGGCCTTCCTAACCTGCGAATTTATGTCGCTTGAGTGGGGCGCCCGTACAATGAAGAATACCGCCGCCCATTGCCTACTGTATGCGTCCAACCATACTGGCGATGGCAGCTACCAGATCTTCGGCCTCAATTGGCTTGGCGAGGTGCAGTTGATACCCGGATGCCAGGGCGCGCTCGCGATCTTTGTGCGTAGCGTAGCCTGTTAGCGCGATGGCCGGCGCGAGTCCTCCTTGCTCGGGCGGCAGCGCCCGCACCTTGCGCATCAACTCGTAGCCGTCCACTTCCGCCATGCCAATGTCACTGATGATTACGTCGGGCGATCGCGCGCTTCCACCAGCCCCGGCAGGCTGCTCGCTTGGGAATCCCGGTCTGCTGTCCGCACTGCCACCTCGCTCGTCGACCCGGTCGCTATCGCTCCCGGTTCTAACAAGGAATCGCAGCGCGTCGGCAGATGAAGAGACGGCCGTAACTGCAGCGCCCTGGCGCGTAAGCATTAGAGCCAGCAAACGGCGTGCGTCGTCATCGTCTTCAACCAGGAGCAGCTTGAGGCCCCAGAGATCAGTACGGCCTTTTGGCTCGGCGCTCTTTCTTCTTTCAATCTCTTCTCTCCTCTGCCCTGAGCGGTTGGGGTCGCGCCGCTCTTCTGCCAGCGGTAGATCTACAGTGAAGGTTGAGCCCTGCCCCTGTCCGCCGCTCTCAGCCATGACATTTCCGCCATGCAACTCCACAAGATGACGTACTACGGCAAGACCTAAACCGAGCCCGCCCTGCTTGCGGGTAGCTGAGCCTTCAGCCTGACTGAAACGGTCGAAGACGTAAGGCAGAAACTCGGGCGCTATGCCTTCTCCCGTGTCACTCACCTTCAGACGAACATGCGCATCCACACACTCGACACTAATAATCACGCTGCCGTCGCGCGGTGTAAACTTGATCGCATTCAACACCAGATTCCAGATCACCTGACGCAAACGATTTGGATCACCTTTCACCAGGCAGCTGTCCGGATCACACTCCGTCTGCAGCGTAATGCGTTTAGCCTCAGCGGTGGGTCGCAATGCATCCTTCGCCGCCTCCACAACGGACACGAGATTGATCTGGCGAATATCCAGCCTGAGATTGCCGGTGATGATGCGCGACACGTCGAGCAGGTCGTCGATGAGGCGGGCCTGCGAACGGGCGTTACGCTCAATCGTCTCGATAGCCCGATCGAAATGAGCTTCTACAACTCCACCTTTGCGGATCATCGTGGCCCAGCCAAGAATGGATACCAGCGGCGTGCGCAGTTCGTGCGAGAGTGTGGCCAGAAATTCGTCCTTGAGTCGATCGGATTCTTGCGCCTGACGGCGCGCGTCGCGCTCACGTACCAGGAGGGCGGCGCGTTCCTCCTCCGCAAGCTTCCGGGTGGTAACGTCGAGAACTAGAGAGAGGACTGACACGAGATTTCCGGCCTCGTCCCGCAGCACCGAGTTGTACCATTCGCAATAGAGTACTGCGCCCTTCTTAGTGTAGTTACGATTGCGCTGAACTCGCTGAAGTTCCTCTCCGACACGCTGCCGATCGGTTAGCTCCTCCACAGCGTCTACGTCTTCGGCGAAAACGAAATGCCAGTCACCAACGTGCTTGCCGATCACTTCTTCGGCCCTCCAGCCGAAGAGGCGTTCGGCCGACGGAGACCATCGCGAAACGCGGAAATCTGGGTCCCACTCGATGACGGCCAGCGGTGTATTCTCCACGTGGAAGATCATGCGATGATAAGCATTGTGGGCCGTGTCTTCCGCGCGTTTTTGCTCGGTTATGTCTCGAATGATGGCGATGCCGCCAACGATCTCGTTTTGCTGATCGCGGAGGGGTGAGTAGTAGCCCCTGAAAAAGCCTCTGCGACCCGTTTCTGGAACGACGTACGGTCGGTTTTCAGAAGCCGTGCTTTCGCCGCCCAAGGCAGCAAAGAAACATTTGTCCTCGCCTGTCTCTTTGAGGAATGGGAAGAGTTCGAACGCGTTCTTGCCGAGCACCTGTTGACGTACTAAACCGGAAATACGCTCCATCGCCTGATTCCAGGCCGTATAGCGACAGCCGCGATCAAACGCGAGTATGCCGTCCACACTGGCGTCGAGCAGACGGGTAAGAAATAGATCCTCTTTGAGAGTCTTCTGGTTCAAGGACTTTGGCCGGGGTATCGGTCACGCGAGCTGTGAGTTGTCGAGGCAGTTCTGATTGTAGCGCATATTAGGGTCAGTACCACCACGCGGGGCGTGCAAATTAGAAAGGCTTAATAAATACACAGTTATCTCTTACCGGAGGACCTGACGAAGCGCCCGGTCGGGCTAAGGTAAGTTGGGTTCTTGCCAGCGAGCAAAGACTGGGCAATCCTGAGTTGGGCCATCAGTCGAATCTCAAGTCGTTCCAGCTGATTTGAGGGGTAGCGGGCGCTGGCGGGATTGCGACGCGCGAGTTCGCCAAGGTTTTGGTCCAGGTTGTTTATCAGACCGCCGAGGCTACTATAATTCGCTTTCAGCCATTCGCCTTCTTTCAAATAACGATGCTCAATTCCGTCGAGCACTACCGCGGCGGCCACAAGCTGATTCACCTGCACGATTATCGACTCCAGCAAAGCCACACTCTGCTCCGAATCCAGGGAAGAGTAGTCTTGCGCGAGCCGTAACCGCATCGTTTTACTGATATTCTGTGGCAACGAATCGATTAGAGTCCTGACTTCCGCAAAATGCGAAAGAAACTCTCGATCATTTTAAAGTACATCATCGCGCCCGCACTGCTGGTGGTCGTTTTGGTCGCGCTCAGGATTTATACTTTTGGGAATGCTGTTGTCGATATGAAGGGCGATGCTGCGATTGTGTTAGGTGCGGCGGTTTGGAGTGATGAAGTGTCACCGGTATTTCGGGAGAGAATAAATCATGCAATTGAGCTGTACCGTAGCGGGAAAGTACGGAAGATTATTTTTACCGGAGGCCAGGGCAATAAGGATGAGTTGACTGAAGCTGCCGCGGCGCGGCGCTATGCGATAGAGAACGGTATTCCTGAGAAGGACATCTTAGTGGAACAAAGATCACATACGACCTATGAGAACGTGGTCAACGCGAAACAGCTGGCTGATGCCAACGGTTTGAGGAAAGTGCTGATTGTCAGCGACCCGATGCACCTGAAACGCGCTGTGGCGATGGCCAGAGATATTGGCCTGGAAGCTTATCCGTCGCCCACGCCGACGACCAGGTACCAGGGGTGGCGCAGTCGGATGGGCTCGCTTACACATGAGACTTACTACTATATCGGCTATCTGGCTTGGAGAGCTTTTAATTAAGCACTGCACGATTATAATGACGCGACGCGAGAAAATGGACTCATCCAAGCGGTTTAGCTCGTGCTGCCCCCGCCATGGGCTCGCATTCGATTCGAAGGACGCAATAGCAGACCAACAATGCAGGAGACGCTGATCATGAGGGAAATCGCGATCCTTATTGTAATAACATTTGTGTGGTTATCAGTCGGAATGCCGCCCCAACTGCGGTTATTCGTCGGTTTACACGCAAGTCAAGCGCAAACTGAATGGTATTCCCCCAGGCTCGTAAGTTGGAATGAACCATTTATCGATCAGCGGGAGGAGCGTCTTGGTACGCGGCCGCTGAGTCCGGATCACTCTTAGCAGACACTAATCCGGATCACTGGCCAGAGTGGCGGGGACCATTTCGAAATGGGATGGCCCGCGGAGATGCGCCAACCACCTGGAGTGACACAAAGAATATCAAATGGAAAACCGAAATTCCCGGGCGCGGCTTCTCTACTCCGGTAATCTGGGGAGACCGAGTCTTTCTCACAACCGCAGTCCAGACCGGCAAGACTCCGGAACCCACACCGACTCCAACGCCACGTCCCGAGTCTGCCGCGACATCACCTCCCGGGGTGACTGCCGGCGCGCAAACTCCAGACTCGGGCCGCAGGCGAGGTGGGCCGGGAGGGGGCGCTGGCGGATTGATTGAACACAAGCTTTTGCTAATGTGTCTGGATCGAAAGACCGGTAAACTGCTCTGGCAAAAGACCACTCGAGTGGCCACACCGCATGAGGGTTATCATCGAACCTACGGTAGCTTCGCCTCGAACTCACCCATCACGGACGGCAAATATCTTTACGCCTCCTTCGGATCGCGCGGCATCTATTGTTATGACTTAAACGGAAAGCTTATCTGGGAGAAAGACCTTGGCGTCCAAATGCGTATGCGTTTGCAGTTTGGCGAAGGAGCCGCTCCAGCACTCGATAAGGATCGGATCTATTTAACCTACGACCATGAGGCGGGTTCTTTTTTTGTCGCGCTCGACAAGCGTACCGGCAAGGAGATTTGGAGAGCCGAGCGAGACGAACCGAGTTCGTGGAGCACGCCACTAGTAATCGAACACGCCGGCCGCCGCCAGGTCATCGTCAGCGCGACGAGGAAGGTGCGCAGCTACGATGTTGAGACGGGCAAACTAATATGGGAATGCGAGGGGCTCGGATCGAATGTAATTCCAGCGCCCGTTTACCATGACGGAGTCGTGTTTGTAATGAGCGGCCATCGCGACCCTAAACTGATGGCGATAAAGCTCGGCAAGGAAGGCGACCTGAGCGGAACAGATGCGGTGCTGTGGAGTCAAACGCGTGGGATCTCGTACACACTCTCGCCGGTTCTGCATGAAGGCAAACTGTATGTCGTCACTGATTCGGGTCAGGTAAGCAGCTTCAATGTGACGACTGGAGAGCCCTACTATCATCAGGTGCGCTTGCCTGGAGCCTATAACTTCAAAGCTTCGCCTGTGGGTGCTAACGGCAAGCTCTATCTCGCAAGCGAAGAAGGCGACGTGATTATTTTGAAGCTCGGGGAAAAATTCGAAGTCGTGGCCAAAAACACACTTGAGGATCAGATGTTCATCGCTTCACCATTGATTGCTGGTGGTCAGTTGTTTCTGCGCAGTCAGAATTGGCTCTACTGCATCACGTAAGAATTTCGGATTTCGGTTGCGGATTGCGGATTTGTCTCGGCTGGCTTTCGAGTTATTCAAGAGGGAGTGCGGCGAGAGATACAGTAATACGATCCACGAAATTACACTAACTAACACGAATAAGATTCTCATTTCGTGCGGTTTCGTGTGATTTCGTGGATCGTGCTTTTGCAGTTGAGATACAGACATCCCTACGCCACACGAAATTCGAAATCCGCAATCCGAAATCTGAAATTCCCACACGTTTAGGGTACCAGCGCCCGTACATCGTCCTGATCGTGGTCGACAAGGGAGTCGATGCCGGAATTAGCAAAACGCCGGGCGGCGGCAGTGGCTCGTCCGTCGGATTCGTGATCTTGAGACCATTGAGCGTGTCTGATCAGTAGTGCAAGTTCCATTGTGCGTCCCAGCGTCATAGCGAACCTTCGAGCAGCAATCTCTAACGCCGGCTGCTCTGATTGAGCTAACCAAATTTCGGCGTGGGCCAATGCCGCTCGAGTTATGCGCACCGGCCCGGTGAGCCGCGGTTCGCGCGCGTCAGTGAGGCAGTTGGAAACTGCCGATTTCAGTGCCAGAAAGGCGGGCGGGACGCTCACGACACCAGTCGAACTCCCCACACTTGCATCTTCGGGCCGGTCGTTACCGCTCGCGGTCCTGACATGGCTTTGATTATTAGACGTTGGACTTTGGACGTTGGGCGTTGGATTGCCAACTCCGAGGGCGCGAAGGGTGTCGAGTGAGAGCACGTTGGTCGTTCCTTCCCAGATGGGCAAGACCTGCGCATCGCGCAAAAGTTGCGGCAGGCCCGTGTCTTCAACGTAACCCGCACCACCGAAAGCTTCGATCACTTCGCTGAGAACCAGCACAGCCTGTTTTCCCGTGGTTAGTTTCATTACGGGCGTGAGCAGACGCAGCAATAGGGTTTCGGAGCCTTGAGACTGGAGTTGCGAGTCACCAGGACTTTGGAGATCGGTTGACACCCGGTCGCTACCGCTCCCCGTTCTGACAGGCATGGCGGTCTCAGCACGACCAGTCAATTCAGCGACATAGAAGGCAAGGTAAAAGGCGGCTTCAGCTTCGGCTTGTAAGCCGGCAAGAGTATCCATGTGCAGAGGCTTTTCGGAGAGGGTCGCACCGAAGGCTATACGGCGGCGCGCGTAATCGGTCGCGAGCGCAACCCCGCGTCGCATTAGCGCGACTGCGCTGATGCCGTTCCACAGTCGAGTGATATTCAGCAGTGGTGCGATGTTGCGAACGCCATCGTTCGTTCCTTCAACCAGCTGCGCCGGTGTCCCAGCCAGAGTTAATTCCGCAGTTGGAACTTTGCGTGTGCCCAGCTTGTCCTTGAGGCGATTGATCTGAATATTGCGCAGCCTGCCAGATTCATCCCGCAATTCGACGTAGAAGAGCGCGAGCCCACGCCCACCGGGAGGGTTTCCTTCAGGCCGGGCTAAGGTCAAAGCTATGTCGGAAGTAATGGCGGAGGCGAACCACTTGTTGCCGTAAAGACGCCAGGGTGCGAGTTCTGAGTCTTGAGTACTGAGTTCTGAATAACGAGTTTCGAGTTTCGAGTTTGAAGGACTTTGGACATTGGATGTTGGACGTTGGACCTCATTCCAAACCCGGTCGCTACCACTCCCGGTTCTGACGGCAGTTGTCTCCGACAAGCCCACGTCAGATCCCCCTGTGAGTTCAGTCATCCACTGGCCGGAGGTCCAGAAGTCTTCCAGGTTGCGACTAATCAGATGAGGCAGGGCGCGGGCAATTAACGAATGATTGCCCGAACTGAGCAGTGTACGCGCTGCTCCGTCAGTCATAGCAAGAGGGCAACTATAGATGTCGGTTGAGGGTGTGAAGAGGTAGGCGAGCGCACACTGGTGCACCCTCGACAAGCTTCCATGCCTCCGCTCGTAGGCAGTGGCTACCAGCCCGTACTCGACCGCGATGCGCTCCGCCTCGCGCCACAAAGGCGTCACGCCAACATAATCGACGCGGTTCCCCCAGGCGTCCCACTGCGTCAGCGTAGGCTCATTAAGTCTATCGGCGAGTTGCATCTGGTACAGGTCGTCGCCAGCCAGCCGCCCCAACTCCGTGAGCGAACGTTCTATCTCTTTAAGCATTGCTTCGGGAAGAACGCGCTTTAAGTACGAACGGAGCACTCTGTCATTTTCGTATTGATTGCCGAGACTCGGCGGCGATTGCTGGAAAGACATACAAAGGGTCCACAGATTACGCAAATTTACTCAGGGCCGGTATGCGGCAAAACAAGAGGTATCACGCAAAGACGCAAAGGTGGCAAAGACGCTAAGAAGAATCAGACTGGACGTTTGCGTCTTTGCCACCTTTGCGTCTTTGCGTAAAAATTTCTTGCTGGAAAAATCGCTGACTCGCGATTCCCAACTCTATTCCTCGTTGCCGATTTTGCCACCTGCAGGAACAGTCCAGGAGTAAACGTAGTGCTTAGTGCCTTTGACCTCGACTTCCGCTACCGCGTCCGGCTTCCAATCACCCATGTGGTAGTTGTGAGATACCACGCGCGTGCCGGGGCGTAGTTCGCGGAGCAGCTTGGGACGCAGCTTCAAGTTTACATCCGGCAGTAGATAGAGGGTAACCACGGTCGCGCCACTGAGATCAGCCTCGAACAAGTCTTGCTGCGTGAAACGTACGCGCTTGGTGACGCCCGCCCGTCGTGCGTTTTCACTGCTCTCCTTGATGCGTTGCGGGTTGAGGTCGTATCCGACACCGCGGGCGCCGAACTCTCGCGCTGCGGTGATGACGATTCTGCCATCACCGCTGCCCAAATCGTATAGCAGGTCCTTCTTATTTACATTTGCCATTGAGAGCATGCGGGCAACGACTTCGGTCGGTGTCGGGACGTAAGGCACATCAAGCTGATCTGGGGGTTTCACGACCGCAACGTTCGGCGTAGGAGACGCCGCCGGTGGTGGAAGTGTCGGTGTGGGTGCAGCCGTCCGTTGAGACGGATGACCGACATTTCCGCAGCCGATTGACACAACGCTCAGTAGCGCAAAGACGGAGACGAGGAAACGGGGAGGGACTTTCCGTTTTCCATTTTCCATTTTCCATTTCTCATTTTTCATTGGGTCATTTGGTATTGTTGACTTCTTGTTCGTGTCTGTTGGTGTGATTTCATGGATCGTTCTCCGCGTCTCTGCCCCCGCCTTCACACTACCGTCCGCCGGCGGGCAGTTTTTCATTGAGATAGCTCGTTAGCAAACCGAACAAATGTCGCGTGGTGCCTGGCCCTTCGGAGATGCCGTGCGAACGATTCGGATAGGGCATTACTTCAAATTGTTTGTTCGCAGCGATTAACTTATCCATCATGGCCTCCGTGCCTTGATAGTGAACGTTGTCGTCGCCGGTCCCATGAACGACCAGCAAATGCCCCTGCAACTGTGCGGCGAACGTAATCGGTGAACTCTGCTTCCACTCCTCAGGGTGATCCTGAGGCAGACCACCGTAACGTTCTTGATAGATCGTGTCGTAATAACGAAGGTCGGGGACTGGAGCCACAGACATGCCCACGTTATAAACGTCGGGGTAACGAAACATCGCATTCAGAGTCGACGAGCCGCCGCCGCTCCAGCCCCAGATCGCGATGCGCGCAGGATCTACGTAAGGCCATTTCTTGATCGCGCGGACGGCGTTAGCGTGGTCCCCTGAATTGAGGATGCCGACTTTCCGATAGATTGACTTGCGCCAGGCGCGGCCACGAGGCGCGGGAGTGCCGCGACTATCAACGCTCATTACTACATAACCCTGTTGCGCCAGCATCGTGTGCCAGAGTTGGTTGCGTCCACCCCAGGCATCGAGCACCGTTTGGCCCCAGGGTTCGCCGTAAACATAGAAGAGCACTGGATAGCGTTTCTGCGGGTCGAAGTCCGGAGGCTTGATCACCCACCCATCAATCTCCAGCCTTTCGCTTCCCTCACCGATCGCCACGCGGAAGAACTCCTGCGAGCCACGTTTTAGTTTCTCAATCCGTTCCTGCAATGCGGCATTGTCGATCAATTTGCGCGCAACCGTGTGATCTGGCAGACGAACGACTTCTGACCTTGGAACACTGTTGAATGACGAGTAAAAATGAATTGCCAGATCACCACGGGGCGAGATGTTGTACGAGTGTGTGCCCGGCTCTGAGGTCAACCTTTCAGCCTTACCCTCGCCTGTAAGACGAGTGCGATAGAGATAACGCTGACCGGAATTCTCCGGCGAGGCACGGAAGTAAAGCCAACCGTTGGTTACATCCACTTTTTCTACGCCCATCACATCGTAGTCGCCGGGCGTGATGTTCTTCACATCACTGCCGTCGCGCGAGACCGAGTAGATGTGTCGCCATCCATCGCGCTCGCTGGTCCAGAGGAAACGCTTGCCGCCGTCAATCCATTCGACGTCACCGCGCGCGAGGCCGGTCTTGTCCCAATCGAGGTCGCCCCAGCCAACATCAACCCAGGCTTCGTCCTTTTCGGTAAGTATTGCACGCACCTTACCGTTGCGTATGTCGCCGATCATGACGATGTTGGTGTTCTGCAGCCGGTTGAGTTGTTGGATAACGACTTCATCCGAGCTGGCGGCCCACTCCATGCGCGGCAGATAGTTGTTGCGCGGGTCGCCTGCTATGTCGAACCAACGCGTGGCGCCGCCGGTCGACCGGACGACACCCACACGCGCGGCGGAATTCGTCTCGCCGGCTTTGGGATAAGGAAACGAGGTGATCACCGGATAGAGACCCGCCGTGTTGTTGATGAGCTGAAACTCTTTTACTCCTTCAGAGTTAAGCTGCCAGTAAGCGATGTGTTTGCCGTCCGGGCTCCAACGGAAACCGTCGCGGCAGAAGAGCTCTTCTTCGTAAACCCAATCGAAAGTGCCGTTAACGATGTAGCGCGAGCCGTCGCTGGTGAGTTGTTTGATACCGCTGCCGGAAGCGCCGGTAAGGTTTTCAACGTAGATGTTGTTTTCGCGCACGTACCCTACGCGCGTGGCGTCTGGCGAAAACTTGGCGAACATCAATGTCGATGGCTTGGCGGCCGCGCCACCGAGTTTGCGCAAACTCCCATCTTTGAGATCGACGACCCAGTAGTCACCGCGTGTGTTACCGCGCCAGACGCGTTCCGACTTGGTGAATACGAGGAGTTTCTGCCCGTCGCCACTCAGGTCAAAATTCTCGACCGGCAGAGGCTCAGCAGCGGACCCGGGCGTGAGCTTTTCGGCAGACAACCTGATTGTGCGTTCGCCGCTGAGCGCGTCGTAACGCACGAGGTCGAGGAACCCTTTCCTGGTGGGAGAAGGCTCAAGGGCGAGGTAGCCCGTGCCGTCGCGTTGCCACTGTACCGGACCAAGCGAACGGGTTCGATAGGTAAAGATGGAGTCGACGGTCAGCCGTGTCGCGTCCGCCGGCTGCGGTTGTTGCGCGATGAATTGCGCGGGCGTAAGGAACAGAAGAAAGAGGAAAAAGAGAAAGTAACGGGTGCCGGATGTCAGGTGACGGGCGGCGCGAGCGAATGTAATTGGATTCATTGGTTTTGCAGACTGGCGTTTAAAGATTTGCGGAAGCGGGAAAATGATACACGAGGCGTGTGGGAATTTCGAATTTCGAATTTCGGAAAGGCAAACCTGAATCCAAAGATTACGCAGCGCGACTGTTAGCCGCAAGCAAAATAATCATCGTTAATTTGGAATTGTGAGTTGCTTCTTCTGACAGGAACTAAGAGTCTCTTGGACAGAAAAGAAGTTGTCGGTTTGCTTCACAGTTTGCGCTTAATAGGCAACGGGAGGGCGGGGAGGTCATCAAAGATTGTGAGAGGGCTTCGCATGGGTGGCCACGGAGGGACACCCTTACAATCATGACCATGAGGTATCAATCATGCTCACAGTTATCTTGATGGCTTTTAATCTGCTGCTGGGCTATGCCTTTCAGGGGCCCCAACTAGTTCGGGAAAGCTCGCACGTCGCGGCGGCCTCCACTGGAAGATTCACGGCGGGCGATTTTGCGAGGCACGTGGCTCAGCTCAAGAAGCGATTGCCATCCAATGAATTCTCGATCGTTGTTCAGGCGCCTTTCGTGGTGGTTGGTGATGAACCGCGGCGCGATGTGCAGAGCGCGCCGAAGGTACCGTCAAATGGGCAGTCGACAAACTCAAGCAGGACTTCTTCCCCAAAGACCCGAACGTAATCCTCGACGTCTGGCTCTTCAAGGACGAGGCATCGTACGAGAAACATAATCGGCTCCTATTCGGGGAACAGCCGACCACTCCCTATGGCTATTACTCGAGTCATCACAAGGCCTTGATCATGAATATCGGGACGGGTGGCGGGACCCTGGTGCATGAGATTGTGCACCCGTTCATGGAGGCTAATTTTCCGGCTTGCCCTCCGTGGCTCAATGAAGGTTTGGGCTCACTATATGAGCAAAGCGGCGAGGAGGACGGGCACATTCATGGATATACAAATTGGCGCCTACCGGGACTACAGAAGGCAATAAGAGCCGGCAACGTGCCGTCGTTCAAAACTCTGTTGGCGATGGATTCGAACGCGTTCTACAACGAAGACAAAGGCGTGAACTACGGTCAGTCGCGCTACCTTTTGTACTACCTGCAACAAAATGGTCTGCTGGTGAAGTTCTACCAGGAGTTTCATGGGCAACAGAAAGCGGATCCCACGGGTTACAAGTCCCTACAGAAAGTCTTAAGTGAGACTGACATGGATGCGTTTCAAAAGAAGTGGGAAAAGTTCGTCTTGGGCTTAACGCGGTGAATTTCGGATTTCGATTAAGAGCAAAGTCAGCAGTCTATTACCTCTTGAGTGCCCTAGCGTAGAAGACAATCCGCTTGGACCCCTCGTTTCTTCAAATTCGAAATCCGCAATCCGAAATCCGAAATTCCCTTTACTCCCGCGAGAGGAAGTCGCGGATAAGGCGGCGTTGGTTCTCGTCCTTGATGCGAAACAACTTGGTGCCGAGTGTTTTGATAGTCTCGGGCCGATCGAATGGCAGCCGTTGATGCATCGTGCCGCCGTTGAAGTGGCAGGGCTGACACTTGGCTTCGAAGATTGGTTTGATCTGGGTGCCGAAATCGACTCTGCTGGAAGCCGATGCGGATGGAGTCCTTGTTTCGCAGGTTTCTACCAGTGGCAGCTCGGCGGTGTGAGCATTGAGCTGCGCACGAAAGCTCAGGCAACAAGCTAACGTCAAAACGAAGGCGAAGATCAGCGCGCCGGTTCGCATGACGTGATGGTACGTCCAGCAACTCAGGCGTGCAACAGAGACGTGACGAATGATGATTTAAACGTTTCGAGCGGGACGTGAATAGTGATGAACAGGCAGAAGGATTGCCGATTTCCGATTGCCAATTGCCGATTGAAGACGTTTTCTAACATTGTTCTTTTGGTCTTCAGCCTTTGGTCTTTGGCCCTGGAGAGCGCTTTCCAATCGGCAATCGGCAATTGACAATCGACAATGTAACCGCTATGGGGTGAGATCAAGAGCCTCAACTATGCGGGTGAACGGTATCTTGGCCGTCTCGTTCACCTCCCGCACATGATCGGCATTTTCGGCTTCGAACAGGCACATGCAGTGGGCTTCACCAGGCACGAATGTCGTCCGGATATATCGGACAGGCTTGCCTTCCGAGGTAAACCTTTCACTGGTTTTAATAGCAGCCTGCTGGGCCGCCGCCAACTGATCCATCTGTATCCCTGGCAAATCACGGTCAACCATGTAAACGGACATAACAAACCTCTCTTGTGGGGCTGGGAAAACGGGTGCATGGTAAATCGTAAAGGGCTAATAGTAAACAGTGGGCAGTGGACGTGAGCCAGTCATTGTCGATTGCCAATTAGAAAGCCACCTTCAAGACTAAAGGCCAATGTTAGAAAACGTCTTCGATCGGCAATTGCAATTGGCGATCGGAAATGTCCAGGTCACTGTCGACTGTCCACTGTTGATAAATGTCCGGCTACAATCTGCCAACGATCCTGTCGATTAGCGAACACCAGCGTAAATCTCAGATCCCCTTGCTCTCGTGACTTTCTTACACCTCGGCCGGTTACTACTGCGCTATCACCAAAGACGCGCGCCTTCACTTCCTGCGCAGTAATTGAAAGACCTCCACGCCGGCTGCCCTCCATTGGAATAACATCCTCCTTGAAGACGATAGTCCCTACAGGGCCTGTACCCATAAAATCTTCGGCAATGATCCGATTTAGCGCCGCGCTGTCACCCCTTTCATCGGCCGCAATCCACTCGTGAGTCAACTTTACAACCGTCTGCTCGATAACAACGTCCCGGTCGGTCCTCGTCTTATCTGCGGTCTGGGGCAGAGTTGGAGTTGCGATCGCAACAAGCACAACCACAATGAGAAACGCTTTTTGCATGTTGAGCCTCCGTCTCGGATGGTGTGCTTAAGATAGACACCGTCAGGATGAAAAAGTTCCCGAGAGGAGAAAGGAAATGGCGAAGCGGGAGGGAGATCTCAGCTGCATTTCCATTTTTCATTTTGTCATTTGGCATTGTTGCTTCTTGTTCATGTCGTTCGTGTAATTATGTGGATCGTTCTCCCCTCGGCCAAAGCAACGATCCACGAAATCACACGAAACATCACGAAAAGAGATCAGGAAATGACTAAAAAAATTCAAACGAGAATGAGAAATGGAAAATGAAGCTGTCTCCCCCTCCTCCGCGTCCCTAACGGCTGCGCGGCGTGGGTAGAGTTGTGCGCGAGCGCATGCGCTGCTGCCACTTGCTTCGCGTTTCATCTGCCTCCTCAATCTGGGCAAGGGCGTCACTCGCCGTTTCGCCGCCTAACTGTCGCATCTTCAAATAAAGCAGCGCCGGCACGATCGACAGCAGCGGCGTGATGAAGATATTCACCAGGCCGGAAAGCTGTTGCGAGATCGTCCGCATTGTGACCCCCACGCCGGACTGCTTCATGCCCACCGTAAATCGTCCAAGAAAAGCGCTGAATAACATCGGGATCAAAAACTGCAGACACGTAATGATGATAACTGTGCGCCAGGAGCGAGACGCCAGCTGGCGCGCTCGACGCATGGCTGCCTTCTTTTCCAGGCCTTCCAGCAGTACCACCGGTGCATACAGCGAGTAGCGCACGGCAACTACCAGCCCGGGGATGATTAAGAGAAAGCCGAGAAGAATCCGGAGGGTGACCCGAACACCTGTCTTCAGCAACGGCTTCCAACGCCGCTTCACAACAGCGAAAGCAGAGCGCAGCTCGACTGGGCGCAGTGGCGCCGCGGACAACTGCGTCACGATCACAGCTGTTATGCCCGAGATGGCCGCCGCGGCGAAGAACTGAGCGACTACGTGTGTCAGCCCTACGATTGCCAGGCCCACAATTAACGTTATGCGTGTCGCATTTAGAACTCGGGGCTGGGCCTTCTCTATAAGCATGAGAGTAAGCATCAGCACAGTGGTGATGATGACCGGGATATGCGCGATTAGCGACAACTTCAGAAACTTTGGGAAGTATTCGCTGTAAAGGGCAAAGGCCCGACGGTAGAGCGTGCCGATACTCTGAGATTGGGCTCGCAACGAGTTAGCAAATGCAGAAGCCGTCTGTGGTCGACCGGCGGGATCCTTGGCGAGCGCGCCCATCACGACTTCGGCCACGCGCTTAGGTATCTTCTTGCTGTGGTCGCGCAAAGGAGGCGGCGGCAGTTCCAGATGCTCCCGAATTACACTCCCGGTGTTGCCGGCGAAAGGCGGCTCGCCCGCCAACATCTGGTAGGTGATTACGCCGAGGCTATAGATGTCGGAACGAGCGTCCAAACTTTTTGCGGCGCACTGCTCAGGAGACATGTAAACCGGCGTGCCCATGATGGCGCCAACCTTCGTCAACATAGTCGCCGAGCCTCGAGCCGAGCTTGACGTTTCATTCGCGCCTTTTCCCAAACGCAGCGTAGCTTGATCCAGTATCAAAGTTCTATCCGTATCCTCAGCGTTGCGAGGGCCCAGGGACGGAAGAGTCGATGCCATTTCTTCCGTTGTCGCAGGCTTACTAAAGAGTCTGGTTTCGGCTGCATCGCCTTCGATTGAAGCCTCGCGACCCCCGGTAGGCTCTTCACCGGGCGAGTAAGCAACGGTGTCGAGCTCGAGATGCCCGGCGTCATCCATCACGTTCATCACGTTCGTGACTCGAGCGCCCGGCATTACAGTTCGCGACTCGCGTTGCCCCCCGATGAATGTAGCCGCCTCAGAAGATGGGAGTTGAGTAGGTGCTCCCTGGGCGTGGGCCGTGGCAGCGGCAACCGTGCTTGTGTCTTCCGTCGGTGACAAGCCGATCTCCAGTTGACCGTCGCCTTCGACCGCATCCACTTCGGCCAGTTTAGCGATTCCAAAATCGAGGACTTTGACGCGGTAACTCCCGAGCCGGTTTGGCTCGAGCCAGATGTTGTCTGGTTTCAGGTCGCGATGGACGACGCCCTGCTTGTGCGCCTCGTGTACAGCGGAACAGACCTGCTCGATGATGTCTACGACCCACTCCACCGGCAGACGCTTCTCTTCTTCCAGAACGTCACCGAGAGTGCAGCCGTCGAGATACTCCATGACCAGATAGGCGACCTGATCTTTGCCTGCCCTGGTGAAACCGAAGTCCGTCACGTCCACTACATTCGGATGGCGCAGACGTCCGGCAGCGCGGGCCTCGCGTTTGAAGCGGGCGACGAATTCCTCGTTGCGCATGAATTGTGGTGCGATTAATTTGAGCGCGACGTAGCGCTCGGTGCCCAGGTGAGTGGCCAGGTAGACCGCACCCATGCCGCCGCGGCCCAGCAGTCGCTCAAGTCGGTACTTGTCGTCCAGTATCTGACCGAGGTAATGATCTATTCCCGTCATTCACGGTTATGCTACAACTTGAAGCGTGAATCGTAAACATTTCCATTTCTCATTTAACATTTTTCATTTGTCATCTTTACTAAATCTCATTTTGTGTCCGTTCGTGTTACTCGTGGATCGTTCCAATCCCCCGGCTAGGCACAGGATCCACGAAATAACACGAAACATCACTAAATGACTTGATGGAAATGACCAAATGAAAAATGTGAAATGGAAATGGAAAATGAGTGGCGGGGTATCCTGCCTTCTGAACTTACTGCCACGAGGCTTTTAAAAGCGCCATGGTGTCCGCGTTTTCGGGAATGCCTTCCATGATCACAACTCGAGAGCCTTGCATCTCCACGACCACGCCGCCTTCGCTGGTATGCCACTCGTGACGCTTTCTCACCGGGCTCTTACCCGCGCCGTTTACTGCTTTCATATCTTCGGCCGAGGTCATCGCCGTAGCTTCAGCTTTTGGATAGCGTCGCCAGGTGCGTTTAGCGTAAGCGTCGAAGAATTCCCGCGCATCGTTTTGTGTGTCCCAGACGGTGACTTGAACAATGAAGACGTTGCCGGGCTTCGGCCCTTCGTACAAGGCATAACGGTCGCCCGCCCACCCCGCCGCCGCGCGACGCGATTCAGCTGAGGCATTCAGAAATTGGTCTAGAATCAGATAGAAGCTCCATTCACCGTTGATGTCGTAGTCAATTCTTTTCCAACCGGTGCCCAGCAGAGTGCGCACGTCGGGGAGCGTGACTTTCAAGGGCGTCTCATAGTCGAAATACTTTTCCGGGTGGAGGATCTGCTCAGTGGATAAAGGCAACTTTCCGAAAGCCTGCGAAACTGAAGCCCAACCACCGCGTTTGTAAACTCGAGTGGCCCACTCAGATCCCTGTTCGTAAGGAAATAACAGAGATTCGCGGATCGCTCGCGGCGCCTGTTTGATCTGCTCCGAGGCCATGTTACTGCCGCCCAACAAACGAATGAACGCCAGGGCCACGAGGGGATTCTTGGCCATGTAGAGCGTCATTGCGAGGGTGGCATCGCCTTCGATTAACGCATGGGCTGCGAGCTCGGCGTCGGAGTTGCCCTTAGGCCATTTCTCGAAGCGGCGCAGATTGAAGTGCTGGTCTTGTAAGGCGTGAGTCAACTCATGAGCCATCACTGGCTTTTGTCCCTCGAGCTCGATCCAGTCGGCGAGATAGAACTGCTGCGCTTTTGGATCGTAATAACCAGCCACCTGCTCGGTCAGCAGCTTCACCACGAAGGACCGGTACTGAAACTCCGGCGGCACCAGCCCAAGCTTCTTCAAAGCCAATTCAGTGGCATGCATTTCGGCCGGCGTTGTTTGCTCGTCGAGATTGCGCACAATCATGCGTTCAATTTCAGTTCGAGACTGGGCGCCACTTTTTACAGGTCGAAGAATCGCCAGTTCCCGGATCTCGCTGGTTTCTTTCAGGATGGTAACCGTGGTCGCCACTATTGCCGCGTTGCGCGGCGCGCTGGGAGCAACTCCCGTTGCCTGGGGCATCGACGCGACCCGAGGAGTAGCCACGAAAACCGCCGCGACAATGAAACCTGAACCTAACAGCGGGCCCACGATCCGGACGAATTGCTTTGACAACCTCCGGCTTTCGCTCTTATAGTCCGCTAAACGTTTCACGCCTAGTAGCAGTTTAACGATCATTCGGCATTCTCTTTTCTAAAGAGTTTGGAGGCATAGCTCATGACGAGCCCGGCGCCGGAAAATGTGCTCGGAGATTGGCACGAGACGGTTTTACGTGTGCGCTACTCCGAGACCGACAAAATGGGCATCGTCTATTATGCCAATTACCTCATCTGGTTTGAAATCGGCCGGACAGAATATTGTCGCGCGCGTGGGTTTTCCTATCGCGACATGGAGACGAATGACGACGCATTTCTGGTCGTAGCCGAGGCCTATTGCCGCTACAAAGCGGCCGCCTATTACGACGACGAGATCTTCATTCGAACCCGCATTACCGAACTTCGCCGGCGCTCGCTGCGATTTGGCTACGAAATCATTCGGGCCAAGGACCTCCAGGTAATTTCCGAAGGCGAAACCGGACACGTAGTTACTGACGGATCAGGCCGCGTACGCTCATTTCCTGAAGGCTACGCTCAACGTTTGCTGGCCCCGCCAATTCTCAAAACATCCGGAGAGAAAGTTCCCACCGAGACCGCGCCGGAATAAGCGGCACTTGTGGGCGGAACATGAAGAAGGGGCGAAGGGGTGAAAGGGAGACGGGGCGAAAATAGACCACTAATGATGTTCCCACCACCGTAAGGGTTACAAGACGACACATCTGGACAGGAGCCTCATCCTCATGTCACACATTTCAAGTTACAAAGAGCTTCGCGTATATCAAGCAGCAATGAAGGCTGCTATGCGCATTTTCGAATTAAGCAAACACTTCCCAATCGAAGAACGGTACTCGCTTACCGACCAAATACGACGAGCCTCTCGATCAGTCTGTTCCAACATTGGCGAGGCCTGGAGAAAGCGCCGATACCCAGCTTACTTTGTCAGTAAGTTGAATGACAGTGAAGGCGAAGCCGAAGAAACGCGGGTCTGGCTTGAGTTCTCTTGGAGGTGCGGATATATGTCTCAACAGGACGCCTTAGAGCTGGATCAGGAATACGATTGGATAATTGGACAGTTGGTGCGGATGATCGATAGACCAGAACAGTGGCTAATCCATCCTCGGAAGCGTTCTTAGGATAGCTGCTTGGCTCCCTCACTCCGCGTCTCCCCTTCTCCGCTTCTTCCCATCTGGCGTCGCCCCGTCGCCCTTTCTCCCCATCTCCCCATCTCCCTTTCTCTTCCCGCCTACTCACTGCTCATGCGCAAGATTGATCCTCGCGATACTGCGGGCCTTTCCGGTTGTCTCGTCGACGTCGATCACGGCGCCGCAGATGCGCACCTGGCCATTCGAATGTTCGGCCCTGCGGGCGATTACCGAAGTGAAGCGGGCAATTACGTCTGCTTTGTTCATTCCAATCACGCCGTCGTAACTACCTGTCATACCAACGTCAGTCAGGTAAGCCGTTCCTTGCGGAAAGATTCTCTCGTCTGCGGTTTGGACGTGGGTGTGCGTCCCGACGACGGACGAAACGCGGCCGTCCAGATACCATCCCATGGCCACCTTTTCCGAAGTCGCCTCCGCATGCATGTCAACCAGCCTCACCTTAGTTTCTGAAGACAACGAATTCACCAAACCCTCCACAATCCGGAAAGGGTCGTCTGAAGGCGGCATAAACACCCGGCCCATCAGATTGATTACCGCCACCTTCGTCCCGTCTACTTCCCCCAGCCAGAGGCCACTCCCGGGCGTTCCGGGTGGATAGTTGGCCGGCCGCAGCAAACGGGGCTGCTTGGCGATGTATTCGATTGCTTCCTTCTTATCAAAAATATGATTGCCCGAAGTCATTACGTCGATGCCGGCGGCGAAAAGTTGCTCGGCCAGCGAAGGAGTAATCGAAAAACCACCGGCTACATTCTCAGCATTCATGAGAGCGAGATCGATTGAATACTGCTCGCGCAGATCCTGTATGCGCTCGAGCACAGCAATGCGTCCGGGCTTGGCCACCACATCACCAATCATCAAAACTTTCATAAAGACGGCGTGAATCGTGAATCGTGAATCGTGGATCGGGAAAAGAAAAAGGTCGTAAATCAAAACCCGTCAACCGTGAAATAGAAGTAATTTCTATTTACGATTCACGATTTACGATTTACGACCAATTGGCGGGAGGGAGATCCGCGTGAGTCGTTCCGAAGCCGAAATTGAACCTGCATGTACAGGTGGGTGACCTATGTCTGCCGCAGCCTCTGGCAATTCTTAACGGTGAAGAAGTGCACTGGCTGATGCGGCGTCGGTCTCCCTATTTAACGGCGTTGGCTCAATCATCGTAACTCGGTGACGGGCCCCGCAGAACGTTTCCCTCCGCCACTGCGGATACTAGCATAGCCGCGTGCTGCGCG
Source organism: Pyrinomonadaceae bacterium (assembly GCA_046261995.1). Classification (GTDB taxonomy): domain Bacteria; phylum Acidobacteriota; class Blastocatellia; order Pyrinomonadales; family Pyrinomonadaceae; genus PSRF01. The sequence continues at coordinate 86,815 of JBHENP010000013.1, forward strand.
AAACAGGTAATTTTGATATGGCTTGCCTGGGTCAGAATACTTGACCTAAATCCTCAAACTCGCGCCGATGACTTAGAAGAGCGTTTAATAGAGTTCGCGGCTCGCGTTGTAAAGCTTTCCGCTCTATGCAGAATTTTCACCGCCTCGCTGAAAACAGCCTGAAGAAAACAGAATGAAAAAATGAGAAAGGAAAATGGCTTTTGATCGATTCTAGGGAGGAGCGCTAACCGATGGATAATTTCCCGGCGCCGGATTGGCCTTGCTCCACGTTGCTTCGGACTTTCAGCAGCCGATCGAGCATTTCGGCGCATTCCGCGCTACGCGTGGCAAGTTGGGCATCTGCCTGCTCGTGAAGGTGTTTAAGGCGGTGAAGTTCATCAGCAACGTGCAATGCAGCGAGGATCGCAACCTTTAGAGAATCAACGGTCAACGTTCCTGAGGAGATTTCGCGCATGCGGCTGTCTACGAATTCGGCAAGCTGGATGATGTAC
>JBHENP010000014.1:0-54922 GCA_046261995.1 Pyrinomonadaceae bacterium
GAGTATAGATTTCCGCTCGATCTCAAACAAGCGCCAGCAAGAACTGCTGGATGCCCCCCTGTCGCAGGTGTGTGCGTAAAGTACACGCACCTTACTCTATGGCTATATGACTAATGCGAAGGAGTCTCCTGAGGTAATTTCGTGAGAGTCAAAGACTTGCGGGCTGCCTGCCCTTTTTACACGGCTGCAACAGCATCGAGGCCGGGGGCCTCGCCGGATGCGACCCTTTCGATTTGAGGCTGCTGAGGGCTAATTCGAATGCAGGCCGCGAAATGATTCGGCTTGATCTCGACCAGGGGTGGGACGACCTCCTTGCAAACCTCAATCGCATACGGGCACCGAGTATGGAAACGGCAACCGTTTGGAGGATTGATGGGCGACGGGACGTCTCCCTCGAGCACCACGCGTTTTCGAGTGGCCTCCACAATAGGATCGGGAACCGGAACAGCGGAGATCAGAGCCTTCGTGTAAGGCATGAGCGGATCATCATAGATTGCTTTGGCGTTCGCTAGTTCGACAATCTTGCCTAGATACATCACTGCGACACGATTAGCGGCGTGGCGCACCGAGCGCAGATCGTGCGAGATGAACAAATAAGTCAGGTTCTTCTCGATCTGAAGCTTCTCAAGGAGATTAAGAATCTGGGCCTGAATAGACACGTCGAGCGCCGAAATTGGCTCATCAGCGACGATGAAGTCGGAGTCGACTGCCAGGGCGCGCGCGATTCCGATCCGCTGCCTTTGTCCACCTGAGAACTCGTGCGGGTAACGTTTGATGAAACGCTTGCTCAAACCTACTGTTTCCATTAACTCTTGAACCCTCTGGTCGGCTTTCCTCCCTTTAAAGAGGCGAAATGTGTCGAGCGGCTCTCGCACAATCGCACCGACTGTCATTCGTGGGTTCAGCGACGCATATGGATCTTGAAAGATAATTTGAAGATGGCGGCGGTGCTCGCGCATTTCGCGCCTCGATAAATGAGCCAGGTCGCGATTGCGAAACAGCACTTGACCGGAAGTCGGTTCTGTAAGCCTTAGAATTGCGCGACCCAATGTAGACTTACCGCAACCCGATTCGCCGACCAGCCCCAGGGTCTCCCCTGGAAAGATGTCTAACGAGACTCCGTCAACAGCTTTAACAGTCTGACGGGTTCCTCCGCGACCGAACATTGCGTATGTGATAAGCAATACGGCCATCATACCCACAGTTATTAACCCGATCATGCCCCACGTCAGACTTCCAAGAAACAAGACAATCAACACCAATGCGAGCCCAGCGGAGGCAGTTGCTACTACCACGACCCACGGAAATCGATCGGTGCCAATTCCCTGCCCCTGTTCAGTCCGGTTTATCGCTCGCGCCTCGAGCGCGCGTTCGCGCCCCGCATCAAAATGAACAGTGAGGTTTCGAATGGAGATTAACGGTGCCACCTTCTCGATCGTCGGTGGTCCTGCGTCGGGTGTCACTATATTCAGTTCACTGCTCATCTTCTCTTCGCATTCTAGTACTGGATTCGTCTGAGTCCGGAAGTTCAGAGTTCAACCTTTAGGTTGCGCCTTACCGTGCGGGCAAGCTAAAAAAGCTTGAACTAGCTTTGCCTGAAAAGTCGTACGGACGCTATCTGGATAGTACCGCAGCACAAGTTCGTAGGAATCAGTCAACTCACAGAACCGCTTGCGGTAGCCAGCGGATGCTAAGTTCAAGACTAATGGTTCACGTCAATCAATTAAGCATTTGTATGCAAAACCATCTACGACGTGATTGAGCTTAGGATCCGCTGGCTACCGCAAGCGGTTCTGTGAGTTGAGCTACTCCTCACATCTTGAACCTTGTCGTTGTGCGACATTCAATGACTTTTAGGGCAAAGCCGCTTGAACTCAAAACTTCCTGAGTCTTCGCTCACATTATTGGACCTTGCTCTTCTCGGCAACCGATTCAGCGTAAACCTCCGTAGCAAAATGACAAAGCGAGTGGTGGTCCTGGTGGACTTCAACTAACGGTGGAAACTCTTTGCTGCAAATGTCCTCGGCGCGGTCGCATCGCGGCGCGAAAGGACAGCCATCCGGCAGGTGCGCGACATCCGGAGGTAGCCCCGAAATCTGATAAAGCGTTCCTCGGGACGCGGTTGGATCAGGAACGGAACGCAGCAGCCCTTTTGTATAGGGATTACCGGGCACGGCGAACAATTCATTTGTCGGTGCCTGCTCGAAGATTTTTCCAGCATACATCACGATCAGATGGTCAGTCATTCCAGCAACTACACCGAGATCGTGAGTAATGAGAATCACGCTCGTGCCGGTCTCCTGTTTCAGCGTTTTTATTAACTCCAGGATTTGGGCCTGGATTGTCACGTCGAGCGCCGTCGAGGGTTCGTCAGCGATCAGGAGTTCCGGTTTGCAGGAAAGGGCCATGGCTATCATGACTCGCTGCCGCATTCCTCCTGAGAACTCATGGGCATAGTCGTCCACGCGCTTGCGCGCATCTGGAATTCCAACTGTCTCAAGCATCTTGACCGCGTGCGCGTGAGCCTGCGTTTTTGAATGACCCAGGTGGAGCTGCGTCATCTCCATAAGCTGTCTGGAGATCTTCATAAAGGGATTGAGCGACGTCATCGGATCCTGAAAGATCATCGCGATGCGCCGGCCGCGAATCCGGCGTACTTCACCTTCCGTAAGGCGGAGAATGTCTCGGCCATCGAAGACAACTTCGCCTGAAACGATTTGCCCGGGCGGACTCTGGATTAAGCGGATGATTGAGAGATTTGTGACAGATTTTCCGGAACCAGACTCCCCGACGATGCCCAACGTCTCACCGCGCCGGAGATTGAACGAAACACCATCCACGGCCTTGACCGTGCCGTCTTCAGTGTGGAAGTAGGTCCGTAGATCCTTAACTTCCAGAAGATTTCCGTTGCGGGTGCTCATGGGTTAAGAATTTTAGATTTCTGATTTTTGATTGCTTTTAATTTCATCGTGGTGGCGCCCCACCATTCAACAATCTTTCGTGCGTTTGCGTGGTTCGTGTTTCCATCTTGATCGAGGCTAGGCTGCACTCTTAATCAAAAATCACAAATCTAAAATCAAACTCTTCAGAACTTCCTCATCTGGGGATCGAGCGCATCGCGCAATCCATCACCAAGGAAGTTCAGCGAGAACAATGTCAAACCCATCGTCACACCGGGACAAATAAGTTGCCACGGGAAGATTGCGATGTTTTGAATTCCGTCTGTGGTCAGGCTGCCCCATGATGCGATCGGGGGCTGCACGCCAAACCCCAAGAAGGAGAGAAACGCCTCCGTCAACATAATCGTGGGGATTGTTAACGTGGCATACACAATAACTGGTCCGATCGTGTTGGGCACCACGTGCCGGAAAATGATTCGAGGAGTCGAAACGCCGGTAGCCCTGGCGGCCAACACGAACTCCTGGTTCTTCAATGAGAGGACTTGGCCGCGCACGATCCGCGCCATGGTGAGCCACGAAACGGAGCCCAACGCCACGAAGAGCAGAATTAGTTGGCCGCGAGCACTCTGGCCGCGAAACATCGACAGTAGGACGATGATGATGATGATGTAAGGCAGCGAGTAGAGCACGTCGACCACCCGCATCATGACGCTATCCAGGCGACCGCCCAGGTAACCTGAAATGGCCCCGTAGCTGACACCGATTATCAGCGACATGAGCGTCGCGATAATCCCCACCATCAAGGAAATTTGCCCACCCTGAAGCACCCGCGCCAGCAGATCGCGTCCCTGAGTGTCGGTTCCCATGGGGTGTAACCACGAAAACGAACCATCGGGAGCGGTAAAGGGAGGAAGGGATTTTAGGGCGGCGACATCGGTGGGAATGTAATCGGGAGTAAAACCCGTAAGTTGCCGAATGATAAAAGGGCCGGTAACCGAAGCCAGGGTAATTATCACGACCATGACCATTCCGAATACCGCCAGCCTATTTTTAAGTAACCGGCGCCAGGCATCTCTCGTGAGCGACGTACCGGTTACAAACTCAGCTCGCTCTGCGGAACGAACATCCGCTTCACCGACTGCTAACTCTGGTCCAGTGTGAATAATGTCGCCTTCCCGGGGACGAATGGGGGGCTCAGGTGGCGTCCCCAAAGGCGTGAAAGCGGGCTCAGGTTTATCAGTCTCGTGCGGGGTTGGTGGTCTTTCGTCGTTCATTATCGGGACCGGAAGACGTTACCGTTCACATGTTGTAATCCGGACCAACAGCGGCCTGGTGTGGCACTCAATATCGAATGCGTGGATCGAGATAGCCGTAAGCAATGTCCACAAGCAAATTCATCGTCAGAAGCGTTATCGAAATGAAAGCCACGATGCCGAGAATCAGCGGTTCATCGCGATTGAGAGATGCCTGGATAAAATAGTTGCCCAGCCCCGGCAGGACAAACAGTCTCTCGACTACAACGGTTCCGGTCAACAGAAATGCCAACGCAGGTCCGGTGTAGGAAACGACTGGCAGCAAACCGCCGCGCAGCGCGTGACGGATAACCACCTGAGTCTCGCTGAGTCCTTTCGACCGGGCTGTGCGGATATAGTCTGACCTTAATACCTCCAGCATGCCCGCCCGGGTGAGGCGCGCGATGTAGGCCATGTAGAGAGCTGAAAGTGTAATCACCGGCAGGATGACGCTCTTGCTGGGAAAACCATCCCAACGGGAAGGTGGCAACCAGTAAAGCGTCATCGAAAAGAAGAGCACCAGAATGGGCCCCAGGACAAAGTTCGGAATAGATATGCCGAGCATGGCCAGGGTCATTGAGGCATAGTCCCATTTCGAGTTTTGCTTAATCGCGGCAATGGATCCAACTGTTATTCCCACGATCAGGGCCAGCAGGTACGCGAGTATTCCCACCGTCGCCGACACCGGAAGCGATCGCGCGATAATCTCATTAACCGACTGCCCCTCATACTTCAAGGACGTACCAAAATCAAAACGGAGAATCTGGCCCATTGTCTTGAGATACTGTTCATGCCAGGGTCGGTCTAGACCATACTTGTCGCGGATATTCCGTTCAATTGCTGCGGGGAGGGCTTTTTCACTGGTGTAGAAGCTGCCCGGGGCGAGTCGGATCAGTCCCCAGGTTATGGTAATCACAACGAGGATCGTCGGGATCGTGATTATTAGACGTCGAATGATGAAGCGAAGCATCCTTAGGAGCTACAGGTGTGACTGTCTGTTGACCACTCGCAGTTCTGTTTCCTATGTCAATTGCCGATCGCCAATTGCGGATTTCTTGTTCTTAATCGTAAACGTTCTCCACCAACGGGGGGCTTCAGCGTACCTTTCGCCTTCACTCTGCAAGCGCTGCTCTTCCAATCGGCAATTCGCATTTGGAAATCGGCGATGTTTTAATCCGTTAAGCTTGGCGTGCCATAATCCCACTTGGCAGCGTCGCGCTCTATGTATACAAACTTCCACGCGAAGAGACATGCTGGATTGGGGTATAGGCCTTTAACATAAGGCTTCTTGACCCAGTTCACTGCGGGAGTCTCGATCGGGATCACCGGCTGCGCGTCCAACATGTATTCCTCAGCCTGGGCCAGTAACGCATAACGCTTCTGCGCATCGATTGTGTGGTTCGCTTTGTCGAGCAGATCTACGTATTGCTGGTCCCACCAACCAGTGCCATTGTCGCCGCCACGCGTTCGAAAGATATTTAGAAAAGTAGTCGGGTCCATGTAGTCAGCACCCCAGGCACCAAACGCTAAGCCTTTGTAGTCAAGTTTGGCACGCGCGGCCATAAAGGTCTTGGATTCCATACTGCGCAGCATGACAGTGATCCCAAGGTTCTGCTTCCATTGAGCCTGCATGAACTCCCCCATAGCTTTGTTCGACGAGTGGGTACCGAGAGTAAAGCTGACCTCTTCAGCGGGGAACTTCTCGCACTGATAAGTTCCATCTGGTTTCTGGGTCACGGGATAACCCGCTTCGCCTAATAACTTTCGTGCGGCCACCGGATCGAAGCCCTCGCCTTTCGGTTGTGGATAACCAACAAAAATACCCCCGGGCGTAAAGGCAGACAGCGGCTTCGTGATCCTCCTGGCCTTTGAATAGTTGATCTTGTCGATGGACATATTGAACGCCCTGCGAACTCTGAGGTCGTTCATTGGCGGTTGAGTTACATTGATGAGAATGTAGGTAATCGCTGCCTCAGCGGCGTCCATGTAATCCTTCTTTGGGCGGACGACATCCAGCCAGGCATTGGGTACCGAGTGGTTCACGACCGCGTCTGCCGCACCCACTTTATATAGGTTCATCGTGGTGGGATGATCGGTGGACATATAAAAATGGATCTCATCAAGACGGACGTTTGCAGCATCCCAGTACATCGGGTTGCGCTCGACCACCAGTTCACTGTATGGCGTCCATGATTTCAACTTGAAGGCGCCACTGGTTACGATATTCGCCGCGTCGGTCCACTTCGCACCGTATTTCTCGACCACTTTCCGGGGAACCAGACGAAAGACCTGATGGGCTACGAGTTCAGTAAAGTAAGGCACGGATTCAGAAAGCGAGATACGCACTGTGTAGTCATCAACTGGCTCGACACCCAAATCCTCAGCCCTTACTTTTACCAGTTCCTTATCAGCGACCGCCGCCCGCAGTTTGGGATTGCTTTCGAGTAATTCGTTGCGAGCCTTGGCCGCGCCGGGAAGGACAAGCCTTTCAGGCGAATGCATGAACTGGTGAAAAGGTGTGTCGGGATCCGGCGGTCGCTCGGCAGCTGTTGGTTCATATTCTCGTCCATTCGTCCCCAGGGGCTTCTCGCTAAGCGGTTCCGCACGCGGTTCATCGCCGGCAAAGTCCTTTTCTAAAAGAAACTGATTGCTGGCAGGGTCGCGGACAAAAACGGCGCCTGCATTAAAAGCCTCAGCATACCTAATGGGATAAGCCAGGCCCGCGGAACGCGATTCAACTTCAGGAGTCAGGGATCTTCGGATGCTGTAAACAAAATCATGGGCGTTGATCGGCTCACCATTAGACCAGCGGGCGTTCTTGCGCAAGTGAAAAACAAATTCCGATGAGTCGTTGTTCACATCCCAACGCTCGGCAATAGCGGGAATCGCATCGAGAGACTTCGGATCGTACTCGACAAGACCTTCATGGAGTGCCATGTAAATACGCGCCTCTAGCTGACCGGAACTGATCGCAGGATCGATCGACTCCGGCTCGCCGCCGTTCACATATCGCAGGATGTTGCGCTCCGGTGGGACCGTTCGACCGAAGAACTCTTCATTTGTGGCCGACACCCGACAAGAGATTGCGGTGAAAAGCAGTGTGACAACAACAACTCCCGCGATCACTTGTTTGATGTAGATTTGAGCCATTTGTTCCTCTCTAAGCGCGTGCTTCAGACGCTGCTCTCGGCAGAACAATTCTACCAAATGCCCTGGCAGGCTGCTGAAAAACCAACACGATCCACGAAACCACACCAAACTGCACTAAATGGAGAACTTGATTCGTGCTTTTTCGTGTCATTTCGTGGATCGTATTACTGCTAGTACTGCTCCCTACTACTTTTTTTTCAGCAACCTGCTAAAGGTCAACAAAAGAGTATCTTCCCCGCAGGCGCGGGCACGGTAACACGCAGCATTGCTTTGATCAAGAGACTGGCCTTAAGGGTAGAGACCAAATTTGTAGGGGCGTCCCTCCGTGCGCCCCATCGTGGCATTGGTGCGAGTAACCCCAAAGATAATGCCGCGAGGGACGACCCTACGAATTAGGACACCATAACGCTTAAGCCAACTTGTTAGTCAGGAAGGTATCTCATCACAGACACTCACTTGAGTGGGTTCGAGCTGACAGGCTTTGGTTCGTGCCAACTGGTGTCGATGCGCACGTGCTTCAGAGAAAGCACATCCAGAACGTTTGAATCGAAGCCTGACACGTAAGGTTTCACCAGGGCATAGGAGGAGGCGAAATATAATGGAATTGCTCTCAACTCATTAAGGGCCTCAGTCTCTGATTCGATGATTGGTTGAGTCGGGATCTTCTGGTCCGTTGGACGCTCGCCGTTTGCGACAGTAGAACTATTCGGCGACACAGCAAGGTCGCCCGAAGCAGCAGACTCAGACGACTGCGAGTCACGTTCAAACAACGCGCGGATATTGGTTAGCTCATCCGTTGTCTGCATGACCATGCCGCGCCGCACAATGTCATAGTCGCCCGCCCGAATCGCCGCCTCATACTCATCCCAGGGTTTTATAGTTATTTCGGTTTCGATGTTGAGTACGCTTCGCCACATCGAAGCAATCGATTGCGCTACCAGCCGCTGCTGCTCGTTGCGATTTATCAGGAGCTTGACCGTCGGAAACCCATCTCCTTCAGGAAAACCTGCCTCGTCGAGCAACTTGCGGGCGCGCTCGATATCTTTTTCCAGCAACTCGGCCTTGGCTACTACCACCCTCGAACCGGCCATAGCATCCGGCAGGAATTTCTTGGCGGGTTCGGTTGCTCCTCCCAACTCGTCCTGAGAGAGACGATCCCGATCGATGGCGATGGCCAGGGCTTCACGCACGCGCACATCATCAAACGGCTCGTGCGACAGATTGAAGCTGTAATAAGTCAGCGCGCCGTAAGTCTCCCGCCTGAAATCCTTGTAAGGTGCGAGCAGTTTGAGGGCCAACGGCTCGAAAGCGGAATTTGTAACGGCGTCAACTTCACCCGCTCGGTAGGCCGTGAGTGCGGCTTCCGCATTCTTTGCTCCTAAGAACTCGACGCTTTCCAGATCTACTTCATCCCTGTCCCAGTAATTTCCCGCCCGCTCCAGCAGCACGCGATGGGATTCGCTCTTGGCCAGCATGAAAGCCCCGTTTGAAACGAGACCAAGCGGTCCTATTCGCTGCAGCGCATCTTCATCGGTGAGTTTCACCGGACGAAACACCGGGTGTGCCACGAGCGTGGGAAAGTTCAGATCAGGTGATTGTAAGTGGACCCGCAATTGTCGATCGCTAACAGCCTCAACGCCAAAGCGACTTGATTCGGGTTTTGACTCGGCCCTTGAGTCGCGTCTTAAATTGGCTGCGGCTGATGAGTCCCGATTCGTACGGGATCTCCTTCCGTTGGTCGCGGGATCAACGGTGGGCAGGGCGCGGGCTCCCTGTATGTTGTCCAGAAGGTTAGTGTGCGGCGCCAGATCTCCAATTTTCATCGTGCGTTGCCATGAATCAACAAAGTCCTTTGCCGTTACGGACTCACCATTTGACCAGCGAGCATCTTCCCGAAGGTGAAAAGTCCAGGTGCGGCCTTCGTCAGGCGATTCCCAGCTAGTAGCAACAGCCGGCACTGGAGCAAGCGTTCGCGGATCGTAGTCAGTCAGGCCCTCGAAGATTGCTCTCACCAGATCGGTGTCGGGCGGTGCCGCAGCGAACGCCGGATCAAAGGTTTGCGGCAGCCCGCCATCAATCCAGCGAAAGTCCTGGCTGTTTCGAACTACGACGCGTCCGTAATAAGGTTGGTAGCTTTCATCAACGAAGCATCCAGCTGGCGCAAGGGACAAAACTACCAGCAACAGTCCGGTGACTATTGTCTGGGTCCTTCTTCCTATGCGCGGAACTCTCTTCATCTTGAGAAAGGGTAAGGATTGTTTGATCTGATAGTCGGTTTAAGAAGCACGATCCACGAAATCTCACGAAATGGCACTAAGAAAACTTCGTGACGGTTCGTGTAATTTCGTGGATCGTTTATGTCGTTGCAACATTAGTTAGCTACCAGCGAACGGGAGCTGGTTCGACAACACACTAAACATACTAAGAAAACTGAAACTACCACGCGACCCTATATCTTGCCATCTTGGACCTTAACTCTGCGCAACTCATCATACACCTGGACGGCGCGCTTCCGGGCGCTTTCAAATCCTTCCGACGTATCGATCAGGTAGTCGGCAAACTTTTGTTTGGCTTCCTGCGGCATCTGGGCATCGATTCGTTGCTGTGCTTGTTCACGCGTCAGGTTGTCTCGATCCATTAATCGTCTTATCTGAACTTCGGGCCGGCAGTGTACAACAATCAACTTGTCAAAGCGTTTGTAGCCGCCGGATTCAATCATCAGGGCCGCATCGACTACGGCAATCCCTTCCGGATTCAGGGTCTCCCATTCGCGTAACTGTTCATCCTGCAATGCAATAATGTATGGATGAAGTATCGAGTTCAAAAGCTGACGCTTGCTCTCGTCGGCAAAGATCAGCGAACCGAGCTGTTGTCGATCCAGGGTTCCGTCTTTCTGAAGGAGCCCTTCGCCGAAAGTTACTACCACTGCCGATAGCCCGGCCGATCCGGGAGCCACCGCGTCTCGCGCGGCCTGATCAGCGTCCAACACGTGGCAGCCAAGCTCAGCCAATACACCGGCAACGAATGATTTCCCTACCCCAATCGAACCTGTTAAACCCGCCTTCATCATTGCCAATTAGTCCATTGCCGATTGCCAATTCCCAATTGCCGATTGGAAGAAAGGCCACGGAGTTAGTTAATAGACGGTTGCCGTTGCCGCCTTAAAAAACGCGTCTGTGATAATCAATCTGCGCCTCGAGGGGTTACGAAGCTAGGCACTACTGGAGAGTTTTTCCAATCGGCAATTGGAATTCGGCAATTGGCAATGTCTAGCCTCTCCTTTGCCGCGCTGCCTTGACCGTGTTTCGCATCAGCATAGCGACGGTGAGCAGGCCGACACCGCCAGGCACCGGAGTGCGTCGCCCGGCTACCTCGTCTGCTTCCGCGGGGTGCACATCACCTACTAGCGTGTAGCCGCGTTTCTTGATGATTTCCACCCTTCGCTCCGCCTCGTCACCAAACAGATCGCGGGCGACGCTTTCCTCCGAAATCTTGTTCATCCCCACATCTATCACTGTTGCGCCTTCCTTGATGTAGTCCCTTCTGATCAGCCCCGGACGACCGATCGCTACCACGAGTATGTCAGCTTGCCTCGTCACAGACTTGAGGTCGTGCGTTCGTGAATGGCAAATCGTTACCGTGGCGTCGTTCTGGATGAGAAGCTGCGCCATCGGGCGGCCAACGATCTGGCTACGACCCACAACACAAGCCTTTGCTCCGCTAATGGGAATTTTACTGCGGGTGAGGAATTCGATGATCCCTGCAGGTGTACAAGGCACAAAGGTCGGCCGGCCCAGTGCCAGGCGTCCCACGTTCACAGGATGAAATCCATCGACATCCTTCGCCGGATTCAGCGTCTCAATGATGGCAGCTTCGTCGATACCCCCAGGCAATGGCATCTGAACCAGAATGCCATCAATTTCATCCCGCGAGTTAAGCGAAGCGATGAGCTCCAGCAGATCGCTTGCCGTAGTAGAACCGGGCAACGCATGATGTTCAGACCGAATTCCAACTTCCTCGCAAGCTCGAATTTTGTTCTTGACGTAGACCTCTGAAGCGGGGTCATCCCCGACGCGTACTGCTGCGAGACACGGTCGCTTCTCAGCCTTGCCCCAGTGTTGCTCAATTTCGGCCGCGACCTCCCGCTTGATGTCATCGGCGACGGGAGCACCCTCCAACAGCTCCGCACGTTGATTGATTTGAGCTGTACTTTTTTGTTCAGAAGCCATATTTGCAGGAACCATTCTACACTCAGTGTTTTGTAGGGGCGTCACTCCGTGGGCCCCCAACATCGCAAGACATGGTGATCTCGAAAAACAGTGCGTCGCGAAGAGGGCTCGCCCACGGAGTGACGCCCCCACAATTATTGCTATTTGGGAATTTCCTCGCCCGTAGATGATAATTCCACACGTGCACCATAAAACCAAACTGCTCAACCTCGCTTTCGGCGTCGTGGCGACCCTGCTGGTGTCTATTTCTGCCCATGGTCAAACGCCGCAGGAGCGTCACGCGCGCATCAGGGCGGCGATGGACGCTGGTGACTTCAAGGCGGCGGTCGCCGAGATCAACGCGTTACGTGGTTCAAACTCTGAAACCCTGACAGCGAATAATTATGACTACCTGCTCGGCAGGCTACAGGAGAAGACCGGCGAGGCTGCCGGAGCTAACGCTAGCTATCAATCGGTCATCGCACGTCAGTCTGTACTCTCGCAATATGCCTTATGGCATCTTGCCCGGTTGACTCGGGCAACGGGAGATCTGGTTCTCGAACGCGAAAAACTGCGGCAGCTGATTGCTACCGCGCCCACTAGCCTCTTGCGCGAGGCGGCGATCCTTAGGTTGGGCCAGAGCTTTCATGAAAGCAAAGACTATGACGGTGCGGTAGCCGCGCTACGCCCGCTCGGTGAATCTAAAAATCGATCTTTAGCCCGCGAGGCACTCACCCTGACAGCCCAGTCACTGCTGGCTGAGGGAAGGCGTCAGGAAGCTCGCGAAGCATTTTCCAGGTTGGTTATGCAGATGCCAGATGCCTCGCGACCTGATGACTTTGCGCTAGCCGGTGTGCGTGGCCTCGATGCCATAGATGTCATTGGAACCGCGGGCGCAAGTCAGGACGCGCCGGCGCAGATCCCGGAAGCAGAGCATCTTCTGCGCGCTGCAGTTTATCAATTCAACCGGGATTTCGATGCGGCCCGTCGTCACTATCTCGCGGTTATCGGGCGTTATCCACTGAGCCCGACCGTGGCTAATGCACTGTATCAAACGGGACGAGGCTTTTACCTCCAACTCAAATATGACGAGGCCCTGAAATACTTCCAGCGTGTGCTGGATCAATTTCCCGACAGCATGAGTGCACGTGACGCGCTTAGTTTTACAGCCGGCGCATACAATCGTCTTAAACGGACCGATGAAGCGGTAGCTGCTTACCGTCGTTTTATCGAACAATTCCAGGATGCGCCTAATCCAGAGCGCCCCTATCTGAACATCGTCGATGCCCTGCACGAAGCCGGTCGTCATAAAGAGGCGCTTGATTGGGTCCAACAGACACGCGCGCGTTTCAAGGGTCAGATCGGCGACGCGCTGGCTCTGTTCGCGCAGACAAGAATCCATCTGGCCCAGGGTGCCTGGCTACAAGTAGTGTCCAATACGAACGAACTTCGCAGTCGGCCGGATCTCGGGGGGACTCGCGTACCGGGGGGAACGACTTCACAAGAATTGGCTTTCATCCGCGGCTACGCGTTGGAACAAATGGGAAGAACCAACGAAGCGATTTCTGAATACCTTTCCATCCCCGACGGTAGAAACGAATACTACGGAAAGCGGTCAACCCAACGGTTGCTGGCAATCGGCTCCGATACCCGGACCCGTCCTCTCATCGAGACGCGCGCAACCGCGCTCCGGAGGGCTGCGGAAAATGCCATCAACAGCGGCCAAATGGAAGAGGGCCGGCGTTTGGCCCAGGACGGATTGAGGGTAATAAATGATGCGGCGCCGCGAGATGAGATGTTGAAGCTTGTTCAGCGTACCTATCAAGCATTGCCTGCTTTCGAGCTTCCATCGTTTAACTTACTGACGCTCGGCAAGCAAAAAGTGTCAACGAACAATCCGCAATCTGGCGGAGTCGAACTTTCTCATCAAACACTTGCTCAAGAGCTATTGTTTCTAGGTCTCTACGACGAAGGTGTGCCGGAGTTTGTTGTGGCGCGTTCAGCGGTAGGCCAGCCGGCTAAGACTAATTCTGTACCGCGTGTCCCGACGGCAACGGAAAAGACCGCGCCGGTAATATCGCAGTCTGATCTTGATTACACGCTGGCGACCTACGCTTTGCGAGGTGGCTTAGCGAATCGCGCAGTCCGGTTTGGCGAGCAGATCTGGAAAAACATCCCTGCCGACTATGTAATAGAACTCGCACCACGCGACCTCGTTGACTTGTTGTATCCCTTGCCGTACCGCGCGTCACTGCTTACACATGCGTCGCCGCGTGAGGTCGATCCCAGATTTGTGGTATCAATTGCCAGACAAGAATCGCGCTTCCAACCAGAGGCGAAGTCAATTGCGGCCGCGCGTGGATTGATGCAGTTCATTCCTGAAACATCTAATGAGATCGCCGGCCAAATTGGCCTAACCGATTTCACGCAGGACAACCTCTATAATCCCGATACAGCGATTCTCTTTGGCTCGCAGTATCTCGCTAATCTATTTAAACAGTTTCCGGCGCAGCCCCAGGCGGTTGCAGCTGCGTACAATGGCGGTCCCGAAAACGTGGCTCGCTGGATTGCGCGGTCACGTTCTAGTGAAGCCGATCGTTATGTGCCGGAACTTGGTTTTTCACAGACGAAGGACTACGTGTTTAAAGTGATGACTAACTTTTGGATTTATCAGCAACTGTATGATGAAAAGTTGGACAGGAAATAGGAGTCGGAGACTCGAAGGAGTATAGATGCAGTTTGAACTCTCATTCACACCGCGGCTTTAGCCCGGTGTCACCGCCCAAGTCTTGAAATTCGTAACCGTTTCAACGGTTTTCCAGCTTTTGCAGAAAGTCATCGGGCCGGCGCGCCAATCCGTTGAAACGGTCTGACATACTTGACTCAGTTCCGGTACGGCTTCGCCGCCGGATGTGTGGCGGTGGCTATGCCCCGCCGTCCAGCTGGCTGTATCACTGGGCTGTGCCCCTGGTGCGGGCGCTTGGCCCCTTGGATGAGTCGCGGGATTTCCTCAGCTGCATTGAGATCCGCAGACACGACCACGTGACGCACAAAAGGGCAAGCCCGCACCAGGAGCGCAGCCCGATGATCGGAGCAGGCTCCGGCGGGGATAGCCACCGCCACACATCCGGCGGCAAAGCCGTACCCGGAACTGAGTCAAATATGTTATTGCCTTGAAAGGTTTTTAGATTTATGAGTGACTCTCCCACACCGCCCGAAGCCACGGTGTGAATAAAACGTCCTTAGACGAAGAGCACTGACTCTCGGAGGATTTCATTGCACAGAGCAGACAGACACAGACTAGCCATTTACATGCGGAACGCGTTTAACCTACCGGTAACAGTTTCTCTTATTCTGCTTTTCACACTTACCGGCGTGTCAGGCTGCCGGCGCGATTTATCCAACGCCAAGCGCTATGAACTTAAGGGCAAAATTTTAACAGTTGAGAAAGAAAAGCGCCTGGTGACTGTATCTCATGAAGAGATCAAGGACTTCATGGAGGCTATGACTATGCCCTTCATGGTACGTGACGAGTGGGTCTTCGATCAGGCGGCCGAGGGTGATCAAATTACGGCCACCCTCATGGTTGACGGGCTCGAGTCCTGGTTGGAGAACGTGGTCATTATCAAGTCGAGTGCAGAGGCGGGCGTTAAGGCTTCTCCCGGTGCGGTGGGAGCAAACACGGGAGATCCACTCCCAGACTTCGCGCTCGTCAATCAGAACAACCAGCCGATTCGAACCGGACAGTACAAAGGGAAGACACTTCTGCTGACGTTTATCTACACGCGCTGTCCTATCCCAGAGTATTGCACTTTGATGAGCAACAACTTTTCGCAGGTCGATCAGGAGTTAAAGAGAAAGCCCGAGCTCTACGATAAGACGCGACTGTTGAGTATCAGCATCGATCCTGAGTACGACACCCCTGCGGTTTTGCGGAGCTACGGCGCCTCTCATACGGGCCGGTTCGGAGACGAGACGTTTTCTCACTGGGCCTTTGCCACCGGAACTAAGGAACAAGTAAAGGAAGTGGCCCAGTACTTTGGACTGCAGTACTTTCCGGAAAAAGATCAGATTACTCACGGGCTCAGAACTGCAATCATCGCTCCTGACGGCAAAGTCTATAAGGTCTATCGCGATAATAAATGGAAGCCAGAGGAAGTGTTAAAGGACATCGAGATCGCTTCTCGCTAGTATGTGCTCAACCCAAGGGCGCATTAGATCCGATTCACGAAATTACACCAATAACTCTTCGCGTTCGTTCGCGCAGTTTGGATCGCTTTTTAGCTTTGGTTTTTACGCCCTGACCTGGGTCTCCGTTGCGGAAAGCCGCAACCCGAGTGCAGATTGTGGGACTCCGATTAAGTCACCCAATGACAATCGACCACACTCCAGTAGAGGCCCGCTCCGGGCTGCAGCCGTGGAAAGTCACCAATCTTCCTCAACCGCCGAATACGAAAGGCTTACGTCTCCTGGCCGTCGTCGGTCCAGGCGCAATTGTGCTCGGTGCGTCACTTGGAAGTGGCGAGTGGCTGCTCGGTCCAGCAACCTTCATTAAGTACGGCCTGGGCCTCCTCTGGTTAACAAGCGTCGCCGTTTTCCTCCAGACAGTACTCAACACCGAGCTGATTCGTTACACGCTCTACACCGGTGAACCGGCAGTCACGGGCTTCATGCGCACGCGTCCTCACTCAACTTTTTGGGCCTGGTTGTACGCGGCTCTCTTTCTCTTGCAAACGGGCTGGCCGGCCTGGGCCGCAAACGCAGCCGGCGCAATCTTTTTCCTTTTGGCAGGTACGCTGGCAACCAGCGATGATGCCACCTCGGTTTATTGGATTGGATGTGGAACGTTCCTAACATGCGTGGTCGTCCTCGTTTTTAGCGGCAAACGAATCGAGCGCACCCTGGAGATTCTCAACTGGATCATGGTCTTACTAATCCTCGGCACGCTCTTTCTTTTGTGCTTACTTTTTGCAGCCCCAGATCGCTGGTTCGGAGCTATCGTTGGTCTGGTGGGTTTCGACCTAAACGCGGGTCGTTTCAATCTCCTGCCCGCAGACGCCGACTGGCTGCTGATCGGAGCGTTTGTAGGCTTCTCTGGAGCAGGTGGCGCGGGAAACTTGATGGTTTCCAACTGGGCTCGCGACAAGGGTTTCGGGATGGGCCAGGTGGTCGGTTTTATACCTGCGGCCGTGGGCGGCCAAAAAGTGAAGCTCGATCATTCAGGCAGTGTGTTCCAAGTCTCGGAGACAAGCTTACGGAGTTGGCGAGGATGGTGGCGTATCGTGCGGTACGACCAGTGGGGTATTTTCTTCCTTGGCGCGTTGCTCGGGATGATTTTGCCGGCCATCCTTTACACCTCAGCCCTAGAGCCCGGCAGGGACATTCGTGGTTTGGCCATTGCTGCCGAGTTAGCCAGCGCAATGGCTGCACGGGGCGGGTCGGTCTTGACGTTAACCCTCGCGATGATGAGTGTATGGGTGCTGTTTAAGACTCAACTCGATCTACTCGAAGGGATGACGCGCGCGATAACAGACATTCTCTGGAGTGGTAGTACGCGGATACGACGATGGCGTGGCGGTGAGGTCAGACTGGTCTATTATTCGGTGCTCGCGGCCACCGTTGCGTGGGGCATGATCGCTCTAGGCCTCACCCAGCCAATCATTCTGTTGCAATTAAGCGCTAACATGGCCGGACTGGTTATGGTGGTCAGCGCTTTGCACATCCTGTACATCAATACGAAGTTACTACCAAAGGAACTCCGGCCTCCGGTTTGGCGGCGCCTGACGCTAATTTTTATGGCCATCTTCTACGGGTTCTTTGTGTATTTGTGGCTGATGGGAGGTCTCGTGCCTGATCGTGGGAAAGGATTCTTGTTTTCTCTGTTGCGGAACGTCGGCCTCGGGTAGGTGTTTACTTCGCAGTGGGCAGTAAGACGATCCACGAAATTACACGAAGTAACACGAAATAAGCCATCCAGTTCGTGCGGTTTCGTGTGACTTCGTGGATCGTGATTGTCCTTGGCGTAGCCTGCTGATGTCCTAACTTAGACCCTTAATCTTCTTAATCTCTTCGGTCAAAACCGGCACCGCTTCAAATAGATCGCCAACGACGCCATAGTCGGCGATGTCGAAGATAGGGGCTTCGGGGTCCTTATTAATAGCCACTATCGTACCGGCGTTTTTCATGCCCACCAGGTGTTGAATCGCGCCTGAGATTCCCAGCGCAATGTAAAGCTTTGGAGCTACGGTCTGCCCCGACGAACCAATCTGCCGATCGATGGGCAACCACTCAGCGTCACAAATGGGACGCGACGCAGCGATATCGCCGCCGAGCACGTCAGCGAGCTTTTGCGCGAGGGCGATATTCTCCTTGCTCTTGATCCCACGGCCGATGGCCACGATGATCTCGGCTTTGGATAGATCGACGGCCTGCTTCACTTCCTGGAACGGAGCTTCCGGACTCATGCGGATTTCGCCAATTTCAACTTGCTGTTTTTCTACCGGCGCCCCACTTCCCTTCGCCGCTTGATCCGGACGATAAGCTCCTGATTGGAAGGTAGCAAACACCGGCGCGGCTCCATCTGAAACCACATCCGCATCGAGCTTTCCCAGAAAGATTCGACGAGTGAAAGTGATGGCGCCGTCCGCTACCTGCGCTCGGATGCAATCGCTTATGAGCGACTTGCCAAAACGCGCGGCCAGCTTCGGACCGAAGTCGCGTACCAGATAGGTGTGCGACATGACCACGAGCTGGGGATCCACTTGGCGCACTACTTTCTCCACGGCGTCCGTGTAGCCATCAGGGGTGTAGCTTGCAAGTTTGACGTTGCTGGCGGATACGATTTTCGCCAGATCATATGTTGCGACTTGCTGGGCCATGGCATCCGGCTCGGCCCCCAAAATGACCGCGCTAACTTGCTGTTGCAACTGCGACCCGAGGCTTTGGGCTGCGGCAATTGCTTCGAGCGATGTCTTATTGACTACGCCGTCGCGATGTTCGATGAATACGAGAATCCCTTTGCTCATTAGAATACCCGTGCCTCGACGTGAAGTTTCTCGGCGAGCGCAACAGCTCCCGCCTTGGCATCACCATTGCCCAGCAATTGAGTCTGTTTTGTCTTTTGCGGCAAATAGACCTTCTTTAGCTGTTGATGTGATGGGCGACTTACTATTTCCGCCGGTGGAGTAACTTCTTTAATCTCTTTCTTCTTTGCGGCCATGATGCCTTTGAGCGTGGCGTAGCGGATCTGACTGATGCCCGATTGAATCGTCAGCAACGCAGGAGTGGGCATTGAATACCACTGATACCACCCGCTCTCCAGCTCTCTCTTGACGCGCAGCTTATCGGCAGAAGCGTCAACCTCTATCACGATGGTTGTGTGCGGCATTCCCAGCAATTCAGCAATGATCACGCCGGTTTGGCCGTAACCGTAGTCATCCGATTGCAATCCGGTCATGACCAGGTTCGGCTGCTCATCACGAATTGCTTCCACCAGCGCGCTCGCAGTGGCATAGGGAGAAAGATGCGTGAGGTTGTCGCCCACCACATGAATGGCCCGATCGGCCCCCCGCGCCAGAGCGTCCTTAATTACACTCTTGACTCGCTGCGGTCCCAACGAACACACAACTACTTCGCCGCCCAGTTTCTCTCTGACACGCAAAGCTTCTTCGAGCGCGTACCCGTCAGATTCGCTAACTTCGAAGGAAAGATCCCCTTCCTCAATCCAGGTTCCATCCTTGTTGATTCGCAAAACCGCGTCTTTGCTCGCTACTTGCTTCATTAAGACGATGATTTTCATTGTTCTGTATTGTCAGTAGTCAGTTGTTAGTAATCAGTTGTCAGCTTCCTTTTCGTATTGTTCGTGTCATTTCGTGGATCGTCCTTTGTTTTCAACCCGCAGAACGATCCACGAAATTGCACGAAACAACACTAATAACTACCATGCGTAATCGGTACAGGGTCACTAACTACTGACTACTAACCACTGACTACTGACCATCCTCATACCTCTTGAACAGTAACGCTGCATTCGTACCACCAAAGCCGAAACTATTGGACAGCGCATAGTTCACCACAGCCTCGCGCGGCTCATTAGGAACGTAGTCCAGATCGCAAGACGGATCGGGGTTGAAGTAATTGATTGTAGGCGGCAGAATGTTGCGGTGCAGTGATAACACAGAGAAAACCCCCTCGATTCCACCGGCGGCGCCCAGCAGGTGCCCGGTCATCGACTTGGTCGAGCTAACGGCAAGTTGGTACGCGTGCTCTCCAAACGTTTTTCTGATGGCCAGCGACTCGAACTTGTCGTTATAAGGTGTCGAGGTTCCGTGCGCATTTATGTAACCAACTTCTTCCGGTTGAATGCCGGCGTCCTCAATGGTCTTTTGCATAACGCGGATCGCGCCCGACCCCGTATCGTCGGGCATGGTTATGTGAAAGGCATCCGCTGTCATTCCATAACCAACCAGTTCTGCATAGATCCGTGCACCGCGCCTGCGCGCGAATTCGAGTTCTTCCAGAACCATGATGCCGGCGCCCTCGCCTATCACAAACCCATCGCGATCCCGTTCAAAAGGCCTTGAGGCGGTAAGTGGATCATCGTTTCGCGTCGAGAGTGCTCGCATGGCCGCAAAACCCGCCACGCTCATGGGCGTGATCGCCGACTCTGCCCCACCGCAGATCATTACATCGGCGGCTTCGCGCTGAATGATCTTGAAGCTATCGCCGATAGCGTGAGCTCCGGCGGCGCAAGCCGTGGCCGTAGCCGAATTCGGACCCTTAGCGTTGTGACGTATCGAAACCTGCCCCGCCGCCAGGTTCACTATTGCTGAAGGGATGAAGAAAGGGGAAATGCGGCTCGGACCTTCATTGAGAAGCTTTGAATGTTCCCGTTCGATCGCCCAGAAGTCGCCAATACCGCTGCTGATATAGGTGCCGACATCCTCTGCGATATCGTCAGTAACGGTGAGATCGCTATCGGCCATTGCCTCCTGGGCCGCAGCAATCGCGTAATGAATAAAGGCGCCCATCTTGCGCGCCTCTTTCTTCTCGACGTAATTCAGCGGATCGAAGTCCTTAATCTCGCAGGCAAACTTAACCGGAAATTTCTCGACGTCGAATCTTTTGATCCGATCTGCGCCGCTCTGACCTTTCATCAGCGCAGTCCACGTCGCCTCAACTGAGTTGCCAATTGGCGTTACCAGGCCGAGGCCTGTGACCACAACCCTACGTGTCAAATCAAGCTCCTCAAGGAGCAGTGATAAGTGATTAGTGAGTGATGAGATAAACCAGGGTGTTTCTTATCACTTATCACTTTACTTATCACCACCCGGCTACTTTTTGTGCTGGTCGATGTAGTTGTACGCGTCGCGCACACTTTGAATTTTCTCGGCGTCCTCGTCCGGGATCTCGATACCAAACTCTTCTTCAAAACGCATGACGAGTTCGACTGTGTCCAGCGAATCGGCGCCCAGGTCATCTATGAAGCGGGCATTTGGAGTGACTTCATTCTCGTCAACACCAAGTTCGTCAACGATGATCTGCTTTACTTTATTCTCGATCTCTTGATCGGGCATCTCGTTTTGCTCCTCTGTGATTTTATAAAAACTCGTTTTTAGTCCTGAGAAACGCCCAGGTTGGCCCTGGTCGAATTGAGACTTCCAGTGTCTTCCGCATTGAGACTCGTCACCTCGCGGCTAATCTGGCGCATCAGTCTACTCAAAACTTTTCCCGGTCCGACTTCGACGAAGGTATCAATACCTTCACGAATCAACAACTCGACCGATTCCAGCCAGCGCACCGGCGATGAAACCTGCCGCACCAGGGCGTCTCTGGCATCTATCGCTTTTTCTACTTCTGCCGCGTCAACGTTACTTACCAGTGGAATGTGCAGATCGTCAAGACTCAAAGCTCCCAGATCCGCGGCCAACTTCTCTTGCGCAGGCATCATTAGCGCGCAATGAAACGGTGCGCTCACATTCAGCTTAACGACACGCTTAGCACCCTTTTCCTTAAGCAACTCAATTGCGCGATCGATGGCTTCGGTGTTTCCGGCGATGACGACCTGGTTTGGAGAATTGATGTTTGCGGGCGAGCAAACCTGATCCTTACTCGCCTCCCTGCAGACTCTCTCAATCTCATCCAGTTCCAGACCGATCACTGCCGCCATAGCCCCCTGACCCGGAGGAACGGCCTCCTGCATGTAACGTCCGCGGGCCCTGACAGTTCTCGCAGCATCGGCCAAGCTCAGCGCGCCGGCGGCGACGAGTGCTGAATACTCCCCGAGGCTGTGGCCAGCAACGTACGCAGGTTGAGGTAACCCTTCCGCCGCCATCGTCCGAAGCACTGCAACCGAGACGCTCAGAATCGCTGGCTGCGTGTTCTCGGTCAGTTGCAACGCCTCCGACGGTCCCTCAAAGCATAGACTAGAGATCCGGAAATTCAGCGCCTCGTCTACTTCTTCAAAGACCCTTCGCGCGGCGGGAAACTTATCCACCAAGTCCTTTCCCATACCTGGATGCTGCGATCCCTGCCCGGGAAAGATGTAAGCGATTGCCGATTGCCGATTGCCGATTGCCAATTGGTGTTCTCAACCGTGTTGATGAGGTCCCCATACAGAAGTTTCCCGATCACACCAAACGAAACCAAATCGAAATAGGCAATCGGCAATCGGCAATTGGCAATCCAAGATCAACGATGCTCCTACCACCTGATCAACACTCCGCCCCACGTTACGCCGCCGCCAAACGATGCCATTAGAATCAAGTCATCCTTCTTAATGCGCCCTGCCTCGACGCACTCATCGAGAGCGATCGGGATCGAAGCTGAAGACGTGTTGCCATGCATCGCAATGTTTGAGTAAACACGCGCCTCGTCAACATTTAATTTATTTGCCACGGCGTCGGTAATTCGCTGATTCGCCTGGTGGGGAATAAAGAGACTCACATCTTCGGCTGTGAGACCCGCTTCTTCCAGCACTTCGCGCGAGACCTCAGTCATTGAGCGGACTGCCACCTTGAACAGCTCGTTTCCCTTCATTTTGAAAAAATGGTCGCCGGCAGCCAGCGTTTCTGCAGTCGGAGGGCGCCGCGTGCCGCCGCCGGGGGAATAGAGCTGCTCCTCATATCTGCCATCAGACTTGATCCGGGTAGCCAGAATTCCCCGGTCCCCTTCCAAGGGGGCCAAAACCGCCGCGCCAGCTCCGTCGCCAAACAGCACGCAGGTTTGACGATCAGTGTAATCGACGTACTGCGTGAGGATCTCGGCGCCGATCACGAGGGCATTGCGGGACTGACCAGTCTGGACCATCGTGTTCGCCAGGGTGAGACCATACAAGAACCCTGAGCAGGCCGCAACGACATCCATAGCGGCTGCGTTATGGGCGCCCAGCTCTGCCTGAATCAGGCAGCCAGTCGAGGGAAGAATCTGATCGGGCGTCACTGTCGCGCAGAGAATCAGGTCGATATCCGAAGGTTCCAACCCGGCACGTTCAATAGCTTGCTGGGCCGCGCGAACGGCAAACTGCGAAGTATATTCTCCAGGAGCCGCTTTCCGTCTTTGTTTGATGCCCGTGCGCGATGTGATCCACTCATCTGAAGTCTCTACGGTTTTCTCTAAATCGGCATTGGTCAGAACGCCTTCCGGATATGAATGGCCGGTGCCCAGAATCCCGGCGCGTACGTTTGCCATCAACTGTCCTCAGGTGAAAAAGGGAACGCTAATACTAACCACTAAAAAATGAAAAGCCAACTCAACGCAGCGGCTAGTGTATGCGGACACTATTGATGGACTCGTGCGATCCGGCCAGCTGCTGAAGCGCGTTGGTTTCAGCTATGCCGCGCTCAATTCGCTCACTCGCCCGATTTTCGGAGAACTCCTTTACGTTGCGAATCGCGTTGCGAATCGCGCGAGCGTTGGAACTCCCGTGTCCGATCACTACAATTTGACGCACGCCGAGCAATGGCGCGCCTCCATATTCCGAATAATCCAGACGTTTCTTGATATTGCGGAAAGCTGGCTTGGCCAACATAGCTCCGGCCTTGGTCACCGCAGTGGCAGTTAGCTCACGCTTGATCATCGACAGCATCGCTTCAGTCAATCCTTCAGACAGCTTCAACATAACGTTGCCGGTAAAACCATCAGTTACGATCACATCTACCAACCCCGAAAAGACGTCACGGCCCTCGACGTTTCCCACGAAATTCAAACTGCTCATCTCGCGCAAAAGCGGAAAGGCCTCCTTGGTCAGGTCATTGCCCTTCGCCTCCTCTTCGCCAATGCTCATCAAACCAATCGCCGGCCGGATGGTCCCCAACACGGCGCGCGAGTAGGCCTCGCCCATAATGGCAAACTGCACTAAATGATGTGCCTTGCATTCGGAATTTGCCCCCACGTCGAGAAGCAGCGTGGGCTTGGCGGACTTGGTGGGAATGAGCGCTGCAAGTGCTGGCCGATCTACACCGGGCAACATGCCAATTACCATTTTTGCAGTTGCCATGGCGGCACCGGTATTGCCCGCGGATACAAAACCGTCCGCGCGGCCTTCCGTTACCAATTTGGTCCCAATCCTCAAAGAACTCTTTTTCTTGCGCCGGACAGAGGTGGCGACGGGATCGTCCATGCCGATCACCTCAGAGGCTTCCACCAGTTCAATCCCTCGATCGCCGTCTCCCCGCCAGCCACATTTACGAAGTTCAGGTTGAATCTTCTCCGGTTGGCCAACGAGGATAACTACCACACCCAGATCACGTGCCGCGGCGAGCGCCCCATCGATCTCAGCGTGAGGAGCATTGTCGCTGCCCATCGCGTCGAGAACGACTTTTCCCGTCAGTGGGGTCTCATTCTTCGACTGATTTCGCAAAGGTAATCTGTTAGCGGCTAGGTCTGTTCTACCTGCACCACTTCGCGGTTCTTGTAGTACCCACATTTGGGACAAACGCGGTGCTGCAGGCGAGGCTCCTGACAATTGGTACAGAGGGTTGTCTGCGGCACGCGCAGGGCATCGTGCGCCCGGCGTTTACCGCGGCGAGCTTTTGAATGTCGGCTTTTAGGATTTGGCATGATTACTCCAGCAAAGAATTTCTGATTTTTGATTTTAGATTTTTGATTGCGTCCACCAAGGATGACCGGTTATCCGTCCCCCGGAGACATCTGGACAAGAGAAATATTCAATCAAAATCTAGAATCTAAAATTGCAAATCTCTTAGTCCCCTCCAACGCGGGTCAATTTCCGTCGCGCTGCAATTACAATCGGTTATATTTCTGTCGGCGCCGCAACCCGGACAGAATCCTTTGCAATTCTCCCGGCAAATCGCCTGGGTCGGAACAGCAAGCAACAGCTGCTCGCGTACAATGTCGTCAACGTCGATGACCTCACCGTCAAAAGTCGAAAGCGCCAGGTCTTCCTGAGCAAGCTCGACCGCCTCGAACGACATGTAGGTCTCCGGAGTTACGTATTCCAGACGGAAGTCACTGCTAATCGGTAACTGCACCGGTTGCAAACAGCGGTCGCATTCTAACTCGGCGATGGCCGCAAACTCGCCCTCTACAACCACTTTGTATTCGGTTCGACTAATACGCCCGGAAACCCTCGGAGCTCCCGCTACTACCACCCTATCATCTTCAAAAACGAATTCTCCGGCTGCGTACTCGTGTGCAAAGTTGCCTACGTTATTGTCCAGCTTTGCAAGTTCAACCCGCATGACGCACTACTCTGTGACAAATATCGCTTTCAAGCGGCTACTGCACAAAAGTTTTATTATAACCACGAGACTTGAGGTGTCAACGCAGCTAGTGCTAACTGCTTTCGACCTCGAGAGTGACGAAGGTGTCCAATGCGTCCTTTCGCAGGGCCTTGGCAAGTCGGTCGTTGCCCCCGGTGACCAGCCCTGAATCCCATTCAACGCCCTGAAACAAGGAAAAAACTGCGAGCTTTCCACCGCCCGCGCGTTTTCTACCGGATCGTTTCGGCTGCCGATCAAGATCCGCTGTCGCGGCCTTTTCAAACGACTTCAGGGCTAACTTCTCCTGACCTGCCCGCCGGTAAATCAAGCCCAGAACATAGAAGGCTTCACCATAACCGGCGTCAAGTTCTGTCGCTTTTCGTAAGTGACGCGCTGCCAGCGAATCGCGGGCTAACTGGTAATAGAGACAGCCGAGTGCGTAATGAGCTTCAGGAGAAGGCTTGCTCGCCAGAGCACGTTTAAATTCTCGCAACGCTTTGTGCCAATTCTCCTCTGCGATGAATAGGCGACCGAGGCCGTAGTGGGCAGCGAAAGACGAAGCTCCCAGCTGCGTCGCCTTGTTCAGCAGATCCTTCGCGCGCTCGGTGTCACCTTCATCGGCGCAGGTCAGGCCCAATAACAGCGAAACGCGCATGTCCCCTGGTGCAAACTCGTACGCTCGTGCCAGATAGCTTTGAGCGAGCCGCGTTTTGCCCGTGCTGAAAAAATGCTCCCCCACAAAGGAGAGCAAGGGAGCATTGGCCCCGGCAAGGCGCACTGCACGTTGCAGCGACCTAATACCTCGAGCTACTTGCTGATCTTCAATTAGGAGAAAACCTTCGTTAACAAACTGTTCGAAGTTACCCCGTTCGGACCCTTGATAAAAGGCAAGTATCTTGACTCGCAGCTCTTCGCGACGGGCGCTCTCTTCCTGCTCTTCGGCTTCCTTCTGACAGCGTGCGTTCCAAAGCTTCTCCAGCCTGGAGCCCTCGACAATTCCATCTTCCGTTAGTAGACCGATCAGCGCTTTCACCAAAGCACGATCGAAATACGAGTTTTGTGCCTGCCGCAAGAGGAGATCCAGGCCTCGCTCCAGCCGCTCCGTCAATCGACCCAGTCTGTTCTCAAGCGCTGAGATGCGCTCCAGCAAGTGCTCCTCGGTGGAAGCGCTTGATTCAGCGAACTCGTAACGGGACGCCGGAGGCTCGACGACAATCATGAGCCGCGTTCCGCAACGCGCACAAAAATCCTGTCCCAACGGATTTGCCGCGAGGCATTTCTGGCAATAATGAGCTACTTGAGTCATTTCAAAAGGTCATATCAACCAAGCACGACCAATGGTTCTTATCTTCCGACACCCGGCACCCGACACCCGACACCCGACACCCGGCACCCGCGGTTAGTATTCGTAAAACCCGCGTCCGGTTTTTCTCCCGAGCCAGCCCGCATCGACATAACGTCTTAGCAAAGGACACGGGCGGTATTTGGGATCACCAAACCCTTCATGCATTACGTTCATGATAGCAAGGCAAACATCCAGGCCTATGAAATCTGCCAGCGTCAAGGGTCCCATCGGATGATTCATGCCGAGCTTCATAATACCGTCAATACTCTCGCGGGTCGCCACTCCTTCGTAGAGAGTAAAGATGGCCTCATTAATCATAGGCATGAGAACGCGGTTAGAAACAAAGCCCGGAGAGTCCTGACAGTCCAGAGCGGTCTTGCCCAACTTCTCCGTTAACGCGCGCACCTTCTCATAAGTGTTGTCGGACGTGGCGACGCCGCGGATAACCTCGACCAGCTTCATCACCGGCACTGGATTCATAAAGTGCATGCCAATCACTCTGTCGGCTCTACTGGTGGCGGCGCCCAGCTTGGTTATAGATATCGACGACGTGTTCGAAGCCAGGATCGTTTCCGCGGGCGTATTTTGGTCGAGCGTTTTAAAGAGCTCGGTTTTGACCCCAAGGTTTTCCGTTACGGCCTCGATCACGATCGACGCGTCGCTCAGTGGCTCGAGGGAGGTCGTTGTTTGAATGCGGCCGCGGATCACGTCCTTCTCATCTGCAGCTAAACGCTGTTTCTCAACGTCTCGCTGCAAGCTCTTGTCGATTGCTGCGAGTCCCCGTTCAAGGAATTCATCCTTAACATCGCGCATCACCACGCGATAACCCGCGCGCGCGGCAACTTGGGCGATACCGTTGCCCATTGTTCCGGCGCCAACTACTCCGATGACTTCAATCACTCGCGTTCACTCCGGATTACCAACTATCGCCAGTCTGGCGGCGCGGATGGCGGAACATACACGCGCTCTGGTTCGCGGCTAACAGTCTTGGCCCACGAGGAATCACCAGGAGGAAGCGCGTAAGTCGCTTTGTGATAAAGGAACCTTCCACTTTCTCCAAACAAGAACCACAGGGTGTATACGCAAAGCGCGGTGCCTAAAGGAAAACTCAAGCCGGCCACCGCCGCCGCGATGATTCCGATGGTTTTAGCCCAACGCTTGCGTTTCAGCAAAGCGTAACCCGCAAGGAACGAGGGGGTGATTTGCAACAATGTAACTGCAAACACTACGATCATCACGAGTGCAAGAATGCCGGCTGGAATCGGTTCCCCCCTGTTATTACTCGCAGTACTCATCACCAGCACCATCACAATCGAAATCGCCGCCATCAGCAGCGCCGTAAATCCACCATATGCGAGATGCAGGAAGCCAAGAATTTTATTGTGACTCGTTGGTGTCATTCTTTCCTTTGGTTTTAGATCTATCGCTCTACAGCAAGGGCCACAGCATTGCCTCCACCTAAACAAAGCGCCACGACGCCACGGTGTGCATCGCGTCGCTTCATTTCGTAGAGTATGGTCGTAAGCAAACGTGACCCTGATTGTCCGATCGCATGTCCCAACGCTACTGCCCCGCCGTTCACATTCACGCGCTCCGGGTCCAGGTCTAATTCTTTTGTGATCGCCACGGCCTGCACTGCAAAGGCTTCGTTCAACTCGATCAGATCAACGTCAGCGAAGCTCCACCCGGCTTTCCTGAGAACACGTCTCATGGCCTCGACCGGTGCCATCATTACCAGGTTGGGCTCAGTACCCGAGGTTGCCTGGGCCACGATCCGGGCCATCGGTTCGATGCCCAGGCTCCGTGCACGCTCAAGCGAAGTGACGACGAGTGCGGATGCTCCATCGTTAACACCGGGCGCGTTGCCGGCGGTAACTGTGCCACCTTCCTTAAAGGCTGGCTTAAGTTTTCCCAACGCATCCAAGGAGGTATCTTCGCGAACTGTTTCATCCGTGTCGAAGATTGTTGGTGCACCTTTCTTCTGTTGAATCTCCACCGCAACGATCTCGTCTTTGAATTTTCCCGACTTAATTGCCTGGGAGGCTTTTTCATGTGACTTCAAAGCGTAGGCATCTTGTTGCGCCCTGCTAACCTTGAACCGTTCAGCCACCACTTCGCCAGTGCATCCCATATGCTGATTATCAAACGAGCACCACAATCCGTCGTTGATCATTGCATCCACCAGATCGCCGTTTCCCAGCCGGTATCCTTCCCGCGCCTTTGGAAGCAGATAAGGAGCATTGCTCATCGACTCCATGCCGCCCGCGATGACCAAATCAGTGTCACCCAACTGAATGCCCTGGGCTGCCATCATGACGGACTTGAGACCAGACCCACAGACTTTGTTAATCGTGACCGCAGAAACCGCGGGCAGCAGACCTCCGCGTAAGGCGGCCTGGCGGGCGGGGTTCTGGCCCAAACCAGCCTGAATTACGCATCCCATGATCACTTCATCGACTTCTGCCGGGTCAATTCCCGCACGCCTGACACTTTCGCGCACGACTATGGCCCCGAGATCAGTCGCTTTGAATCCTTTTAATGAACCTTGAAACTTGCCGACTGGCGTGCGAACCGCCGCTATTATTACTGCTTCTCTTATTGCGGACATTGCAACTCCACTACAAAACTGAGAAAGGCAAAAAGTAACGCCCTTAAAAAACCAGAGCGCCTTAATAGTACTCAGAGCGTGGCAAACAACCTAATCTCCCCGGTTGATTAGTAGTGCAATTTGACATTAGGTACGGTTTACGAAGTTACTCAACCCACAGAACCATTTGCGGTAGCCAATGGATCCAAGCACTCAGCACCAGCACGATCCGCTCAACCCACAGAACCATTTGCGGTAAGCCAATGGATCCAGCACTCAGCCCTGCACAAGTCACTCAACCCGCAGAACCATGGTCGCAGAAATCCAGTGTAGTGGGTTCACCTCATGTTGAGTGCTGGGATCCATTGGCTACCGCAAATGGTTCTGTGGTTGAGTGTCTCCGGCTCTAAGCGATTTTTTGTTTCGCGTAAGAGCGGGGACAGGGGTCGCCTTCCTGAGCTGCGAGTTATCGTGACTTGAGCGATGGAGGGCGATTGCTCACTCGCTCAATGCAATGCTAGACTCCCATCCGCTATTCAAACCTCTATCAGCAATCCGGAAATTCAAACATGCAAGCTCTAATTCTGGCTGGCGGTAAAGGCACACGTCTGCGCCCGCTGACCGTTTACACTCCCAAACCCATCGTACCGATATGCAATCGCCCCTTTTTGCTTTATCAAATCGACACGCTTCGCCGCGCCGCGATAACAGACATAACGCTTTCGTTATCATATCAACCTAACAAGATTGAGCGCTTGCTTGGCGACGGCTCGGACTACGGTGTCAAGCTTAAGTACACTGTCGAGCCACAGCCAATGGGCACAGCCGGCGCTTATAAGTTTGCCGAAGACGCCATTCGTGAGACCACCGTAGTCTTCAACGGCGACATCCTCACAGACCTGGATTTGAAAGCTGTCATCCGCGAGCACAACCGAAGAAAAGCCGCCGCGACAGTTGTGCTGCAACCTGTCGATAACCCGCGCGCTTATGGTCTGGTGGAAATAGAGGGCGACGGGCGCATTCATCGCTTTCTTGAAAAGCCCAAGGAAGATGAGATTACCTGCAACACCATCAACGCAGGCACATATATTCTCGAACCCCGAATACTCGATTTCATTCCGGCGGGTGAGAATTATTCCTTTGAATACGGTCTATTTCCCGATCTGCTAAAACGAAAAGAGTCTTTTTATGCACACGTGCCGCCACGCACGTACTGGATAGATATTGGCACGCCGGAACGTTATCTTCAGGCGCATCAGGACTTGCTGTCTAATCGCGTCGGCAGGATCCATATTAAAGAACGCCGGGGCTCATTCGATTCAGCAACTGTCGCAGAGATTGATGACCTTTCAATCATCGGGGACGACTGCCAGGTCAAGCCTGGAGCTCAAATAATCAACTCGGTACTCGGGCAGGGCTGCTTCGTCGAGGAACGCGCCATCGTCAAAGACTCAGTCATCTGGCCGCACACTCGTATAGGTACGGCTGCGAAAGTTTCGAATGCAATTGTAGGGCGCGGTTGTCACGTCGGACGGTCGGCTCTGGTTGGACCGGGATCGGTTTTGGGGGATAAGACGTCAGTAACTGACTACACGATCACCGGAGGCGGCAGGCTGTGACCCAACGGCTAGCGCCTATCAAGTTCGGCACTGACGGATGGCGAGCGATTATTGCCCGTGAGTTCACGTTTGCAAACGTGGAACGAGTAGCCCAGGCCTATGCTGACTATCTCGCGACTACAAAAGAGCAGTCGCTGCTCGATCAACTCGTTGCTCTGGGCCAGGTAAGTCGCGACGAAGCTGAAAGCTCGACTTTCAGAGGTGTAGCTCGCAAAGCAACCAGCGGCGCACCTGCGTTAGTGGTTGTCGGCTACGACCGGCGTTTCCTGTCAGAGCAGTTCGCGCGACGGGCCGCCGAGGTGATGCTGGGAAATGGATTTCGGATAGCCCTTTTTCAAGAAGCCGCTCCAACGCCACTAATCTCCTGGGCGGTCAAAGACCTTCGGGCCGGCGGCGGCATTGTGCTCACTGCATCGCACAACCCTCCTGACTTCAATGGTTTTAAGATCAAAGCCCCCTGGGGCGGGAGCGCTGCCCCGGACACGACAGCAGCAGTGGAAATCCTGCTTGATGCTAACCCGGTCAAACGCAGCGCCTTTTCCACAGATGGTCGCGAACTGCTTGAGCCGGCGATTAAGAGTTACCGCGAACAGATCGCTTCTTACATAGATTTGGACCGGCTGCGGAAGTCACCGCAAACGATCGTTGTAGATCCCATGCATGGCTCTGGTGGTCGATGGGTTGAGAGTCTGCTGAGTGGGGGAACACTGAACGTCCAAACGATTCGCGGTGACCGCGATCCACTGTTTGGAGGAGTCAATCCAGAACCGATTGATAGCAACCTCGGTCCATTAAAAAAGCGCGTAGTAGAAGCCAAAGCTCTCGTGGGGTTAGCGACCGACGGTGACGCCGATCGCGTGGGAGCGGTTAACGAGCTGGGCGAGACAATGACCATGCACGACGTGGTGCCGCTTGTGCTGCTCCACCTGGCGCGCAATCGAAAAATGACCGGTGGCGTTGTCAGGACCTTCTCACAGTCAGTCCTGCTGGGAAGAATCGCAGCAGCGCACAATCTCAAGATTTATGAAACGGCAATTGGTTTCAAGTACATAGCTGACTTGATGCTTAAAGAAAACATTCTGCTGGGCGCCGAGGAGTCCGGAGGCATCGGAGTCAAAGGTCACATTCCCGAACGTGACGGCCTACTTAATTCCCTGCTCTTTCTGGAAGCCATTATCGCCGCGGGCAAAACACCCTCCCAAATGCTGCGCGAGTTGCACCAGGAGTTTGGTGAGTTTCACTTTGGGCGCCGTGACCTGCATATCGAGGTGGAGCAAGGGTTGAAACTGGTCAAGGATCTGACTTCCAAGCCGCCCTCAGAGTTTGCTCGACGCAAGGTAAAGGACGTTCAAACTGTCGACGGTCTAAAGCTTGTTTTCGAGGACGAATCATGGCTGCTGTTTCGACAGTCAGGAACTGAACCCGTGCTGCGTATCTACGCTGAAGCCACTTGCATCAATCATGCGAACGTACTGCTCGACGAAGCTCAAAGGGTCGCAGAAGCAAACCACTAACGACCGCAGCTTGTAGGGGCGTCTCTCGGTGGGCGCCCCATCGGGGGATTGGCGCGATAATGGCACTACTCATACGACGATGGGGCGCCCACGGAGAGACGCCCCTACAACTATCCTTGCGAAGATTTCGTTTGACTCTCACACTAAACCCAATTACCTTTTCCGCATCCCTTTCGCCCCGAGTGCAGATCGAAACGCACACAAATCTCAGTTAGGGAGGTAGTGTGGAATGGGAACGATACTCTTAATCATCCTGATTCTGCTGCTGTTGGGCGCGATACCGACATGGCCACATAGCAGAGGCTGGGGATACCGGCCCAGTGGGGCGCTCGGTCTGATTTTGATCATTGTTCTGATTCTGGTCCTGATGGGAAGGGTCTAAGCCGCCCGTCGGCCAGTCATCGACTAATCTGAGAATAACTCGTTTCCTGAGCGGCTTAAGGCCGGCTCTAAACGAGACGAAGCAAATGCCCGAACTGCCGGAAGTCGAACATGTCGTTCGCGCATTGCGTCGTGCTGTGCTCGGACGGCAAATCGTCGCCACCGAGATACGCCTGCGAAAATTGATCTCGCCCACCGCTCCTTCAATCTTTAATAGCAAGTTGAACGGATCACGAATCTCAGGTGTGGGCCGCCGCGGAAAATTTATTCTAATTGAACTTGATTCCGGTAAGGTCTTGGTGGTCCATCTGCGAATGACGGGCAAGTTCTTAGTGCTGACTCCAGACGATTCGCTTCCGCTCCATGCCCATGCAGTTTTCTATCTCGATGACGAGCGCCGGCTCGTGTTCCGGGATCAGCGACAATTTGGCGTAATGAAGCTGGTAGCTAACTCACGTCTGAGCAACACGAAAGGGATCACGGGACTTGCTCCAGAGCCTTTTTCAGATGGATTTAGTGTCGATTACCTTAAAGAGACGCTGGCGAGATCTCGTCGCACGCTAAAAACGCTCTTGCTGGATCAGACGAGAGTCGTCGGCCTGGGCAATATTTATGCGGCGGAGGCGCTCTTCCGCGCCGGGATCAATCCATTCAAAACCGCGTCTGGCCTCTCAGCGAAACGAGTTGTGCGCTTGCACCAGGCCATTCGCGACGTTCTAAGGGCGGCGGTGTCAGGCAGCTCAACATCACGAATCAACCTCGAAAATCCGAACGGTTTTTCCTATGGTGAGGCTTTTGGAAAGGTCTGGCAGGTCTACGAGCGAGAAGGTGAGGCTTGTTTAAAGTGTGGTGCGCGTATTCGGCGCCTCACGCATGGCGGTCGATCAACGTACTGGTGCCCCAAATGCCAGCGGAGGTAATACTCTAGGTCGGCAGGTAGGTCATATCTCATTTGACATTTCTCATTTGTCATTTAGATCACTGCCACGTAACTTCATTGTCTTCAAGTTTAATGTCTTTAAATGACAAATGAGAAATGTCAAATGAGATATGACCAATCTAAAACCAATAACACTGAGTCTATAGCAAGCTACAAATTCTCCACAATGAACTCCGTCATCATCGTGCGCATGTGCTTCACCAGCAGCGGATCGGTCACACCGTGTCGCGACTTCGGATAGACCATGAGCTCAAATTGCTTGCCAGCCTTCTGCAATTCATAGACAAACTGAATCGTGTTCTGCATGTGTACGTTGTCATCCATCGCGCCATGGACCAACAGTATCTTCCCATGAAGATCCTTGGCCGCATGGACCGGCGAGCTTTTTCTGTAGCCTTCCGGATTATTTTGCGGCGTTCCCATGTAGCGTTCCGTATAAATCGTATCGTAATCGCGCCAATCAGAAACGGTGCCACCGGCAATACCGATCTTAAAACTCTTGCTGTGGGTCAACGCATAACTGGTCATGAACCCGCCATAGCTCCAACCGGAGATGCCAATCCGCGATCCGTCAACGTAGGGTTGGCTCTTTAGCCATGCCAGTCCATCTTCAAGGTCTCGCAATTCGAGCTCGCCGAAATTCCGGTACACCGGCCAGGTTGATTCCTCGCCTTTTCCGCTGGCAGTGCGATTGTCACAAACCCAGATGATGTAACCTTTCTGGGCCAGTGCCTGGTACCAAACGCCAGTAGTGCCACCCCAGGCATTCCTGACCTGCGGCGCGTGCGGGCCACCATAAGTAAACGACATCACCGGGTATTTCTTCCTGGGATCGAAGTTGGGAGGCTTAATTATCATTGCTTCCATCACAAACCCATCTCGCGTCTTTACCTGCAACAGCTCGGGTTTCGCGAACTTGTATTGCTTAAGCGCCTCCACCTTGTTCTCTTCAATAATCCGGACGAACTTGCCTTCGGTATCGTACAGCCGCGTCTGCGTCGGTGTGTTCAGATCACTCCACTGGTCTATAAAGTGATTCTTCGCCGGACTGAGGACCATTCGATGGGAACCGTCCGTAGGTACTAATCGAGTTAACCCGGTACCGTCGAGTTTTATCCGATACGGCTGCGGGGCTATGTGGCTGTGCTCAGTCGAGGTGATGAAAACGAGTCCCTTATCCTCATCGACGCCTTCGAGCGAACGCACTTCCCACTTGCCATCGGTAACCTGACGCACAAGCTTCCCGTCCGTAGCGTAGTGATAGAGATGCCGCCAACCATTCCGCGCGCTTTGCCACAGGAACGAACCGTCTTTCAACCAGTGTGGGTTATCGATCACTTCAACCCAGGCCTTAGAGGTCTCATGGACCAGAGTGTTTGACTTGCCATCTTTTGCATCCGCGAAATTGAGGTCGAGGTACGTCTGTTCGCGGTTCTGAGCCTGGTAGACCACCTTCTTGCTATCAAGAGTCCAGGAAACCCTGACAATCAGGAAATCAGCCGGCTGATATTTGTAAGTATCAATCCAGCGCGTAGCACCGCCAGCCGCATTGATTACGCCCAGCTGCACCACGGGATTCGGATCACCAGCTTTTGGATAGGGAGTGACCTCTACGTTCTGGCGATAAGGAATGTGATCGACAACCGTGAACTCGTGAACAGGATTTTCATCAAATCGTAGATAGGCCAGCATCGTGGAATCCGGACTCCACCAGTAAGCCTCAAAGTTACCGCGTCCATAAAGCTCTTCCTGATAAACCCAATCAAGCCGGCCATTGAGAATCTTTGCGCTGCCATCAGTTGTTAACTGACGCTCTCGCTGGGTTGCCAGATCGAAAACGTACATGTTGTTGTTGCGTACAAAGCCGATCATGCGGTCGTTGGGACTAAATGTCTCGCCGACTTCTTCCTCCGCGCTGGTGGTTACGCGCACAACTTTGCCGCCACCCAATTCGTAATAGAAGAGATCGTTCGCAAAATTAATCAGCACCGCGGTCTCGTTATGATTGAAGTCATACGAGCCGCGATTTGCGAGCTGCTTCGCATCCTGGGAAGAAAGCCCTGCCAGGGACGCAAAAGCCGCTTCCATCTTTGCTGCGTCGTGGAAAGGTGCAGCCACGCCGGTCACTGCATTCACCTTTTGCAACCTCGGCACGTTTGGCTTTGAAGGATCGTTAGCCAGCAGATAGTGCGTGCCGTCCTTGAGCCAGCGAATGTTTGGGGTAGTGCCGCTGAAATTGATCTTCTTCGCGGGGTCGAAGATGTCATCGAGAGTCAGGAGCTTGTCCTGAGCGAGTGCACGTGAGCACACTGCCAATACGAGAATGACGAGACTGAATAACAATGGTCGCTGTTTCACTGGTCGAAGACTCCTGTTGGAACACTTGAGAGCGTTTTGAGGTGCAGCTCACGAACGTCTGCTCTACGACAATAGTAGATCATCGCATGGAGAGAGGCAGGGCCCGAGTGGCCGAGATCATTCTGATGAAAGAACCCTGAATCGTTAAACGCCGGGCATCGCCTTCTTCAACGGACGGAGAAGCACAATCAGGACGAAGGCCATGATGAGGGCCATTGCGCCCAGGATGACGAAGAAGCTCGACTGAAGCCAACGCTCCCAGAAGACGCCGATCATCGTCAGTTTGTTGCCAATAGCAGTAGCGACGAACCAGCCTCCCATCATCAAGCCTCGGACCCGTATCGGCGCGACTTTTGACACCAGAGAGAGGCCCATCGGCGAGAGCATTAACTCTCCCAACGAAATGACCATGTAGGCGATGACGAGCCAGAAGGGGGACACCTTGAAGATATAGGCACGCCGAAGAATGGCCTCGCGATGCTGCGCTGCCTGCGGTCCCAATGACGCGTTGAGCGCAGCCGTGAACTGAGCGTCGCCGGATCCCTTGTCGTCCACGGTAAACTTCTTACTCTTGATATTCTCATTCTCTAGTTTTGCCAGGGCATCTTCGGGGACGCCGTCAGCCCGCAAACTTCCAATCGTGCGATCAGTAACGCGAAAACTCGCCGTGGGATAGTCACTAGCGGATGGTGTATAGGCCTCACCCGCCTTAGCCCCGGCAAACAAAATGAAAAAGGAGAGCGCGGTCAAAAACATTCCGATCGCCATCTTAGTTGGCGTCGAGGGTTCCTTGCCGCGATCGTCGAGCCACTTCCAGAACCAGACCAGGGGGAACGTAAGCGAGATGATCCAGAAGGGGTTGATTGCGTTTGAGATCGTGCCTGAGACGTTCCAGTCGGTGTTGTCGTCTGCCCAGTAGGTAAGCGTCGAGCCGTTCTGGTGAAATACCATCCAGAACACGATCACGATCAGGAAGATAACGATAAGGGCTGCGATGCGCTTCCACTCCGGAACTGCTTCCATCCGGTTCTGCCTGCTAATGCTGCTTGGTGGGGCGTCCACGGCAGTCGCGGCGGCGTCTGCTTGCGTTTTCGCACCTGGCTTCTCTCGATTCGCCTTGGTGCGCGCCTGATCTTCAACGTGGTTCCTAAACCACCAGAGGATGCCGACTGAGAGCAACATACCAAAGGCCGCGACTGCAAAAGCAGGATGGTAACCAAACTGGTTTTTAACGATCTCCATCACGACCGGCGCGAGGAAGGCGCCGACGTTGATCCCCATGTAGAAAATGTTATAGGCGCGATCCTTGAGGTGACTGCCCTCGGGATAGAGGTTGCCGACCATTGTCGAGACGTTTGGCTTGAACAACCCATTGCCGATCACCAGGCAGGTCAACGCCACATAAACCGCTGTCATCGATCGAAAGGAGAGCAGTCCATGCCCGACCATAAAAAAGAAACCGCCAATCATCACCGCTTTGCGATAGCCCAGTTTCCAATCTGCGAGGAAACCTCCAACCAGCGGGCTGAAGTAGACGAAAAACAGATAGGTGGAATAGAGGGTCGTGGCTTCCGCGGCGGTCCATCCGAAGCCCTGGTCCGGGTTGCGCAAGTAAAGCGTGAAGAGCGCCAGCATCGAGTAGAAGCTGAACCGCTCCCACATCTCAGTGGCAAAGAGCACATAGAGCCCTTTCGGATGAGTCTTAAGGTCATGGGTCCCAGTGCTATCGTTCATGGTGATGGCCGCCATTTGCTCAGCTCCTTTTTGCTTTTGAACTGCCGACAACTGAGGGGAATTTGGGAGTACGGCAGGCATTCAGCCAAAGATTACTGCTCCTGTCAAGGCGGTTTTAGGACCTTAAACACGTCCACGAAGTCACACGAAACGACGTTAAGAGCAATTCGTGTTGGTTCGTGTAGGTTAGTGGATCGCTTTAGTCGTCAAAAATTGGGCCAGCGCAGCGATCGACTCTATTCGCTGAACGACACGCCCGTTGTGGATGTCGCGCCTTGACAGCCAGATCCTCAACGGCGTATATAAGCACAACTGACAAACGTGGTGAGTTAAGGCGACTTGCGGCCACGTAAAACAATCCGCTAAACAGCACGGCGAGTCCAAAAGGGACGCTCCGGAAAAAACTTCAGCAATCATGAAGTCCCGCGTTGTTTAGCGCGGGACATTTTTATGGGAACAACGTTCTTTGAGCTTTGTACTTAGAACTTTGTCCCTGCTACTTCGAACGATAGATTACTGACCAGCAGCGCGAACGGACAAAGTACTAAGAACAAAGTACAAAGTTGTCACAGATTGATTTATGCAAACCTTCAGGGAACTTTTAGAGTCTGACCGGATCCACGTGTTCGATGGCGCAATGGGCACCATGCTCTACGCCAAGGGCGTCTATATAAACCGTTGCTACGATGAATTGAATCTCAGCAATCCAGATCTGGTGCGCGAGATCCATGCGGAATACCTCAACGCAGGCTCGGAAATAATCGAGACCAACACGTTCGGCGCCACAGCTTACCGGCTTCACCAGTATGGTCTGGAAGGGAACCTCGAGGAAATCAACATTTCGGCGGCTCGCGTAGCCCGGGAAGCTGCGGGCGAAGATGCCCACGTGGCCGGCGCAATCGGTCCCCTGGGATTGCGGATCGAGCCCTATGGGCCCACCTCGTTCGACGAAGCAAAAGACATGTTCAAGGCCCAGGCTTCCGCGTTGCTGGAAGGCGGGGTTCATCTTTTTTTACTGGAAACCTTCTCGGACGTCTCTGAGATCCGACAGGCGATTCGGGCCATTCGGGAGTTGTGTGATCTGCCGATTATTGCGCAGATGACCATTATGACTGACGGCAACACTACTTTCGGTACCACCCCTGAACTCTTCACTGCGCGTTTGGACGAGTGGGGCGCTGACGTGATTGGTCTCAACTGTGGAGTGGGACCGGCAATTATTCTGGGCGGGCTCGAGAAGATGCGCACGGTCACGAAGAAGAAGCTGGCTGCGCAGCCCAACGCGGGATTGCCTCGTGACGTTCAGGGCCGGCAGTTCTACATGTGCTCGCCGGAGTACATGTCGAAGTTCGCGAAAAGACTTATCCAGTCGGGCGCAAAGTTTATCGGCGGCTGTTGCGGGACCACGCCTGCGCACATCAAGTTGATTTCCGATGCGGTTCGGGCCGCTTCGCCACGCGCGCAAAGAATGGTGATGTCTACCGGTCCGCTGGTACAGGTGCAAGAAATCATTCCAGCTGACATAAAGATCGTACCTGCTGAGGAACGATCCAACTGGGGAAAAAAGATTGCCCGCGGAGAGTTTGTCACCTCGGTTGAAGTTTTGCCGCCTAAGGGTGTTGACGCTGAGAAGACACTCGATTCGATCAGGTTGTTGAAGGACGCAGGCGTGGACGGCGTTAACATTCCTGATGGCGCTCGCGCGCAGTCGCGCATGAGCGCGCTGGCAACCGCAGTCCTGGTCGAACAACAAATCGGAATTGAGTCAGTACTGCATTACTGCTGCCGCGATCGTAATCTGCTTGGAATGATGTCCGATCTCTTAGGTGCTTCGGCATTGGGAATCCGAAATCTGCTGCTGATTACCGGGGATCCCCCGAAGATGGGCCCATACCCCGATGCAACTGCTGTGTTCGACATCGACGCCATTGGTTTGACTAACATGGTGAACAAGCTGAACCACGGCCTCGACATCGGTAACAATCCGATTGGTCAACCAACATCGTTCTGTATCGGCGTCGGAGTCAATCCTGGGGCCATTAATCCGGAGGAGGAGCTGCGTCGCTTTGAGTACAAGGTCGAGGCAGGAGCGCAATACGCGATTACTCAGCCGGTGTTCGACACAGAGCAACTTGTCGAGTTCATTAAAAGCATTGAACACGTTCGTATCCCGATCATCGCGGGCATTTGGCCTCTGGTCTCCTATCGCAACGCCGAGTTTCTGCATAACGAAGTTCCTGGTGTACGGGTAACTCCATCGATCATGGAACGCATGCGCGCCGCGTCGGCAATAAGCAAGGAAGCCGGCCGCGATGAGGGTCTTAAGATCGCGCGCGAATCGTTACTTGAGGTTCGCGAACAAATCCAGGGCGTTCAGGTATCTGCGCCGTTTGGAAATGTAAAGTACGCCTTAGAAGTGTTCGACGTGCTGGAAGGATTTGGAACGGACCAAGAGGCTGTTGTCGCAACCGATACCTAAGCGCCAGGTAAACTTTAAAACTCTCCTTTGGACCTCCGCTGCTGAAATAGCCATCCACCAGAGCCTTCATGTGGGGGAGGCGAAAATGAAGAACGATCCACGAAACATCACGAACTATCACTAAACCTTCATGTTCGTTCGTGTGGTTTCGTGGATCGTTTGTTTTCAAATCAAGCTGACCTTGGTTCCTACCTTCATCTCACCTCTCCTGATAGAACGTGCTTGAGTGCGTCCTGAAGCTGCGGAAATGAGAATGTGTATCCCGCTTCTTTTAATCGCTTTGCATCCACGCGCTGGCTTGATAACAACAGTGCATCGGCCATTTCGCCGAAGACCAGACGGAGACCGAACGCCGGGATCGGGAAAATGGTCGGCCGCGAAAGCGCCCGCCCCAGCGCCTCGGTGAATTCGGCATTCGGAACCGGGTTTGGTGCGACGAAATTTACCGGGCCTCGCAGAGTCTCATTCGTCAGCGCCACTCGGATGGCACCAACGACATCATCGAGGGCAATCCAACTCATCCACTGTT
Source organism: Pyrinomonadaceae bacterium (assembly GCA_046261995.1). GTDB lineage: Bacteria > Acidobacteriota > Blastocatellia > Pyrinomonadales > Pyrinomonadaceae > PSRF01. Next base: position 40,758 of record JBHENP010000014.1, read on the forward strand.
TGCCGCTGCCGATTTTCCCACCTACTCCCATTCGAAATGGAGTGAGCATCTTCGCCAGCGCCCCGCCCTCAGAATCGAGAATGATCCCAAAGCGCGTGTTGATGACTCGAATTCCCTTCTCCGTCGCATGGGCTGTCGCGTTCTCCCACTCGACGCAGACGCTTGCCAGAAAATCACTTCCAGGCGGGCTGGTTTCCGTGAGCACTTCATCACCGCGGTTGCCGTAGTAGCCGATTGCCGAAGCGCTGATGAGGGTTTTGGGCGGGCGAGCCAGGTTTGCGAGAGCGTCGCTCAGGAGTTTTGTGCCTTTGACACGGCTCTCTCGAATCTTGCGCTTCTTTTCGTCGTCCCAACGACCAGCGGCAATGCTCTCGCCGGCCAGGTGAACGACCGCGTCAAAGCCTTCCAGGCGCGCGAGCGCGATACTGTATCTATCCGGGCTCCATTCAATCTCCGAGTCAGAACCCGGCGCATGTCGGACCAGGCGGAAGATTTCATGCCCTTCAGCCTGGAGCGACTTGACTAAAGCCTTTCCTACCAGGCCATGCGATCCACTGATGAGTAGTTTCATTTTCCTACGCTTTTTCCCCTTCTTCTGAGGTCCTTAAGATAGTCCTGCCGTCCTATTTTGCAAACCACCAGCGCCCCTCCACCGCTCAACCACAGAACCATTTGCGGATCGCGGTAGGACTGTCTGAAAACTAAATTGAAACTGTTAAGTCTGAGAAGCGCGTAACACGGCGACTGAATACAGAACCAATGACAGTATCACTCAACTACAGAACAGGAAGCAGTAGCGACCTGGCCGTTGCTACAGACTCGAATGTTAGTGGTACTGAGACGGCCAGGTCGCTACCGCTTCCTGTTCTGTAGTTGAGTGCATACCTCAGCAGAAACTAAATTGACACTGTTAGTCTGAGAAGCGCCTAACACGGCGACTGACTACAGAACCAATGACAGTATCACTCAACTACAGAACAGGAAGCGGTAACGACCTGGCCGTTGCTACAGACTCGAATGTGTTAGTGGTACTGAGACGGCCAGGTCGCTACCGCTTCCTGTTCTGTAGTTGAGTGCATGCCTTAGCAGAAACTAAATTGAAACCGTTAAGTCTGAGAAGCGCGTAACACGGCGACTGAATACAGAACCAATGACAGTATCACTCAACTACAGAACAGGAAGCGGTAGCGACCTGGCCGCTACAGACTCAAATGTGTTAGTGGTACTGAGACGGCCAGATCGCTACCGCTTCCTGTTCTGTAGTTGAGTGCATACCTCGGAAGATAATGATTCGCAGGCAGTATGATTTTCACTTTTGACCGACCCGACGCTACGGCAAATCGTTCGGGTTGAGTACCCAGCCAGGTCGCAGAAGACTTTATCTTGTATTCCAGGGGCAAGAGTGTAAAATGCGCGAAGCCAGAGAGCATAAATGATTTGAGGACTTCACCGCCTCGATCTGACAGCTTAGATTCCAGATCCTAGCTAAGGCCGCTGCTCCTCATTTCTTTGAGCCTGGCAACGCAATTCAGGATTGAGACTAATTTTTCTTCACGTTGAGCTCTGAAGAGTTTGACGAAACAGGAGCAACCTCATCATGCTTCGTGCGAGTCTCCTCACCGCCTTATCTCTCATTCTAGTGATAACCTCTGGAGCTCTCTTCGCTCCACCTCCCACCGGATACGTTGTCCGACTCAACCATCCCAAACGGGCTACCAATTTGGCGGCCGCGATCCGTCGAGTGACAACCACCGATGAAAACGTCATTAACCTCAATCCATCGCTTAGTGGTGATGGGCGCTTCGTCGCGTTTGAAACGACCGGAGATCTGGCCGGGGTGGGCAGCGGTCATGGGTTTCGCGCAATTCGCTCCAATCTCTCGCTGGGCATACCGGCTTTCGAGCAGATCGGACTCTCGCGAGCAGTGGCGCCGGCTGTTTCACAAGATGGATCGCGTATCGCTTTTGCTTCAACTGAAGATCTGGTTGGGACAAACCCGGATCGCAATTCAGAAGTGTTCCTCTATGACGGCGCGTCAGTCAGCCAGATTACCGACACCACCCCAGCGGACATTACTACCCGCGTTCGCGATGGTAACTTTCAACCTTCTATCACTGACGATGGAACCGTCATCGCCTTCTCATCGAACCGTGATCTGGCGGGACGAAATGTCGATTACAATTTTGAAGTTTTAACTATCGACATAGCTACTCAGGTTATCACTCAGATTACGTCTTCTGACGACGTCATTGGCGCCACCGAAGCGAAGATCAGTGGAGACGGTTCCCACGTGGCCTTCGTCCGCGATCGCAACCAGGGTCAAAGCAACTCACGCGAATTATTCTTGTACGACCGGCGAAGTGGGAGAGTTGTCACGGCCGCCATCAATGGTCCCGGTCTATCCATGACCTATGGTCGCGCAATCGGCGATGACGGTTCACGCGTGGTCTATTCAGTTGAAACCGCACCGCATCAGAGCCAGGTATTTCTTTTTGATTCGAGGTCCAACGCCACGACTCAGCTCACATCTCTCGGCTCACGCGCAGACGACGTCCCGCTTCATCCAACTATCAGCGGTGATGGTAAACGGATCGCTTTCGCTTCTCGCCGGAATGTTATCGGAGGGAACAACGATCGCAGCGTGGAATTGTACGTATACGACATTCCCACCGGCCAAATCACCAACTTGACCGAGGCTCCTGCGAGAGCAACTGCCGAGGTGAACTCATCGCTGAATGATGATGGCAGCATCGCGGCCTTCAGTTTTCCGCGGGTGCTTTCGGGTTCGGTGTCATCAGGTGATCTCGCCGACAATTCTGAGATCTATGTCACAACAGTCGAGCCTCGGCCGGCGTTTGGCACGCTTACAGTTTTCAATGGGGCTGCCCATGGTAATGAACCGGGGCCTGACCAGACGATTGCGCCTGACAGCATAGCGATTGCCAAAGGACTTGCCCTCGCTAACAAGAGCGAACAGGCTGGGCGAGCAAGCAACGGCTCCTTCCCTTTGTCGCTCAGCGGAACCTCCATTAGTGTCAACGGTCGCGCCGCCACTATTCTCTACGTATCACCCACGCTGGTTACCTTTGTCGTGCCGTATGAAACCGAACTCGGTCCCGCGGAAGTCGTGCTCACGAATTCGGAAGGGTTCCAGTCCAAAAATAACGTTACCATCATTCGTGCAGCGCCAGGTCTCTTTGCATTGAGCGGAGACGGACAGGGCGAGGGTGTCGTTCTGGACGCCGACACTCTACTTTCTGCTCCTTTTGACCCAACCGGCGGCGCGCTTCGGCTTCTAGTGTTCGCTACCGGTGTACGCGGAGGCTCCGATCTGTCCGCGACGATCGCGGGCCGGTCAGTAACGGTTGAGTCGATACACAAATCGAGGGACCTTCCCGGTCTCGACGAAGTTCACATCCTGGTTCCGTCTGAGTTGCGCGGCGCTGGAACAGGCGGCCTCGCCATTGCCGCAGATAATCATGAAAGCAATGTGGTTGACGTGACACTTAGCGGGAGCTTCGAAAGGGATATTCTCATAAATGAACTGCTGGCGGATCCGCCCGATGGCCTGGCCGGTGACGCAAACCACGACGGCGTCCGTAGCGCTGCAAACGACGAATTTGTCGAGCTGGTGAATACGACCGCAAGAGATATTGATCTAAGTGGCTATGGGTTGGAGACTCGCGGAGGAAGCGGATTCACGGATGTCCTTCGGCACAGATTTGCCGGGGGAACAGTCTTACCGGCAGGGACCGCGGTTGTAGTGTTTGGAGGTGGAACTCCTGATCCAGTTAACGGTGCGTTTGGTGGTGCACGTGTCTACAAGGCCTCAACCGGCGGCCTGTCGCTGTTAAATTCGGGCGGACTGGTTACCCTTAGAGATTCGTCGGGCACGATTGTCACGTTCCTGACCTATGGAGGCTCTACGGGGTTGCGCGCGGACGCCAATGAGTCTCTCACTCGCTATCCGGACGTCACCGGGAATTTTCGCCTGCATCAATCCGTGCCTGAAGCCGACGGTCGTCTGTTCACTCCGGGCACGAGACTTAATGGTACGGCGTTTCTCCCGCTTCCCGCAATTTCAACGATACTCGTCACTCCCGCCTCGATCTCGCTCACAGCGGGCGAGGAGTTCCAGTTTACCGCCAGAGCATTCGATCAGAACACTCAGGAACTCAACGGCGTGATCTTCGGGTGGCAATCTAACGACACTGCAGTGGCAACGGTTGATCATGTCGGACTGGTGAGAGCGGTGGCTGCGGGCACGACTGAAATAACCGCGTCGGCAAGAGGGGTGCAGTCGATGCCGGCGATACTGTTGGTGACCACCCCGTCACCGACACCCTCTCCCTCGCCTGGTCCAACTGCGAGTCCTTCGCCATCGCCATCACCGATGCCTGTTCCCTTAATTGTGATCAGCGAGTTCCGCACGCGCGGACCGGAGGGAGCGAGCGATGAGTTTATCGAGCTCTACAATAATAGCGACGGAACAGTTGATATCGGTGGCTGGAAGATTAAGGGTTCGAGCAGCTCCGGCGGCATTGCGACGCGACTGACGATCTCGGCAGCCGTCTTCCTCCCTGCTCGATCTCATTTTTTGGCGACCAATTCTGGGGGATATAGCGGGCCAGTCACGGGTGACCAGAGCTACACAAGCGGAATCGCAAATGACGGTGGAATAGCTCTAACACTACCGGACGACGCAGTAGTGGATCAGGTGGGCATGAGTTCCGGTTCAGCTTTCAGGGAGGGAATGCACCTTGCTCCCATGCCGAGTAATGCAAATCAAAGTTACGAGCGACGGCCTGGGGGCTTGAGCGGCAGTAGCGGGGATACGACCGACAACTTCAACGACTTTCAACTTATTTCGCCTGGCGATCCGCAGAATGTGAATAGCAATCCAACGCCCGGTCCATCACCTGGGCCTTCGCCATCTCCTTCGGTTTCTCCGAGTCCATCTCCGAGCGCGTCCCCAACCCCCATGCCGACACCATTGCCGTCGCCATCCATTTCGCCGAGTCCTAACCCCTCGCCGACGCCGTCACCTTTACCGTCGCCCACCCCAACGCCGTTGGTGGTGATCAGCGAGTTGCGCACGCGTGGGCCCAACGGGGCGAGCGATGAGTTTGTCGAACTGTACAACAACAGTGACTTGCCAATGGCAATTGCGGGTTGGAAAATTCGCGCGTCGAGTGGCGCAGGCACCATCAGCACGCGGGTAACAATAGATGCCGGAACCATTATTCCTGCCCGCGGCCATTTTCTGGCGACGCATTCGGGCTACGTCGGTTCAGTGCTGGGAGATAAAACATACACAAGCGGGATTGCCAATGACGGTGGCATTGCTCTGACCTTGCCTGACGACTCGGTCGTAGATCAGGTTGGACTCAGCGCAGGTTCAGCTTTCAAAGAGGGTATGCACCTTGGCCCCCTCCCGAGTAATGCGAACCAAAGTTATGAGAGAAGACCGGGGGGCTTCAATGGCAGCACGCAAGATACGAATGACAACTTTAACGACTTTGAGTTGCTCACACCAAGCGATCCACAGAACCTGAGCGCGAATCCAACCCCCGGGCCTTCGCCCAGTCCCGCGCCGACTCCGTCACCCTCTGCATCACCAACTCCTTCGCCCGTATCCACACCAACTCCGGCCCCTTCCCCGACGCTTTCGCCCTCTCCCTCTCCATCGCCTTCTCCTTCACCAACACCTTTAGGCAGGTTAGTCATCAGTCAGATCTACGGCGGTGGGGGCAACTCAGGAGCGCCGTTTAGAAACGACTTCATCGAAATATTTAATGGCGGTAGTGCACCTGTCAGTCTCGAGGGTTGGTCCATCCAGTATGCGGGCGCGACCGCAACGTCGTGGTCAGTAACCGAGCTTACTTCACTATCCCTGGCATCCGGCCAGTACTACCTGATCCAGGAATCATCAGGCGGCAGCAACGGCGCAAATCTGCCACCGCCCGATGCGACGGGCGTAATCGCCATGGCCGCGACTGCTGGAAAGGTGGCGCTGGTTAACAATTCCACGGCCTTGATTGGTGCATGCCCAGACGAGACTATCGTGGATCTTGTGGGTTACGGTAGCAGCTCAAGCTGCTTCCGGGGCGTTGGCCCAGCTATTGCGCCCAGCAACTCAAATTCAGTCTCGCGGAAAAGCAACGGCTGCACAGACACGGCAAACAATGCTTCGGATTTCGCTGCCGGAGCGCCGAATCCCCGGAACACCACGGCTGCAGGCAGTCCTTGTGTTGGCGCCGTCGTCCCGCGGTTTGGTTTAGTCAATGCCCGGAGGCTGTGGTCTGAGTTGTTGGCACTTGTGATGGATCATCCAAACCTGCCGATTCGCCGACGACGCTAGCGACGAAGCGAGCGAACGCTCAATGTTAGAACCGGATCATTTTTCATTCGTCATTTGACATTCTTCATTTGGTCATTTTCTGAATCTCATTTCGTGGTGCTTCGTGTGACTTCGTGGATCGTTCGCTTGGCCGAGAGAACCGAACGATCCACGAAATCACACGAACAAACACGAACAAGAAGTAGACAAAGGCAAAATGACCAAGTGAAAAATGTCAAATGAAGAATGAAAAATGATCCGGTTCTGACTTGAGGGCTGGCCCTTTAGAGCTTAACGACTTGCGAGGTAAGATCCGAAAACCTTAGACTCTGCCATGCATTCCCTTGCTGACGCCCTCACATCGCTGCGCACGCACTTTGGATTCGACGATTTCCGCGAAGGTCAGCGCGAAGTGATCGCGGCAATTTTGAATGGCAAAGACGCTGTGGTGGTAATGCCCACCGGGAGTGGTAAGTCACTCTGCTACCAGCTTCCAGCGATGATGTTGGGTGGCGCCACGGTTGTTATCTCCCCTCTCATCGCACTGATGAAGGACCAGGTGGACGCCCTCAGATCCCGACAGCTGCCTGCGACTTTCATCAACAGTTCGATTGCTCCCGCTGAACAACGGGCGCGCATCGATGCGTTGCGACGCCGAGAGTACAAGCTGGTTTACGTCGCCCCGGAACGCTTTCGCAGCAGTAGCTTTGTAGCAGCCGTTCAATCCATCGGCGTGTCGCTTTTCGCGGTTGATGAAGCTCATTGCATTTCAACCTGGGGACATGACTTTCGTCCGGATTATTTGCGATTGAAAGGGGCGCTGCAGTCCCTGGGTAAAGTCCAGGCATTGGCCCTGACCGCCACGGCCACGCCTTATGTTCGCTCGGACATCATTCAACAGCTCGGCCTCAGCAATCCGGAAACATTCGTCAGCGGATTCGACCGTCCCAATCTATCCATTGATGTCGTGCAAACGGAAACAGAACGGGAAAAGGTTGCGCGTATCAAGCGACTTGCGAAGACACAGGACGGTTCGGGCATCGTCTACGCCTCAACCCGCAAAGCCGTAGAGCAAGTTGCGAAAGAATTGCGGGAACAAGGGCTACAGGTCGCTGCCTATCACGCCGGCATGAACGATTCGCTGCGTATTAAGGCCCAGGAAGATTTCATGCTTGGACGAAAGCAAATGATTGTAGCCACCAACGCCTTTGGCATGGGCATCGACAAACCAGACATCAGGTTCGTCGCGCACTATCAGATGCCCGGATCGATCGAAGCATATTATCAGGAGATCGGGCGCGCCGGACGAGATGGCCTGCCCTCGTCATGTGTCCTGCTATTCAATTACGCGGACAAGAACACGCACGACTTCTTCATCGAAGGCTCTTATCCAGGCCCTCAGCTTGTGCAAGCTATTTACGACGCTCTTTCGACAACTGGCCTTAAGCGGATCGAACTCTCTACCGCTGAGATCGGAAAGCGTGCTGGAGCTTCCAATGAGATGGCGGTGCAATCCTCTCTTTACCTGCTCGAACGCGCCGGTCACATAGAGCGCGTAGCTCCGTCCATGGTGAGATCAGACGTCTCGCATACTAGTGGAACGGCAAACATCGGGGCCGCGGCACGGCGCGCCCGGCATATCATAATGCTCGACAACCCTCCGTCGCGACTGCGCGTTAATTCAGCGGAAGTCACCCGCCGCGCAGCCCTGGAACGACGGAAACTTCGTGAGATGATTGACTTCTGCTACACGGAGCATTGTTACCGCGCGCACATACTCGACTACTTCGGTGATCGCCGTCACGCAAGACAATGTGGGACCTGCGGAAACTGTACACCTCACTCCCCGGAAAGGATTCCCCTCACCGACGCGGAGTCATTGAGACGCTCCTTTGTCCTGAGTCGCACTGGCAAGAAGCACGCAGCGTTTCACGACTCCCCGCCCAGAGCGCTCACTGTCGAGGAAACTCTGCGCGTCCGAAAGATTCTGGCGGGTGCCAAGCGTATGAAGGGTCGCTTTGGAAAGACAGTACTGGCCGCGACCCTGCGTGGTTCAGCGGCAAAGAACGTTATGCAGTCGCATCTTAACGAGTTATCCACTTACGGCCTGTTGAAAGACATGCGTCAAGACGACATTCTGCTTTACATAGACGCACTGATCCTGGCTCGTTGCCTCACAATCAGTCCGGGGGTGTATCCGACGATTTCAATAACTGAACTAGGAGACCGCGTAATGCGCGAGCAAGAGTCAATCGAATTGGCCCTTTTTGAAGTCAGAGATGGGTCGAACTCATTATGAAATCGGGGAATATGAAACGCATCAGTCCGGAAGACCCGGTGGCCCACCACTCCTGGGGACGACTTATGAGACTTATGAGAGTCTGAAACGCAAACAGGACGCCCCCGCCGCTTACGGGCAGGCGATATCAATAAAGTCCGACTATGTCGAAGCTCAATACAACCTGGCACAGCTCTATCACACGCTGGGAAAAGGCAGTCAGTCCAGGCATCACACAATATTCTCAAAAACATCAACCCTGATATGGCCGAAGCTCTATTGAAGAAATTAGTTCAGTAAGAGGTTTGCTTATCGTCTCTATCTCATTCACACCGCGGCTTTAACCCGGTGTCGAACGAGTTCTAACACCTGGAACCGTTTTTAACGGTTTCCTTGAGTCTGAGCCTCGGCCCACTTCAAACCGTTAAAACGGTTAGGGGCATCAGGGGTCAAGGTCTGCACCGGCTAAAGCCACGGTGTGACTGAGAGGTTTGCAAGCTGACAACATGGACCTAGAGAGCACTCACAGATGTCGGTACTGCATCTATGCAGACCAACGCATTACCCTCAACCAATTCTCGTTTTCCTAAACCACCAAACCCTAGTATAGTCCGCGGCCAGTTTCCGCCCGTTTAGACTCGACATGAGTTACTCACTATTCTCAGATTACCAATCACCCGAGTTCAGAGCTGGCGCCGTAAAACCATTCGAGTGTTTGAATCAGGGTTGGAGCCTGGTAAAGGATCAGTGCTTTCTCTTTGCCGGCCTTTGCTTAATCATTATAGTGCTTGCGTGCTGCGTTCCCTTCGCAGGACTAATCTGGGGCGCGTGGATGTGCGGCATTTTCGCAGCCTTGCTAGGCCGCATGCGCGGTCAGTCAGCCTCATTCAATGATCTCAGCAAAGGTTTTCAGCGTTTTAGTCCCGCTTTTGTGGTAACGTTGTTGAGCGGATTGTTTTTTCTCCCGGTACCAATTGGCATCAAGCTACTTGAGATGAGGCTGGATGAAATAGAGAGAAACTATCCCGGTTTGGAGCCAATGCCGGATGAAGTGGTGCTCCAAACGATCGGCTTCATTTCGGGACTGGTACTTCTGTATGTTATCGCCTTTCTGATAACAGGTGTCATCTTCGCTTTCGCGTACCAACTCGTCGTCGACAAGAACTTATCAGGGTGGGAAGCTACGAAGTTAAGTGCGCGGGCGGCGAGAGAAAATCTTGGTGGCGTAATTGGACTGTTGCTACTCGAGCTGGCGATCTCCACTCTTGGGATAATGATGTGCTGTTTCGGGCTGGTCCTCGTGATGCCTTTAACTAGAGCATCCTGGGCGACAGCCTACGCGAAAGTATTTCTGCCTACTCCGGAGCCGATGCCCCCTCCCCAGCCACCACCTCCACCCGTTTTTTATGGCAACGCCCGAACCTAGAGTAAGCCACGCTGAAAAGGTTACATTTTTGAACCGGATGAAGGTCAGCGGACCACGCCCGTAAGAGGACTCGACGCGCTGGCATATAGTCGCTTCGACATTCGACCAGCCAGGTAAGCCAGCCTTCCGGCCTCAATTGCCAGCTTCATCGCCTGGGCCATCTTCGCTGCGTCTTGCGCTTCGGCGATTGCGGTGTTCATCAAGACCGCATCCGCACCCAGTTCCATGGCGATGGCCGCATCGCTGGCCGTACCTACTCCGGCGTCCACGATAATTGTCGCTTCGGGAAGTTGCTCGCGCATGATCCTGAGATTGGCGGGATTTTGAACGCCGAGACCTGACCCGATGGGCGCGGCCAGGGGCATGACGGCTGGACAGCCGGCGTCAAGTAGTTTCTTGGCCATGATCAAGTCATCCGTGAAGTATGGAAGTACGACGAAACCTTCCTTAACTAAAACGCGCGCGGCCTCGAGCGTCTGTTCGTTATCCGGAAATAGTGTTGTTTGATCACCGATTACTTCTAGTTTGATCAAATCAGTCTGCAAGGCTTCTCGGGCCAAACGCGCAGTCCGAATCGCTTCTTCGGCGGTGTAGCAGCCCGCGGTGTTAGGCAATAGCTGCATCGCTGGATCCAGATGATCAAGAAACGACTCGGTGCCGCGATCAAGTGGCACACGCCTGACCGCAACAGTAACCATCTCCGCGCCCGAGGCACGATGCGCCGCTTTCATCTCATCGTAGGAGCGATATTTCCCCGTACCGATGATCAAGCGAGACGTAAATGTTCGTTCGCCGATTGTCAAACGATCCGCTTTAGTTGATACCGCTGTTGGCATAATCCAAGCTCGCTTGCCAGATATTGAGAAAGACTTTACACCGGAATGAGCGCAAATAAAAACGCGGGATTAGACACGATCCACGAACTCACACGAAATGGCACTAACAAGGATTTTCGTGTCGGTTCGTGTAATTTCGTGGATCGCGTTCATCGAGTCGAATCGCTCAACCCACGAAGCTGCATTCTTCTCCGCCGCCCACGAAGTGCACAATTTCTAGCTGATCGTTTTCCCTCAGCACAGTGGAAGGCCAGTCCGCACGACGCACCACCTGTTGATTGAGTTCGATTGCTATTCGCTCGGGTGTGAGGTCGAGTTGTGTGACTAGTTCTTTAAGCGAGACATTATCGACGACTTCGCGGTCTTCGCCATTTATTCGCAGGTTCAAGAGACTCGCTCAATTCGTTCAAGCGGCATGAATAACGCGCCGCAGTTCGGTCTCATTTCCACCGGCCAGGGCCCGTATCAGAATAGCCGCGCGGCCAGAAGTGAATTTCGGTATCTGAGCAGTAACAGTGGCCACTCCGTCTTTTTGCGTCTTCATTGAGTAGATCATGGGTCTGAATGCCGTCCCCAGCACCTTGACGGATACTACGGCGCCGTTCATTGGTTTTGCGCTCGTGCCTGATAGTTGGCTAACCATAATGCGCAACGTCAAGGCATCGCCCGACCGAAACTCTTGCTCGTCGAGGAGACTCACTTTTATGCCCTCCTCCTCCTTCGCTACCTCGCCCAGCGGCGACTGCCGTCGCGGATCGTGAATTGTGTAAGTATCCGCCGAACCGGCATCCGCTGTCGGAGGGGTCGGGGCTGGCAGTTCCTGCAAAGTGACGTCTTCATCCGCGTTCTTCTCTCCCGGGGACGGTGCCGGCGGCACCGTGTCGACCGGCATCTCAACGCTACCCAAATCGGACTCTGCACCCGCCATACGCTTGAGGTCACCGACACGTCCAGCGTGGATTGCCGCACAGATCAGCAGGTGTTGGCGCTTCAATCGTTCGCTGAGCGCCTCATCGCTAAAACCGGAGGCAATCAGATCTTCGTAGCGGGAACGCTTGCTGGCGAGAATAGCCCCGCCCGAATAAACGAGCGAGAGGATCAGAGGTGTGTCGAGTCCCTTATCTTCCGTTTGCACATGATAGACGACGCCACCATGTTCCACGTCCGTGTTGTAGCCGGTGATCACTTTAGCTGAATCGGAATCAAATCATCCTGCCGGAGGTTCAAACCAGGTGGCCTGTCGAAAGGCTGCCCTGCACGTTAACACAGTAATTTTTGCAGGGTCAATTGCCATTTTCTGCTCGCTTTTTTGCGAGATAGTGTTGCTTGACACCCTCGATCACTTGGACTACGATTCGGCTTGTACAATGATTCTCAATCTAGAATCACACGTGTCAGTCGCCGCGGTCAGTGGCAACAGACACGCATCGGTCTGGTTTGCAACAGGGCCCGGCTAGGATTTCAAGATGCCTTTTCGTCTTAACGACTATCTGCCAATTCTCTTGATGTTCGTCGTGGCCGGCGGTTTCGCCGTTGTTAACATTTTTATTTCACAGTTTATCGGACAGCGAAAAAGGACGAGAACGAAGTTGATGCCGTATGAATGCGGCAAGGACCCGGTCGGCAACGCACGTGAGCGCTTTTCAGTGAAGTTCTATCTGATCGCGATGATTTTTATCCTGTTTGATATTGAGGTCATCTTCCTCATTCCCTGGGCGGTGGTCTTCAAAACCCTTGCGAGTCCTGCCTACGATCTTAAAAATATTGTCTACTTCGAAATGATAATTTTTATCGTGTTGCTGCTGGCCGGGTATGTTTACGTTATTAAGAAAGATGCTTTCGACTGGAGCGATCGGGCTCGTCGCGACGCCGAAGCTGAAGCCCGTTTGCTGGCCGATATGGAAAGGCGACGGCTCGGACAAACCCGCACGGCTGCATAGGTTTTTTGGTTAATTATGGGACTCGAAAACGTCATTAGCGCGGCCCTGCCAGAAGTTTTAACCACGCGTCTGGATTCCCTAATCAACTGGGCGCGCAAATCATCGTTGTGGCCGGCGACGTTTGGGCTGGCTTGTTGCGCCATAGAAATGATGAACGCCACGTCTTCGCGCAACGACCTGGCGCGTTTTGGTTCCGAGGTTTTTCGCGCCAGTCCGCGCCAGGCCGATGTGATGATTGTCTCGGGTCGGGTTTCACGAAAGATGGCCCCGGTGCTAAGACGTATCTACGATCAGATGCCGGAACCGAAGTGGGTGATTTCCATGGGCGCATGTGCAACCTCCGGCGGAGTATTCGATAACTACGCGATCGTTCAGGGTGTGGACAAGATTGTCCCGGTGGACGTTTACATTCCTGGCTGTCCGCCACGTCCAGAGATGCTGATTCACGCCGTGATGATGTTACAAGACAAGGTGATGAACGAATCTTCGCGAGACCGCCGAGACGTTCCAGAAGACGAAGCCCGCGAGGCGGTCGTACCCGGAACTCTACCCGTCACTGACGGATCAACGGCCCGACAGAACACGCTGCCGGAATCGCGGCCTTATACAATCGCTTCAAAACACGAACGCCGCCGCTCCTCGTAACTGGGCGATTCACAGAATGACAAACGGGGTAGACAACCAGCAGGTTTTGCCGGGGCAGACCCCCACACCTTCAACTCAGAATTCAACGCCGTCTCCTTTGGTGACGGCGTTGCAGCGTGAGCACCCAGACTGGATAACTGAAGTTCGAGAGGCTTTTGGCGAAGTAACGGCGATAGTGACGCGGGAACATATTCAAGCGGTGTGCTCGCACCTTAAGACCTCCCCGGAAGCACGTTTTGATTTTCTCGCAGACCTTTGCGGCGTCGATCGCGGACCGGAGGAAGAGCCCCGGTTTGAAGTCAATTACCACCTGTTTTCAACAACTATCCATCATCGCCTAAGACTGAAGGTTTTGTTAACCGAAGACGATTTGCAAGTGCCTACGGTTACCAACGTCTGGCGAACGGCAAACTGGCACGAACGGGAAACTTTTGATTTCTTCGGCGTCATTTTCGATGGACATCCGGACTTGAGAAGAATTCTTTTGCCCGATGACTGGCAAGGGTACGCGCTCAGAAAAGACTTTCCGTTGCGTGGCTACGAACCATATAGCCTCAAGTGATTGGCGATTTCCAATTGCCAATGAAGATCGAAGGATACGCTAAGGATACTCAGGGTGAGCACCTCTAACGTTAACGTTCCACCGCAATTCGAGATTGTCGATCGTCCGCTCGACACCCAGATGACCATCTCGATGGGG